>VMTC01000117.1 GCA_013791765.1 Rhodoferax sp.
CAGGTGGTCAATTTCGACCTGCCGATCGTCGCCGAGGACTACATCCACCGCATCGGGCGTACCGGCCGCGCAGGCGAAAAAGGCGTGGCTTTGAGCTTTGTCAGTGCCAGCAGCGACGCGCATTGGCGCTTGATTGAAAAGCGCCAGGGCTTGAGTCTGGTGCGTGAGCAGGTTGCCGGTTTTGAGCCCACGACGCTCAATCCTGCACCGGTGGGTGACGCGAGCGCCACGCCGCCTGGCACCGGTGGCATCAAGGGCCTGCGCCCAAGCAAAAAAGACAAATTGCGCGCTGCCGCGGTGCGCGGTCAATAAGCCCAAGAATTACGCGAGCTGCGATTCTTTGGCCTGCGCCGTGTCCTGCAGACCGTAACGCCGAATCAGGGCGGCGCGTTGGCGCGGGTCCAGGTTGATGCGGCTCGCATCGCGCCCGACCACCCCAAGCAGCCGTTCATTCATCACATAGCGCCACAGCGCCGGAATATAGGCCACGGTGAACATGCCGAAATAGCCGCTGGGCAAGCGCGGCAGATTCTCAAAATGGCGCAGTGACTGGTAGCGCCGCAGCGGATGCGCGTGGTGGTCGGAGTGGCGCTGCAAGTGAAAAAGCGCCCAATTGGAGAAAATGTGGTTGCTGTTCCAGGAGTGGTGCGGCTGGCAGATTTCATATTTGCCGGGCGCGCGCAGCTGGCGCAGCAGCCCGTAATGCTCGATGTAGTTGGCCGAAGTCAGCTGGAAGTTGGCCCAGAACGACGCAATCAGCAAAAACGGCAGCAACCCGATCCCGAGCCAGGCAAGCAGCGTGCCCCACAGCAGCAGCGTGATCAAAGCCGGTTGCAGAATTTCATTGTGCAGCGACCACAGGGGCAGTTGCACGCGCTGCAGCCGGTCGGATTCGAGCTTCCAGGCGCGTTTGAACGCACCGGGCATCTCCCGCCCCACAAAATGGTAAATCGACTCGCCCATGCGCGAGGAGGCCGGGTCCAGCGGTGTTGCCACGTCACGGTGGTGGCCGCGGTTGTGCTCGATGAAGAAGTGGCCATAAGCCGTGGGCGCCAGAATGAGCTTGGCCAGCCAGCGTTCCAGTTTCGTATTTTTATGGCCCAGCTCATGGCCCAGGTTGATGCTAAAGCCACCCACCGAACCGGTGATCAGCACCATCGCCAGCAAGCCGTGCCAGGGCAGGGCGTGCGTGCCCACAAACCAGGCGCTGAATATGAAGGCCGCCCACAGCACCGGCACCAGCGCGTAGGTGATGCGGCGGTAGTAGCGGTCGGCGTCCAGTGCCGGCACCGCGCTCTCGGGCGGGTTGCTCAGGTCTTCGCCCAAGAGCCAGTCCAACAGGGGTGCGACGATGTAAAAGAAAATCGCCGGAATCCACAGCGCACGCACATCGCCACTGGCCAGCATCAGCGCCGGGCCGATGACCACGGTGGCGGGCACCAGCAAGGACAACAGCCAGGCATAACGTTTGCGGTCGCGGTAGGGCGGCGCCGCAGGGGACGCTTGCACTTCGGGTGGGGACGGGCTATGGCGCATCGGCTAGGCCCGCTGCGACAGGAGCGCAGGCCGGGCAAACGCCATTCTGCGCGAAAATTGTCGACTTGAAAACCGGGTTTTTAGGCTGGGGTGCGCAAGCGCTTGTCGGCGCGCGCCTTTCACGCAGTAGCCCGGTCGCATAGCCCAATCACCGTGCCTGACGCCGTCGAAGTCAAAATTGCTGCCGTAGAAGGCGCTCATTAATTCGCATCACACCCACCGCAGGCAACTTTTGACTTCCCCCTGTCGGCGTACCCAATCGCTCGCAGAATCAGTCGGGTGATGCGTTTTGCGGAGGTCAAGGAGGAGCTCGCGAAGCGGGCGGTGGACACGTAGCAAAGCGCATCGCCCGGCTGATTCACCCACCACCGTGGTATCAGCCCCGACCCAATAGCCGCACCTGAGTGCTTCGGAAAAAACCAGTCATCTGAAGCCCACATCACTTTGAATTGCACCCTTTGCGCTGCTCGCAGTCGGGTCGGGCTCAGGCGCAGCGGCGCCGTTGGACTCAGTTCAGCAAGAAAGCTTTGGCATGGGCCAGACGGTCCTGCGCATCGATCTCTTCGTCATACGCGGCGCGGCTGGCCAGCGCTTCACTGGTGTAGGGAATCAAGGGTTTGTCCAGCGGGTGCAGCTTGTGGCGGCGCAGGCCGCGCAGCTGCTGCGAACGCTCCATGGTTTGCAACACGCGTTCGGGTTCCATCATCAGGCTGAAGGGATTGAGTTCAAGAGCAGTGTTGTTCATCAGGATTCTCCGGTGGGTTCCAAGCGCCTTCGGGGTCATTTGGCGCATGAGACAACTGTAGTTGCCCACCGGGTGCGCTGAAGTCAGTAAGTGGCTGTAAAGCGTGTCGGTATTTGCCTTACACGATGACGCTGCGCGTAAAAGCTACAAAAGCCGTACTTTCACGCTTTTGCCTTTGATCTTGCCCGCGTTGAGTTTTTGCATCGCGGCCAGCGCAATGTCGCGCTGCACCGCCACAAAGGTGGTGAATTCGGTCACCATGATCTTGCCAATTTGCTCGCGGTTATAGCCCGCATCGGCGGTCAAGGCGCCCAGCACGTCGCCGGGACGAATCTTTTCTTTGCGGCCACCCAGAATCTGCAGCGTCACCATCGGTGGCTTCAGCGGCCCCTCGCCGGTGGGCGTGAGTTCTTCCAGCTTGTGCCACACCGATTCGCGCTTTTGGTACTGCTCGATCTTGCCGACCGCACCCATTTCATTCATGCTCGCCAGGCTCAAGGCCAAGCCAGATTCACCGGCGCGCCCGGTGCGGCCAATGCGATGCACATGGACCTCGGGGTCGGGCGTGATGTCGACGTTGATCACGGCTTCAAGTTGTGTGATGTCCAGGCCGCGCGAGGCCACATCGGTGGCCACCAGGATGGACGCGCTGCGGTTGGCAAACTGCGCCAGCACCTGGTCGCGCTCGCGCTGCTCCAGCTCGCCATACAGCGCCAGCGCGCTAAAGCCCTGCTCCTGCAGGTAAGTCACCAGGTCTTTGCACTGCTGTTTGGTGTTGCAAAACGCCAGCGTGCTGATGGGCCGGAAGTGGTTCAGCAACTGCGCCACGGTCGCCAGCCGGGTGTGGCGTGTGACCTCGTAAAAACGTTGCTCGATCAGGCTCTCGGTGTGCTGCGACTCGACCTTGATCTGGATCGGATCGCGCATGAACTGCTTCGCCAGTTTTTCGATGCCTTCCGGGTAGGTGGCGGAGAACAGCAGGGTTTGCCGCTCTTTCGGGCATTGCTTGGTGACGGTGGCAATGTCCTCAAAAAAGCCCATGTCCAGCATGCGGTCGGCTTCGTCCAGCACCAGGGTGTTCAGGGCTTCGAGGTTGAGGTACTCGCGCTCCAGATGGTCCATGATGCGCCCCGGCGTACCCACCACGATGTGCGCGCCCTGCTCCAGCGAGGCGCGCTGGCCGCGCAAGGCCACCCCGCCACACAGGGTGACGACCTTGATGTTGTCGGTGGCGCGGGCCAGCCGGCGAATTTCGATCGTCACCTGATCGGCCAGCTCACGCGTGGGGCACAGCACCAGGGCTTGCACGGCAAAACGGCGCGGGTTCAGGTTGGTCAGCAAGGCCAGGGCGAAAGCGGCAGTCTTGCCGCTGCCGGTCTTGGCCTGCGCAATCAGGTCTTTGCCGGCCAGGGCGGTGGGCAGGCTGGCGGCCTGAATGGGCGTCATTTCCAGATAACCCAGTTGTTCCAGATTCGCCAGGGTGGCCGGGTTCAGGGGCAGGGACTCGAAGCCCTTGCCAGCAGTGGAAAGGGGGGCGGTGACGGCAGCGGCTGCCTTGGTTTCGTTTGTACTCATCCCCCGATTATCCGGCCCGGCGCGCTGCCCCGGCAGGGCTGCTCACACCCGGCGGTTCGCCCAGAGTAACTTAGGGAAGACGGGCCAGGGCAGCGCGCTTGGCAACTACTGCGTAATTTGCAGCCACACGACGTGGTTTTCTTTGGCGGGCCAGGTCCAATGTGGTTGGCGTTGGGGTCCAGATAACCACGCGGACGCACCAGCCCGATGATGGAAAACGCCGGCAGGTCGGCATCGGTAAATGAAAAAGCACCAAGAAACACCCGTCTAAACCTACACACTCCCAACAAAAAATGGCCGCCACAGGCCAGTCCGTGAAAATCAAGGGGTCACGCAAAATTCATGTCCAATAGGGCCATGGAAAACGAATTTGACACGAATGCGCGCCTGACCAACCTGGAGGTCGCCAACCTTCGCCAGTCGAGTGCCGACCCGGGCGCCAGTGTGCCGCGCAACCCGCGCGACGACATGCCACTGCATTTCTAGTCCGATGATTTAGACATGGAGCCAACCGACATGGAAACAACCTCAACGCCTCCCGGTGACGCCGGTGCGGAGCCGTCGAGCGGGGCGGCGACGACCGCCGAACTGTCCCGTGTGCTGCTGCACATGCCGGTCGATGTGCGCAGCTTGTCGCTCGTGGTGCTGGCCACGCTGGCCAGTGTGTTCATGCTGCGCTGGGCCAGCGCGGTATTTATTCCCGTGATGGTCGGACTGCTGTTCAGCTATGGACTGTCGCCCGTGGTGGACTGGCTGGCGCATCGCCGGATTCCCCGCGCCTTGAGCGCGGCCGTCCTGGTGCTGGGCATTGTGGCGGGTGTCGGCGGCACCGTGTATTCACTCAGCGACGATGCGGCCGAGCTGGTCGAATCTTTGCCGGTGGCTGCGCAAAAGCTGCGCTACTCCATTCGCGCGCTGCAGGGAAAAGAGGACAACACACTGGTGACCATGCAGAAAGCCGCCAGCCAACTGGAGCAGGCGGCCGAAGAGTCGAACCGGGCTGCGCCGGTTCAGCGCGGTGTGCAGCGGGTGCAGATCGAAAAGCCGAAGTTTGCCATCAATGACTATTTGTGGAGCGGCACGATGGGACTGCTTGCCATGTTGGGCCAGGTCGGGATCGTCGCTTTGATTACATTCTTCCTGATGGCCTCTGGCGACACCTTCAGGCGCAAGCTGGTCAAACTGGCCGGACCGACGCTGAGCCGCAAAAAAGTCACGCTGCAGGCGCTCAACGAGATCAATGACCAGATTCAGCGCTACATGCTGGTGCAGCTTTTCACCAGCGCGGTGGTGGGTGTTGCGACCTGGTTGTGCTTGTTGGCCGTGGGGCTGGAGCAAGCGGCGGTTTGGGGTGTTGCCGCCGGCGTTCTCAATCTGGTTCCCTACATTGGCAATGTGATCGTCACGGCCGGTTCGGCCATGGTCGGCTTCATGCAGTTTGGCACACTGGAGATGGCGTTGCTGGTGGCTGGCATCTCGCTGGTGATCAACAGCATCGAAGGTTTTTTGTTGACGCCCTGGTTGACCAGCCGCGCCAGCAAAATGAATCCGGTGGCTATTTTTGTTGGCGTACTGGCCTGGGGCTGGCTCTGGGGCCCCTGGGGCTTGTTGCTCGGGGTGCCCATTTTGATGGTTATCAAAGCCATTTGCGACCGGGTTGAAGACCTCAAGTCGGTCGGTGAATTTCTCGGAGCCTGAAGGTGACCCAACTCCACATCTCCACCGAGTTCGACTCCGGCGCCATCGAGGTGCTGAGTCTGGCGGACCCGCAGGATATTCAACTCCATATCCGCCGCGACAACGCCAGCGACTTTGCGCAGTGGTTCCATTTCTC
Source organism: Rhodoferax sp. (assembly GCA_013791765.1). GTDB lineage: Bacteria > Pseudomonadota > Gammaproteobacteria > Burkholderiales > Burkholderiaceae_C > Rhodoferax. The sequence continues at coordinate 5,691 of VMTC01000117.1, forward strand.
GTTGCAGGGCGCTTGCGGCGTGCCGGTGCGGCTGCGCTTGCTCAATGCCGGTCAGTCGGCGTACCCGAAGGGCTGGGAGGGCTACCGCGCGGTTGCCAGCCATGACCGCCAACACTGGTTTCGCATCGACACCGAGTTTGACGGCCAGGTCTTGTCCTTTGGGCTCACGCCCGAGAGCCAATGCGTTTATTTTGCTTATTTCGAGCCCTATTCCTACGAGCGGCATCTGGACCTGTTGGCTTCGCTGACGGGCTGCCGCCACGTCACGCAAGAGCGCCTGGGCAGCACGCTGGACGGTCGCGACATGACGCTGCTGGTCCTGACCGATGCGCACAACGCCATGCCCCTGGCGCAGAAAAAGAAGGTCTGGCTGATCGCGCGCCAGCATCCCGGCGAAGCCATGGCCGAGTGGTTTGCCGAGGGTTGTCTGCAGCGATTGCTTGATGGCGCCGACCCGGTGGCACGGGTGTTGCTCACCCAATGCGTGTTTTACGTCGTGCCGAACATGAACCCCGATGGTGCCGTGCGCGGCAACCTGCGCACCAACGCGGCCGGTGCCAACCTGAACCGCGAATGGGCCACGCCCAGCCTGGAGAGCTCACCCGAGGTGTTCCTGGTGCGTCAGAAGATGCTGCAGCTCGGCGTCGATCTGTGCCTGGACGCGCATGGCGACGAGGGCCTGCCCTACAACTTTGTGGCGGGCTGCGAAGGCAACCCCGGTTACACGCCGCGCCTCGAAGCCCTGGAAAACAGCTTCAAGTCGGCCTGGCTTGCCACTTGCCCTGATTTTCAAAGCACCCACGGCTATGGCCGTACGCCGGCGGGCGAGTCCAACCTGACGCTGGCCACCAAGTGGGTTGGTCAGCACTTTGACTGTCTCTCCTTCACCATCGAGATGCCGTTCAAAGACAACGCCGATCTGCCGGACCTGCGGGTCGGCTGGAACGGCGAGCGCTCCAAAAAGCTCGGCGCCAGCGTGCTGCTGCCGATTCTCGCGGTGCTGAATCGATTGCGTTGAGGCGCCTGGCTGGCGGTCAGCACGAAATCTAATCAAATTTCATAGCTTATGACGCATATTCCATGCGGGCTAGAGGCTAAAAACGTATAAATATTGGGTGATTCAGGTGGCAAACCCATCGGTGCGCCAACTGACAAGCAGCTGTTCAAATCAGGTTGGGACGCCTGCGCGACCCGGGCCGCCTGGGCGCTGGCCACTGCGCCAGCTGCGAATCCTACAATCCATAACCCACATTTTTGACCAACGCTACCAAGGACTTTCATGCCCATCGATTCCCTGTTTCAACCCTTCCAGCTCAAGACCCTGAAACTGCCCAACCGGGTGGTGATGGCGCCGATGACGCGTTCGTTCTCGCCCGGGGGCGTGCCGACAACCCAGGTGGCTGACTACTACCGGCGCCGCGCCGAAGCGGCCGTGGGGCTGATCATTTCAGAGGGCACGGTGGTCAATCGCCCCTCAGCGTCGAACGACCCGGCCGTGCCGCGCTTCTGGGGCACGGACGCCTTGGCGGCCTGGAAGCAGGTGATTGACGGCGTGCACGCTGCCGGTGGCGTGATGGCGCCGCAGCTCTGGCATGTGGGCGCGGCGCGCAATCGGCGCTCCGACTGGGTCGCACCGGGGCCGGTGGACAGCCCCTCGGGCCTGTCGTCACCGGGCAAGCAATTTGGCGAACCGATGACTGATTGCGCCATTGCCGACACCATCGCCGCCTTCGCGCAGGCGGCTTTGGACGCGAAAACGCTCGGCTTTGACGCGATTGAACTGCACGGCGCCCACGGTTACCTGATTGACCAGTTCTTCTGGGACGGCACCAATGCGCGCACCGACCGTTTTGGTGGCACGCTGGTGCAACGCGGCCAGTTTGCGGCCGATATTTTGCGCGCCGTGCGCACCGCAGTCGGCCCCGACTACCCGGTGATCATTCGCCTGTCGCAGTGGAAGCAACAAGATTTCACGGCCCGGATCGCCAAAACCCCGCAAGAGATGGAAGCCTGGTTGCGGCCGCTGGCCGACGCCGGTGCCGACATCTTCCATTGCTCGCAGCGGCGCTTTTGGGAGCCGGAGTTTGAGGGCTCTGACCTGAATTTTGCTGGTTGGGCCAAGAAGCTCACGGCTAAGCCCACCATCACGGTCGGTTCGGTTGGCTTGAGCGGCGAATTCATTGCCGCTTTTGGCGGCGAGTCGTCCCAACCGGCCTCGCTTGATGAACTGCTGCGCCGCTTTGACCGCGGTGACTTTGACCTGGTCGCGGTTGGGCGCGCCTTGATCAACGACCCGCACTGGGTGCAGAAGATTCGTGATGGTCGCCAAGCTGAATTGATGGACTTTTCACCGGCCTCGCTGGCGACCTTGTTCTGACGCTGCCGTGCATGAAATGTCACTCGTTGAAGGGGTCTTGCAGCTGATCGAAGAGGCGGCGCGCAAGGATCACTTTGCCAAGGTCAGCACCGTTTGGCTTGAAATTGGCCAGCTCTCGGGCGTGGAGCCGCAGGCCTTGGCATTTTGCTTTGACGCCGTGACGCGCGGTAGCCTGGCCCAAGGAGCGCGGCTGGAGATCATTGCCGTGCCTGGCAGCGGCTGGTGCATGGCATGCGAGAAGACGGTGCCGATGACAGAGTTATTTGGTGAATGCCCGCAGTGCGGCGGCTTCCCATTGCAGGTGACCGGTGGCACAGAAATGCGGGTCAAGGAACTTGAAGTATCCTGAGATGTTGCGGTACCGGGCGCAGCTGCTTGAAATGAGCTTGCCCCTGTCCCCCAGCTGACCAAATAAGGAGACGGCGATGTGTATCACTTGCGGCTGTGGTGAAGCTGAAGTCAGGATCGAGGGCGAGAGCGCGCATGGACAAGGGCACGACGACAGCCACCCCCACCCCCACCCCCATTCGCACGATGACGCCCCGGTGCACGCGCACGCCCACGCCCCCGGTCTTGCTCCCCAGCGCATGGTGCAGATCGAACAGGACATCCTGGCCAAGAACAACGCCTACGCACAGGCCAACCGGCAAGCCCTGACCGAACGCGGCATTTTTGCGCTGAACCTGGTGTCGAGCCCCGGCTCTGGCAAGACCACGCTGCTTTGTAAGACGATCGCTTTGCTGGGCCCGCAGGCTGTGGCGGTGATTGAGGGCGACCAGCAGACCAGCCTGGATGCTGAGCGCATTCGCGCCAGCGGCGCCCAGGCGGCCCAGATCAACACCGGCAAGGGCTGTCACCTGGATGCCCACATGGTCGGGCACGCGATGGATCACCTGAAACTTGCGCACGACTCACTCTTGATGATCGAAAACGTGGGCAACCTGGTGTGCCCGGCGGCCTTTGATTTGGGCGAGGCGCACAAGGTCGTGATTCTGTCAGTGACCGAGGGTGAAGACAAACCCATCAAGTACCCCGACATGTTCCGCGCCGCCAGCCTGATGCTGCTCAACAAGATTGACCTGTTGCCGCATCTGAATTACGACGTCGAGGCGGCGATTGCGTTTGCGCGTCGGGTCAACCCCGCCATCCGGGTGATTGCGCTCTCGGCGACCAGCGGGGAGGGCCTGAACGAGTGGCTGAGCTTTTTGCGCGATGGCGTGACCCAGGCCGGTGCGGCCAGAGCGCAGACGGTGCAAGCTTTGAAAGCCCGCGTGGCGCAACTCGAAGCCCAGTTGCAAGCGCAGGCCAGGTGAGCGCCCTTGCTTGCACACCGCATTCGCGTCACCGGCGTTGTACAAGGCGTCGGGTTCCGGCCCTTTGTCTGGCGCCTGGCGCAGCAGTTGCAACTCACCGGCTGGGTGCGCAACGATGCCCAGGGCGTAGAGCTGCTGGCCCAGGGCAGCGCGCTGCGGCTGGCCGAGCTGCTTGAGCGTCTGCGCCTTGAGGCGCCCCCGTTGGCGCGCGTCGCCACGGTGCAGGCTCAAGCGGCGCTGGCCGAAGCTTTCACGAGTTTTACCATCCTGGCCAGCCAATCGGGGCAGGCCAGCACCGCCATTGGCCCTGATGTGGCCGTATGCTTTGATTGCCTGGACGAACTGTTTGAGCCCACCAGCCGACGCTATCGCCACGCCTTCATCACCTGCACCCACTGCGGCCCACGCTTCACCGTCACACGCGAGCTGCCTTATGACCGGCCGCAAACCAGCATGGCGCCGTTCCCGCTGTGCCCGGCTTGTGGGACAGACTACACGGCGCCAGCGAACCGGCGCTTTCATGCCGAGACCACCTGTTGCCCGCAATGCGGCCCGCGGCTGACTTTGTCTGACCCGCAGGCGCAGGCGATCACGGGCGACCCGATCGCTCAAACGCTGCAACTGCTGCAAAGCGGGCACATCGTCGCCATCAAAGGCCTGGGCGGTTTTCATCTGGCCTGCGATGCGCGCAACCCAGAGGCGCTGGCGCGGCTGCGCTGGCGCAAGAACCGCGAGGCCAAGCCCTTGGCCGTGATGCTGGCCAACGTCGCCAGTGTGGCGCCGTATGCGCAGGTATCGGATGCAGAGCGGGCTCTGCTGGAGAGCCGCGAGCGCCCGATCGTGTTGCTGCGAACCGCGATTGGTGGCGCTGCGGCATTGCCCGGCGTCGCCCCCGGGCTGTTGAATCTGGGCGTGATGCTGCCGACCACGCCGATCCATTTTTTGTTGTTTCATGAAGCGGCGGGGCGGCCTGCGGGCACCCAATGGCTGAGCGAGCCACAGGCCATGGTGCTGGTGCTGACCAGCGCCAACCCGGGCGGCGAGCCGATCGTGCGCGACAGCTTGGAGGCGCACACGCGCTTGGCCGATATTGCCGATGCCTTTCTGGACCACGACCGTGACATCGTGGCGCGCTGCGACGACAGCGTGATTGCGCCCATGGGAGCGGGCTGGCAGTTCATCCGGCGCAGCCGCGGTTACGCGCCCGCGGCCATCAGCTTGCCCCATAGCGGCCCCTCGGTGCTGGCCTTTGGCGCCCACCTCAAGAACACCGTCTGCGTTACCCGGGGCAATGAGGCCTACTTGTCACCGCACATTGGCGACCTGGACAACGCGGCCAGTTGTGCCTTTCTCGATGAGACGGTGCAGCGCTTGTGCGATCTGCTCAATGTCAAGCCAAGCCTGGTAGCGCACGATTTGCATCCCGATGACTACAGCACCCGCGCCGCCATCAGCTTTGCCGCGCAGCACGGGCTGCCCACGCTGGCGGTGCAGCATCACCATGCGCACATCGGCGCGGTCTGTGCCGAGCATGGCTGGCACGGGGCGCTGTTGGGGCTGGCGCTCGATGGTGTGGGTCTGGGTACGGACGCCACAGCCTGGGGCGGCGAGTTGCTCAAAGTTGAGGGCGCGCAGTTTGAGCGCTTGGGCCACCTGCGGCCCTTGGCCCTGCCCGGTGGCGATAAGGCCGCCCGCGAACCCTGGCGCATGGCAGCCTGCGTATGGCATGAGTTGGGCCGCAACGCTGACATTCCCAGGCGCTTTCAGGAGCCCGGCGCAGCGACCGTGGCCACCATGCTGGAGCGCCAGTTCAACTGCCCTCGCACGTCCAGCATGGGGCGCGTGTTTGATGCCGCTGCGGCTTTGCTGGGCCTGTGTTCCTACATGACTTATGAGGCTCTAGCCCCCGTCCTTCTTGCCCAAGAAGCTACTATTTTTATAGAGGAGAAGGGCTGGCCAGACCCCATGACGGACGGCTGGACCATCACCGACAGCGGTCAGCTGAACCTGTTGCCCCTGCTGGCTTCGCTCGACTGCGCGCCGGATGTCAACCAGGCTGCGGCCCGCTTTCACGCGACCCTAATCGCCGCGTTGACTGATTGGGTCATGCGAGCCGCAGACGCCACCGGGCTCAAGACCCTGGCCTGGGGCGGCGGTTGCTTTCTCAACACCTTGTTATCGTCCGGCTTGCGGCAAAATTTGGAGCAACGCGGCCTCACTGTGCTGGCACCGATCCGCACCTCGCCGGGCGATGGCAGCATCGCACTCGGGCAAGCCTGGGTTGGCATGAACTATCTGGAGACAAACTGATGTGTCTTGCATTACCGGTCAAAGTCATTGAGGTGGGCTGCGGGCCGGCAGGTGATTGGGCCATGGTCGATCTGGGGGGCGTCAAAAAGGAAATTTCGCTGGCGCTGCTCGACGATGTTCAGGTCGGGGACTATGTCATTCTTCTCGTCGGTTATGCGCTGTCCAAACTGGACCCCGAAGAGGCCGCGCGCACGCTGGCGCTGTTCTCCGAGATGGCCGATTCAACCGCAGTGGCCCCACGAAATACATCGACGAGTTCCGCGACGGCGAAGTTGCCAAAACGCTGGCCCTCAAGATCGCCAAACGGGCGCAGCCCGGGCGCAGCCCGGGCGCAACTACAGTTTCATGGAATTTTGCGGCGGCCACACCCACGCCATCTCGCGCTACGGCCTGATCCGACCTGTTGCCGCCCCAGGTGCGCATGGTGCATGGCCCCGGCTGCCCGGTGTGCGTGCTGCCCATTGACCGCATCGCCCGGCTGATTCACCTACCACCGTGATATCTGCCCCGACCCAATAGACGCACCTGAGTGCTTCGGCAAAGAACCATTGATCTGAAGCCCACATCACTTTGAATCGCACCCGCGACTGAGAAAAAATACACGCGCACTGCGCCTTGTGCTAGGCTCATGCCGACTTTTCTGGCGCCTGTCTGGCGCGCTTGCTGACCATTCGATTCCGAATGGGGGCATGTTCAAACGACGGTAAATAGTGCATCAGGCAGTGAGTCAAAGCGCCCCTAAGGAAGAATAATGGCTGGTCAACGTGTTCCTGATCTTGATGACCGCTTGATTGCGCGCAGGGTCTTGGGCGAACGCACCAGGGTATTTACTGATCGATCGGTCGCTGGTGCGTTGACATCGCCTCTGGGGACGCTGCTGCTGGCATGGGTTGGGGCAGCCGCTTCTGGATGGCTCGTGGCGTTGGCTTGGTTGAGCCTTATTAACGCCGTTGAAGTGGCGATTGTTGTCCTTGGCATGCGCTACCGACGCAGCGCGCGCCGCAACGAAGAAGCTCAGCGGTGGGCCCGGTATCAAATTGTTTGCGCTGGCCTGGTGGGCCTTGCGTGGGGCTCCTCGGTTTGGTTTTTCTGGGCTGATGGATACTATCTTCTGTATCTGCTCAACCTGACGGTGCTGGTGGGTGTCTCTGGGGTTTGCATGATCATCATGTCGGCCTTTCGAGGTGCCACCTTGATGTTTTCCATCGGTATTTTGCTGCCGCCACTGGTGCAACTGGCGTATGTGGATAACCCCTATGTTTTGCAAATTGCCGCGGGCCTGCTGGTGCTCTTTGCCGTGCAAATTCGCTACGCACGCGAGGTAGAGCAAGAACTCCACCGTGAACTCACCCACTCGGTTCGTAACGCGGCTCTGGTCATGCAACTGTCCACGGCGCGCTTGGAACTTCATGAAAACCACGCGCAGTTGGAGGCAAAGAACGCGCAATTGCAATCTGCGCTTGCACGTTTGAACGAGGTAGTCACCCATGACATGCTCACGGGCGCGTTCAGTCGCCGTCACATTTTTGAGCAATTGGAGCAGCAGGTCTCTATTCGACAGCGTCACGGCGCAACCGCTTGCATCATGATGTTTGATCTGGATAACTTCAAGTCCATCAATGACCGCTACGGGCACCCTGTGGGGGACCGGGCCTTGCAAACCGTCGTGAACACCGTGAAGGCCCAACTGCGTGACGGCGATTTGCTGGCGCGGGTTGGCGGCGAGGAGTTTCTGGTGCTGTTGCCTATGACCACTGGCGACGCAGCTTTCGTGTTGGCCGATCGGCTTCGCGGTCTTCTCTCAGAAACTGTGATGCATGAACCCGCAGGCAAAATTGCGCTGCCGGCTTCGTTTGGTGTGGCGGAACTGTCTGCCGGTGAGGATGTTGCAACGTGGTTCAAAAGGGTCGATGACGCCCTCTATCTGGCCAAGGCCCGGGGCCGTAACGCAACCGTACAAGCGCCACCACTACTTCGACTTGCAGGCTGAAATTCACCGAGCCAAGGCAGCACCGAAGCCAGCGATGCCGCCCGCTCACTGCAGTCGCTGCAGAAGATCCAGCGTCGGATAGCCGTCCGCCGGCAGGCCCAGGCTCAGTTGGTATCGACGAACGCCGCCGCGCGTGGCCGGGCCCATCACGCCGTCGGGCGCGCCACTGTCAAATCCCAACTGATTGAGTGCAGTCTGCAGCACCAGCAACTGGCTGCGCGAGAGTAACTGCAAATCGCGCGGCCAGGGCGTCTGCACTACGGGGCCGTCGTTCAACCTTTGCGCCAACAAACCGACCGCGAGTGCATAGCTGCTCGAGTTGTTGTAGCGCAGGATGGTGCGAAAGTTGGGGCCTATCAGGAAGGCCGGCCCGCGCGCGCTGGCTGCAAGCAAGATCGAACTGTCAGCCAAGAGCGGCAGCGGCGCGCCGTCCATCGATTGCACGCCTTCCTGCGTCCATTGGGTCGTCGGCTGGCGCACGTCGGGGTCAGCGCGCGCGTAGTCGAATCCCGCCGGCAAGCGCACCTCAATCCCCCAGGGCTGGCCGGCTTGCCATCCGGAGCTGGCCAGGAAGTTGGCGGTTGAAGCCATCACATCGGGGAGGCTGTTCCAGATATCGCGTCGGCCATCGCCATCGGCATCGACCGCATAGGCTAAAAAATTCGAGGGCAAAAACTGCGTCTGGCCCATTGCGCCTGCCCACGAACCGATCATCTGCGCGCGGTCGATGTCACGATTTTGCAGAATTCTCAATGCGGCGAGCAACTGGCTACGGGCCCACTCCTCACGGCGACCCTCGTAACCGAGCGTCGCCAGCGCGTCAATGGTCGGGATGTCGCCCACAAAACTGCCGTAATTGCTCTCCATGCCCCAGATGGCGACGAGAACCTCTGGCGGGACGCCGTAGTGCGCTGCTATGGGCGCCACAACGGGGCTCAGTTGCAGCAGCTTGTCCTGGCCACGGGCGATTCGCTGCGGCGACAGCGCGTTGTCGAGGTAGTCCCATATGGGGCGGGTGAACTCGGGCTGCGTTCGATCCAGCTCAATGACGCGCGGGACGAAGCGCACGTTGTCGAATGCGATTCGGAGCGTTTCATCCTGGATGCCGGCCGCGCGTGCAGTGCTGCTGAACTGGGCGACCCAGCGGGCAAACTTCTGGTTGTGTTCGACTTCAATGGATTGGGCGCGCGTCAGATTGATGTCGACCTTCGTGGGCGGCACCGCTTGGGTTTCGACGGTTGGTGTAAAGCCGCAACCCGTCATCGCGAAGATCAACAACGACGCGGGAACAAGCCAGTAGCGAGCGCCAGCTGGTAAAAGGAGTAATGTTTGCATGCGTTCCATTCTCGTCGTTCCGTGGAACCAGGGTGATCTGACGCCCTGGCAGCGATGGCGCGGGCACGGTGAGCGCACTCAGGCGTAATACTGCGCCACAAACGTTTCAAAACTACCCTGTTCGGCGCTGTCTATGCTTTGCTGCGCTTGCAGCGAGTCCCTCACACTGGTGGCAAATTTAGTCAGCGTCGCGGCATCGAGCGCCTGAGCTTGCAGCGCCTGGGTGTGTTGCCGGGCCATCTCCATTCCAAAGTTGAAAAATCCGCCCTGGGTGCGGGAGGCTTCCAGAACCTGCGCTGACGGGGTCGTTTCGGGCTGGTCAATACGCGTGCGCAAACCCTGCATCGTGCTGCTGTAACGTCGGCCACCATAGGCTGCATCCAACATCTCGGCAAAGGGTTGCATGTCGTCAAACAGCTCGTGCGCCAGCGCGCGAAACGGTTGCTCACGGTTGTACACCAGCAGCTGCAAGCCGGGCTCGCGGCCCCGGTTGACGACGCGGTGCTTGTTCTCATCGTTTTCGCTTTGCTCGCGGGCGGTGATGGGCGGGCTGTCGCGAAACAGGCACATCAGCAGCAGCACGTCGGCAAAAGTGCTCTGCTCGGGGACTATGCCGATGTCGACGAAGGGGTTCAGGTCAAACAGGCGCATCTCGACGTACTCCACGCCGTAGGTCTGCAGCGCCTTGGCCGGACGCTCGCCCAGCTTGCCCACCCGCTTGGGCCGCATGCCGGCGTAGTACTCGCTCTCGGTCTGCAGCAGGTTGGCATTGAGCTGCTTCCAGTGCTCGCCGTCGCGTACGCCAAGTTGCGCGTAGAACGGGTCGGGCGTGCGAATGGCGGCTTCCAGCGCTTGCGTGTATTCAAGCAGTGAGTTGACGCTGACGTGCAGCTGGTCTTGGGCCCGATTCTGGTAGCCCAGGTCGCTCATGCGCAGGCTGGTGGCATAAGGCCCGTAGCGCGTGCCCGGCACCAGTTCCGGCAAATCGGAAGGATGGCCTTGCAGAAAGGACTCGCAGATTGCGGGTGAGGCGCCAAACAGGTAGGGAATCAGCCAGCCAAAGCGCAAAAAATTGCGGATCAGACCGAAATAGCGCTCGCTGACAAAGTCCTGGCCGCGGCTGCCCGCGCTGCAGCAGTCTTGCAGCGCCAGCCAGAAGTCCGCCGGTAGCGACCAGTTGTAATGGGCGCCGGCAATGGTCTGCATCTGGCGGCCGTAGCGCAGTCCCAAGCCCTCGCGGTAGACGTACTTGAAGCGCGCGGCATTGGAGGGGCCGTAGTCGGCAATTGGAATTTCCTGGCCGCTGCTGAGCACACACGGCATGGAGCCGGCCCACAGGTATTCGCCCTGCAACTGCTGGGCGCTGTAGCGATGGATGTCGCGCAGGAACTGTAGCGGAAACGCCGGGTCTTGCGATGGCGGCGTGATGAATTCGAGTAGCGCCTCCGAATAGTCGGTGGTGATCCAGGGGTGCGTGAGCTTGGAGCCCAGCGCCAGCGGATGCGGGGTTTGCGCCAGCGTGCCGTTGCGGTCAACGCGCAGGCACTCGCGCTCGTAGCCGCGCGTGATGCCGCGCAGTAACGGCGCCGTGGCATGCCCGGAAAACTGTTTGACCGCATCGCAGCAGGTGAACTTCAACATAAATCATTTCTTTCTGAAACCGGGTGGGGCAGCCCCAACGCTTGGAGAGGCCCGCAGTATCGCCCCATTTGGGCAGGTCCACAGGGCGAGCTTGCAGAGCGTGGACAATAGCCGCATGCCCTATTTGCCTGCCTTCATTGCCCCCGCCCGTTTCACCGACCCGGCCGCCGCCCTGGCCCGGGTGCGTGAGATCTATGACGCCAACATCAGCCATTTGCGCCACGCCATGCAGCGCTTTGTCGCGGGTGAGGACTTGCCCGGTCATGTGCGCGCCTGTTACCCCTGTGTGCGGGTGCAGACCGACACCGTGGCACGCCTGCACTCGCCCGAGAGTTCGCGCCTGAGCTTTGGTTTTGTGGCCGGGCCGGGCCGCTTTGAGACCACGCTCACCCGCCCGGACCTGTACGCCAGCTACTACCTGGAGCAGTTCACGTTGCTGCTTCAAAACCACCAGGTTGAGCTGGAAGTGGGCACCAGCGCCCAGCCGATCCCGGTGCATTTCTCCTTTGCCGAGCATGACCATGTTGAAGGCACTCTGAGCCCGCAGCGCCGCCAGTTGATGCGCGATGTCTTTGACCTGCCCGACCTGGCCGCCATGGACGATAGCATCGCCAACGGCACCTTTGAGCCGCGCCCGGGCGAGCCGCAACCCTTGTCCTTGTTCACGGCGCCGCGGGTCGACTATTCGCTGCATCGGCTGCGCCACTACACCGGCACGGGCCCCGAGCATTTTCAAAACTTTGTGCTGTTTACCAATTACCAGTTTTACATTGATGAATTTGTGCGCCTGGGCCACGCCGCCATGGCCGACCCGGCCAGCGACTACATTGCGTTTGTCGAGCCCGGCAACGTGGTTACGCGCCGCCTTGGAAGCGCCGCGTGCACGGGTGATGAACTGGGCAAGGTGCCGCCCCGGCTGCCGCAAATGCCGGGCTACCACCTGCTGCGCTTTGATCGCAGCGGCATCAGCATGGTCAATATCGGCGTCGGCCCGGCCAACGCCAAGACCATCACCGACCACATTGCCGTGCTGCGCCCGCACGCCTGGATCATGCTGGGTCACTGCGCCGGCCTGCGCAATACCCAGCAGCTCGGCGACTACGTGCTGGCGCACGGCTATGTGCGTGAAGACCATGTGCTCGACGAAGAACTGCCGTTGTGGGTGCCGGTGCCGGCGCTGGCCGAGATTCAGGTCGCGCTGACCACGGCCGTCTCGGACGTCACGCAACTCACCGGGCCAGAGCTCAAACGCATCATGCGCACCGGCACCGTAGCCAGTACCGACAACCGCAACTGGGAGCTGCTGCCCGACAACGGCCCGCAGCGCCGCTTCAGCCAGAGCCGCGCGGTGGCGCTCGACATGGAAAGCGCCACCATAGCGGCCAACGGCTTTCGCTTTCGGGTGCCCTACGGCACGCTCTTGTGTGTGAGCGACAAGCCACTGCATGGCGAGATCAAGCTGCCGGGCATGGCGGACCATTTTTACCGCGAACGCGTCGACCAGCACCTGCGCATTGGCATCCGCGCGATTGAGCTACTGCGTGAGCAGCGCGTTGACCAGCTGCACAGCCGCAAGCTGCGCAGCTTTTTTGAGGTGGCGTTTCAGTGATTTTCAGCAGCCCAAGCGCGCGCGTTCAGGCTGTTGGCACGCTGGGGTAATCGGTGTAGCCCTTGGCGCCACCGCCATAGAAAGTGCTGCTGTCACAGTCGTTGAACGGGCCACCGCGGCGCAGGCGCTCAACCAGGTCCGGGTTGGCAATGAACGGGCGGCCAAAGGCCACCAGGTCAACGCCTGCGGCAATGGCCGCTTGCGCCAGGTCCAGGTCCAGTCCGTTGTTGACCATCCAGGCGCCTTTGCCCCCGGCAGCCCGGTAGGCGCGGCGCAGGCCGGTGTAGTCGAACGGGCGATCCGGCAATACGCGCGCGCCGCCGGTGGCGCCTTCAATCAGGTGCACGTAGGCCAGCTTGAAGGTGGCCAATTCGCGCACCACATAGTCGAACAAAGGTTGCGGATCGGGGTCAAAGGCGTCGTTGGCCGGGGTCACGGGCGACAGACGAATGCCCACGCGCCCGCCGCCCACGGCCGCAGTCACGGCCTGCACCACTTCAAGTAGCAGGCGGGCGCGGTTCTCGATGCTGCCGCCGTAGTCGTCGCGGCGCAGGTTGGAGCCCGCCTTTAGAAATTGGTCTAACAAATAGCCGTTGGCGGCGTGAATCTCGACGCCGTCAAAGCCGGCGGTCTGTACCGCGTTGCGCGCAGCCGCCTGGTAGGTGTGCACGATGTCGGGCAGCTCATAGGCTTGCAGCGCGCGCGGCTCCGAAGTCGGCACAAAGACCGGAACTCCGTCTTGCAGCAGCACCGTCTTGGTCTCGGCGGCAATCGCTGACGGCGCCACCGGCTGGCCACCCTCGGGTTGCAGGCTGGTGTGCGAGACCCGGCCCACGTGCCAGAGCTGCACCACGATCTTGCCGCCGGCCGCGTGCACGCTGTGGGTGACGTGCTTCCAGCCCTCCAGCTGCTCCGAGCCATACAAGCCGGGTACGTCGGCATAGCCTTGGCCCTGGTGGCTGATGGCGGTGGCTTCAGAAATGATCAGGCCGGCGCTGGCGCGCTGGGTGTAGTACTGAGCCATCAGCGCCGTGGGGATGGCATCGGGCGCACGGTTACGTGTGAGCGGCGCCATCACGATGCGGTTGGCGAGCTTGAGCTCACCGGCCTGGACCGGGTCAAAAAGGGTGGCATTGCGGTAGGGCATAAAGAATCCTGGTTTAGAAGTGGGTTATGGAGCGGGCGCGCGCAGGCAAATGGTCATGGGCGTCCTTATCGTGAGAGTTTGTAGACCGAGGTACCGGCCAGTAGATTGGGCAGGCGGCGCACCACCTGGCCGTTTTGCAGGCCAAAACTGTCGAGCACCGTGAGGCTGTTGCGGCCCGCCAGAATGCCCAGATCGGCATGCGTTCCGACGCGGATATTGGGGGTGTCAAACCACTGGTAGGGCAGGCGGCGTGTTACCGGCATGCGCCCGCTCAAGATGCTCAGGCGGTTCGGCCAGTGCGCAAAATTGGGGAAAGCCACCACGCCGAAGCGCCCCACCCGCACCGTCTCGCGCAGCATCACCTCGGCGTTGCGCAAGTGCTGCAAGGTGTCGATCTGCAGCACCACGTCAAAGGAGGCGTCTTCAAACAGCGACAACCCCTCGTCCAGGTTGAGCTGGATCACATTGACGCCACGCTTGACGCAGGCAAGCACGTTGGCGTCGTCAATCTCGATGCCGTAGCCGCTGCAGCCGCGGGTGCGCTGCAGGTGCGCCAGCATGGCGCCGTCGCCACAGCCCAGGTCGAGCACGCGGGCACCTTCGGGCACCAGCTGGGCCAGCGCGTCCATGGTTTGCAGGTCGCTCATGGTGTCACCTCGACACTATCAAAATAAGAGCGTATCACGCTGGTGTAGCGCGGGTCATCGAGCAAAAAGGCATCATGACCATGGGGGGCGTCGATCTCGGCATAGCTCACACCCAGCCGGTTGTGCAACAGCGCTTTGACGATCTCGCGGCTGCGCTTGGGCGCAAAGCGCCAGTCGGTGCTGAAGCTCACCAGCAGAAACTTGCAGCGTGCGCGCGCAAGCGCGTGGCTCAGGTCGCCGCCATAGGTGCGGGCCGGGTCGAAGTAGTCCAGCGCGCGTGTGATCAAGAGATAGGTGTTGGCGTCAAAGTACTCGGCAAACTTGTCGCCCTGGTAGCGCAGGTAGCTCTCGATCTGGAACTCCGCCTCCAGCGTGCTGAACAGGTAGTCGTCCTGCCCCCCCCCTTTGGCCGCGGCGATCAACTGGCGGCCAAACTTTTCGTTCATCACGTCATCGCTGAGGTAGGTGATGTGGCCGATCATGCGTGCAATGCGCAGGCCGCGCTTCGGGACCGTGCCGTGCGCATAAAAATGCCCGCCATGAAAGTCGGGGTCGGTCGCAATCGCCCGGCGCGCCACCTCGTTAAAGGCGATGTTCTCGGCCGTCAGGTTGGGTGCGCTGGCAATCACCACGGCGTGGCGCACGCGCTCGGGGTACTGCAGCGCCCAGCTCAGCGCCTGCATGCCGCCCAAGCTGCCACCCATCACGGCGGCGAGCGTCTGGATGCCCAGGGCATCGAGCAAGCGGGCTTGAGCGTTGACCCAGTCCTCGACCGTGACCACCGGAAAATCGGCGCCATAGATGCGCCCGGTGTCGGGGTTGGTGTGCATCGGGCCGGTCGAGCCAAAGCAGGAGCCCAGGTTGTTGACGCCGATGACAAAGAACTTGTCGGTGTCAAGCGGCTTGCCGGGGCCGATCATGTTGTCCCACCAGCCCTCGGACTTGTCCTGGCCCGCGTAGCGGCCGGCCACATGGTGCGAAGCGTTCAGGGCGTGGCAGATCAGCACGGCGTTGGACCTGGCGGCGTTGAGTTCGCCGTAGGTCTCAAAACTCAGGGCGTAGTCACGCAGCGCGGCACCACATTGCAGCGGCAAGCTGGCTTTGAACTGCATGGATTGGGGAGTAACGATCATTTTCATCAATGGGGAAGGAACAAATGCGCATCGCACGACTGCAGGTATGCCACATCTTAATCAGTTGGTGGCAGGGCTGGCTCAAGACCGGCCAATTGCTGCGCCACCCAGTGGCGCACCTCGGCATAGGGGTAGTGCTCCAGCGCGGCAAAGCCGGGCAGGCTACGCGCCTTGAGTTGGGTCAAGAGTGGTGCGCTCACGCCGCACAGGAAGCGCGTCAGCGTCTCGGCGCTGATCGGGCGAGCGCCCGGCGTCTGTGGTCGCGCCAGCAGCTCGCCGCACAGCGCCCTGAAGTTCTGCCCGGCCAGCGCTGGCAAGGGCTCAGCCTGCGGCAAGTGCGCCACCTGGTCATCGCAGACCGAGCAATGGCCGCAGTGCCGCGGCGCTTCGGTGTCGCCAAAGTAAGCGGCGAGTTGCTGGCTCAGGCAGCGCTCACTGGCAAAAAACGCCAGCATGGCGTGAATGCGCACAATCTCACTGCGTTCCCTAGCCTCAAAATACGCGGCCAGTTCCCGGCTTAACGCTGGCGCATCCAAGCCGGGCATCAAGACCGCATAGACCTCGGTCATTTGCTTGGCCTCGAGTTCGATCCAGCCTTTTGTCACCAGGTAGTCCAGCGCCGTGATGACCCGGCTGTGCTCGGCTGGGTAGCTCTGGTGCAGCGCGTCAAAGTCGAGCGTGCACCAGGTGCGCGCTTGCTTGGCGCAATTCAAAATGGCCTGCACAAATTGCTGGCGTTCGCCGCTGAAGTGCGCCAGCAGCGCCTCGGGCGCAATCAGGTATTTGAAGCGGTACTCGGCAAAATAGGCGTAGCGCGCGGCCAGAATGCCGCGCAGCTCCAGTTGCACCAGCAGGGTTTTGAGCGGCAGCAGGCGAATGTTGCTTTGCACAGACAGAGCGCTCAGCGTGAGCTCCCAATTTTTGCCAGGCGCCACGGCATCAATCTCATCGAGCACGCAGCGGATGCCCTGCAGCTCAGGCGTGTCGCCATAGACAAAGTTCTCCAGCACCTGCAGGCTGTCGCGGTTGGCCAGCGCCAGACAGTCAGAGGGCAGACCATCGCGCCCGGCGCGGCCAATCTCCTGGCTATAGCCCTCAATTGACTTGGGCAGGTCAAAGTGGACCACGTTGCGGATGTCGCTTTTGTCAATGCCCATGCCAAAGGCGATGGTGGCGACGATGCAGTTGATGTGCCCGGTCATGAATTGCTTTTGGACGGACTCGCGCTGTTCGTGCACCATGCCCGCGTGGTAGGCGTGGGCGGCAACCCCGTGCTGACTCAGATGCTGCGCCACCTGTTCGGCCGTCTTTTGCAGCGTCACGTAAACAATGCTTGGCTGATCTGCGCGTACAGCCAGCCACTGAACCAGCCGGCGCAGTTTGCCCTGGCCGCTGACGGGCTCCACCTTTAAGTTGAGGTTGGCGCGGTAAAAGCCGGTGCAAACTACATCAGCTGCAGCAATGGCAAACTTGGTTTGCATGTCGGCCACCACTGCCGGCGTGGCGGTGGCGGTCAGCAACAAGGTTTGGGGAATGGAAAACTGGCGTTGGTAGTCGGGCAGCTTGAGGTAGTCCGGGCGGAAGTTATGGCCCCACTCCGAGATGCAATGGGCCTCGTCGACCACCAGCAGAGAAACCGGAATTTGCGCGATGAAGTTGCGAAAACGCTCGTTTTTCAGCCGCTCCACCGAAATCATCAATATCTTGAGCTGACCGGCGCGGGCTTGCGCCATCACCGCCTGGGTCTGCTCGTGGCTTTGCGCCGAGTCAATGCTGGCCGCTGCGATGCCGTGGCGCGCCAGGTAAGCCAGCTGGTCCTGCATCAGCGCCAGCAGGGGCGAGACCACCAGCGTCAGGTGCGGCAAAAGCAGCGCGGGCAATTGGTAACACAGTGATTTGCCCGAGCCGGTCGGGAAAATAGCGGCGGCGGACCGTCCCGCCAGCACGGCTTTGACCACCGCCTCCTGGCCGGGGCGAAACCGTGGGTAGCCAAAAACGCGCTCTAAGATTTGCTGCATGCGGTGGGTGTCAGTGGACTCGGGGGCGCCATTCAAGGCATTTGTCTCTGGTTTGCTTACGATAGCACTTCACAGTTCTGCCGTGCGCTTGCTTGCGGCTTGTCAAAGCTCTATTCTTCACGCTGCGTAGTCTCACCCGGCTGGACTTAGCTGCAAATGGAGAAAACGATGAAACACAAAGTGCTTTTGGCACCCGCTGTCAGGCAAGCCGCTGACGCGCAACAAGACTCGAACGCCGACGCTGACGCTGAACTGGAGCGGATCACGGCGCGGCCGGACGGCTATTACTGGCAAACCCCGGATGGCAGGCAGGAGTTTGGTCCATTTGAGAGCCTGGAGTTGGCCCAGGCCGACCGGGACGCCTCTGATGCGGATGACTTGGGGCCGGGCGAAATGCTGCAGGAGGTCGAGCAGGAGCTCGGCATCGCGAGCTGGATCGACCCTGAAACCGGCGAGCCTGCCAATGGCCAGTCGCGGCCACGATTGGAGGAGTGACTTTGCCCTGCGAGTCTGCTGCTTGTGGTGGGGTTCGAAACGAGAAGAAAAGGAGGGCACTTCTGGTGCAAAATGCTATTAAAACAGCAGCTACATGTGCAGTTTATACGTGGGCTAGAGCTCAATTTAATGTAAATTTTGTGGCTCACCCCTGCATCCCCCGCTTCAGCCGCCACTGCTTCAGCAACGCACAAATGGCCGGTATGACGGCCACTTCCAATACATGCAAAGCTGCGAAAGCCGACGTAGCCAAAAGCGCAAAGCAGCCGTTCGATGGCTCGTCACCGCCCACGCCTTAACCTTCGGCTTAAGTGAGCGACGACGGTGGGACGCCTGACCGCGCTTGATGGCAGGCCATTGGCGCTCCGGTTGAGCTATTGTTTGTATAGCGAAAAAGCCTACCTGGAATTCAGAAAGTTTCCCACTCTCCCTGGCCGCCGCTTGCGCAGGCAACCTTACTCGATGCATTCGCGAGAGCTAGTTTGGGTGCTGCGGCCGGGCGCTTGATTCCAGTCGCACTGGCGTTGTCGATCTTGGATGCTGGAGGTGCGAACGGGGTCTTCTTCTCACCCTGATAGGGGCCGGTTTGGTGTAGCCGCGCTGTCGTTGCAGAAGGCACGGCCGTCATGGCATGGCTATCGCCGGCACCGAGTTTGAAGACGGCTACCGTCTGAACTAATTCCTGCGCCTGGGATTTCAGGCTGGACGCGGCTGCTGCCATTTCTTCCACCAAAGCCGCGTTTTGCTGCGTGGCCTGATCCATCTGCGTGACGGCTTCACCGACCTGACTCACACCCTGGCTTTGCTCGTTGCTGGCGGCGCTGATCTCACCCATGAGGTCGGTGACGCGGCGGATTGAGGCAACCACCTCAGTCATAGTGGCGCCGGCCTGGTCGACCAGAGCCGTGCCTTGTTCGACCCGCTCCACGCTGGTGTTGATTAAGGACTTGATTTCCTTGGCCGCATCGGCGCTGCGTCCGGCCAGCGAGCGCACCTCAGAGGCCACCACGGCAAAACCACGACCTTGTTCGCCCGCTCTTGCCGCTTCGACGGCGGCGTTGAGTGCCAGAATATTGGTCTGAAACGCAATGCCGTCGATCACGCTGATGATGTCTGAAATCTTGCGGCTGGCGTCGTTGATGCCTTTCATGGTGTCCACCACCTGGGCTACGACGTTGCCTCCCTTAACGGCCACGGTGGAGGCATTCATGGCCAATTGATTGGCCTGGCGGGCGCTGTCAGCGTTTTGTTTGACGGTGGAGCTGAGCTCTTCCATGGAGGCTGCTGTTTCTTGCAGCGCGCTGGCTTGTTGCTCGGTTCGGGCAGACAAATCGTGATTGCCTTGGGCGATTTCGGCTGAGGCGGTCGCCACGCTTTCGGAGCCCTGGCGCACATCAGTGACGACACTTGCCAGGCTGGCCTGCATGTCGCGCAGGGCGCTGAGCAGTTGCGCCGTCTCGTTCTTGCCCTCGCTTTCAATCTGCAGACTCAGGTCGCCGGCGGCCACGGCGCGTGCCACGCTCACAGCCCGGTTGAGCGGCTGCGTGATCGCGCGAATAATCCAGATCGACATCAGCACGCCAACGATCAGCGCACTCGCAATCGTGATCTCGATCGCGCGTTTGGTGTTCGCAGCCGTGGTCATGGTGTCAGCCGTGTTGTCGACCTGCACCTTGTCCTGCGCCCAGTACAACTCGTCGAGGGCATCAAAATACTCCGCTTGGATCGGGCCGATATCGATCTGAATCCCCGCCTTGGCCTCGAAGGTTTGACCATTGGACGCCAGCTGCACCACCTCGTCCAACGTCGACTCATATTTGCCGCGGGCGGCAATGACGGCGTCAAGGGCGGCCTTGCCTTCCGCCGCGACGATGCTTTTTTGCAGACCCTCAAGCCGCTTTCCGGTGCTTGCCTTCGTCGTGGCAATGCGCTCGGCCTCTTTTTCTATTTCAGCCTTGTCTAGCAGCATGACCATATTGCGTGCCGCAATGGCCGTGATATTGACGTCATTCTTGATGTCCGTGACCACGACAATTTTTGGAAATGTGTGTTCTGTCAGCTCGAAGAAGCTGTCCTTCAAGGCGCTTACCTTGATCCACGCAAGGCTGCCCATGAGCACAATCAGCAAAACCAGCACGCCAAACCCCAACATCAGCCGGTTGGAAATTTTCATATCTTTGAAATTCATTGAAGACACACCTAAATGAGATAAATGAGATCGGATTTCCTGCAAGAGGTCCTCAGACCGGCTGCGCGGCCTTGCTGCGCGACTAAAGCAAGGGAAAACCCTGGTATTTCACACCGTCATGACCACTCAAGGCTTGATCCAGGTCAGGGCTTGGTCTGCAAGGAGGCACTCGGGTCAACTCAAAAGCGTTCCCAGTCGGTCTGCCCACTGGCCCCAGCACTGCTGGTGGTTGGCGGCTTGGTCGCTAACGGGCGCGCTGCGCTCTGGGTGTTTCTGCAGGCGAGTTTCTGATTAACTTTCTGCCAGCTCCCGTCCGCCACCCCGGCCAGCGCAATGAAGCCGACCGCAACGCGTTCTCGGTGCAGATGCCCGGCGCGCCCTTGGCGACGATCACCTTGGCCACCTGGCTCGGTGGGATCATGGCGCCGTCCATGGTGGGTGCCAGCACTTGCGTGGCGATCTGCTGTGGGTAGCCCCTGAGCTCGCGCTTTAACTGGTAAAACTCCTATACTTCCATTCAGGCTTACCGTCCTTCGCGTCGTTGGATTGCGTTTTCACTTTTATTCCGACGAAGGAACTGAGCCTGCGCATATCCATGTCGACGCAGGCGATGCCGAGTGCAAGTTCTGGCTTTCCCCGGTTGCGCTGGCCAGAAATCGGGGCATGAGTGCCGTGGATATCCGCAAAATCGAGCGCTTGGTGTACGAGTATCAAGTGTTTCTTTTGGAGAAGTATGATGATTTTCAACGCCAATGAAATAGAGTTTGTCGCAACCCGTGCCTGGGTCGTTGACCGAACCGTCTTTATGGAGTTGACCGACGGGCGGCAGATTGGTTTCCCGGCGGCAAGATTTCTGCGCTTAGCCAGCGCTACCGACGAACAACTGGCACAAGTTGCATTGCGACTCGGCGGCTCGGCACTGCGCTGGGAGGCGCTGGACGAAGACATCACCGTGACAGGCGCAGCACTCGGGCGGTTTCAGGCACCATTGCCGTTGGCTGCGTGATTGGTTTTGCGATTTGGATCAGCTCTCCAACCCCCTCTTGAGCCGCCACTGCTTGACCATCGCATAAATCGCCGGAATGACCACCAACGTCAGCACCGTGCTGGAGATCATGCCGCCCACCATCGGCGCGGCAATGCGCCTCATCACTTCAGAGCCGGTGCCGGTGACCCACATGATGGGCAGCAGACCGGCCATGGTTGACACAACCGTCATCATCTTGGGCCGCACACGCTCTACGGCGCCTTCCATCACAGCCTCATACAGGTCGCTGGCGTCCGGCATGCGTGCGGCCTTGCGGCACTTCACCTTGACCTCTTCCCAGGCCTGGTCGAGGTAGATCAGCATGACGACACCGGTTTCCGCGGCCACGCCGGCCAGGGCTATGAAGCCAATGGCCACCGCCACCGACATGTTGTACTCAAGCAGCCACATTAGCCAGACGCCGCCAATCAGGGCGAAGGGCACGGACAGCATGACGATCAGCGTTTCGGTGACACGCCGGAAGTTGAGGTACAGCAACAGGAAGATCAGCAACAGCGTCACCGGCACCACGACCTTCATCTTCTCGATGGCGCGTTCCATGTACTCGAACTGGCCGCTCCAGGTGATGTAGTAGCCACTGGGGAAGACGACCTGTTCGGCCACGGCCTTTTTCGCGTCGGCCACGTAGCTTCCGATATCGCGCTCACGCAGATCGACATAGATGTAGGCCGACAGCAGGGCGTTCTCGGTGCGGATGACCGGCGCACCCTTGGCGATTTCGATCTTCGCCAGTTGTCCCAGCGGGATCATGGCGCCGCCCATGGTCGGCACCAGCACCTCGCGGGCAATTTGCTGCGGGTCCGAACGCAGTTCGCGCGGGTAGCGTACCGTGACACCGTAACGCTCCCGGCCTTCAACCGTGGTGGTGACCAACTCTCCCCCAATCGCGGTGCCAATCACGTCCTGCAATTCACCGATCGACAGGCCGTAGCGTGCCAGCTGCATGCGGTCCGGCTCGATGTTGAGGTAAAAGCCACCGGTGATGCGTTCAGCAAAAGCGCTGGACGTACCAGGCACGGTCTTGACGACCGCCTCGATCTCCTTGGCCAGACGCTCCATTTCGTTCAGATCTTTGCCGAAAACCTTGATGCCGATCGGTGTACGAATGCCGGTGGACAGCATGTCGATGCGTGCCTTGATGGGCATGGTCCAGGAATTGGCGACGCCGGGGAACTGCAGCGCTTTGTCGAGCTCGGCAATCAGCTTGTCCATGGTCAGGCCGGGGCGCCATTCGGACTCCGGCTTGAGGTTGATCACGGTCTCAAACATCTCGATCGGCGCCGGGTCGGTCGCGGTGTTGGCGCGCCCGGCTTTGCCGAAGACTGAAGCAACCTCAGGAAAGCTCTTGATGATCTTGTCCTGCGTCTGCATCAGCTCGGCCGCTTTGGTCACCGACATACCAGGCAGGGAGGCCGGCATGTAGAGCAGCGAGCCCTCGTTGAGCGTCGGCATGAACTCGGAGCCCAACTGGGAGGCCGGGTAGTAGGAGACCCCCAGCACGGCGACTGCAATCAGGATCGTAAGCGTCTTCGCGCGCATCACGCCAGTGATGATGGGACGATAGACCCAGATCAGGAAGCGGTTCACCGGGTTTTTGGCTTCGGGCAGGATCCTGCCTCGCACGAAAATCAGCATCAGCACCGGCACCAGCGTGACCGAGAGGAACGCCGCAGACGCCATCGAAAACGTCTTGGTCCAGGCCAAGGGCGCAAACAGCCGTCCTTCCTGACCTTCCAGGCTGAACACCGGCACGAAGGACACCGTAATAATGAGCAGCGAGAAGAAAAGCGAGGGACCGACTTCCTTGCAGGCGTTAATCAGGGCCGTGACGCGCTCGCGCTCGCTGTGCTCTTTGGGCAGGCGTTCCAGGTGCTTGTGCGCGTTCTCGATCATGACAATGGACGCATCGACCATTGCGCCGATGGCAATCGCAATGCCACCCAGACTCATCAGGTTGGAGGTCATGCCCAGCGACCGCATGGCAATGAACGACATCAGGATGGCAATGGGCAGCATCACTGTGGCGACCAGCGCACTGCGCAGGTGCAGCAGGAAAACGAAGCAGACCACCGCCACGATGATCAATTCCTCGATCAGCGTATTTTTGAGCGTGTTGATCGCGCGGTAAATTAGTTCGGAGCGGTCGTAGACCGCTTCGACTGTCACGCCTTCGGGCAACCCGGGGCCGATCTCGGCAATTTTTTCCTTCACATTGCTGATGACTTCCAGGGCATTTTCGCCGTAGCGCGCCATGACAATCCCGGCAACCACTTCGCCTTCACCATTGAGTTCGGTCAGCCCGCGCCGCTCGTCAGGCACCAGTTCAACGCGGGCAATGTCGCGGATCAGCACCGGCGTGCCCTGCTCGCTTTTCACAACCAGCATTTCAATATCTTCCCTGCCCCGCAGGTAGCCCTTGCCGCGCACCATGTACTCGGTCTCGGCCATTTCCACTGCGCGCCCGCCGACGTCGCGGTTCGAGTCGCGAATCACCTGGCCGACCTTCATCAGGGGAATGCCGTAGGAGCGCAGCTTGACCGGGTCGACGGTGACCTGGTAGGTCTGCACAAAGCCGCCGATCGACGCGACCTCGGCTACCCCGTGCGCCTTGGTCAGTTGGTAGCGCACATACCAGTCCTGGATCGAGCGCAGCTCGGCCAGCGTCTTGTCCTTGGCCAGCAGCGCGTACTGAAACACCCAGCCGACCCCCGTGGCATCGGGCCCGATCTGCGGCGTTACGCCCCTGGGCATGCGCCCGGCAGCGGAATTAAGGTACTCCAGCACCCGTGAGCGGGCCCAGTAAATGTCGGTGCCGTCTTCAAAGATGATGTAGACAAACGAAGCGCCGAAGAACGAAAAGCCGCGCACCACCCGGGATTTTGGCACCGAGAGCATGGCCGTCGTCAGCGGGTAGGTAACCTGGTCCTCCACCACCTGCGGTGCCTGGCCGGGGTACTCGGTGTAGACGATGACCTGGACGTCGGAGAGATCCGGCAGCGCGTCAATCGGTGTCCTGAGAACGGCAAAAATGCCCCACAGGGTGATGAAGAGGGTGGCGAGCAGGACCAGGAAGCGGTTCTTGCCCGACCATTCGATGACGTTGGAAAGCATGGTGTCTCCCGGTCAGTGACCGGCGTGCGGGTTGGGCGCGGGCGCCATCACGGCCGTTCCGGCCACCATCGGTTTGACCCGGGTAATGACCCATTCACCGGCCTGGCGTTCCACAAACTCGAATTCGACCCTGGCACCCGGCTTCAGGTCCTTGAGCAGGGCGTCATTGGCGGCCTTGAATTCCATGGTCATGGCGGGCCATTTGAGGCTGGCGACAGGGCCGTGACTGAGGCTGATGGCGCCCGTTGTCGGATCAATGCTGTCAACCGTTCCCTGCGCCTGATGCCCTGCGGCACTCGTTGCGGGCACTGGGGCTGCCGGGGCCGCGCTGCCAAAGCCACCGATGGCCGCCCGCAGGTTGCTCTCGGCATCGATCAGGAAGTTGGCCGCGACCACCACCGCCTCGCCTTCCTTCACCCCTTCAAGGATTTCCACATGGCTGTCGCTGCGCAAGCCCAGCCTGACATCACGCGGCTCAAACCGGCCTTCTCCAGTCTGGATCAAAACAATCTGGCGCGTACCACTGTCGATCACGGCCGACACCGGAACGGTCACAACCTTCCCCTTGGCCGACGCCAGGACTTCCACCTGCGCAAACATCGCGGGTTTGAGCAACAGGCCGGGGTTGGCGAGTTCCACGCGCACGGAAACGGTCCGCGTCTCGGCCTGCAGCGTCGGGTAAATATAGGTCACGGTGCCCGTGAATTCCTTGTCCGGGTAGGCATTGATCCTGACCCTGGCTTTAGCGCCGGACTTAATCAGGCCAATGTCTTGCTCAAACACGTCAGCGATAACCCAAACGCGCGACAGATCCGCCACCTGGTAGAGCATCTCGCCGGGCATGAAGCGCATGCCCTGCACCGCCTTTTTCTCCATCACGATACCCGCGACAGGCGAGCGGAAGGTCAAGGTTCGTTTGGACTCGCCCGATTGGGTCAAAGCCTTGACCTGCGCTTCCGAGATGTCCCAGTTGCGCAGGCGTAGCAAGCTGGACTCGGCCAGCTGCTGCATCCCCGACTGCGCCTGGCCATCCGCCCCCTTGAGCGCAGTCACACCTTGCACGGCGATGGCATATTCGCGCTGGGCGGCCACCAGTTCCGGACTGTAGACCTCGAACAGCGGCTGACCGCGACCGACCGGCTGGCCGGTGACATTCACATGCAGCCGCTCCACGTAACCTTCAAACTTGGGGGCAATGGTGTACAGACGACGCTCATCGGGCTCGATCCGGCCAGAGGCGCGTACCATTTTGTCCAGCGCACGCAGTTCCGCAGGCTCGGTGCGAACCCCCAGCTTTTGGACCTTCTCGGTGCTGATCCTGATCTGA
Organism: Rhodoferax sp.; assembly: GCA_013791765.1. Classification (GTDB taxonomy): domain Bacteria; phylum Pseudomonadota; class Gammaproteobacteria; order Burkholderiales; family Burkholderiaceae_C; genus Rhodoferax. The sequence goes on from VMTC01000117.1 coordinate 31,380, forward strand.
CTGGAGCCAGCCGGCTCGTCATCATCTCCGCCTTCAAAGACCGCGATGTAATCCATGCCCATCGGGTCTTTTTTCGGCGTGGGAGAGGTATCGGGCAGGCCCATGGGGTTGCGGTAATACAGAAGTTTTTTCTGAGCGCTGCCAGCGCCCGTGTCAACGGCAGCGGCGGTCGCCGACACTGTTCCCTGAGCTTGGGTCGCTGGGCTTTTGTGGCCTAGCCAGTAGCCGGCGCCCGCAGCCATTGCCGCGGCGATGACGGCAACCGCGATTCCCGTACTTTGTTTCATAAATCTTCTCCCACTAGCTTTTCGATTTCGGCCAAGCGCATTTGCCCTTCAAACTGGGCCTTGATTCGGCTTTGTTTGGCCTGGCGGATCTGGCGCTGGGCGTCGAGCAGGGCGGCAAAATCGAGTTTTCCGTTCTCATAGCTGGCTAGCGCGGAATTGAAGCTCAGGTCCGCCTGCGGCAACAAGCTGGTGGCGGCGAGCGCCTCGGTGCGCCGCGCAGCCTCCAGGCCTGCCAGGTTCTGGGCGAGTTCCGCCAGCACCTGGTTGGCGGCAGCCTCTTTGCGCGCGTGCGCCGCCGAGACCATGGCCTGTGCTTCGCGCTCCATCGCGCGTCGGGAAGTTTGCTGCAGCGGAATATTGACTTCGAGCATCAGACTCCACTCTTTGATGCGACTGTCGATTTGCGTCGGCGAGATCGCCAGTGTGAAATCAGGGTAGCGATTTTTATAGCTTAGGTCCCGGCTTTTCTCGGCCGCGTGGATGCGCGCCTCTTCACTGAACAGTTGCGGATTGTGGCTGCGCACGCGCTGCTCCAGCCTGGCGGGGTCAAGCAGGGCGGCGGCGGGTGTCGGGCGCAGACCGTTCGGGCGCGCCAGTGGTGCTTGAGAAGGCCGCGCCAGCAGCGCATTGAGTCTCGCATCAACTTGCAGACGCTCACTCTCGAGCATCACCAATTCATTGCGCATATTGGTCTGCTCGACCTGAGACCGGATCACGTCTTGCTGGGCCGCCAACCCGCCAGCATAGCGGCTCTGCGCCACCTGCTCAAGTCGCGCCATCAAATCAAGAATCTCCCGTGTCAATTTTTCGTTGCCATCGAGGTAGTAGCGCTGGGCCTGAGCCGTTTTGATTCGCGCTGCCAATTCAGACCACGCACCCAGCGCCTTGCCTTCGCTGCTCTGGGCCTCAAATTGCGCGATGTCGCGCTTGAGCTCACGTTTGCCAAACCAGGGGATATCCTGCATCAGGGTGTATATGGTGCTGCCGACATCACTGGGCCACAGCGTAGGGCTTTGCTCACCCATTTTGGTGATGTCCATCCACTCGATGCGAAATTTCGGGTCCATCAAGGCGCCGGCCGGGGCCACACCCTCCAAGGCGGCCTGCGCCTCGTAACGCATGCTGGCGTACTCCGGATTGCTCGCTTGGGCCAGTGCAAGCAGACCCTCAATGCTGGCCCCAGGCATTTCTTGGCTGGTTTGGGCCGCGATGGGCGCGCCCAGAGCCAGCAGCACGGCGATCACGCCGGTCTGTAGCGGGTATGACATGGCGGGGCCTACTTTGAGTTGCTGGCCAGCAGGGCGTCACCAACCAGGCTTCGCAGCTGGTCAAAGCCGAAACTTGGCAGCGGCTTGCCGTTAACGAAATATTCAGGCGTCTTGGTGACGTTCATGGTCTTCGCATCAAGCAGATCGCGCGCAATAATGGCGGCTACTTCAGGGGCATTGGCGTCGTTCTGCAATCGGCCCATGTCGATTCCCAAGGGCGCCAGCAGCGGACCGATCAACTCGGCGTGGGCGACGTGGTTTTGGACCCAGACATTTTGCGAGGCAAACAGCGTCTCCAGCGACGGCTCAAACTTGCCTTGCTTGCGCGAGGCTTCCAGGGCCTTGACCACGGCTTCTGAGCCCTGGTGAAAAGGGGCATAGCGCAAGGTCAGCCGGATTTTGCCGGGGTGCTCCGCCATCAGCGCCTTGACCATCGGGTAGAAGTCGCGGCAGGTTTCGCAGGCCGGATCAAAGAATTCGACGATATGCACCGGCGCATCCGCGTTGCCAAAGCTGGGGGCATCCGGGCGCACCAGGGCGACCTGATTTTTTGCTGCCAGTTGCGCGGCCTGCTCGGTCTGTTGCTTCTTGTAAAAATAGGAGCCAGTGACAAAGGCGACAAGCAGCAAGACTGCGGCGACGATAAAGATATGCTTTTGTTTCATTTGGATGTCTTCAGGTAAGCGGCGATCAGCAAGGCGTTAATCACCAAAAATGCGAGGAAGGAAAGCAGCGGGATAGTGACAAAGCCCAGCCACTCGACCTGCACGGTAGAGCAGGGAATACCTTGTCGGCACGGGGTCAAGGTTTCTGGGATGTAGCCAGCGACCAGCAGCAGCTGAAAGCCCGCTACCAACAAGCCGCCCACGGCCAAAGGCAGGGCGTAGCGCAGCACTTTCGGGTCGAAGGGAAAGAGTCCGACTGCCAGAATGAGAACCAGCGGGAACATGAAGATGCGCTGGTACCAGCACAGCACGCAGGGTGCAAAGCCCATGATGTCGCTCATGAACAAGGCGCCCATTGTGGCGGTGGCGGCGATCAGCCAGGCAGAAAATACAACCGCCCAGGGAGATGTTTTCATGTGAACGCGTCTGTTTAACGCAAGGTCTTACTTGACTGGCTCAAAGTGCGACACGGTCATGCCGTCTGCGGGGTCGGTGGCAAAAAGAATCTTCTGTCCAACTTTCAAGGTGTCGAGCCAGGCAGCGTCCTTGACCTTGTAGGCCATGGTCATGGGCGGCATGCCGTTGGGCAGCGCACCGTGCGTCAGGGTGACGGTTCCCTTGGCTGCATCAATTTTTTTCACTTTGCCCTCACCCATGGCGGTAGTCGCTGCCTTTGGAGCAGAAGTGGCTGCCGCACTGCCATGCATGTTGTGCTCGGTTTGGGCCATGCCCGGCGTAGCGAAAGTGCCAGTGACCAATGCAATGATCGATACAAGGTGGAGTCGGGTGGACATTGAGGGATCCTTGGGTAAATGGAATGCCCCTATTTTGCCCACAGGGCTTCGACAAGAAGCTGACCTGAAAATTACATTTTTGTCATTTTCGGATTGACCGGCTCTGCGCCAACGGTCAGGCGGCTGCCACGCAACCTTAGCGCGTTGCCAATCACCGACACGGAACTGAAGCTCATCGCCAGCGCCGCGATCAGCGGCGACAAAAGCCAGCCGGTCAGCGGATACAGAACTCCGGCCGCAATCGGGACACCCAGCGCGTTGTAAAGGAAAGCAAACATCAGGTTTTGCTTCATGTTGGCTACCGTGGCTTGCGACAACTCACGCGCGACGGCAATGCCGCGCAAGTCGCCCTTGACCAGCGTGACCTGCGCACTGTTCATGGCCACGTCCGTGCCGGTGCCCATGGCGATGCCGACATCGGCTTTGGCCAGTGCCGGGGCATCGTTGATGCCATCACCGGCCATTGCAACGACGCGCCCTTCCTTTTGCAGGCGCTCGACCAGCATCAGCTTGTCCTGCGGCTTGACTTCTCCATGGAATTCTTCGATGCCCAGTCGTGCCGCCACCGCCTTGGCGGTGGTCAGGCCGTCTCCGGTGGCCATCACGATGCGCAGGCCCGCCGCTTTCAGGGTTGCCAGCGCTTCGGGCGTGCTTGTCTTGATCGGATCAGACACCGCCAGCAGGCCCGCCAACTGGCCGTCGACTGCCAGATGCATCACGCTGGCACCCTCGGCGCGCAAGGCCTCTGCCTGTGGCAACAGGGTGTCAACTGCCACGCCCAACTGCTGCATCAAGGTGGTGTTGCCCAGCGCCAGTTCGCGAGCGCCGACCTGTCCGCGCACACCAATGCCCGAGCCCGACTCGAAGTTCTCTGGTTTGTCCAGCGTCATACCCCGCTCGCGCGCAGCGCGCACGATGGTGTCTGCCAGCGGGTGTTCGCTGCCCTGGTCCAGGCTGGCCGCCAGGCGCAACACCTCATCAGCCTCGAAGCCCGGGGCAGGCACTGCGCGGTCAAACGTCGGGCGACCCTCGGTCAGCGTGCCGGTCTTGTCAATGATGAGCGTGTCAACCTTGCGCAGGTTCTCGATCGCTGCCGCATCGCGAAACAACACGCCCTGGGAGGCGCCGCGACCAGTGGCGACCATTATGGACATGGGCGTGGCCAGGCCCAACGCGCAGGGGCAGGCAATGATCAGCACCGCCACCGCGTTGATCAGGCCGAATACCCAGCTGGGCTCGGGCCCGAAAAATCCCCAGCCAAAAAAAGTCAGCGCGGCAATGGCCACGACGGTCATGACAAAGTAACCCGCCACCAGATCGGCCATGCGCTGCATAGGGGCCCTTGAGCGCTGGGCTTGCGCCACCATCTGCACGATTTGCGCGAGCACCGTGGATGAGCCCACTTTTTCAGAACGCATGACCAAGGCGCCGCTGGTGTTGAGCGTGGCGCCTATCACTCTATCCCCCACGCGCTTGCTCACCGGCATGGGTTCACCCGTGAGCATGGACTCATCGACCGAACTGCTGCCCTCCACCACCACACCATCGACCGGCACTTTTTCTCCCGGCCGGATACGCAACTGGTCATCGATATGGACATGGCTCAGTGGCACATCCTCCTCGCTCCCATCGGGCCGGATGCGCCGGGCAGTCTTGGGCGCCAGGCCGAGCAGGGACTTGATGGCAGCGCCGGTTTGCGAGCGGGCTTTGAGCTCCAACACCTGACCCAGCAGGGTGAGCGAGATGATCACTGCCGCCGCCTCAAAATACACCGCCACGCGACCCATGGAGATGAACGATGCCGGAAACACCTGCGGCGCGACAGTCGCCACCACGCTGTAGACAAAAGCGGCACCGGTGCCCAGACCAATCAAGGTCCACATATTGGGGCTGCGATTCACCACCGACTGCCAGCCGCGCGTGAAGAACGGCCAGCCAGCCCAAAGCACGATGGGCGTTGTCAGCACCAGTTCCACCCAACTCTGCACAGCCATGTCCATCCACTGCAGACGGTGGCCGAACATGGCGAGCACGAAGACGACGGCCGTCAACGGCAAGGTCCACCAGAAGCGACGTGAGAAGTTGCGCAACTCCGGGTTCTCGTCGTCATCAAGACTGGGCAGTTCCGGCTCCAGTGTCATACCGCACTTGGGACAGTTGCCAGGATGGTCCTGGCGAATTTCCGGGTGCATCGGGCAGGTGTAGATGGTCGCGCCGACCGGTGCGGCTGACTTCGACTCCAAGGACTCCGGTGATGGCGATGTCGTCTCGGTGGGAGCCGGCGACAGGTAAGACCCCGGATCAGCGCCGAATTTGCTCTGGCACTTGGCGCTGCAGAAGTAGAACGTACGCCCATCGTGCGCAAGCTGGTGCGGCGACTCAGTGCTAACTGACATGCCGCAAACCGGGTCTTTCAGTGGCGGCGCAGCACCAGCGCCTGGTCCCGATTCTGCGAGCGGATGTTGGGGCGAATCGGTAGGGTGATCCGGGTGGTTCATGTTTCTCCTCAGACTTTAAACAATGACCCAGCGCCACGGTTGTCAATCAGACCGTCTGCGCATCGCAAAGAGCCTCCCATGCGCTGGCCAGCAGATAAAAGCCGAAGCCAAGAAAAACCTAGCGGGCAATGTGCAGAGGGCTAAACTGCGGATCACCCTTTTCATCCAGTGACGGCTGCTTCGGGTGATTGATGGACGTCCACGCCAGACCGAGCCGCCCCGTTACGCTACTTGGCCATTGGCATGGCAGCAGACTCCCGATCCATCATCATTTGCATCATCATCTGCATCATCTGCATGCGCTTGGCCATCATCTTGTGGTGCGCACCCATGTCGCCAGTCATGCCCGGCATGGCCTTCATGTCGCCCATGCCAGCGCTGGACATATCGCCCATCATTGCCATGCCGTCCTGCATTGCTTTCATGTGCTCGGCCATCAGCTTGCTGCGCTCTTGCGGCGTCTTGGCGCTGACCATTTTGTCGTGCATGGCCTGCATGCTCTTCATTTGCGCGTCCATCTTGGCCGTATGGTCCGGGGTCGCCATGCCGTGGGCAGTTGCGGTGCCCATGGGGGTCGTCGGCGCTGTGTTGCAGGCCGCCAGCAAGGCGGCACTGGTGAGGACAGCGGCCAGTGGAACAAATCGAAAATGGGTCATGGCAGCCTCCTGGTTAGCTTGATTAACACCGCGAACGGCGAGGGACATTCGATACATGGGCGGCCCTGCAATGGCGTCACTTTCCGCCCCGCTTGATGATCCATACCACAAGCACGACAACGACAAGCAGCAAGACCGGCATTCCGATGCCACCGTAGCCGCCCATCCACCCAGTGCCCCACATGCTGCCATTCATCATGGTGCCGTTCTGCGCCAACGTGACACCGGTGGTGAACAGGGCCAGTGCACCAACTGCCGAAGTAAATAAGGTTTTCATTCGTCTTTCCTGTAAAGCATGGAACGTTCAATTTAAGTTGGCGTCCTGCAGATGTCTGTTCGGTAGCATGCGCAACACGGCGTCAACACAGATGATGGGGGTCTTGTTCAGCGTGTGTTGCCAATGACAGTGTGCAAATCCGTTCCCATCAGCGAGCTGACAGCCAGATTACATTCCTGTTATCTGGCGCGTGCTGACGCGCAGGCAGCGCAAAATGTCGTCATGAAAATCCTCATCGTCGAAGACGAGCCAAAAACCGGTGACTATCTCAAACAGGGCTTGGTCGAGTCGGGTTTCGTTGTCGATCTGATACGCAACGGCACCGACGGCCTGCATCACGCGCTCACAGAAGACTACGACCTGGCCATTCTCGACGTGATGTTGCCTGGCCTGGACGGCTGGGCGATTTTGGCGGGCATCCGCAAAGCTGGCAAGGACACCCCGGTCTTGTTTCTGAGCGCACGCGACCACGTCGATGACCGGGTCAAGGGGTTGGAGCTTGGCGCAGACGACTACCTGGTCAAACCCTTTGCTTTTTCCGAATTGCTGGCGCGTGTGCGCACCTTATTGCGCCGCGGCAGTAAAACGTCGGCAGCAGAGTCCTTGCGCGCCGCCGACCTGGAGCTCGATTTGATGCGCCGCCGTGTCACGCGCGCTGGCAAACGCGTCGATCTCACGGCCAAAGAATTTGCCTTGTTGGAGTTGCTGCTGCGCCGCCAGGGCGAGGTTTTGCCGCGTTCCCTGATCGCCTCCCAGGTATGGGACATGAATTTTGACAGTGACACCAACGTGATCGAGGTCGCCATGCGGCGCTTGCGCGCCAAGGTGGATGACGAGTTTGAACCCAAGCTCATTCGTACCGTGCGCGGCATGGGCTATGTGCTGGAGAACCCCAATTGCGCTTGAGCGGCAAGACGTCCATCACGCGCCGTTTGACGCTGCTGTTTGTCACAGCCTCATCGGTCGTTTTGCTGGCACTGGGCTTCGTCGTCGCTTCCTCGGTGGAGCAGCACTTTGAGCAGCAGGACATGGAGGTTTTGACGGGCAAGATGGAACTGGCCCGGTACGCCTTGCAGACCTTCAAGTCGCAGGATGATCTGGCGCAAATTTCACGCGTGATCAGCGATTCCCTGGTCGGGCACCATGGACTTGAATTGATCATTTTTGGCTCTGACCAGGAGCTGATGTTCGCCACGCCAAAGCCGCATTTTCCTTTTGACCTGATGGCAACTCTGGCCGCCAATAGTCCGTATCGTCCCATGACCTGGGAGTTGGGGGGGCAAAGCTACCGCGGCATCGCTGCCGAGCTGCCCACCGGCATCAGCGCGCATTCCAAGGTGGTGGTCGCGGTGGCCCTGGACATCGCCCACCACCAGGCGTTCATGCGTTCTTTTTTGCAGACGCTATGGATATTTGTAGCAGGCGCTGCCGTGCTGACCGGTGTGCTCGGGTGGGTCGCCGCACGGCGCGGCTTGGCGCCGCTGCGTGCCATGCGTGAGCAGACGCTTGTGGTCACGGCACAGCAATTGAGCCATCGCCTGCCGGTAGAGTCGGTGCCGCTGGAGTTGGCCGAACTGGCGCAGTCCTTGAATGACATGCTGGCCCGGCTTGAAGAAGCGTTTCTGCGACTGTCAGAATTTTCGTCCGACATCGCGCATGAGTTGCGCACGCCGGTGAGCAATCTGATGACGCAAACGCAGGTTGCCCTGTCACGAGCGCGCGACGCTGACGAATACCGTGGCATTCTTGAGTCGAACGCTGAAGAGTTCGAGCGCATGGCCCGCATGATCGCGGACATGCTGCTGCTGGCCAAGGCTGAAAATGGCTTGGTGGTGCCGACCCGGGAATCAGTCAGTCTATCGGCCGAGGTTCTGGCACTATTTGATTATTACGATGCGGTCGCCGAAGAAAAGGGGCTGCGCCTCGCCGTTGAAGGCGACGGCCAGGTGAGCGCCGACCGGCTGATGTTGCGCCGGGCACTGGGCAACTTGCTGTCCAACGCGGTGCGGCATTCAACCGCCCACACCACGGTGCGCGTTCGTGTCCATGCCGATCAGGACGCAGTCTCGATTGGCATGGAAAACACCGGCGACGGCATCGCGCAAGAGCATTTGGAGCGTGTTTTCGACCGCTTCTTCCGGGGCGACTCCTCGCGGCAACGCAGCACTGAAGGCACTGGCCTGGGCCTGGCCATTACCAAGTCAATCGTCCTTGCCCACGGTGGCACGATCTCGGTCGCCTGCCTCGATAAAGTGACCACCTTCACGATCAGGCTGCCGCGCGTGCCCTGAGATGCATTGCTGACCACTTTGTAATTTGGCCGTCATGTGCCTGTTGGGGGTAATTTTTTATAGTTCACTCATACCGCAACGTAGCGGTTAAAGCTGGACAAGACGGTACACGATGACGACCGACCTGCCCGGAAAAATTTGACAAACTTTGAAAGGAAATCATCATGAAAACCAAATTCGCCGCCACCGCTCTTATTCTCGCCTCCGGCCTGTTCGCTGGCACCTCGTCCTTTGCCGAATCCTCGCTCACCGATGCCGATGACATTTATACGGCAGGCGCGATCCCAACCCAGCAAGTGCAATCGGGCGTTACGCGGGCGCAAGTCAGTGCCGAATTCGTCGCCGCCCATCGTACCGGTCGCCACGAGATCATTCAGATGAGCCGGACCGAGGGCCTGCCTGTGCCCGATGCACTCTCGCTCAAGCAAACGCCGTCTCAGGTCACGCGTGCGCAAGTGCAGGCCGAACTCGGACAAGCTGTTTCTATCGCCGACCAGGAATTGATCATTAGCGGAAGGGACGGTGGCAAGTGCATCGAGGTGCATCCCGAAATGCACCCGGCCGGTTGATGGTGTACTGAGAGCCTGGAGCGGCTTGTTGCCGCCTTCCCCGCAATCCCGCCCTCATGGCGGGATTTTTTTTGCGCCCCGGAAACAACGCGTATTGCCGGTTCACCGGCTTCTTGATCGGTAAGGCGTATTTTGCATCCGCCGTTGCTAATGCGCCCAGTGTTGGCGACTCAAAAATGACATTGATGTTGCCGATAGGTGCTTCAACCGCATCAGGCCAAGTGTGACTCCAAAGATCAGCCTCAGAACCCACGCTAATCCGCAGTTGCCGGCCTGATTGCCCAAGAATTTGCGCCCCATCATCGACCGAAAAACCGCCACCACAAATTGCAAATGCGTGTTCAGGCTGGAGCCAAAGCGGTGGCTCTGACGGCGATGGCGCGTCGCAACTGCTGCTGTAGCGGCAGTAAAGGGCAGTTTAATGCGGATGTCTGACACCCGCAATTTCAGTCTATTAAGCCCGACAACTACCTGTCCAATTGGCTGGCCCATCACATTCTGGGCTCGGACCAGCTGATGGCCAAGCTGCTATCGGCCTCCAAGACGGGCACCTGCGCACAGGATGTCTACCACGCTTACCAGCACAGCCGGGACCCGGCCACGGCCACCTTGCTTCACGCGACGCTGGTACTGGAGCGCGAATGGCGAGGGAGCATCAGCATTGGCGTTGCCGTTGCCGTTGCCGCGCGCAACGACGCCATGAAGGCTGGCGAGCAACTATTGAAAGAGGCCGACGAAGGCGTGTATATTGCCAAGCGCCGGGGCCGCAACTGCGTGGCCACTACCCAACCCTCCTGATGCGTATGTTTATGTTGTTCCCCCTCCTGCGTCGCGCCGCCCGGGCAAAGTTGGGCCTGCCTTGCTTATTCGCCATTGCCAGCCTGGTGAGTGGCTGTGCGCCGCCGGAGCCGATCCGGCTGGGCTTTCTCGGCGGCATCTCCGGGCGCGTGGCCGATCTTGGTGTGGGCGGGCGCAACGGTGCAGCGCTGGCCATCGACCTGCGCAACCAAGCTGGCGGCATCAATGGCCGCAAGGTCGTGCTGATCGTCGAGGATGACCAGCAGAACCCCGAGGTGGCCAAGCAAGCCGTGACCCGATTGATCACGCAAAAGGTGGCGGCGATCATTGGCCCGATGACCAGCGCCATGGCGGTGGCCACCGTGCCGCTGGTCAATGAAGCCAAGCTGCTGATGCTGAGCCCAACCGTCACAACGACCGCCCTCAGTGGCCTGGACGACTACTTCCTGCGCATTATTGAGCCCACCACGGCTTACGCCAGAAAGGCCGCGCTCTACCACTTCAACAATCAGGGCAGCCGCCGCATCGCCGCCGCCTATGACCAGCGCAATCTGGCCTATACCGAAAGCTGGTTGACGGACTACCGCCGGGTCTTTGAAACCGCCGGCGGCGCGGTGCTCAAGACGGTGGCCTTCAGCTCGAACGAGACGACCCAGTTCGGGGAATTGGCGGATCGCCTGCTGGAGGTGCAGCCTGACAGTGTGCTGATTGTGGCCAATTCGGTCGACACCGCCTTGCTCGCGCAGCAGCTGCGCAAACGCAGCGCCAGCGTGCACATCAACACCTCCGAGTGGGCCGCCACCGAGCGTCTGATTGAGCTGGGCGGCAAGGCGGTCGAAGGGATGGTGATCGCGCAGTTCATCGACCGCGACAGTACGCAACCGGCCTACCTGGCCTTTCACAAGGCTTACCTGGCGCGTTTCGGGCAGGAGCCGGGGTTTGCCGGCCTGAGCGCCTTCGACGCGACCAATGTCGTGCTCGACGCCTTGCTGGGCCAGAAGGAGGGGCAGTCGCTCAAGCATTTGATCTTGACGCGCAGGGAGTTCGCGGGCGCGCAGGCGCCGATTCGGTTCGACGCGAACGGCGATGCCACGCGCGAGGTGTACCAGACGATCATTCGCAACGGCGCCTTCGTGCGCCTGCGCTGCAACACCACCGCCAGCTGCGAGTAGCCAATCCATGCCGCGCTCCCTGCGATCCCAGCTCTGGCTTGAACTCTCCACGCTGATCGCCCTGGCGGTGCTGGCCGTCATCGCAACCCTGCTCGGCGTGCTGCTACCGCGTCTCAATGCCGACGTGGTCGCCGAAAACCGCCGACTCGGCGTGGCGACTGCAGCGCATATTGAGAGCTTTCTCACCAATTTCTCGACTGAAATCGATCAGCTGGCCGAGGACATCGCAGCGAAGCCGGCACTCCCTGCCAGCCAGCGGCAGAGGATGCTTGACACGCTTGCCAACGCACACGTCAATCTTGATGCGCTTTACCTCGTCAATGCCAGCGACCAGGTCACGGCAGTGGGCTTGCCGACGGCTCAGCGCGCCACACGAGACAACCTGATCGGCGTCGACTTCTCCGGGCGCGGGTTCGTGACGCAAGCCCGCCGCGAGCGGCGCATCGTCTGGTCCGATACCTATTTGTCGTCGCGGGGCCAAATCGTGGTGGGGGTCGCGCTGCCGCTGCCGACGCCCGCCGAGGCCTTGGCGCCGGTCCCCGGCGTACTGGTGGGTGAGCTCAACCTGGCTCAAGTATCACGCTTCGCCGCCGAACTGGCCAAATCCAACGAACTGCTGCCAATCATCGTCGACCAGCGCGGCAATATCGTCGGCCACCCAGACGCGCAGCGCGCGCTGCACCAGGACAACATCAGCTACCTGCCCCTGTTGCACGGCGCTGTGGCGAGCCGACCGCAGACCGACCGCTTCACGCTCGACGGTATCGACTACATCGGCAACGCGACCCCCATCAAAGGGCCGGGCTGGACCGCCCTGGTAGCGCAACCGAGCGAGCAAGCCTTCGCCACGGTCCGCTCAACCTTGCTGGCGTTGGCCGCAGGCAGCGTGCTGGCGCTGCTGTTGGCCGTGATCATGGCGATCATCGGCAGTCGCCGCATGATGCGCCGGGTCACGCAGTTCAGTGAGCAGATGCACGCCATTGCCAACGGCGACTTTCGCGCCACCATTCCCCGCTCGAATATCGAAGAGATTGAAAGCCTGGCGCGCAGCATGCGCGAAATGGCCAATGCGGTGCTGGAACGCGAAGCCCGCCTGCAACTGGCCGCCAGCGTCTTTACCCATGCCCGCGAAGGCATCACCATTACCGATGCCGCAGGCACCATCGTGGAGGTCAACGACACCTTCTCGCTCATCACCGGTTACAGCCGCGAAGAAGTGTTGGGGCAAAACTCGCGCCTGCTGCAGTCGGGCCGGCAAGGGCCGGACTTCTATGCGGCGATGTGGAAAGACCTTGCCGGCAAAGGCCACTGGTATGGCGAAGTCTGGAACCGGCGCAAGAACGGCGAGCTGTACGCCGAAATGCTCACCGTCAGCGCAGTGCGCGATGGCGCTGGCAAGACCCAGAACTACGTGGCGCTGTTCTCTGACATCACCTCGGTCAAGCAGCACCAGAGCCAGTTGGAGCACATTGCCCATTACGACACGCTGACCGGTCTGCCCAACCGCTTGCTGCTGGCCGACCGGTTGCATCAGGCCATACTGCAAAGCCAGCGCCATAGCCGCTCGCTGGCGGTGGTATTTCTCGATCTGGACCACTTCAAGGCCGTCAACGATGCCCATGGCCACAACATCGGCGATGAGTTGCTGGTCGCCCTGGCGCTGCGCATGAAAGCCGCCCTGCGCGACGAGGACACGCTGGCGCGGCTGGGTGGTGATGAATTTGTGGCGGTGCTGGTCGACCTGGCGCAGCCCCAAGATTGCGAACCGGTGCTGGCGCGCCTGTTGCAGGCCGCCAGTGACCCGATCACGGCACACGAACAAGTGCTGCAGATTTCAGCCAGCATCGGGGTGACGCTCTACCCGCAGGATGGTGGCGACGCGGACCTGCTGCTGCGCCACGCCGATCAGGCGATGTATGCGGCCAAGCAGTCCGGGCGCAATCGCTATCATTTATTTGATGTGGTCCAGGATGCTGCGATGCAGACCCAGCACGAAAGCCTGGAGCAGATTCGCCGCGCGCTCGAGCGGGAGGAGTTTGTGCTTTTCTACCAGCCCAAGGTCAATATGAAAACCCAGACGGTGATCGGCGCCGAAGCCTTGATTCGCTGGCAGCACCCCGAGCGCGGCCTGCTGGCGCCGGCCTGCTTCTTACCCGTCATCGAAGGCCATCCGATCAGCGTGGCGATGGGTGAATGGGTGATCAACGCGGCACTGACCCAGATGTCTAAATGGTATGCGACGGGCCTGAATTTGCCGGTGAGCGTCAACCTGGGCGCCCATCAACTGCAGCAAGATGACTTCGTGTCGCGCCTGACGATCTTGCTCGGTGCCCACCCGGATGTGCCGCGACAATGCGTGGAGCTCGAAGTGCTGGAAACCAGCGCGCTGGAAGACATGGCGAAAGTGTCGCGCGTGATGCAATCGTGCCGTGAAATAGGGGTGCGCTTTGCCTTGGACGACTTTGGCACCGGCTATTCCTCGCTGACCTACCTCAAGCGCCTGCCGGCGCAGGTGCTCAAGATTGACCAGAGTTTTGTGCGGGACATGCTCGTTGACGCGGATGACCTGGCCATCGTGACCGGCATCATCGGCCTGGCCCGCGCCTTTGACCGCGAGGTGATTGCCGAAGGGGTGGAAACACCGGCCCATGGGCAACTGCTGCTGTCGCTGGGCTGCGAGTTGGCGCAAGGCTACGGCATTGCCCGCCCGATGTCGGCGCTGGCACTGGCGGCGTGGGTGGCCAGCTGGCAAGCGCAGCAGCCGTGGTGCACACCGGCGTAGCAGTTACAAAATCTGGTCCAGCGCGGCGGCCAGTTTCGAGGCGGTGCGGTCCATGTTGTAGCACTTTGTCAGGCCGAACAGGCCAACCGGAAGATGCATGAACTTGGCCGGCTTACCGGCTTCTTGATAAGTCGCAATCGCCCGGCGCCTGCAACTGCGAGGATAGGCCCATGCCCATGCCAGTGGTACTCAGGAACACCCATGCAACGCGAAGTTACTCTGTACGAGATATTGGAGGTCAGCCCGCATGCCAGCGCCCAGGTCATCAGGGCTGCTTACCGTTGCCTGGCCCAATGCAACCATCCCGACAAGAACGCCGGGAGCAATGGCGCCAGTGAGCGTCAGGCGCAGATCAATAGCGCTTATGGCGTCTTGTCGGATCCGCGCAAGCGCCGTCGCTACGACCAGTGCCTTGACGTCCAGGCCTGTGGTGTCGAGCGTCGCGGCAGCGATTTGGCAACGCGTGTACGCCCCGCAGCGATGGATGACGCACCACCGGTGTCCCGGGCTTTCGTATTTCGGCCGTTCAAGTAGGGGTTGGGCGCAACGGCCCGGCCAAGCACCCAGTGACTGATTTTGGCGGGAATTTCAAGCGAGGGGAAGGCGGGCACTGGCCCTCACACGCTCACCATCACGCGCAACACCTCGTCGCCATAAGCTTCGAGCTTCTTCGCGCCAATGCCGCTGATGCCCTGCAGGTCACCCAAAGAATTCGGCGCGCGCTCGGCAATGGCCGCCAGCGTGGCATCGTGAAAAATCACGTAGGCGGGCAGGTTGTGCTCTTTGGCGACTTCACCGCGCCAGGCTTTCAGGGCGGTGTAGCGGGACTGCGCCGGGGCATCGAGCGCAATCGGCGCTTTGCTGGCGCTGCTGGCGTGGGCTGTGCTGCTGCGTTTGGCCTTGCGCTCGGCCGGGTTTGACAGCGATGCCCGCAACCGCACCGGCACCTCGCCCTTGAGCACGGCGCGCGAGCCCTCGGTCAGCTTCAGCGTATTGAAGGCCTCGGCATCGACCGCCACGGCACCAATCGCGATCAACTGGCGCAGCACGCCGCGCAACTGCACTTCGCTTAAATCTGCGCCAATGCCAAAGGTGCTTAAACGCTCGTGCCCGCGCTGCACTACTTTCTCGGTGCTTTTGCCGCGCAGAATGTCCATGATGTGAACCGCGCCGTAGCTGCCGCCCATCTGCTGCACCCGGTAGATGGTGCTGAGCAGCTTGCGCGCCGCGTCGGTGCCGTCCCACACCGCCGGTGGCTGCAGGCAGTTGTCGCAATTGCCGCAGGGTTTACTTTCTTCGTCAAAGTAAGCAAGCAGCCGCACGCGGCGGCAATCGGTGGCCTCGGCCAGACCCAGCAGCGCATCCAACTTGCCGCGCAGGCCGGCCTTAAATTCCTCCCCGGCCGGGCTCTCGTCGATCATGCGGCGCTGGTTCACCACGTCTTGCAGGCCGTAGCACATCCAGGCCTGCGCGCTCTGGCCGTCGCGCCCGGCGCGCCCCGTTTCCTGGTAATAGCCCTCGATGTTTTTGGGCATGTCCAGATGCGCCACAAAGCGCACATCGGGTTTGTCGATGCCCATGCCGAAGGCTATTGTTGCGACCATCACAATGCCCTCGCTGCGCAAGAACTGGTCCTGGTTTGCTTGGCGCACCTTCGCATCCAGTCCCGCGTGGTAGGGCAGGGCGGCAACGCCCTCGTCGCACAGCAGGTTGGCAATGTCCTCTACCCGCTTGCGCGACTGGCAATAGACGATGCCGGCCTCGCCCATGTGCTCACCGCTAATGAAGCGCAGCAACTGCTGCGTGGCCTGCGTCTTTTCGACGATGGTGTAACTGATGTTGGGGCGGTCAAAGCTGCTGATGAACAGCCGTGCGTCCTGCAACTGCAGCCGCTCCACGATGTCGGCACGCGTCAGTGCGTCGGCCGTGGCGGTCAGCGCAATGCGCGGCACGCTGGCATAACGCTCATGCAAGACCGAAAGCGCCCGGTACTCGGGCCTGAAGTCATGGCCCCACTGGCTCACGCAATGGGCTTCGTCGATGGCAAACAGGCTCAGTTTGCCGCGCTCATGCAGGGAATCAAGCTGCGCCAGAAAACGCGGATTGGTCACGCGCTCGGGTGCCGCGTACAAGAGCGTGATGTCGCCGCGCAGCAGGCGCCGCTCTACCTGCGAGGCCTGTTCACCCGACAAGGTGGAGTTGAGGAACTCGGCGCTCACACCGGCCTCATGCAGCGCGCCAACCTGGTCGTGCATCAGCGCGATCAGAGGCGAGATCACCACCGTGATGCCCTGGCCGGCTTGCTCGCGCGCAATCGCCGGAATTTGGTAACACAGCGACTTGCCGCCGCCGGTGGGCATCAGCACCAGCGCGTCGCCGCCCGCCACCACGTGCTCGATGATGGCTTGCTGCGGGCCACGGAATGCGCCGTAGCCAAAGACTTCTTGCAGGATGTGGTGAATGGACAAAATCAGACGCTACTAAATATAGAGCTACTTAGGCTTATGGTACGTGGGCTAGAGGCTGATTTGGTATAAATTTGTCGGCAAAACCCGACAATCACCAAACGTCGCTGCGGCCATTGTCCCACCGCTCACAAGCCGGCCGGCGGCTTTCTACAATACGCGGCTATGAAAGCACTCCACTACACCCGCGGCCAGCAGCTGCCCGAGATTTTGCAACACCGTATCCTGGTGCTCGACGGCGCCATGGGCACCATGATCCAGCGCTTCAAACTGGGCGAGGCCCAGTACCGCGGCGAGCGCTTCAAGGACTTCCATAAAGATGTGAAAGGCAACAACGAGTTGCTGAGCTTGACGCGCCCGGACGTGATCAGTGACATCCATGAGCGCTACCTGGCGGCCGGTGCCGACCTGATCGAGACCAACACCTTTGGCGCCACGCGCGTGGCGCAGGCGGATTACGACATGGCGGACCTGGCCTTTGAGATGAACCTGGCCTCGGCCCAGTTGGCCAGAGCCGCCTGCGACAAATTCACGACGCCCGACAAACCGCGTTTCGTGCTCGGCGCCCTGGGCCCCACGCCCAAAACCGCCAGCATCAGCCCGGACGTGAATGACCCCGGCGCGCGTAACGTGACTTTTGAGCAACTGCGCGCCGCCTATTACGAACAGACAGACGCGCTGGTGCAGGGTGGCGCCGATGCGCTCTTGGTCGAAACCATTTTTGACACGCTCAACGCCAAGGCGGCGCTGTTTGCCATTGACGAATACTTTGAAGCGGCAGGTGAGCGCCTGCCGATCATCATCAGCGGCACGGTGACGGATGCGTCCGGCCGCATCCTGAGCGGCCAAACGGTCACCGCCTTCTGGCACAGCGTGCGCCACGCGCAGCCGCTGGCCGTGGGCCTGAACTGCGCGCTGGGCGCCGCGCTGATGCGCCCCTACATCCAGGAGCTGGCCAAGGCCGCGCCCGACACCTTCATCAGCTGCTACCCCAACGCCGGCCTGCCCAACCCGATGAGCGACACCGGCTTTGACGAAACCCCCGAAGTCACCAGCCGCCTGGTTGGCGAATTCGCTGCCGAGGGCCTGGTCAACATCGTCGGTGGCTGCTGCGGCACCACGCCGGAGCACATTGGCGCCATCCACGACAAGGTGGCACCGTTGGCCGGGCGGGTGTTGCAGAGGAATGTGTTTTACAAAGAGGCGGCTTGAGGATAGGATCGGTAAACTTGTACATTTCAACTTAAAATGTACGTTTTAAAAGATCATTAAGGTGTGTTATGTCTATCTCCATCGCCCAATCACGCCAACAGTTGTCAGCCCTGATCGCGGCGGCACAGCAGCAGCCGCAGGTCATTAGCAAACGCAACAAGCCGGTGGCGGTGCTGGTCTCGGCGGACTACTTTGCACGCACCCAAGCTGCCGCAGCGCCCGCGCCCGAGGGTTTTTACCGCCAACTGATGCAACTGCGGCAAAGCTACGTCCCCGATGACGACAGCGGCTTGCCTCAGGGTCAAGCGCGTCAAAGCGCCTGGCAGCGTGCCAACGCATTTGCCGACCCCGCTTGAGGCTGCGCCCATGAGCGCTCTCATTATTCTGGCGGACACCAACGTCATCAGTGAATTCGTTAAAAAAACACCCGACGCCCAGGTCATGCAGTGGTTGCAGTCGGTTCAGCAGCTGGCTATCTCGGTCATCACGCTGGAAGAAGCTCACTTTGGTCTGGCCTGGCAACCCAACGCACGCAAACTCATGCTGTTTGATGCGCTGGTGCAGCGCCTGCACGCGGTGTACCCCATCACCCCCGCCATTGCCGAGCGCGCTGGCGTGTTGCGCGGCCAGTTTCAGGCGCAAGGCATCATCCGAAGCACCCCCGACATGCTGATCGCCGCCACTGCCGTTGAACATCAACTGGCAGTGGCCACCCGCAACGTGCGCGATTTTCTGGGTTGCGGGGTCCAAATCGTCAACCCATTTGAGTTTTCTTAAGCCAAATTGGCTTCTAGCCCCCGTCCCTATTGCGTAAGCAGCTCTTTTATAGATAGCGTGCTGCTGCAAGCCCGAGCCAGCTAATTCGACGGGCTTCACGAGAGTAAAGCTCAAGGTCCGGCAAGCGCCTTAAACCGCGCACCGGTCATGGCGGTCAATCCAGTGGGGTTGACGTTGGGATTGGCGGCAACTTGCGCTCAGCGTGGCACAAACACCGCCGGGCTCACACCAAAAAACTTGCCGAGCTTGCCCGCCATTGCAGCGCTTATTTTTCTCTTGCCAACCAAGATGGCAGACAAATTGCTTTGGGGAACAATGGCGCTGAGGTCTTCCTGTTTGAGCCCTCGGGCCTCCATCAGGAAACGCAGGGCGTCCTTCGGCGTAGCGGGTTCGATGGCGTGGTGTTCCTGTTCGTACCTGGACACCAGATCGCTTGCAAGTTCAAGCAAGCTGGAAAGCGGATGATCTTCGTCGTCCCCTGCTTTATCCAAAAGCGAATTCATCAATTCGACCATGCGCTCGTAATCGCTTTCGTTGCGAATGGGGCGCAGGTGCGCGACGGTGTCAAAAGCCTGCCATGAGGCTTGAATGGCTTGAATGTCAATTTGAACGTTTGCTGTTGTCTGCATGACTACACCTTGCCTTTCCGGTAGAGCTTGTTCCAGTCGTCATATTCTCGATGCGTCATCACCTTTTGGACAAAAACCTTCTTGAACTTGTACCTGACGATGACGACCAATCGGTAATTGTTGCCGCCTACATCGAAGATGATATAGGGCGGAACGTAGTCGGCGGAATTGAAAACTTGCCGAACATGATTGAAGTCCTTGAACTCGACATGTTCAACAACCGAATGCCAAGCTCGCAGAACGCTTTCTGCCTCCGGATGCTTCTGCCAAAAGGCGCGGAGCATTTTGATGGAGATAACATGCATAAATGAATTATATCAAAATGATATATTTAGGCAAGCCAAGCCGCATTTCCCTTGGAACGAGAAGTGGCCCAATGCGCCCGGCCGCGTTTTTACCCCACCAACAAACCATCGTCCAACAGCTTTTGCACAATTTCTGCCTGGCGCAGGTCACGGCGTCTCTTGGCGGCAATCCGATTTTTGGCTTTTTCTGCCATCCAGAGTTTGAACTCGACGAATGTTTGGGGGGCGATGGTGCGCATCAGCGCCATGCGACCGGTCGCTGAAATCACCAAGTGCTCGAAGCGGGGTGCGCTCGTCAAAACGCAGGCCCTTTCTGTGCGCACCGGCCACAAGTCGTCCTCATCGTCCGAGAACCGAAACGGGTGCGGATCGTCGCCTTCGGGCTGGCGACGCAAAAAGTCCACCTCGAAGCCTTTGGCATTGATGGCCGTTTCCTTCTGGTCTGCCATGCGCTGAAAGCTCGGGTCTGCTCGTTGCAGCACGCCTAGCATTGATGTCTCGGTACGCCCCAAGTCTGTGAAAAACTGCACCCGTTTACGCGCGTCCCACAGCAAGTCAACGTCTTGGGTCGCCAGCGCGCCTTGCACAATCCGAACGCCAGCCGCAGTCTCATACGCGTAAAGCGCGTGCGTACCTACCACGGTAAAGTGAGGGCCCATTCCAGCCGCTTCAAGCGCTTGCAGCAGCGCGACAACGATAGCTGGAGTTCTGCCTGCCTTCAGCGCCTTGTTCATGCGCTCGGCCTCGATCAATGCAGGGCGCAGCGATTGAAGCCGTGACTCGACCGCCTGCTTGCGCGTTGTAAAGTCTTCGTAGATTTTTTCTGTTTCTGGGGAGCGACGCCCTTGTCGGCTCTGGCGGTTGTCGGGGTAGGTCTTGACGAGGTATTCGTAGGCCCCCTCGCGTTTCCAGTACATGCCACCCGCGTAAGGCTGCGCTTGAGCTTTGACGCGCATGAATTCGTCAAAGACCGTCGTGGAGTCAATGACTTGCCTTGCCGCATTGTCTGAGAGTAGGAGATAGTCCATTCGCCGTGTTATGTTAAAAAAGCAATTTTATACGGTGAACTTCAATAACCCTTGCCAAACCGGCAAGTGGCAATCGCCAGTCAAATGGCAAATCAAGAGCTGCTTGCGGCTTGCCGGATCGCCTCAAGCGCCCATTGATTCAGGCTTTGACCTTGGGCGGCGGCGGCAAGGGCGGCGGCTTCATGGGTGGCCGGATCCACGCGAAGCGAGAATTTTCCTGAGAAATGTTTGCGCGGCTTTCCCTGGCTAGCCCAGGGCTGTGCTTGTGTCTTGTGGCGGTGTGTTGGCCGCTGGGCCGGGGTTCAATTTGGCAGCCAGAAAATCGTCATAGCCCTTCATGACCAGCGCATAAGTTTGCTTGATGCCTTGCTCAATCGGGCTGTCCGCGCCGAGCACACCCAAGCCGCTGAGGATGTCCTGGGCTTCGCCAAAACCGCGCTCAAAGCCGCCGCGGATCAGATCAACAAAATTGCGTGCCAGGGTTTCTGAGTCCAGGTCTTTGTTTTTGGACTGCGCGGCATACGCGTCGTAAAAAGCCGTGGACAGCGCCACAATGCGCCCGGCCGTGGCCTCTGGTGTGAACAAGTCTGTTGTGGGGGCGCTGCCAATGGCGTTGGGCCCCAACTCAGGCTCCAGCTCCAGGTTGATGCGGTCAATGGCGGTGCGGTACAGCAGGGCCAGTGACGAATCGGCGGACTTGATCGACACCTCCATAGAAGCTTGCAAAATTTGCTTGTTCTGATGGCTGCGCTGCGTGCTGGCCGTGGTGTTGGTCTGGGTGGAGGCCTTGGCGTCCTGCGTAGGCCCAGCGTCTTTCGCGGGCGGGGCAGCGCGTGCCGAGTCAAGTGCTGCCGATGCGCCAGGGCGCGGGAATCCGATAGAAGGGGTGCTCATGATGACCTTTGGTGCGTGTTCCCTGTGTGGCCACTACCCAAAGTCATCGGCAAGTTCGGCCAAAAGTTGAATCAATGGTAGTCATCCTCGCGCTGGTGGCGTAGGGCACCCATGATGACCCGCTTGCCATCAACGATTTCAAACAAGGCAACGTAACCGGTGCTTCCAAACGAAATAACGAGTTCCCGAATGAATGGGCTGGCCCCCACTTTGCGGCAGGTAAATGGAGATGATTTCAGAAATGCAACCCCGTTCCTTATCGCCTGGATTGCTCTACCGGGTGCATCCAAGTCGCCTGATTCACTGTTTAATTCACGCTGCAACGCGAAATCAAACAATCTCTCCAGGTCTGCGTCAGCTTCTTCGCTGAACTCAACCTCGTACATCATTGCTTGCGCTGAGCTTGCGCCAGTCTTGCGGCGGCTAATTTGGCTTCCAGTTTGGCAATAACCACCTCTGCGGCGATGCCGCTACCGGCGCGCTTGGTCAATTCAATTGCCGCTATGCCACGTCGCACAAACTCAGCCTGATTCTTGCGCTTCAAGACAGTTTCGCGAACAGCGCTCTCAACGAATTGTGAAAGCGATTCGCCTTGCGCAAGCACGCCCTCGACTTCAACCCTGAACTCAGGCTCTATGCGTATGGGGGGGAGGGTTGCAGTTTTCATTGAAAAATTGTATAGCAAATGCAATGCTTCTTTGCCTTAACGGCGAAATCCGGTACCGAGCCGGAAATGTCGTTTTGTAGCGGCAGTTTTGGCCAGTGCATTGAAACGGTGGCGTGCCATTAATGATAAAAACGCCTCTTAGCCCACGTCCTGCTTGCGTAAGAAGCTAGAAATAATGTAGCAAGTGACGCATCTTGCGCAGTCCGCTGCCATACGCGGCTACCGTCGATTCAGACGAATTAGCCCTAAACCCCGCCGTTTATCGGGCTTTAGACCAATCGTAACTTTTGTAATCTCTCTACCGTTTCATCGAAAAGTGATTCGACGGGCTTCACGCAAGTAAAGCTCAACGTCCGGCAAGCGCTTTTAAGGCGCACCGGTCATGGCGGTCAATCCTTTTGGGGTTGGCGTTGGGATTGGCAGCAATGCCGGATTTATTCAGCTTAAACACGGAGCTTCAAAATGGCCTCAGTCATCAATACAAACATCAGTTCACTCACAGCGCAACGCAACTTGGGCATGAGCCAGGCTTCGCTGGCCACCTCTATGCAACGCCTCTCAAGCGGCATGCGCATCAACAGCGCCAAAGACGATGCCGCAGGCATGGCCATCAGTGACAGGATGTCGTCACAAATCCGCGGCAGCAACCAGGCGGCGCGTAACGCCAACGACGGCATCTCGCTGGCGCAAACG
>VMTC01000072.1 GCA_013791765.1 Rhodoferax sp.
CCCTGCTGCGTGACGTTGGCCGAGACCGACGATTTGTTGGCCACCGCCCGGGCCCAAAGTCGGGTGCTCACCGTGTTTCAAAACCGCCGCTTTGACGCTGATTTTCTGGCGCTGCAACAGGTCTTGGCCAGCGGCCAGTTAGGCCGTGTCGTCCAGGTGGAATCAACCTTTGACCGTTACCGCCCCGCTGTGCCAGATTGTTGGCGTGAACAACGCGGGCCGGGCTCGGGTCTGTGGTCTGACCTCGGGCCGCACCTGCTGGATCAGGCGCTGGCCTTGTGGGGAGTGCCTGATGCGCTCGGTCTCGAGCTGGCTTGCCAGCGCGATGGCGCCCAAGTGAACGACTGCTTTCATGCCGTGTTGCGCTACGACAGCCGCCACCACGGCCTGCGCGTGATTCTGCATGCCGGCACGCTGGTGGCGCAGCCGGGCCCGCGTTGGGCGGTGCATGGTACGCGTGGCAGTTTCACCAAGTATGGGCTCGATCCGCAAGAAGATGCGCTTAAAGCCGGGCATCGCCCGCAACTGGCTGCGCTGGACGGTTGGGGACAAGACCCGCAGGCGGGCGAAGTGTTGCGCATTGACAGCATTGCCGGCGTCGCATCGCCCGTTTCCGTGCGCCAGGCTGCACCCAATCCGCGCGGCAACTATTTGGCCTACTACGCCCGCTTGCGCGACCATCTGTGGGGTCTGAGCCCCGAGCCACCGGTGAGTGCCAGCGACGTGCGAGCGGTGATGCAACTGCTCACGCTGGGGGAAACAAGCGCGGCGCAAGGACGGGTTGTGGCGCTGTAGAGGGTAAATTCGGGCGGCTGAAGTACCCCTGCCCGCCACCTGTCAAATGGTCAAACCGTACACTCAGTCCCTTCCTATTGTGTGAGTTTTCATGAACGCCCCCGTTGACGTCTCTTTCTTTGCGCGTGCCGCCAAACCCCTGACCAGTTACCGCAAGTTCTGGGCGGCGCGCTTTGGCACGGCCAAATTCTTGCCGATGAGCCGCGAGGAGATGAATCAACTGGGCTGGGACAGCTGCGATGTCATCCTGGTCACGGGCGACGCCTACGTGGATCACCCCAGCTTTGGCATGGCGGTGATCGGGCGCGTGCTCGAAGCGCAGGGCTTCAGGGTGGGCATCATCGCCCAGCCCGACTGGCAAAGCGCTGAGCCGTTCAAGGCATTGGGCAAGCCCAATCTGTTTTGGGGCGTGACGGCGGGCAACATGGACTCCATGATCAATCGCTACACGGCCGACCGCAAGATTCGCAGTGACGACGCCTACACCCCCGGCGACGTCGGCGGCAAGCGGCCCGACCGCGCCGCGATTGTCTACAGCCAGCGCTGCCGCGAGGCGTTCAAGGACGTGCCGATTGTGTTGGGTGGCATTGAAGGCAGTTTGCGCCGCATTGCCCACTACGATTACTGGTCCGACAAGGTACGCCGCTCGATCGTGGTCGATGCCAAGTGCGACTTGCTGCTGTATGGCAACGCCGAGCGCGCGTTGGTTGAGATTGCGCACCGCTTGGCCGCGCGCGAGCCGGTCGAGAAAATAACCGATGTGCGCGGTACCGCGTTTGTGCGTCGCCCAGACGATGCCTCTCGCACCGGCTGGTTTGAGATTGATTCGACCAGTGTCGACGAACCGGGCCGGGTCGAGTCGCAGGTCAACCCCTATATGACGACCTCGGAGCAGGCGGCGGGGCAGGGCAGCAGCTGCGCCAAAGACGATGGCAACAATCAATCAACAAAAACGATAGCTACTGACGCTTATTCCACGCGGGCTACAGGCCAATTTGGCTTAAAAAATGAAGCAAATCCGCTGATTCGGCCGCTCACTTTCGTGCCGAACCCGAACTTGTCAACCGGCCTTGGCAAGCTCAAGGTGCCGCCGCGCGACCGCTCGGTGATCCGCCTGCCCAGTTACGAGCAGGTCAAGAGCGACCCCGTGCTGTATGCCCACGCCAACCGCGTGCTGCACCTGGAGACCAACCCCGGCAACGCCAGAGCCCTGGTGCAGGCGCACGGCGAGGGCGTGACCGCGCGCGACGTCTGGATCACGCCGCCGCCGATTCCCTTGACCACCGCCGAGATGGATTTTGTCTTTGACCTGCCGTATGCGCGCAGCCCGCATCCGAGCTATGCAGACAACAACGGCAGCCATGACGGTGCGACCAAAATCCCGGCCTGGGAGATGATTCGCTTTTCCATCAACATCATGCGCGGCTGCTTTGGCGGCTGCACCTTCTGCTCAATCACCGAGCACGAAGGTCGCATCATCCAGAGCCGCTCGGAAGAGTCGGTGATTCGCGAGATTGAAGACGTGCGCGACAAGGTCAAGGGCTTTACCGGCACGATTTCCGACCTGGGCGGCCCCACCGCCAATATGTACCGATTGGGCTGCAAGAGCCCCGAGATCGAGGCCGCCTGTCGCAAGCCGAGTTGCGTTTACCCCGGCATTTGTCAAAATCTGGGCACCAACCACGACCCGCTGATCAACATCTACCGCCGCGGGCGAGCGCTCAAAGGCATCAAGAAGATTCTGATTGGTTCCGGTGTGCGCTATGACCTGGCGGTGCAAAGCCCGGAGTATGTGAAAGAGCTGGTGCAGCACCACGTCGGTGGTTACCTCAAGATCGCGCCCGAGCACACTGAGTCGGGGCCGCTGACCAAGATGATGAAGCCCGGCATCG
Organism: Rhodoferax sp.; assembly: GCA_013791765.1. GTDB lineage: Bacteria > Pseudomonadota > Gammaproteobacteria > Burkholderiales > Burkholderiaceae_C > Rhodoferax. The sequence goes on from VMTC01000072.1 coordinate 2,688, forward strand.
GCAGCTATGACAAGTTCAAGACGCTGTTTGACAAGTTCACTCTGGAAGCGGGCAAGAAGCAGTTTTTGATTCCCTATTTCATCGCCGCCCACCCCGGCACCAGTGACGAAGACATGATGAATCTGGCGCTGTGGCTGAAGAAACACGGCTTTCGTGCCGACCAGGTGCAGACTTTCTACCCCAGCCCGATGGCCACGGCCACGGCGATGTACCACAGCAACAAGAACCCGCTGCGCAAGATCACGCGCGAGAGCGAAACGGTGGACATCGTGCGCGGCGAGAAACGCCGGCGGCTGCACAAGGCCTTTTTGCGCTACCACGACGCCAACAACTGGCCGCTGCTGCGTGAAGCGCTTAAAAGCATGGGCCGCGCCGACCTGATCGGCAATGGCAAGCACCATTTGATTCCGACCTTTCAACCGCTTACCGACAGCAGTTACAGCAGCGCGCGGCGCAAGAACTCAACCGCAGCGACTGAATCTGCGCCGCCAGCCAAGGTGCAGGCGGGGCGCTTGCTCACCCAGCACACCGGTTTGCCCCCGCGCGAGACCGGCTCAAAGCGTTTGGGTGGCAATGCCGTCCGCAAGGCGCGCTAAGTCGTCGAGAAAAAATAACTTGAACATTCCCCATCTTCCATACGAGCGCCATGCGGCGTTGCAAATTGCTTGTTTGGCTCGCCAAACGGCGCGCTTTGCGCCTTGCCTGGCATCTCGTCTGAAAGCGGGTCATTGTCCAATTTATTTTTTCTCGACTCCTAAGCTTCGTGCCTGCTGCACCGGGATTAGGCCTTGAGCGCGCGTTGCAACTTGATGTTGGCCGCCAAGCCGCCAGAGGCAGCATTGCTGAGCACAAAGGTGCCACCCATGCGTGACACGGTTTTCTCGACAATGGCCAGCCCCAGTCCGGCGCCGTTGGCGGCGGTGCGGGCGCCTTCGCCGCGGTAAAACGGTGTCGTCAGGGTCGTCAGTTGCTCTTCGGAGACGCCTACGCCATGGTCACGAAGCCGCAGCAGCACCCACTGTTCGCGCGCCTTGGCGGTGATGTCCACCAGCGCCACGCCGGTTGTCGGCGACTTGCCGTAACGTGCGGCGTTTTCCAGCAAATTGGTAATGACGCGGCCCAGTTCCACGGCATCAGCGAGCACCATCAAGTCGTCCGCCACATCCAGGTTGACCTGCATGTCGGTGCGGTTGCGCGTGCTGTACAGACAGTTGTCGAAGGCCTCGCGCAGGGATACGGGGCTTAACTTGACGTTGCCAGGGCGGGCATAGTCCAGAAACTTGCCGATGATCGCGTCAAGCTGGGCAATATCGGCGACCATGTTGGCCTGTGCCTGCACGTCGACAACGCTGAGCTCCGTTTCCAGCCGCAGGCGTGCCAGCGGCGTGCGCAGATCATGCGAGATGCCGGCCAGCATGACAGCGCGGTCCTGCTCAATCTTGGCCAGCATCTGCGTCATGCGGTTAAAGCCGATGTTGACTGCCCGGATTTCGCTGGTGGCCACGGTTTCGTCCAGGGAACTGGCCTCGAAATCACCGTCACGCACCCGGCCTGCGGCAAAGGAAAGTTGCTTCAGAGGTCGGTTAATCAAGCGCGCAATCAGGGCGGCACCGGCCAGCGACAAGATGCCGGCTGTAATCAGCCAGATCAGCCAGGTACGCCCGGTGGTGGGGCTGAAGCGGGATCGGTCTGTGAGCATCCAGTAGCGGTCTTCGTCAATCGTGAAGCCAACCCAGAGCCCCACTTCCCTGTTGACGCTGTTGGCCACCACGGTGCCGGGGCCGAGCTTTGATTGAAGCTCCTGCGAAACGCGCTGACCCAGCGCATCGGTGTCAAAGGGCTCAAATCGGTCACCGGGTTCGCGCGGCACAATGCGCACGCCCTCCTGCTCCTTCATGGTTTTGATCAAGGACACGCGGTTGATGGCGTCCGAGTGAATCAGCGCGGCGCGGCTCAAGTTGACCAGCGACGCAATCTGCTGTGCCGTCTGGATGGCGCGCGGCTCAAACTCAAGCGCCCGCAAGGTCTGCAGCCAGGCCAGAATGCTGCCAATCAGCAGCAGTGCCAACAAAAAAAAGGTACGCCAGAACAGGCTCAGCGCTACGCGTGCGCTAAGCCCTGTCGGACTGGCATCGAGCGGCATCAGGCCGCTGTTGTCCGCCGCCGTGTTGGGCGCGTCAGTCAAAGTGTTTGCGAAGGGATTCACGCTGCGCCATCAGGGACAAAGACATAGCCCACACCCCATACGGTCTGGATGTAGCGTGGCGCGGCGGCATCCACTTCAATCAATTTCCGCAAGCGCGATACCTGCACGTCCAGACTGCGGTCAAACGGTTCGAACTCGCGCCCACGCGCCAATTGCGCCAGTTTTTCGCGCGACAGCGGTTGGCGCGGATGGCGTACCAGCGCTTTGAGCATGGCAAATTCGCCGGTGGTCAGGGGTTGGTCTTCTTGATCCTTGCGCAGCGTGCGTGCGCCCAGGTCAAAGGTGAATGGGCCAAAGCTGACCACCGCGTTGTCGCTGGCGGGTGAGCCAGGCGCCTCCTGGGTCGGACGCCGTCGCAGCACCGCGTGGATGCGGGCCAGCAGCTCGCGCGGATTGAAGGGCTTGCCCAGGTAATCGTCAGCGCCGACCTCCAGGCCGACGATGCGGTCTACGTCCTCGCCTTTGGCGGTCAACATGATGATGGGAGTGCGGTCATTGGCCGCGCGCAGACGCCGGCAAATAGACAGGCCGTCCTCGCCCGGCATCATCAGGTCCAGCACGATCAGGTCAACCGGTTCACGCAGCAACAGGCGCGTCAGCGATTTGCCGTCTTCAGCCTGCAACACGTCGAAGCCCTCTTGGGTCAGGTAACGGCGCAACAGGTCGCGGATGCGGACATCGTCGTCGCAAATCAATATCTTGTCGTTGCGGTTGGGGACTTGGCTCATCTGGGCCTCCTTGAATTTGTAACAGAGCCGATTTTGCAGGCTGGATTGCTCATTAGCCACAATTGTCGGACAACAATGACACGATGTTACAAATGTTGCCGCAGCCGGTCGGCACCCGGCCAACAAGCTACGCACAGCCAGGCGATTTGGCGTTATCGTTGGCGCATGAAGAATTTTTATCTTTTTCTGTTTCTGTCTGTCTGTGCGGTCGGGGTCTGGGCGCAGGCAACGCCGCCCAGGCGAGGGGCCGCGACTGAACAGCTGCCACCCGACTTGCGCCGTTCGGAGTTGCGTGAGGCGCTGAAGAGGATGCAGGCGTCCCAGGCTCAGGAGACTGGCCCCGTGGTCGACGCAGAGACCCTTGAGCCACGCAGAACCTATGATCGACGTTTGACAGAGCAGGAGCGCGCTGACCTGCGTCAGCAGTTGCGCCAGCTCAATGCGGATGACATGCTGAACGTCGGTGCCAAGTAAGGGCCTGTCCATGAATAAGATGGCACGTTGATCACAGACGCATCAGTCGTGTGTCGTTTCTTTAAAGGAATTGGTTTGAAAAATAAGATTAAATTGATAGCTATAGGCGCTCTTCTTACGGGGGCTAGCGGCCTTTTTGCCCAACAAAATGCCTCGCCGCCCGTGCAAAACGTGGTGCAGCTCTCGGCCACCGGTTCGGTGGAGGTGCCGCAAGATATGTTGTCGATTGCCATGAGCACGAGCCGTGACGGCGTTGACGCCAGCGTCGTGCAGAGCCAGCTCAAGAGTGCACTTGACGCTGCTTTGGTTGAGGCCAAGAAGGTGGCGCTGGCGGGCCAGCTTGATGTTCGCACCGGCAACTTCAGCCTGTATCCGCGCTACGGGCGTGACGGCAAGCCCAGCGGCTGGCAGGGTACTGCTGAGCTGATTCTGGAAGGCCGCGACTTTGCCCGTATCAGCAGCGCCGCTGGCAAGATACAAACCTTGACCGTGAGTAATGTGAGCTTTAGCCTGAGCCGCGAGCAGCGCACGCAGGTTGAAGGCGATGCGCAAAGCATGGCCATCGAGCGCTTCAAGGCGCGCGCTGGCGACATCGCCCGCGGTTTCGGCTTCACCGGCTACACGCTGCGTGAAGTCAACGTCAGCGCCAATGACCAGGGGTACACCCCGCGGCCCCGGATGATGGCGATGGAGGCCAAAGCGGTGTCCGATGCGCCCGTTCCGGTGGAGGCGGGCAAGACGGCTGTGCTGGTCACTGTGTCGGGGTCGGTGCAACTGAAATAAGGGCGCCTGCGGCGCGCAGCAAGGCGCCGGCGCTGGGTCGGCGCTGGGCCGGTTGGGTGCGATTCAAAGTAATCTGGGCTTTAGATCAAGGGCTTGTTTCCGAAGCACTCAGGTGCGTCCATTGGATCGGGGCTGATATCAAGGTGGTGGGTGAATCAGCCGGGCGATGCGCTTTGCTACGTGTCCCCCGCCCGCTGCGCGAGCTCCTCCTTTACCTCCGCAAAGCGCATCACCCGACTGATTCTGCGAGCGATTGGGTACGCGGTCAGGGGGAATTCAAAAGTTGCCTGCGTTGGGGTGGCGCGAATTCATGTGCGCCGCTTGCTGCAGAAATTCTGACTTCGACGGCGGCAGGCACGGTGATTGGGCTATGCGACCGGGCTACTGCGTGAAAGGCGCGCGCCCACAAGCGCTTGCATACCCCAGCTTCAATTTCGCGTGTGTTTTCGCCCCAAAACCGCATGCGCATAGCCCAGTCGCCGGGCCGGGTTTGATGCGCTGCGCCAGGTTTGACGTGAGGCCTTGATTTTTTCAGCGTGCCACATGACTTTGAACCGCACCCGGGACGGTTTGTCTGGCTGAGGTGATCCATCATGTAGCACTACACTGTGTGACCGCAACCGAGCTGTCATGTTTCATGATGCCACCCAGACCGAGCCATGGCTGATTTTTCACCTCTAAACACCATTCGCAGGCTGCCCCCTGGGCCGTCGACGCCTGGGCAACCCGCCATGCTGGGTCGCTTTGAATTGCGCCGCATTCTGGGCCGCGGCGCCCAATCGATTGTCTGGCTGGCATTTGATCCGCGTCTGGAGCGCGAGGTAGCGATCAAGGTGATGAAGGTTGGCCTCAATTCGGACGCTTCAGCCCTGGCCCAGTGGCTGCAGGAGGCGCGCAGCGTCAGCCGCTTGACGCACCCCAACATCGTGCCGGTGTTTGAGGCTGATGTGCAAGATCAGCAACCCTACCTGGTGTTCGAATATGTGCCGGGTCAAACACTCGCTGCGCGCCTGAGCCAACAGGGCGCCATGCTGCCAGCCGAGGCGGTGGTTTTGATGCTGGGCGTGCTCGACGCGCTGGTGGTGGCGCATGCGGCCGGGGTGGTGCACCGCGATCTCAAACCTTCCAATATCCTGATCGACCCCGCCGGGCGTGCGCGGGTGATGGACTTTGGCATTGCAAGGCGCATGCAGGCGTCCACTGGCAGCAGCACAGCATCGGCCAGCGGCACACCGGGCTATATGTCGCCCGAGGCGGCCGAAAATCTGCCGCCCACGGCGTCGATGGATATTTTTTCGGCCGGTATGGTGCTGGGCGAAATGCTCTCGGGCCAGCCGCTCAATGCCGAACGTGATCCCTATAGAGCGATGTACCGGGTGCTGCATGAGCAGTTCTCGTTGCCCGCTGACTTGAGCAATGAAATCGACGACCAGTTGCGTGCCGTCTTGACGCGGGCACTGGCGCGAGACCCGTCACAGCGCCACACCAGCGCCCAGGTATTTAGGGACGAGTTGTCCAAGGGGTCGGGCGTTGCAAGCGCCAAAACCGGGCAGGGTGCAGCGGCTGGCGCTGGCGCTGGCAGCAG
>VMTC01000060.1 GCA_013791765.1 Rhodoferax sp.
ATTGGGTGCGAACGTCGGCAACGATGGCGTCATTTCAGCCCAACTCGGCACGGTGGCACTTGCCGCTGGCAACGCCATCACGCTGGACGTCGCTGGTGACGGCTTGCTCAATGTCACAGTCAACGAAGGCGCCATGAACGCCCTGGCGCAAAACGGCGGCCTGATCCAGGCGGACGGCGGCCAGGTGCTGCTGACCTCGCGGTCGGCCAGTGCCCTGCTGCCAAGCGCCGTGAACAACACCGGCGTGATCCGCGCACAGACGCTGGTCACCGGTGAAGACGGCAGCATCATGCTGATGGGCGACATGCAAAGCGGCACCGTGAATGTGGGCGGCACGCTGGATGCGTCGGCGCCTGTTGGTGGCAATGGTGGGTTTGTTGAAACCTCGGCGGCGTATGTCAAGATTGCCAACGACGTAAAAATCACCACCGCCGCTGCCCAGGGGGTGACCGGCAACTGGCTGATCGACCCGGTTGACTTCAACATTCAGGCCGTCGGCGGTGACATCGCCGGTACCACACTCGCCCAAATGCTGGTAACGAATAACGTCACCATCAGTACCGTAGAAACCGGATCCAATACGGCGACAAATCTTTTTGCAGCACCGGGCCAGGGCGATATCAACGTCAACGACGCCATCGGGTCAGGGGCCCCTTTGTGGACCGCGACTCCCAACACAACCACGCTGACATTGAACGCTTTTCGGGATGTGAACGTGAATGCGGCCATTACTGCCACCAATGGCAATGTGGTGGCGTGCTGCGGGCGCGACGTCAACGTGCGAGCCGCTATTACAACGACCAATGGCAGCGTTTTGTTGGGTGCTGGACGCGATGTAACCCTGTTTAATACCGGGGCCATTACAACGACCGATGGCAACATCACGATGTGCGCCGGAAACGATGTCATTGTGGATGGGAAGATCGTGTTGACCCGCGCTGCGACGGTTCCCAGTCAGAGCCTTGGCTTGGCGGACGGCTTGGTGCTGAGCGCCGGCAATGATGGCACCGGACCGGGCGTCGCCGGCGGTGCCGTGACCATTGCATTGCGTGTTGACCCTTCCACCGTAACGGATGCACCTGTCACCATTAACTACAAACCGGTGTCGTACACCACGCCAACAGACTATTCACCGGCAACATTTTTTGTCCGGACCCGCAGCCCGCTGACTCAACACATGCTGGTGTTCCCTGATGGCGGCAGCAAAGATTACGACGGTAACACCGCAACAGCCCTCTCGGGACTGAAAGGAAACCCGGTCGGCGTCACGCTCGTTGCTGGCTCTGGCAGTACCGCCAATTTTGATACGCCGGACGTGGGAATTGGCAAGACAGTCACCTTTGACGGCTATAGCTTGGCGGGCGCAAACGCGGCTCAATACATCCTGCCGATTTCTTGCTGCGCGCCTGTTGTGGCGAGAACTACCGCGAATATCAACGCAGTCGTCGTGCCGCCAGTGGTTGTGCCGCCAGTCGTCGTGCCGCCTGTAGAGATTTTGCCCGATCTCCCCTACGAAGGACCGATCGTGCGACCAGGGGTCACCGCACCGACCTGGATGCCGGTGGTCGTGCCAGCGGGCACACCGCCGGAACTGTTCACGCTGGCGCCCCCGCCCCCGCCGGCGCCCTCGCCCGTGGTGGTGCCACCGGTGTTGGTGGTCGAGCAGCCACCCGTGATCGTGGCGCCGGAAGCGCCGCCGGAAATCTATGTGGCGCCCAAGCGTGCGCCTAAGCAAGACCGCAATTAAGCCTGCTTGACGCCAAGGGGTTGCGCCGCGCTACTGACTGAAGTCGGCGCGCCGCAGCCCTTTGCCACGTCCCCCGGTTCTATTGCGCGAGACTTGGCCGGCGCCGCGCGGGTTCTAGCCCCAGAAGAAGACCAATAAAAACGCCGGGCATCGTGATGATGCCCGGCGTTTTTATTGCCGCATGCGCGGCAACTCAGTCCAGCGCACAGACCTGCAGGCCAAAGGCTTCCACCTGCTGCCAGTTGGTGAACTCGACCACCGCTTTGGGGTCGGTCGGGCCGTTCGTCATGAACATGATCAGGCGGATCATGAATCGGTCCATGACGCCGTAGCGCGGGTAGTCCAGCTTGCCGGCAAAGACACCCAGCAACTGGGGCTGCCAGCTGAGCGTGCGCAAATACTTGATCAGGTAGGGGTTGGTGTCGGGCCGGTTTTTTTCCGGCTTGCGCGCCACGATGTTGACGCTAAAGAAGGCGTTGCTCTTGCGCTCCAGCAGGGCTTGACGTCGATCGATGAACTGCTTGACCATGGGCTGGTGCTTGCCATAGCGGATGCTGGCCCCAATGACGATCTTGTCAAAGCACTCCAGGTCCAGCCCATCGGCCTGGGCCAGCGGCGCCACGGTCACGGCATGGCCCGGTTGTGCCATGACCTGCTGCAAGCGCTCGCAAATGCGCTGCGTGTGACCGTCGGTGGTCGAGTAAAGGACCAAGATTTTGCTCATATTTTCCCTAAGTGAGAGACCCCGGCCAAAGCTAAGTGTGCAAAGCCGCCTGGCCTGATGGCGAGCTGGCGGCGACCCAGAGGCCATTTGTAATTATCTGTTCTAAGCGCGCTAGCACACTGACTGGGCCGCTGCGTTTCCACAGAATCTCCTATTAGAACCCGTGCCCAAAATTCCTAGAAAGCCACCATGAAAAAAAATAGATTTCTCCCCTATGCCTTGCTGGCTGTGAGCCCCGCCGTTTTCGCCGCCCAGCCGCCCAGCGCGGGCAACCTGCAGCAAATCCCGCAGGTTCCCACGCAGCAGCAGGCCGTGCCTGCGCTTGATGTCAAACCCGCCAGCCCGGCTGGCATGGCTGCGCCCGACCGTTCCAGAATCATCGTCAATCGCCTGCGCATCACTGGCGCCAAGGTGTACTCCGAGGCTGATCTGCTTGCCGTTACCGGCTTTCAGCCAGGGCGCGAGCTGTCACTGACCGACCTGCGCGGCATGGCGGCGCGCATCGCCGACTACTACCACCGCAGTGGCTACTTTGTGGCCCAGGCCTACTTGCCGGCGCAAGACATCAA
>VMTC01000101.1 GCA_013791765.1 Rhodoferax sp.
AACCGAGATTGTCCATTAGGATTTTTTGAGGTTTGCAACGAGGTTAACTGGCGCACCGGCGTTAGCCCAAAGCCCTTCAAACCAAGGCCTTCGCTTGCGCGCCACGGCAAGTCGAAACGTCTGCTTGTCTGACTTCGTTGTGCTGCTATCCCAGAATGCACCCACTGCCAGAACCTTGTGATGCAGCGTTGCCAACGTGTGATGCACACTTTGGCGCATCACTGCATGGCGAAACACGCTCATCAGGTTGTAGGCCAACATCGTCACTCCCAACGCGGCCTCTGTCGCCCAGAAGTCTCGCAGCACGAAACTGCCCAGACCGAAGTCAGCCTTGAGCTCCTTGATGCGGTTCTCGCAGTCCGCTCTTCCTCGGTACAAGCGCCACACATCCAGTGCCGCAATCGTCAAATCTGTCAGCATCGCCCCATAGCGCCAACCCTGCAAATCCTCATCATCGGCAAACAGCGACAGCGTCTTGCCAGCCACCCCAGCGGCTTTACGCCTTACGTGCTGGCGCACCACCACCAGGCGTTGCGCACTTATCCAGCCGTGCGGCTGGTAGCTCACTTCGCCAACTTCAAGTCCCGGCTCGACTTGCTGCCACTTGCATTGATCTACGATAGTTTGCTGCAGTGGCTGTGTCAGGCGGGCGCTGATGATGTGGGTGATCTTCTTGTCCACCAGAAAGTCCACGATGGTTTTGTCATAGAAGCCGCTGTCTGCACGAAATAGACCGACTTTGGTTGACCCCAGGTTATTCAGTGTGGCTTGCAGGAAGCTCAAGGCATTATTGGATGCGCTGGTGTTGCCTGGGCGCAGCCAGAAGTTGGCGATCAGCCGCCAGTCGGCCACGAAGGCCAGCAATGGGTGGTGGCTTGCTCTGCCGTGATGTTTGGGGTTGTAGCCTTTTGCGCCACCTTCGATTTGTGTGCCCCAGCGGGTGAGCACGGTGGAGTCCACATCCAGGGTGATGGAGTTCAGGTGCAGTTTGTCAAAGAGCCAGCGAAAGCTGCTGCTTTGTACCCGGCTGGAATCGGCTTGATCAAAGCGTTGAAACAGGCGCACGATGGCCTTGTGGCCAGCGGCTGTGCCCCAGTCAAACAGGCGCACCAGAGTGGCATCCAGGCGGGTGATGTCAGCCTGCGCGAAACGGGCCGCACCACACCAGATGCTGACGATCATTTGTTCAACGAGCTGCTCTGGACGGTAGCCGCGGTTGGAGCGCGGTGGCGGGAGCTGCCAGCTTTGTACGCCGGCTCGAAAGTCCAGGCCGTCGAGCATGCGTTTGAGTAATGCCAAGCCACCCCAAGCGGTGACTTCACGAGAGCTGAACTTCAAATCAAACGGGTCGTAAGGCTTCATGACGACGGCTAATTTCTAGAAAAGCATTGATTTCATTGCACTATTTCTAATGAATGCCATTAGAAATTTTTCAAAAAAGTGAGCGCTCATTGTGCAGCAAAAATCCGGAAAAGTTCTAATGGACAATCTCGGATGAAAGCGATGCATCGGCTGGTTCATGGCGGCGCTCACAGCATTTCGAGCGCCAGCGCGATGCCCTGACCGCCACCGATGCACAGGGTGACGATGCCGCGCTTGATGCCGTCTCGCTGCATCGAGTGCATCAGCCGCGTGGCCAGTACAGCGCCGCTGGCGCCAATTGGGTGACCGTGCGCAATGGCGCCGCCTTCAACATTCACGCTGTCTTCGGCAAAGCCGAGTTCGCGCAGGCATGCCAGCGTGATCGCACCAAAAGCCTCGTTGATTTCAACGCGTTACACGTCGGCCACCGACCAGCCCGCCCGTGCCAGCGCTTGCCGCACGGCGGGCACTGGGCCCAGGCCGAACAGGCCGGGTTCGACGGCACCGATGCCGTAACCCGATGACAACCTTCACGCACTGATCTGCAGGCGTTTCATTTTTTCCCAAAGCGTCTTGCGTGAAACACCCAGGGTTTCGGCGGTTTTCCCCAGATTGCCGTGGCAAAACACCAGGGTCTTGCGAATGTGCCCGCGCTCGGCATCCTCAACCACGGCGTGAAGCTGGGGCAGGGTGCCGGGGGGTGTCGTCACTAGGCTGTCACCATCTCGGGCGGCCAGGCCACTGGTTATCGGCTCGGCCAGAATACCACCGTCACTCAATAGGACTGCGTGTTCCAGATAGGCGCGCAGTTCACGCACGTTACCGCGCCAGTTGCGCGCCATGACATCGCGCAAGAAGACCTCGGACATGGCAATTGGCGTGCCTTGTTCTGCGGTGATTTGTTGAAGGATCAACTCGGTCAGCCAGCGGATGTCTTCCGGGCGCTCGCGTAGCGCCGGAATCTCGATTCGGATCACCGCCAACCGGTAAAACAGGTCTTCACGGAACTTGCCTGCCTGCATATCTGCGTACAGGTCGCGGTTGGTGGCAGCAATGATGCGAAAGTCGCTGTGGGTGGTGCGTTCGGAGCCCAGCCTGAAGAAGCAACGCTCCTGCAATACCCGCAACAGCTTGGCTTGCATGCTGGCAGGCAGGTCACCCACTTCATCCAGAAACAATGTGCCGCCATCAGCACGCTCGATAAAGCCCTTGTGGGCGCGTTGCGAGCCGGTGAAGGCACCTTTCTCGTAGCCAAAAAACTCCGCCTCCATCATCGATTCCGGCACCGCAGCGCAATTCACAGGCACAAAAGCGCCTTTTTTGCTGCGCATGTCCAGGTTATGAATCATCTGGGCCACAACTTCTTTGCCGACACCTGATTCACCGTTGATCAACACCGATGTTTTTTGCTTGGAGAGCTTATGCACC
>VMTC01000111.1 GCA_013791765.1 Rhodoferax sp.
CCTGGGCACGCTGCTGCTCAAGGCGCCGCCGCATGTGGTACGGGCAAACCGCGCAGGGGCGAGTCAGCCGGGCTTTGAGCCTGTACACGACCCTTACGATACGCCGTTCTACAACGCCTTTCGGCGTACCGTGAATGCCTGTGTGCAGCACCGCTGGCTCACGCTGGGCGTGACGCTGCTGGTGTTCGTGCTCGGCGTGCTGGGCATGGGCCAAGTGCAGCAGCAGTTCTTTCCCGATTCGAGCCGGCCTGAAATCATCGTCGATATCTGGTCGCCCGAAGGCAGCTCCTTTGCCGCCAACGAGGCCGTCACCAAACGGGTTGAAGCGCGCCTGCTGGCCGAGCCGGGTGTGGCGTCGGTCACGCAGTGGGTTGGCTCGGGCGTGCCGCGCTTCTACCTGCCGCTCGATCAGGTGTTTGCGCAGACCAATGTGTCGCAGTTCATCGTCGTGCCTGCCGACCTGAAGCTGCGTGAGTCGCTGCGGGTCAAGTTGCCAGCGTTGCTGGCGAGCGAGTTCCCCGAGGTGCGCGGGCGGGTCAAGCTCTTGCCCAACGGCCCCCCGGTGCCGTACCCGGTGCAGTTTCGCGTCGTCGGGCTCGATCCGCTGCTGCTGCGCGAGCGTGCCGACGAGGTCAGTGCCGTGCTGCGCGCCAACCCCAACACGCGTGGCGTCAACGACAACTGGAACGAGTCTGTCAAGACGATCCGGCTGGAGGTGGACCAGACCAAGGCGCGTGCGCTGGGCGTGAGCAGCCAGTCGATTGCGCAGGCGTCCCGCGCCATCTTTAGCGGCGCCACGGTCGGCCAGTTCCGCGACGGCGACAAGTTGATCGATATCGTGCTGCGCCAACCGCTGGCTGAGCGCAACGCCATCTCTGACATTGCCAACGCCTATGTGCCCACCGCTGCTGGCAAGTGGATTCCCATGACTCAGATTGCCAAGCCGGTGTTTGCCTGGGAGCCGGGCGTGATGTGGCGCGAAAACCGCGACTACGCCATCACCGTGCAGGGTGACATCGTGGAAGGCCTGCAAGGCGCCACCGTCACGGCGCAATTGCTGCCGGCACTGAAAGAACTGCAGGCGCATTGGGCGCAGGCGGGCCATGCCGGCTACCGCATCGAGGTCGCCGGCGCGGTCGAAGAAAGCAGCAAGGGCTCAGCTTCTATCGTGGTGGGCATTCCCATCATGTTGTTCATCACTTTTACGCTCTTGATGCTGCAACTGCACAGCTTCAGCCGCGCCATGCTGGTGTTCCTGACCGGTCCGCTCGGCATTGCGGGGGTGGCGGCGGCGTTGCTGCTGCTGAACCGACCCTTTGGCTTTGTCGCGCTGCTGGGGGTGATCGCGCTGATGGGCATGATTCAGCGCAATTCGGTCATCCTGATTGACCAGATCGAGCAGGACCGCGCCCGCGGTGTGCCCGCCTGGGAGGCGATTGTGGAGTCGGCGGTGCGCCGCCTGCGTCCGATTGTGCTGACCGCCGCGGCCGCCGTGCTGGCCATGATTCCACTGTCGCGCTCGGTGTTCTGGGGGCCGATGGCGGTGGCGATCATGGGTGGCTTGGTGGTGGCCACTGTGTTGACCCTGCTGGCGCTGCCTGCCATGTACGCGGCCTGGTTCCGGGTCAAGCGGGAGGCCAACGCGGCAAGTTAGAATTCCAAGTTGACCGATTTCCCGGGGCTGGTCTTGCAGAGCGGCCTCTTTGTTTTTTCGCGCGGGTGGCGAAATTGGTAGACGCACCAGGTTTAGGTCCTGACGTCCGCAAGGATGTGGGGGTTCGAGTCCCCCCCCGCGCACCACTTGAGATTTGCGGGACAGTCCGGCGCTGCATAGCGACCCGGTCTGCCCCCTCATTGTTTGATATTTAGGAGAATTAGCATGGCTGTGAACGTTGAAACGCTGGAAAAGCTGGAACGAAAAATGACGCTGACCTTACCCGTCGGCGTCGTCGAGTCTGAAGTGCAGACGCGTCTGAAAAAGCTCGCACGTACCATCAAGATGGACGGCTTCCGTCCGGGCAAGGTGCCCATGAACGTGGTGACACAGCGCTACGGCTACTCGGTGCACTATGAAGTCATGAATGACAAAGTGGGTGAGGCCTTCTTCAACGCCGCCAATGAAGCCAAGCTGCGCGTGGCTGGCCAGCCCCGCATCTCTGAAGCGCCAGCGTCACCGGAAGGCGAAATGGCCTTTGATGCTGTGTTTGAGGTCTACCCCGAAGTCAAGATTGCTGATCTGAGCACGGCTGAAGTTGAAAAGCTCAGCGCTGAAGTGACCGACAGCGCCATTGACAAGACGATTGACATCCTGCGCAAGCAGCGCCGCACCTTTTCCCAGCGCCCGCAAGATGCGGCCGCGCAGGAAGGCGACCGCGTGACGGTTGATTTTGAAGGCAAGATTGACGGTGAAGTGTTTGCCGGGGGCAAGGCGGAAGATTTTCAGTTCATCGTGGGTGACGGCCAGATGCTCAAAGAGTTTGAAGAGGCCACCCGGGGCATGAAGTCAGGCGAAAGCAAAACTTTTCAGTTGGCTTTCCCGGCTGATTACCACGGCAAGGACGTGGCAGGCAAGACCGCTGACTTCATGGTGACACTCAAGAAGATTGAAGCCGCCCATTTGCCGGAAGTGAACGAGGCGCTGGCCAAGTCCCTGGGCATTGAAGACGCGAGCGTCGAAGGTTTGCGCACGGACATCCAGAAGAACCTGGCGCGTGAGGTCAAGGCCCGCTTGCTGGCCCGCAACAAACAAGCCGTTATGGAAGCGCTGGTGAGCAAGGCTGAGCTGGACCTGCCCAACGCCAGCGTGCAGGCAGAAGTTGAGCGCTTGAAGGAAGGTGCCCGTGCGGACCTCAAACAACGCGGCATCAAGGATGCGGACAAGGCGCCGCTGCCTGATGACATCTTCCGTCCTCAAGCCGAGCGCCGCGTCCGCCTGGGCCTGGTGGTTGCCGAGCTGGTGCGCTCCAACAGTTTGCAGGCCACGACGGAGCAGATCAAGGCGCATATTGAAGAGTTGGCTGCCAGCTACGAAAAGCCAGCCGACGTGATGCGCTGGTACTACAGCGACAACAACCGCTTGGGTGAGGTTGAGGCGATCGTGATTGAAAACAATGTGACCAATTTTGTGCTGTCCCAGGCCAAAATCAGCGACAAGGCGGTGTCATTTGACGAACTGATGGCGCAAAACTGACAAGGGGCCACTGCTGAGCGGCGCGATGGGGCTTGGGCCGGGCTTGTAGTCTGGCCTGCAGGCCCCATTTCTTTTGTGGCAAATATTTTTCGCTACAGTACAGTTAATTTTTGGAGTCAAGATGAGTCTGCCGAACATGATGATGGGGTCAATGGAAACGCAAGCTCTGGGCATGGTGCCCATGGTGATCGAGCAATCAGGTCGAGGTGAGCGCTCTTACGATATTTACTCACGTCTGCTCAAGGAGCGAGTGATATTCTTGGTCGGCCCGGTGAACGACTATGTGGCCAACTTGGTTGTGGCGCAACTGTTGTTTTTGGAGAGTGATAACCCGGACAAGGACATTTCCTTTTACATTAATTCGCCAGGTGGTTCGGTCAGCGCCGGCATGGCGATTTTTGACACCATGAACTTCGTTAAGCCCGATATATCTACCCTGTGTGTCGGTATGGCGGCCAGCATGGGGGCTTTTTTACTGGCGGCTGGCGCCAAAGGGAAGCGTTTTTCGTTGCCTAACTCCAAGGTCATGATCCACCAGCCTTCGGGTGGTAGCCAGGGGCAGGCGACCGAGATTGAAATTCAGGCGCGCGAGATTTTGAAGACGCGTGAACAATTGAATAAAATTTTGGCTGACCGCACCGGTCAACCGCTGGAGCGCATTGAGCGTGATACCGAGCGCGACTATTACATGTCGGCGGATGAGTGCAAAGCATATGGCCTGATTGACCAGGTCATCTCGAAAAGGGCGTAGTTCTCATGGCTGAAAAAAAAGGCTCCTCCAGCGAAAAAACGCTTTATTGTTCCTTTTGCGGTAAAAGTCAGCATGAGGTCAAGAAGCTGATCGCGGGCCCGTCGGTCTTTGTTTGCGACGAGTGCATTGACCTGTGCAATGAGATCATTCGTGATGAACTTCCACCCAGCACCGAAGCGCGCAGTGGTGGTGATGAGCTGCCAACGCCGCTGGAGATCAAGAATAATCTTGACAATTACGTGATTGGCCAGGAACCCGCCAAACGCACCTTGGCAGTGGCGGTTTACAACCACTACAAGCGTTTGCGGCACCAGGAAAAAGCCAAAAAAGACGAGGTTGAATTGGCCAAAAGCAATATCTTGTTGATCGGACCGACCGGTTCCGGCAAGACGCTGTTGGCGCAAACGCTGGCTCGCATGCTTGATGTGCCTTTTGTCATGGCCGATGCCACCACGTTGACCGAAGCCGGTTATGTGGGTGAGGACGTTGAAAACATTGTGCTCAAGCTCTTGCAGAGCTGCAACTATGAAGTCGAGCGCGCCCAGCGGGGTATTGTCTACATTGACGAAATCGACAAGATTTCCCGCAAGTCAGACAATCCTTCCATTACCCGCGATGTGTCGGGGGAAGGCGTGCAGCAAGCGCTGCTCAAGTTGATCGAAGGCACCATGGCCAGCGTGCCACCGCAAGGCGGGCGCAAACACCCGAATCAGGATTTTGTGCAGGTCGACACCACCAACATCCTGTTCATTTGCGGCGGCGCATTTTCTGGCCTTGAAAAAGTGATCGACAACCGCACGCAATCGTCGGGCATGGGCTTTGGGGCGACTGTCAAAAGCAAGGAGCAACGCAGCTTGACCGAGGTCTTCAAGGAGGTCGAACCCGAGGATTTGATCAAGTTTGGCTTGATTCCTGAACTCGTGGGGCGCATGCCCGTGGTGGCAACGCTGGCTGAGCTCAGTGAAGATGCCTTGGTCCAAATCTTGACCGAACCCAAGAACGCTTTGGTCAAGCAGTACAGCAAGCTGTTGGCAATGGAAGGCGTTGATCTCGAGATTCGCCCGTCTGCGTTGAAAGCCATCGCCAAGAAGGCACTGGCCCGCAAGACTGGGGCGCGCGGTCTGCGTTCGATTTTGGAGCAATCATTGATCGACACCATGTTCGATTTGCCCAATACATCCAACGTTGACAAGGTCGTCGTAGATGAGTCGACCATTGACGACAACAAGCCGCCTTTGTTGGTCTACCGCGAACTCGCTAAGAAGGCTTGATTTGGCTGGTGTTTGCGCGCGTTTACTTAATCTTGAGATTCGCGCAGCCAGTCAATAATCAGGCTCAGGTTGAAAACCTGAACTTTTGATTCATATTTAACAGGTAACGAGAAGGACTTTTCATGTCTGGTCATACCCAATTGCCTGCAACCCCCTTGGATTTGCCATTGCTGCCGTTGCGCGATGTGGTGGTTTTCCCCCACATGGTGATTCCGCTTTTTGTGGGCCGACCCAAGAGCATCAAGGCGCTGGAAGCGGCCATGGAGGCTGAGCGCCGCATTATGCTGGTGGCCCAAAAAACAGCGGCCAAGGACGATCCGCTAGTCAGCGACATGTTTGATGTCGGCTGTGTCTCCACCATTTTGCAGATGCTCAAACTGCCCGACGGCACCGTGAAGGTGTTGGTCGAAGGCCAGCAGCGCGCGCGTGTCAACAAAATTGAAGACGGCGAGTTGCATTTCTCAGCCAATGTCACGCCGATTGAAGTCCCGCTAGAACCCGAGACCAAGTCACGCGGGAAAGCCAGTGAGATCGAGGCCTTGCGCCGTGCGGTGATGCAGCAGTTTGACCAGTACGTCAAGCTCAACAAAAAGATTCCTCCCGAGATACTGACCTCTATCTCTAGCATTGATGACGCTGGTCGCTTGGCCGATACCATCGCCGCACACTTGCCGCTCAAGCTCGACAGCAAGCAGGCTGTCTTAGGTCTTTCGGGCGTGAAAGAGCGCCTGGAGAACCTGTTCGAGCAGATCGAGCGTGAAGTCGACATCTTGAACGTTGACAAAAAAATCCGGGGCCGCGTCAAGCGCCAGATGGAGAAGAATCAGCGCGACTTTTACCTTAATGAACAAGTCAAAGCGATACAGAAAGAACTGGGCGAGGGTGAAGACGGCGCTGATATCGACGAGATTGAGAAGAAAATCAAATCGGCCAAAATGCCGAAAGAAGCGCTTAAAAAAGCCGAAGCTGAGCTCAAGAAGCTGAAATTGATGTCGCCCATGTCGGCAGAAGCGGCGGTGGTACGCAATTACATTGATGTTTTGACCGGCTTGCCGTGGGCGAGCAAGACCAAGATCAAACATGACCTTGGCAATGCAGAAAAAGTGCTGGATGAAGACCATTACGGCTTGGATAAGGTGAAAGACCGCATCGTTGAATATTTGGCGGTGCAGCAACGGGTTGAAAAGGTCAAGGCGCCGATCTTGTGCCTGGTCGGACCGCCTGGCGTTGGCAAGACGTCGTTGGGGCAATCCATCGCGAAGGCGACCGGGCGCAAGTATGTGCGAGTGGCCTTGGGCGGCATGCGTGACGAGGCAGAAATTCGCGGCCACCGCCGCACCTACATTGGTGCCATGCCGGGTAAAGTGCTGCAGAGTCTGACGAAAGTCGGCACGCGCAACCCGTTGTTCCTGCTCGACGAGATTGACAAACTGGGAACCGACTTTCGCGGTGACCCCTCAAGCGCCTTGCTGGAAGTGTTGGACCCGGAGCAAAACCACAAGTTTGGTGACCATTACGTCGAGGTTGACTTTGATTTGAGCGACGTCATGTTTGTGGCAACCTCCAATTCCATGAATATCCCGTCGGCCTTGCTCGACCGCATGGAAGTGATTCGCCTGTCGGGGTACACCGAAGACGAAAAGACAAACATCGCGCTTAAATACCTGTTGCCCAAGCAACTCAAGAACAACGGCGTCAAGGAAGAAGAGTTGCTGGTTGGCGAAGATGCCGTGCGTGACATTGTTCGCTACTACACCCGTGAGGCGGGTGTGCGTTCCCTGGAGCGTGAGCTCTCAAAGATCTGCCGTAAGGTGGTGAAGGGTTTGCTTCTCAAGAAGATGACGCCAAAGGTGATCGTAACTGCCGACAACCTCAATGATTTTCTGGGCGTTCGCAAGTACGACTATGGTCGCGCTGAGCAAAAGAATCAGGTCGGTCAGGTGGTGGGCTTGGCTTGGACCGAGGTGGGTGGTGATTTGTTGACGATCGAGGCCGCCATGATGCCGGGTAAGGGTGTCATTACGCGCACCGGCTCATTGGGCGACGTTATGAAGGAATCGGTCGAGGCGGCGCGCACGGTGGTACGTAGCCGTTCTCGTCGATTGGGCATCAAGGATGAGTTTTTCGAAAAGAGAGACATCCACATCCACGTGCCAGATGGTGCCACGCCCAAGGATGGCCCGAGCGCGGGCGCGGCGATGACGACCGCCTTTGTGTCGGCCATGACGGGCATCCCAGTGCGTGGTGATGTGGCCATGACGGGTGAGATTACTTTGCGTGGGGAAGTCACTGCCATTGGCGGTTTGAAAGAGAAATTGCTGGCCGCATTACGGGGAGGTATCAAGACGGTGCTGATCCCCGAGGAGAACGCCAAAGACTTGCAGGATATTCCCGAGAACGTCAAAAACGGCCTTGAAATTGTGCCTGTGCGCTGGATTGACAAAGTGCTGGAATTGGCCCTGGAGAGAATGCCTACGCCCCTGCCGGACGACGACCTGGTGGTGGCAGCCGTCGCTGCACAAGTCGTAGCGCCTGCGCCAGACACGGGCGCATCGATCAAACATTGATTTTTGAGTAAAAAATCTCTTGTTTTTAAAAGCAACGAAAAATTACGCTATAATTCGAGGCTTGAAACGCGGGAATAGCTCAGTTGGTAGAGCGCAACCTTGCCAAGGTTGAGGTCGAGAGTTCGAGTCTCTTTTCCCGCTCCAAATTGCAACAAAAAGGGGAAGCTAATGCTTCCCTTTTTTGTAAGGAAAATTTGGCGCGATAGCAAATCGGTTATGCAACGGATTGCAAATCCGTCTAGCCCAGTTCGACTCTGGGTCGCGCCTCCACTTCCAGCCCATGCCCGAGTGGTGAAATCGGTAGACACACCAGACTTAAAATCTGTTGCTTCCGCAAGGGGCGTGCCGGTTCGATTCCGGCCTCGGGCACCACCACACCATAATCCCAAAGCTGCTTTTCCCGAAAGAAAGCGGGTTGAGTGCGTCGACTGGACATGTTAAAGATCCACCGTACCTGCAGTCGCACGTACGGTTGCTCCTTGCAGAGACGGATTGGCTCCGTCACTTGTTTGGTGCGTTAAAGGTTGTCGGTAAAGCTGCGCAGCTTGTCTGAGCGGGACGGGTGCTTGAGCTTGCGCAGCGCCTTGGCTTCAATCTGGCGGATGCGTTCACGGGTCACGTCGAATTGCTTGCCGACCTCTTCGAGCGTGTGATCACTGGTCATCTCAATACCAAAGCGCATGCGCAGCACCTTGGCCTCGCGCGGAGTCAGACTGTCAAGAATGTCCTTCACGACGTCACGCAGCCCGGCTTGCATGGCTGCTTCCATTGGCGCCGTATTGGCCGCATCTTCAATGAAGTCGCCCAGATGAGAATCGTCATCGTCCCCGATGGGTGTTTCCATCGAGATCGGCTCCTTGGCGATCTTCATGATTTTTCGGATCTTGTCTTCCGGGATTTCCATGCGCTCGGCCAGCACGCTGGCATCAGGCTCAAAGCCGAATTCCTGCAGATGCTGGCGGCTGATGCGGTTCATCTTGTTGATGGTTTCGATCATGTGCACGGGGATACGGATAGTGCGGGCCTGATCAGCGATCGAACGCGTGATGGCCTGTCGGATCCACCACGTAGCGTAGGTCGAAAACTTGTAGCCGCGACGGTATTCAAATTTGTCGACCGCCTTCATCAGGCCGATATTGCCTTCCTGGATCAAGTCCAGAAACTGCAGGCCGCGGTTGGTGTACTTCTTGGCGATGGAGATCACCAGTCGCAAGTTGGCCTCGATCATTTCCTTCTTGGCCGCGCGCGATGAGTACTCGCCCTCATTCATCCGCTTGTTGATGTCCTTGAGTTGGTCCAGCGGCACCACGACCTTGGCTTGCAGGTCGGTCAGTTTCTGCTGCAAGTCCTGCACTGGCGGAATATTGCGGCCCATGATGGCACCCCAATGCTTGCCGGAGGCCGCCTGCTTTTCGATCCATTTCAAATTCAACAGTTGGCTTGGAACCTTGTTGCCATGCTTGTCTCGCCCGCTGAAATCGGCGATGAAGTTCTCTTGCGGGTAGCCACACTTGTCAACGATGATTCGGCGCAGTTCGCGTTCCTTCTTGCGCACGTCGTCGACCTGAGAGCGGACCAGATCACATAGCTTTTCAATGGTTTTGGCGGTAAAGCGGATCGACATCAGCTCTTCCGACAAAGCTTTCTGTGTTTTTACATAACTGGGCGTGCCGTAGCCCTCTTTGCCGTAAATCGTGTGGATCTTCTCGAACAGCTCACGCAGTCTGTCAAAGCGGCTAAGCGCTTCGTTTTTGAGTTCTTCCAGCTTCTTGGTCAATGCCTTGGAGCCACCCTTGCCGTCGTCATCATCCTCCGCATCGAATTCGTCAAAATCTTCCTCGGCCACATAGTCATCGGCTTCATTCGGGTTGGAAAAGCCGTCCACGATGGTGGTGATAACGACTTTGCCTTCACGGATGTCTTCACTCAGGCGCAAAATCTCGGCAATGGTGGCGGGGGATGCCGAAATCGCCTCCATCATGGCCATCAGGCCGCCCTCGATGCGCTTGGCAATTTCGATTTCACCTTCGCGCGTGAGCAACTCTACCGTGCCCATTTCGCGCATGTACATGCGCACCGGGTCCGTGGTGCGACCAAACTCGCTGTCCACAGTGGACAAAGCCGCTTCGGCTTCTTCTTCCGCTTCTTCTTCGGTAGCGGCAGTCGATACGTTGTTGTTGAGCAGCAGAGTCTCGGCGTCTGGTGTTTGCTCGTAGACCGCCACGCCCATGTCGTTGAGCATGGAGATCACGACTTCCAGCGTTTCGGCATCAACCAGTTTGTCGGGCAGGTGGTCAGAAATCTCGCCATGCGTCAAATAGCCGCGTGTCTTGCCGAGTTTGATCAGTGCCTTCAGGCGTTGGCGGCGCTTGGCCATGTCTTCTTCGGACAGCACCGTTTCGTCCAGACCGAACTCTTTCATCAGCGCGCGTTCTTTGGCTTTGCTGATTTTCATACGCAAAGGCTTCACCTTCTCGCCGGTGACAACCGGTTCCCCGACCAGATCGGCTTCTATGTCGGCCATGTCCACATCGTCCGCGCCATCCGACTCGGTCGCATTCTTGGCCTTGCGCCCACGCTTTGCCGCGGGTTTTAGCGCAGCATCGGATTGATCTGCGGCGGCTTTGGGTGGTCGGCCTGGCTTCTTCTTGACAACAACTTCTGCTGCAACCAAGGCGGTAGCAGTCTTCTTCAACTCAACTGAAGGAGCTTTGGCAGGGGACTTGGATGCGATCACTAATTTGTCTTTCTTGTCAGGTTTCTGGAGGATGGATTTAGGCGCTACTGCAGCCACTGCCTTTGCAGGCTTGGCGTTGCCTAGCGGCTTTGCAGCGGACTGGACAGGTTTCTTGGTGTTTTGAGCGGGCATCTTGAACCTCGGAATTTCAAAAAGAAAAGACACAAATGGACAGGCGCCGCTACTGGCTGGCGCAGTTTGATGGAGAAGAGAAAATATTCAAAAGCAAGATGTGAGGGCGAACATTTGGTGTGCAGTCCTTGCGGTAAGGTGGCCGGTCGTGATCGTTGTCATCGGTTGGCTGGACCCGGAGGTGCTGCTGTCGCTCTTGCGGAAAATCGAGAATTGGATTATACCGCAAGTAGCTTAGAAGCCGACTTCAAGCTTCGGTGCGTCTCTTCTATGTCGGCGCTGATTTGATCAGTCTTGTTTGAGTCTTTTGGAGACTTCAATCTTCAAATATTTTAAACAAAACTAGCCTCTAGCCCCCGTGTATAAAGCGTGAGCAGCTATAAAAATAGTTGCAGTCTTGATGCCTGCAAGAGTCAGCAGCAGTGAGCCAAACAAGTGCAGTGCTGCCGTGCCCAAGCCGAGCACGTAACGCTGTTGACCGAGCATGCCGACCACTTCAGCCGAGAAGCTGGAAAACGTGGTCAACGCACCCAAAAAGCCGGTGACCAGCGCCAGGCGCCACACCGGGTCCAAATTTGGCAGTGCCTGAAATACGGCCACGCAAATGCCTATCAGATAGCCGCCAATCAGGTTGGCCGCCAGTGTTCCCAGTGGCAGCGCCGCACCCGGGTTGAGCCACAGGCCCAGACGCCAACGGGCCAGGGCACCCAGGCTGGCGCCGACGCAAATTGCGAAAACAGAGATCATGATGCACATCATAGAACGGTTGCATCGCCTGGATGGAGAAAAGTACTTGGCCGGTTCCCCCCATTTGGGGGATGGACGCTGACAGCCCGGGTAGTCAAAATGGAGCTGATCAGACCGATGTACCCCGGTCTTAGGGTTAGCTCAATTATTTGAGTTGTCGCACGCTCTGATGTTCGGAGGCCATCATGTCCAGGCTTGGGTCGCATCCAGACCGTGTCAATCAACTAGAGCGCTGGTGCCTGATGCTCTGTGTTGGGCTGTCGCTGGGTCTGGGCGTCTTCGTCTTGATCAATGTTGTACCGGCCGAACCGTCGATGGCCACCCTGTGGACGGTCTGCGCGCTGGTGTTGATCGGAATTCCGTTGGCGTTATGGCGCCAGTTGAAAGTGGCACGGTTGCAGCGAGATCAGGCGCTGGCGCTGGCCGGTGCCGGTGTATGGCCAAGCAGTGGGAAACTGTATCAGCCGGAGTCCGGCCTGAGCGAATGCGCGGCGCGCAGGGTGCAAGTGCTGCAGGCCGAGATTGCAGAGCTGAGCAGTAGAGAGCGCGCGCTAAAGGTGCAGGCCCAGCATGATGGTTTGACGGGTCTGGCCAACCGCTATTTGCTCAAGGATCGCTTTGAATTCGCTGTGGAGCGTGCCAAGCGAAGCGGCAAGTCCTTTGCCCTGCTCATGGTCGATCTGAACGGCTTCAAGGCCATCAACGATCAGCATGGGCACGCCGCTGGCGATGAAGTTCTGGTTGTCATTGCACAGCGTCTGTTAGGGTCGGTACGCGCGTCCGACACTGTGGCCCGCCTTGGCGGCGACGAGTTCGTGCTGCTGGTCGATTCCATCGAACACCCTCACGAGATTCTGCACATTGGCGAAAAACTGTACGACCGATTGACTGCCCCGATCACCTTGAGCATTGGTGTAGTTGAGAAGCTGGGCGCGAGCATCGGGCTGGCCCTGTACCCGGATGAAGGTCTTGGACTGGACGATCTGCTGCAGCTTGCCGATCAGGCCATGTACGAGTGCAAATCGACTGGCCTGATGAGTCTTCACTGAGCAAGGATGGGCAGACTGGGCTGCAGCCTCAAACGGCGCTTGGCTCAGGTCTGCTGGGCCATCCACTGCACGTAGCTCGACACCCCGGTCTGCACATCGGCGAAGGCGTGGTCGCAGCCGGTGGCCCGCAAGGCGCTCAGGTCGGCCTGGGCGTAGCTTTGGTAGTTGCCCCGCAGGGCGTCGGGAAACGGGATGTACTCAATCAAGCCTGCCTCGCTCATGGCATCCAGACTCAGCGCAGCTTCGTTGCGCAGGCCTCGCAGCGTGTTGACCACTGAACTGGCCACGTCATTGAAGGATTGCGCCCGGCCTGTGCCCAGGTTAAAAATTCCCGATACGCCGGGGTGATCAAAGAACCACAGGTTCACCGCCACCACGTCGTCAATAAAAACGAAATCGCGCATCTGCGCGCCCGCGGCATAGGCGCCACAGTCAGCAAACAGCTTGACTCTGCCCTCATTGCGGAATTGGTGGAATTGGTGATAGGCGGCGCTGGCCATGCGGCCCTTGTGCTGCTCGTGCGGCCCGTAGACATTGAAGTAACGAAACCCCACCACCTGACCGGTCTTTCCCACCACTGAACGCCGAAAATCGATGCCGCAGTCCCGGCGCATGCGCTGGTCGAACAGCAACTTGGAGTAGCCATAAACATTGAGAGGATGCTCAAAGGCAGGGTCTTCCCGGAACGTGTTCGAGTCGCCGTAGGTGGCGGCGCTGGACGCGTAGAGCAGGCGCGCTCCGCGCTTCTGGCAGGCATGGAACAGGTCAAGCGAGGTCGTGTAGTTGTTGTCCATCATGTACTTGCCATTGCTCTCCATGGCGTCGCTGCAGGCGCCCTCATGAAAAACGGCCTCGATCTGGCCATAGGCACCGCTGGCGAACAGCTCGTAGAACGCACTTGCATCGACGTAGTCACAAATCCTGAGGTGGGCCAGGTTGCGAAACTTGTCGCCTTGCGTCAGGTCATCGACGGCAAGGATGTCGTCAAGGCCGCGGGCGTTGAGCCCCTGAATGATGTTGCTGCCAATAAACCCGGCAGCACCAGTGACGACGATTCGGGTCATACAAAAAGTTCCCCACAAGAAACCATGGTGGTAGAAAATTCACCGAGCACCATTGCGTTGGCCGTTGCGAGCTTTTCGCGAGAAATATTCATCGATTCCAATCGTCTGCCTATAACTCTTCGACCCGGCGGGCCGGATAACTGTCCCAGGCTTGGCAGCCGGGACATTGCCAGAAATGTTGTGTGGCCTCAAAGCCGCAAGCGGCACAGCGGTAGCGAACCAATGGCTTGATGGCCTGGTTCAGCGCGCGCTGGACCAGAGGATGAAACTGTTCGTGTTCAAGCTTTTCGCCGGCAATCCATTTGGTCGCGGCGACCAGCGAAGGTTCACGCTGTAAATGCTGCACATACCAGTCACGTGCGGTGGCTGTGGGCCCGTTGTGGTCTGCCTCCAGCGCGACGATGGCATCGAGCACGTCGAGCGAAGGCGAATCGACGTAATGGCTTTTGAGCAAGGCCAGCGCTTCGGGTGCGCGCGCGCAAGCGATGGCGTACTTGCTCAGTGGTGCGGCCATCAGGGGAACAGCCGCAGGCGAAGATTGCAACGATTTTTGAAGCAACACAAAGGCTTCTTCTGGGTGGCCCTGACGCGCCAGCAACTGCGCCAGATCAAGACGCGGCCGTGCTGCCTCTGGCGCTGTGCTCAGTGCCTGTTGCAGCAAAGATTGCGCTTGTTCGGTCTCCTGGGTGCTGATGGATTCGATCGCCTGCTCACACAGGTAATGTGCCAGGCGGCCCTGGAAACTGCCCTGGTTGGCGTGTTCAAGCTTCTGGGCGATCTGGGCGGCATGCCACCAGTCGCGGCTGCGTTCATAGTTGGCCAGCAGCGCCAGGCGTGCCTGCGCCTCAAACGGTGTTCCTTCGAGCTTGAGCAAAGCCTCTTCAGAGCGGTCGAGCAGGCCCGCCTTCAGATAGTCCAGCGCCAGCGCATGCTGGGCGCGCTGGCGATCAAGCAGGTTCAAATCACCGCGAGAGAGCAGGTGTTCATGGACCCGAACCGCACGTTCATATTCGCCCCGGCGCCGAAACAGGTTGCCCAGCGCAAAGTGCAATTCCGAGGTGTCAGGGTCGCTTTGGACCGCTTCAATAAAAGCGTCAATGGCCTGGTCCTGTTGCTCATTGAGCAAAAAATTCAAGCCCTTGAAGTAAGCCTTGGGGGCCTGACGGCTTTCGATGCGGAGTTGGCGCAGGTCCAGGCGCGAGGCGACCCAACCCAGCACAAAGGCCAGCGGCAGCCCCAGCAATATCCAGCTCAGGTCAAAGTCCATGGGGAATCGCAGGGGGAGTGCCGGTCGACGGATCGGCCACCGCCGTGGGTTGGCCCGCTGCCTGCGCCTGGCCGGCGCTGCGACGATGTTGCCACCAGCGCGGCACCATGCCCAGGACGCCTACAGCGACGCCAGCTGCAAAAGCCGTTAACACCACCAGCACTTGTGGCGCGCGCCACTGGGTGCCAAAGAAGAAATGCACGGTGGTGTCCTGCTGATTGTTCAGCGCGAAAGCAAACAGCGTAAAAAAAATGGCTGCTTTAAGTATCCACTTAAGCAACCACAGGAGTTGTTTCATCTTGTCTCCCGAGTGACGGGTCGATTCTAAGTCAGGCCTTGGGCTGGGCCGCCGTCTGCGCCGTGCGTTGATCCACCGATTCGCGCAAGGCTTTGCCGGGTTTGAAGTGGAGCACGCGCTTTTCCGGAATGGCGACGCTGTCGCCGTTGCGGGGGTTGCGTCCAATGCGCGGTGGCCGGTGGTTGATGGCAAAGCTGCCAAAACCCCGAATCTCGATGCGGTGTCCGCGCACCAGTGCTTCATTCATGGCGTCAAGAATGGCTTTTACGGCAAATTCGGCGTCGCGGCGGGTGAGTTGAACAAAGCGGGCGGCCAGTTCTTCAATCAGGTCAGAGCGGGTCATTATTAGAAGTTCTCATCCCTAAAGTCTGCCAGAACGACACTGCCCCGACAGCCGGGTGGCTGTCGGAGCAGTTTCGGTGCGGCAGTTCTTTCTGCTGGCTTTTAGTTGTTGTTGTCCAGCTTGGCGCGCAGCAAAGCGCCCAGGCTGGTCGTGCCAGCGTTTTCGCGGGCCGAGGACTGGCTCAAAGTGGCCATGGCTTCGTTTTGGTCAGCCGCATCCTTGGCCTTGATCGACAACTGGATGTTGCGGGTCTTGCGATCCACATTGACCACCACAGCTGTGACTTCGTCGCCTTCTTTGAGCACGTTGCGCGCATCTTCCACGCGGTCGCGGGAGATCTCAGAGGCGCGCAGGTAGCCGATGATGTCGTCGCCGAGATCAATTTCAGCGCCCTTGGCATCCACGGTTTTGACCTTGCCGGTGACCACTTGACCCTTGTCGTTGATGGTCGCGAAGGTGGTGAATGGGTCAGAATCGAGCTGCTTGATGCCCAGCGAGATGCGCTCGCGGTCCACGTCCACGGCCAGCACCAGGGCTTCGACTTCCTGGCCCTTTTTGTATTCGCGCACAGCGGCTTCGCCGGTTTCGTTCCAGGACAGGTCAGACAGGTGCACCAGACCGTCGATGCCAGCGGCCAGGCCGACAAACACGCCGAAGTCGGTGATCGATTTGATCGGGCCCTTGACGCGATCGCCGCGCTTGGTGTTTTGCGCAAACTCTTGCCAAGGGTTGGCCTTGCACTGCTTCATGCCCAGGGAGATGCGGCGCTTGTCTTCGTCGATCTCGAGCACCATGACTTCGACTTCGTCACCCAGGGCAACGATCTTGGCAGGGGCAATATTCTTGTTGGTCCAGTCCATCTCAGAGACGTGCACCAGGCCTTCGATGCCGGGCTCGAGTTCCACAAACGCGCCGTAGTCGGCGATGTTGGTGATCTTGCCGAACATGCGGGTGCCTTGCGGGTAACGGCGGTTTACGCCCATCCAAGGGTCGTCGCCCAACTGCTTGAGACCCAGTGACACGCGATTCTTTTCGGTGTCGAACTTGAGAATCTTGGCGGTGATTTCCTGACCGGCTGTCACCACTTCGCTCGGGTGACGCACACGGCGCCAGGCCATGTCGGTGATGTGCAGCAGGCCGTCGATGCCGCCCAGATCCACAAACGCACCGTATTCGGTGATGTTCTTGACCACGCCTTGCACAATGGCGCCTTCTTTCAGGGTATTCATCAGCTTGGCGCGTTCTTCGCCCATGCTGGCTTCGACCACGGCACGGCGTGACAGCACGACGTTGTTGCGCTTGCGGTCCAGCTTGATGACCTTGAATTCCAGGGTCTTGTTCTCGTACGGAGACAGGTCTTTGGTCGGACGGGTGTCAACCAGTGAGCCCGGCAGGAAGGCGCGAATGCCATTGACCAACACGGTCAGGCCACCCTTGACTTTACCGCTGGTGGTGCCGGTGACAAATTCGCCGGTCTCCAGGGCCTTTTCCAGGCTCATCCACGAAGCGAGGCGCTTGGCGGTGTCGCGCGACAAGATGGTGTCGCCGTAGCCGTTTTCGATGGAGCCAATGGCCACTGACACGAAGTCGCCAACCTGGACTTCGATTTCGCCCTTGTCGTTCTTGAACTCTTCAAGCGGCACGTAGGCTTCAGACTTAAGACCTGCGTTGACGACCACAAAGCTGTGCTCGATACGAACCACTTCAGCAGTGATCACTTCGCCTGGGCGCATTTCGGTGCGTGTCAAGGACTCTTCAAATAGGGCGGCAAAAGATTCGGACATGTTTTGATGCGGCGTTGACCGCAGGTTAATTTGCGGTTTTATCCGCGGGTTAGTTTGTTGAGCCCCACCAGCAATGCGCTTGAGCAGCGCGAGAAGGCGGGTGGGGGCCGACGCAAAATCCAGTAGATTTTGCTCATGCGCCTCTCAGATTGCTCTGAAAGGCTGTTTGCTCTGCCACCAATCCAACATCAGATCGACCGATTCTTCAACCGTTAAATCCGAGTTATCAAGCAGCTGGGCATCTTGTGCTGGCCTAAGAGGTGCGACGCTGCGGGAGGTGTCCCGTGCATCGCGCGCTTCCAGGTCCGCGCGAAGAGCCAGGAGTGTAGCCGAAATACCCTTTGAAATCAATTGTTTATAACGCCGCTGTGCTCTTTTGTCGGCGCTGGCGGTCAAATACACCTTGAGGGCGGCGTCAGGGAAGATGACCGTGCCCATGTCGCGCCCGTCGGCAACCAGGCCAGGCAACTGGCGAAAACTGTGTTGCAGCTCGATCAAGGCCTGGCGTATCTGGGGCAGAACGGACACTTTGGAGGCATTCATGCCGGCCTCTTCGGTGCGAATGGCCTCGCTGACTTCAAGACCGTTCAGAAAGATTTGATCCTGGCTGAACCGGATGGCCAGGCCTGGAATCAGGTTGGCGATGGCTGCTTCATTGGCGGGCTCCAGCGCCAGGCCGGCCTGCAGCGCAGCCAGCGCCGTGATCCGGTAGAGCGAGCCCGAATCGAGCAAATGGTAGCCCAGCATCTTGGCCACGGCGCCTGCCAGGGTGCCTTTGCCGGACGCGGTCGGGCCATCGACACAAATCACGGGAATGGCGTTGGGCGCGGTCTGCGCGAGCGCAAACAGCGCTTCAAAAAAGTCGGGAAAAGTCTTGGCCACGCACTTCGGGTCAATGATGCGCACCGGCAGGCCGGCCGGATTGAAGGCTGCGAGTGAAAAACACATCGCCATGCGGTGGTCGTCGTAGGTGCGGATGCTTGCGGCTTGCCAGTCAGCGGGCGTGGCCGGCGGCGTCACGCGAATGAAGTCCGCGCCCTCGTCGACGCTGGCGCCGAGCTTGCGCAACTCGCTCGCCATGGCCGCAATGCGGTCGGTTTCCTTGACGCGCCAGCTCGCAATGTTGCGCAGCGTGGTCGTGCCTTGCGCGTACAAGGCCATCACGGCGAGCGTCATGGCGGCGTCCGGGATGTGGTTGCAGTCCAGGTCGATGGCTCTGAGCGGCCAGCTACCGCATGACACTTGCAGCCAGTTCGGGCCGCTGTGCACCTCCGCGCCCATCATCTGCGCGGCTTCGATGAAGCGAATGTCACCCTGGATGGAGTCCACGCCAACTCCTTCAATCCTCAAGTCTTTCTGGCCTCTAGCCACCGTCGCTATTGCGCCAGCAGCTATGAAATAGCTAGCAGATGAGGCGTCGGCCTCCACGTGCAAAGTGCCGGGCGACTGGAATCGGCTGCCCGCAGGAATGGTGAAGCGCTGCCAGCCATCGCGGACCACCCGCACGTTGAAGCGCGCCAGCAAGTTGAGCGTGATTTCAATGTAGGGGCGCGAAATCAGCTCGCCCACTACCTCGATGACGATGTCCTGGGTTGCCGCCGCCAACGGCAGTGCCATCAGCAAGGCCGTGAGAAACTGGCTCGATACATTGCCGCGCACGCGAATTGGCGCGTCCAGCCTCAAACTCGGTTGGCCAATGTGCAGCGGCGGAAAACCCTCAGTGCCCAGGTAGTCAATGTGGCAGCCGATCTGGAGCAGGGCGTCGACCAGGTCGCCAATCGGGCGTTCGTGCATGCGCGGTACACCGCGCAGTTCAAAGTCGCCGCCCAGAATGGCCAGCGCGGCGGTGAGCGGACGAATCGCCGTGCCGGCATTGCCCATGAACAACTTGGCTTCTTTTCGAATGAGCTGGCCGCCCAGACCGTCAATCTCGACGCTGCTGCCCGATGGCCGAACGCCACAGCCCAGCGCGCGCAAGGCGCCGAGCATGACGCGGGTGTCGTCCGAGTCGAGCAGATCATGCAGAGTGGTCGTTCCCGCGCTCAGGGCCGCCAGCAGCAATACGCGGTTGGAGATGCTCTTGGAGCCGGGTAACACAACCGTGCCGCTCACCCCGGTGAGCGGCGGAATATCCAGAAATGCGGTGGCAAACATTATTTTTGCTGTTGAGACATGCGCCAATGGGCGCGGGTCAAGCTGGCTTGTTCAATCAGGCCTTCAAGCGCGTCGCCATTGCCGCTTGAGATCATGAGTTCGAGGGCTTGCAGGTTGCGCTGGAAGATTTTGGTTTGTGCCAACAGTTCTTCCCGGTTGGAGATCATGATGTCGCGCCACACCTTCGCATCACTCGCAGCGATGCGCGTGAAGTCGCGAAAGCCGGGGCCGGCCAATGACAGGTAGTCTTTGCCTTGTGGCTGGCCCGAGATCGCGTTCATCAGGGCAAAGGAAATCAGATGCGGCAAATGGCTGACCGCAGCAAAGGCGGCATCATGCGACTCGGGTGACATCTGGACCACGCGGCAGCCCAACGCTGACCAGACGTCAACCGCTTTTTGCAGTTGGACGGTCAGGGTGCGCTCAATCGGGGTGAGGATCACCTGGCGACCGCTGTACAGATCCGCATCAGCGTGCTCCACGCCCGAGACCTCTTTGCCGGCAATCGGGTGGGCCGGTACAAACGAGCCGATTTGTTCGCGCAGGGCGCGCCGGCCCGCATCGATCACGTCGCGCTTGGTCGACCCCACGTCCATGATCAGCATCTGCGGCGTGACCAGGTGCTTGATCGATTTAAAGGTGGCCTCGCTGGCTGCCACCGGCACCGCGATCAGCACAATGTCGGCGCCTGACACCGCCAGTAAAGCCGATGGCGCCTCGACATCAATCACGCCCATCTTGTAGGCCAGTTCCGTGGTGGAGGGTGACTTGCTGTAGCCCACAACCCGCTTGACCAGTCCGGCCCGTTTGAGCGCCAGCGCAAAGGACCCGCCCATCAAACCGCAGCCAATCAAGCCTAGTTGTTCAAACATTCATTCACCTACAGGGTATGTGCCCAGCACTTTGCAAAAGGCACAAAGACTTTGCAGCTCTTCAAGCGCCGCCGCCACATGCGGCTGCGAAGGGTGGCCTTGCAGGTCGATGTAAAAATAGTATTCCCACTGCCCGGAGCGCGCCGGGCGCGACTCAAAGCGTGTCATGGAGACGCCGTGCTTCTTGAGCGGCACCAGCAGGTCGTGCACGGCACCGGGCTTGTTGGGCACCGACACGATCAGGCTGACGCAGTCATTGCCCGTAGCCAGCGGCGCCGCCAGCGTCTGCGGCAGGCAGACCACGGCAAAGCGGGTGCGATTGAAGGCGTCGTCCTGGATCGCCCGCGAGGCCACATGCAGACCAAATTCACTGCCAGCGCGCTCACTGGCAATCGCGGCCCAGGCCGGGTTGGTAGCTGCGAGCCGGGCACCCTCGGCATTGCTGGCGGCAGCGCGGCGCTCGGCATGGGGTAAATGCGTGCTCAGCCAGTCCTGGCATTGGGCCAGCGCCTGCGGATGCGCATACACCACTTCGATGTCGGCGAGCGTGGGCTTGAGCCGAAGCAGGTTGTGGCGCACCAGAAAACTGGTCTCGCCGATGATGTGCAGCGGCGAGTTCAGCAGCAAATCGAGCGAGCGCGAGATCACGCCCTCGGACGAGTTCTCGATCGGAACCACCCCAAACTCGGCACTGCCCGCTGCCGTGGCGCGGAACACTTCATCGATGCTGGCGCACAGCACACGCTCGATGCTGGCGCCGAAGAACTGCAGCGCGGCCTGTTCGCTGAAAGTACCGGCCGGGCCGAGGTAGGCCACCCGCTGCGCGGCTTCTAGCGCGCGGCAGGCTGACATGATTTCACGCCAGATCACGGCCAGGCTGGTGTTCTTGAGCGGGCCGGGATTGGCCGCTTGCAGGCCGCTGATGACCTGGGTCTCGCGTTCGGGGCGAAACACGGCGGAGCCATCGATGCGTTTGATTTCTCCCACTTCATGGGCCAGCGATGCGCGCCGGTTCAGCAGCGCCAGCAGTTCCAGATCAAGCGAGTCGATCTGCTCGCG
The DNA here is from genome assembly GCA_013791765.1 of Rhodoferax sp. Taxonomy (GTDB): domain Bacteria; phylum Pseudomonadota; class Gammaproteobacteria; order Burkholderiales; family Burkholderiaceae_C; genus Rhodoferax. The sequence continues at coordinate 21,286 of VMTC01000111.1, forward strand.
CAGTTCAGGGAGGGTTTTCGCCATGGTGATGACTTGAATGTTGCAGACGGGGTTGGGACGAGCGGCTTGTCAGCTGCGGCGTTTTTCAAATTCGTGCAGGTAGTTCACCAGCGCCTGCACGCCCTCAATCGGCATCGCGTTGTAAATGCTGGCGCGCATGCCGCCGACCGACTTGTGGCCCTTGAGCTGCAACAGGCCATGCGCGCGTGCGCCGGCCAAAAAAGCGTCATTGAGGCTTTCATCGCGCAAGAAAAAGGGCACATTCATGCGTGAGCGGCAGCTAGACGCCACTTTGTTGAAGTAGAGCTGTGAGTGGTCAATCGCGTTGTATAGCAGCGTCGCCTTGGCTTGGTTGCGCGCCTCCATGACGGGGATGCCGCCCTGGCGCTTGAGCCACTGGAACACAAGGCCCGCGATGTAAATCGCGTAAGTGGGCGGGGTGTTGAACATCGACTGGTTGTCCGCCACGGTCTTGTAGTTGAAGGCGCTGGGGCACACCGACATGGCATGACCGAGCAGGTCTTCGCGCACCACCACCAAGGTCAAGCCGGCGGGTCCGAGGTTTTTTTGTGCACCGGCAAAGGCCAGGCCGACGTGCGACCAATTGACCGGGCGCGAGGCGACATGGGAGGAGCAGTCGACCACCAGCGGGGCCTCACTGCCCAGCGAGCGCAAGTCGGGCAGCGTGTGGTACTCGACGCCGTCAATGGTCTCGTTGCTGCAGATATGCACGTAGCTGGCGCCGGGGGTGAGTTGCCAGCTGGCCGGATCCGGCAGCGAGGTGCGGCCATCTGTCTCATTGCTGGCGGCGATGTTGACGCTGCAGTATTTGCGGGCTTCCTGCTGCGACTTCTGGCTCCAACTGCCTGTGACGACAAAATCGGCACTACCAGTGGCGTCGGCGGACAACCGACGGGATGACAGGTTGAGCGGAACAATCGCGTTTTCGGCCAGGCCGCCACCCTGCATGAACAGAATCTTGAAGTTGTCTGGCACAGCCAGCAGTTCGCGCAGATCCAACTGTGCCTGCTCGTAAATGGAGATGAACTCCTTGCCGCGATGGCTCATTTCCATCACGCTCATGCCGCTGCCGTGCCAGTCGACCATTTCAGCCGCCGCCTCGGTCAATACTTCTTGCGGCATGGCCGCAGGTCCGGCGGAAAAGTTATAGGGTCGGTTCATCAATAAATTAAGGTAAATCGGGCGCTAGCCCGCGTCCAATAATCATATGAAGCTATTGAATTAATAGTTATTCGTCGGCGCTGCCGGTGTCATTCGGCTCTTCGCCTGCGGCCTCATCGGCCAGGGGAATTGCGTCGTTTTCGACAATCCGCTGCAGCCCGCTCAATTTGGATCCTTCATCGAGCGCGATCAGTGTCACGCCTTGGGTCGCGCGGCCCAGTTCGCGAATTTCCGAGACCCGGGTGCGCACCAGCACGCCCTTGTCGGTGATCAGCATGATCTCGTCGTCGGCATGCACCAGCGTGGCGGCCACTACTTTGCCATTGCGTTCGGACTGGGTGATGGCAATCATGCCCTTGGTCCCGCGACCATGGCGGGTGTACTCGGTGATGCTGGTGCGCTTGCCGTAACCGTTTTGGGTCGCGGTCAACACGCTTTGCAGCTCGTCTTCAGCCACCAGCATGGCAATCACGCTCTGGCCGTCTTCGAGATTCATGCCCTTGACGCCGCGCGATTGACGGCCGTGCGCAGTGACTTCGTCTTCGTTGAAGCGCACCGCCTTGCCACCGTCGCTGAACAACATCACGTCGTGTTGACCGTCGGTGACGGCGGCCCCGATCAGATAATCACCTTCGTCCAGGTTGATCGCAATGATGCCGACTTTGCGCGGGTTTGAAAAATCAATAAGCGGGGTCTTTTTGACCGTGCCCATGGAGGTGGCCATGAAGATAAAATGGTCGGCCGGAAAGCTGCGCTTGTCGCCGGTCAAAGGAAGAACCACACTGATTTTTTCGCCCTCTTGGAGCGGGAACATGTTGACGATGGGTCGCCCGCGTGAACCGCGTGAACCCTGCGGCACTTCCCACACCTTGAGCCAGTAGAGACGGCCGCGGTTGCTGAAGCACAGGATGTAATCGTGCGTGTTGGCAATGAAGAGCTGGTCGACCCAGTCGTCTTCTTTCGTGGCGGTGGCTTGCTTGCCGCGCCCGCCGCGCTTTTGAGCCCGGTACTCACTGAGCGGCTGGCTCTTGATATAGCCGCTATGGGACAGTGTCACCACCATGTCGGTGGGCGTGATCAGGTCTTCCGTGCTCAGGTCAAAGGAGCTGTATTCCACCAGGCTGCGCCGGGCGCCCACCTTCGTTTGACCGAACTCGGTCTTGATGGCGCTGAGTTCTTCAGAGATGATGACCGTCACGCGCTCAGGTTTGGCCAGAATGTCGAGCAAGTCCTCGATCTCGCCCATGACCTCTTTGTATTCGGCGACGATCTTGTCTTGTTCCAGCCCGGTCAGGCGTTGCAGACGCATTTGCAGGATCTCCTGCGCTTGGGTGTCGGACAGGCGGTACAGACCGTCGTTGCCCATGCCATATATCTTCTCCAAGCCGTCCGGGCGGTAGTTGTCGGCGTTGATCACGCCACCGTCGAGTCGGGTGCGGGTCAGCATTTCACGCACCAGTTTGCTGTCCCAGGGCTTGGACATCAGTTCGACCTTGGCCACCGGGGGCGTCGGGGCGTTGCGGATGATGGCAATAAACTCGTCGATATTGGCCAGTGCAACGGCCAGGCCTTCGAGCACATGGCCGCGCTCGCGCGCCTTGCGCAGATTGAACACCGTGCGTCGGGTGACGACCTCGCGGCGGTGCTGCAAGAACACTTGGAGCAGGTCTTTGAGGTTGCACAACTTGGGCTGGCCGTCGATCAGCGCCACCATGTTCATGCCAAAGGTGTCCTGCAGCTGCGTTTGCTTGTACAGGTTGTTGAGCACCACCTCGGGCACTTCGCCGCGCTTGAGTTCAATCACCAGCCGCATGCCGGACTTGTCCGATTCGTCCTGGATGTGGCTGATGCCCTCGATTTTCTTCTCGTGCACCAGTTCGGCCATGCGCTCTTGCAGCGTCTTCTTGTTGACCTGGTAGGGCAACTCGTCGACGATGATCGACTGGCGCTGGCCTTTGTCGATGTCTTCGAAGTGGACCTTGGCGCGCATCACCACCCGACCACGGCCGGTGCGGTAGCCATCCTTGACCCCGTTGATGCCGTAAATGATGCCCGCCGTGGGGAAGTCAGGGGCGGGCACAATTTCCATCAATTCATCAATCGAAGCCTCCGGGTTGCGCAGCAGGTGCAGGCAGGCATCGACCACTTCGTTGAGGTTATGGGGCGGGATGTTGGTGGCCATACCCACGGCAATGCCGGACGACCCATTCACCAGCAAATTGGGGAAGCGGGCAGGCATGACCAACGGTTCGTGTTCGCTGCCATCGTAGTTAGGGCCGAAATCGACCGTTTCCTTGTCAAGATCCGCGAGCAACTCGTGCGCGATCTTTGACATGCGGATCTCGGTGTAACGCATGGCCGCCGCGTTGTCACCATCGACCGAGCCGAAATTGCCCTGGCCGTCCACCAACATATGACGCAGAGAGAAGTCCTGCGCCATACGCACAATGGTCTCATAAACCGCGCTGTCGCCGTGTGGGTGATACTTGCCGATGACGTCGCCGACGATACGGGCTGATTTTTTGTAGGGCTTGTTCCAGTCGTTGTTTAACTCATGCATGGCAAACAGCACGCGCCGATGCACCGGTTTCAGACCGTCCCGCGCATCGGGCAGTGCGCGGCCCACAATCACGCTCATGGCGTAATCTAGGTAACTGCGCCGCATTTCCTCTTCAAGGCTGACGGGCAGGGTTTCTTTGGCGAATTGGGTCATGGGGCGCTCATGGCTAGGGCAGGATCAAAGGCAGTCTGCCATTCTAATGGGCGTCTGGCGGGCTCGGCCTGTGGCTTTGCGGCAACAACGGCATGCATTTATGTGCTCTTCTTGCAGGATGCCATGCCAAAGGCCCTTTTGGCTGTCTAGCCCAAAACCCGCTGTGGCACAATACATTCAACGTTTCAGGTGATTGGCATCTGAAGCGTCTTTAAATTTTCGCAGCGCTGCTGCGGCTTTTTTCCCCAGAAGGAGAACACATGAAGAAATTGAATAAAGTGGCAATGTTGGTTGCTGCCGCAGCGTTTGTAACTATTGCTGGCGCCCAAACTAAAACTATTGACAACTGGCAGAGCGCTAGCGGCGATATCTGGAAGAATTCCACCGGTCTGTGCTGGCGTGATGCTAACTGGACCCCCGCTACTGCAGCCGTTGGTTGCGATGGCGCTATCGTCGCCCAGGCTGCGCCTGCACCCGCACCGGTAGCTGCCCCTGCCCCTGCCCCTGCAGTGGTCGCACCCGCTCCCGCACCGGCACCTCAGCCAGTTGCAGCCACCAAAGTGACTTACGCTGCTGATGCATTCTTTGACTTCGACAAGTCGGTTCTGAAGCCTGAAGGCAAGGCCAAGCTGGACGACCTGGTTGGTAAAGTCAAAGACATCAATCTGGAAGTCATCATTGCTGTGGGTCACACCGACTCTATCGGCACCGATGCTTATAACCAGAAGCTGTCAGTTCGTCGCTCGGAAGCTGTGAAGGCTTATTTGGTGTCCAAGGGCATCGAACAAAACCGTGTGTACACAGAAGGCAAGGGCGAACTGCAACCCGTTGCTGACAACAAGACCAGCGAAGGTCGCGCCAAGAACCGTCGCGTTGAAATTGAAGTGGTCGGTACCCGCAAGTAATTCATACAGGCAGCCATCATCAGCCTTCGGGCTGATGAAAAAAGCCCCGCAACAGCGGGGTTTTTTTATGGGTGCGCGCAACAATCGTTCAATGATTTACCTGCACAGACTGCTTCCATTGGCACTGTCGCCCATTGCACTGATTATGTTGTTGATGGCGTGGTCCGCCTACAGGCGTTCGCGCATTGCAGCTTCGCTGGCCATCGCGTTACTTTATGCAGCCAGCGTCCCTGTGCTGTCAGACCCCTTGTTCCGCGCAGTAGAACAGCAGCAATTGCGATTGATGCCTGAAGCAGTCGCGCCAGCGCAGGCTGTGGTGGTGTTGAGCGGCATGATGCTCAACATTTCCGGTCAGCAAACGGTCGTTCCCGAATGGGGGGAAGCGGCCGACCGTTTCTTTGCAGCCTTGGAACTGTACGCTGCTGGCAAGGCGCCCCGACTGGTGTTCACCGGTGGGCTACTGCCTTGGCAGGGAGATCAAGAGCCTGAGGGGCAAGTGCTGCGGCGCATGGCCTTGCGCTTTGGCGTGCCGGGCGACGCCATGGTGGTCAGCGGACCGGCACAGAACACCGAACAGGAGTGCGCCGCAGTGAGGCGGTTGCTGGAGCCGGGTGTGCAGCGAATCGTGCTGGTGACTTCGGCTTTTCATATGTCTCGCGCAAAGCGCTTGTTCGAACAGGCGGGCTTTGTCGTGACGCCCTATCCCGTGGACTTCCGAGTGGAGGTGCGCGCAATCACACCCATGGACTACCTTCCCGATGCGCGCGCACTTTGGAGGACGGACCTGGCCGTGCGTGAGTTGTTGGGGCGTGGCTACTACGCTCTCAAGGCGCTGTTTTGAGACGGTATGTGGCTTACTTGCCTGATACACGATCGCATGGCGGCGCCGATTCTGGATGCCAGCAAAAATGGACGTTCACAATAAAAAAGCCTGCTAACAATAAAGTAGCAGGCTTTTTAATGCCCATAAGGGCTCTGACTGGTGGCGCTTCACGGATTCGAACCGCGGACCTGTGGATTATGATTCCATCGCTCTAACCGACTGAGCTAAAGCGCCGAAGCCCTGCATTATAGCCAGAAGCGCGACCCTAAGCCCCTCGTTCAGTATTTATTCGTGTGAGAAGTTCGCCTTGCGCTTGTTTACAAAGGCGTCCATGCCTTCTTTCTGGTCGGCGGTGGCAAACAGCGCGTGGAACAGGCGGCGCTCAAAAATGATGCCATCGCTCAGCGTGCCTTCAAACGCTCGGTTGACCGACTCCTTGGCGGCCATGGTGGCAATTTGCGAATAGTCAGCAATCATCAGGGCCGCACCCAATGCCTCTTCCATCAGCTTGTCCAGCGGTACCACGCGGCTGACCAGGCCAGCGCGCTCGGCCTCATTGGCGTCCATCATGCGGCCGGTGAGCACCAGGTCCATCGCCTTGGCCTTGCCGAGTGCGCGTGGCAGCCGCTGCGTGCCCCCGGCGCCGGGAATGATGCCAAGCTTGATCTCGGGCTGACCGAAGCGCGCATTGTCTGCCGCGATGATGAAGTCGCACATCATGGCCAACTCGCAACCGCCGCCCAATGCAAAACCGCTGACGGCCGCAATGACCGGCTTGCGCACACTGCGAATCTGCTCCCAGTTGCGCGTGATGAAGTCGCCTTTGTACGCCTCAGCAAAGCTTAAGTGCGCCATGGCGCCAATGTCGGCGCCGGCGGCAAAGGCTTTTTCACTGCCGGTGATGATCATGCAGGCGATCGCGGGGTCGTTGTCAAAGGCTTTGAGCGCCGCACCCAGTTCGGTCATCAACTGGTCGTTCAGTGCATTGAGCTGCTTGGGTCGGTTCAAAGTCAGGATGCCAATCTTGTCGGCCTCGGTGCGAATGGTGATCAACTCGTAGTTCATGGTGTTCCTTCGGATGAGGGTGAAAAAATGGGGTGGTTCGCTGAAGGTCTCAAGACCCATTGAGCCATTGGCCGATCAGTTGATTGTCGCGCGCCGCCAGGCGCCAGGTGGTGATCGATTTGGGCAGTATCAGGGGGAGTTTCAGCAAGCGCTTGTCACGCGCGACCAGTGCGCAAATTTTGCTGGCGTTGGCGGCGTAGAGCATCAGATCATCAAGCTTGTTGATGCGCCAGGCGCTGGCTGACTTGGCCGAACCCACTTCAAGGCCCAACCATTCATCCCCAGCCGCCATACCCGCTTGTTCTGCCGCGCCGCCACGCAGCACGGTCTTGATTTGCACGCCGACTGTCTCCGTCGCGCGCAAACCCAAGCGCTGCGCGAGTTGGGCCGGCTCTTCCAGCACCTTGACACCTTGCGCGGCGAGCAGGGGCCGCAGCGGCAGGTCCGTGGTGCCGTGCACCCATTGGGTGATCTCAAGAGCAAACGAGCGCCCACCCAAGGCTTCCAGCACCGCCAGCAGATCCGCCTCAGTCATCGGACCGCCCTGGCAGCGCAGCCATAAGGCGCGCATCACAAGATCCAAAGAGGTCTCGCCTTCCTGGCGAAGCGTCAGGTCCAGACACAGTGCCACCAGCGAGCCCTTGGTGTAGTAGCTCACTGTCGCGTTGGGGGTGTTTTCGTCTTGACGGTAGTACTTGACCCAGGCGTCCATGCTCGCTTGTGCCACGCTTTGCACGCCGCGCCCAGGCGTTTGCAGCACCTGGTTGATGGTTTGGGTAAGCAATTTCAGGTAAGTGGCGTCGTCAATCAGGTTGGCGCGGCGCAAAAGCAAATCGTCGTAATAGCTGGTGAAGCCTTCAAAAAACCAGAGCAACTGCGTGTAGTTCTCACGGCCATAGTCATAGCTGGTGAACTCGGTTGGGTGCAAGCGCTTGACGTTCCAGGTGTGGAAGTACTCGTGGCTGATCAGACCCAACAACGTGCGGTAGCCTTCGGATGGTTGCTCCGGCACTGCGCTGGCGCTGGGTGCGCGCGTCGTGTTGCCCATGCGTGGCAAGTCCTGGCGTTTACAGATCAGCGCGGTTGAATTGCGGTGCTCCAGCCCGCCATAACCGTCATCCACGGCGTTGAGCATGAAGCAATAGCTTTGATGCGGTGGTTTGGCCGGGGCGCGCTTGCTGGACCGGGCGCCATGCCAGAATTCGATTTCTGCTTCGCAAATACGCTGCGTGTCGGCCAGCAGCCGCTCACCATCAAAACCGGGGGGCGCGCCCGCCACGACGAACCGGTGCGGTACGCCGCCGGCGACGAAGGCGCCATACCAGAATGGCCCCATCACTACTGGGCAGTCCACCAGTTCGTCGTAACCACTGGCAATATAAGTGCCAAAACCACGGCGTGTGGTTTTACCGGGGTTCAGGCCGGTGGCCAGTTGCCAGTCGGGCCGGTCCGGGTGTGCCAAGAGCGTCAGCTCGTGCGGCAAGGCCTCTTGTCCCTCAACCCTCAGACACAGGCTGGTGCCATTAAAAAAACCGCGTGCACCGTCCAGCCAGGCCGTGCGCACCGAGTTGTCCAGCGCGTAAATCTCATACTGCAAGACCAGCGGCTGGTTCGTCAGGCATGTGGCCTGCCAGCTGCATTTGTCGAGTTGAGTCAAGGTCACGGCCTGACCGTCCTGATGCGCCTGCAAATTCTGCAAATTCTTGGCAAATTCACGCACCAGGTAGCTTCCCGGAATCCAGACCGGTAGGCTGACGCGTTGCAGGGCGCTTGGGCGCGCAATGGTCAGCGTGACTGCAAACAGATGGGCGTTCAGACTCTGCAGGTCGACCCGGTAGTGCACGGCGGCAGTGGCATTGGCGGCTCGGCGGGTCATGAGAATATTCTCGGTTAAATGAGCCGCTAGCCCTTATCAAATAAGCGCAAGCAGCTATAAATTAAGAAGTGGCGTGAAACGATTCATCGGACCCGCAAAGCGTCCCGATGCCTGACTTCAATTTTTGGCCGTGGCCAGGCGCTTTTCAACATCCGCCGCACTAATAGCGCCGGGCACCCGCGAGCCATCGGCAAAGATCAGGGTCGGAGTGCCGGTGATTTTGTGCTTGCGTCCGAGCTCGACGTTGCGCTCAATGGCGCCGCTGTCACAACTGGCCGCTTTGGGCGACTGGTCGCGCACCATCCAATCCTGCCAGGCTTTGACCTTGTCTTTGGCGCACCAGATGTTCTTTGACTTTTCAGTCGAGTCGGGGCTGAGAATGGGGTACAAGAACATGTGGATCGTCACGTTGTCGACACTTTGCAGATCGCGCTCGAAACGTTTGCAGTAGCCACAGTTCGGGTCTTCAAACACCGCCAATTTGCGCTTCCCGTTGCCACGCACGATGGTGAAGGCGTCCTTCAACGGCAACGCGTTGAAATTGATGGCGGTCAGCTTGTCAACGCGTTCTTCGGTCAGGTTGCGGCGTTGCTTGGTATCAATCAGATTGCCCTGTACCAGATAGTTGCCCTCGGCATCGGTGTAATAGATTTCCGTGCCGTTGACTCGGATTTCATACAAGCCAGACATCGGGCTCTTGCTGACTTCATCAATCTTGGCTAATTGCGGAATCCGCTCTCCCAGGTTTTTGCGAATCGTGGCCTCTTGCGCGTTAGCGCCCACAGCCAGCAACAGCGTCGCACAGAGCAGTGCGGATCGAGCTAATTTCATCTTGAGTTGTCCATTCATACGTTCATTCATACATCAAAATCCCATGGCCTGACGCGCTACCCATTGTTTGACCAGGCCGCTGCGCTCAAAGCCATTCATGCCCCAGTTGCGCGCCGCCTGCCAGGCCGCGTTGCTCTGGGAAAAAAGCTGTTGCAGACTGTCCATGGTGGCCCCCATGGCCAGCACCTCAGCCTTGCGCGCGCGCTCGTAGCGGCGTAGCAGCTTTTCGTCGCCCACGCTGCGCCAGTATTCGCGTTCATGCAACGTCTTCGTCAGGGCGGCCACGTCGGACAAGCCCAGATTCAACCCTTGCCCGGCCAATGGATGGACATTGTGGGCGGCGTCGCCGGCCAGTGCCCACGCTTTACCCTCGTGGCTGCCGACCCAGCGCTCGGCGCGCGCCGACTGCAGCGGCCAGGCGCAGCGCTCACTAGTCAAAGTCAGCTGCCCCAGGCAGCCCTGACTGGCGACCTGCAGTTGCTGACAAAAATCAAACGGGCTTGCCGTCAACAGTGACTCCACCCGGCCGTCAAGGACAGACCAGACGATGGCCACAGAGTTCCCCTGCGGACCGTCCAGCGGCAAAAAGGCCAGAATTTCCCCTTTTGAAAACCACTGACGTGCTGCTTGAGCGTGCGGCAATTCGCAAGTCAGGCGCGCGGCAATCGCGGTCTGCGGGTAGCGATTGATCTCAAATTCGATGCCGAACTCGGCGCGCGTTCGGCTGGCCTTGCCTTCACAGATCACCGTCAGGCTTGCGGCTTGGGGCGCCTGCAGCAACTCGATCTGCGGCTGAAAGCGCACTGCCGCCGCCAACTGCGCCTCCAGTACGGGCACATCCACAATCCAGGTCAAACCCGGCACCTTGAGCTCCTGCGCCGAAAAATTGACTTCGCCGCCGTCATCGCCCAGGACCCGCATGGCCAGCACTTCGGTCGCGTGCTGGGCATCGGGCCAGCAGCGCAGGGATTCCAGCACTGCCCGGGATTTGGCGTTCAAAGCGTAGGCGCGCACGTCCGGGGCAGCGCTCGCAACGCCGGGGTTCGCCGGTGAGGGCGTTGATACCAGACCCACGTGCAGCCGTTCGCGCGCCAACAACAGTGCCAATGTGCGACCCACAATGCCGTCGCCACGAATGCAAATATCAAAGGGTTGTGTCATAGGCTGGATTGTAGAAGGCCAGGCTATACCCTCATTCGGAGCGCAGTGCCTCGACCGGGTCCAGGCGCGCTGCGCTGCGTGCCGGCAATACGCCCGCGAGCAGACCGATGGCGATGGCGACGCCTTCAGCCAGCAGCACAAAGCTCAGTGGCGTGTGCACCGGCAAGCCGGGCGCCGCGAGGTGAATCAACTGCGCCAGACCGATCCCAAGAACCAGGCCGATCACGCCGCCCAGCGCCGACAAGGTCACCGCTTCGCCCAGGAACAGCCCCAAAATCGTGCGCCGCGGTGCCCCCAAGGCCACCAGCAGGCCGATCTCGCCGGTGCGCTCACTCACCGCAATGGTCATGATCGTGACGATGCCGACACCGCCCACCAGCAGTGAAATGCCGCCCAGCGCACCTACAGCCATGGTCAGAATGTCCAGAATATTGGACAGTGTGCGCAGCATGTCCTCTTGCGTGGTGATGGTGAAGTCCTCGCGCCCATGACGGGCTGTGATCGTGCTTTTGACGGCTTTGATGATGGTTGAGGCCGGGATACCTTCTTCATAGGCCAGGTCTATCTTCATCAAGCCGTCGCGGTTGTAGAGTTCCAGCGCGCGTGCGGTCGGGATGTAGGCGGCATCATCCAGATCGACACCCAGAAACTGGCCTTTGGCCTCGAGCACGCCAATGACGCGAAACTGCAGGTTGCCCACGCGCACCCGGGCGCCCAGCGGGTTGGCGCTGCCAAAAAGTTCGGACTTGAGCTTGGCGCCCAGCACCACAAAAGCGCGGGCATTTTTCAGCGTTTCATCGGGCAGAAACTGACCAGTGCGCACCTTGATGCTGTAGACCTTGAGCATGTCAGCACCCACGCCATTGACGGTGGTGCGGCGCAGCCGCCCATTGCCACTGACCTCGCTATTGCCCCAGACCATGGCCGTCATGCCCGTGACATGGGGTAGTTGCGCCAGGGCGCGGGCATCGTCCAGCGTGAGTGGGCGCACCGAGGTTGGGACGCCGGTGGGCGCTGGGCCCGAGGTCTTGACCTTGCCGGGCGAGATGCTGGCGATGTTGGTGCCAAACTGAGTGAACTCCGCCAGCACGAAGCGGTGGATGCCTTCCCCGATCGAGGTTAGCAAGATCACCGATGCAATGCCAACGGCGATGCCCAGCAGCGTCAGAAAACTGCGCAGGCGCTGGGCCGTCACGGCACCCAGGGCGAGGCGAACGGCGTCGGGCAGCAGCATGGGCTTTGACCGCTTAGCGCTTGGACAGCGCCTGTACCGGGTCCATCCGGGCGGCGTGGCGTGCGGGGAGAACGCCAAACAAAATGCCGGTGACCAGCGCGGTGCCCAGCCCGGCCAGTACCGCCCAATCCGGTGGATAGGCCGGGAAGGTCGGGTAGAGCTGGCGAATCACCGCAGCGCCGACCTGGCCCAGCGCGTAGCCGACCAGCGCGCCGGTCAGGGAGAGCATGGTCGCCTCGGTCAAAAACACCTGGCGGATGGCGCCGCTGGTGGCGCCGAGCGCCTTGAGAAGTCCGATCTCGGCGGTGCGTTGGGTTACCGACACCAGCATCACGTTCATCACCAGAATCCCGGCCACCGCCAGGCTGATCGCTGCAATGCCGGCCACGCCCAGCGTCAATGCGCCCAGCAGGCGGTCAAAGGTGGCCAGCACCGCGTCCTGCGTGATCACGGTGACGTCCTGTTCGCCC
>VMTC01000095.1 GCA_013791765.1 Rhodoferax sp.
AGTCGCGCAAGCCCACCCGACGTGAAGAGTTCTTGCGGACCATGGAGACAATAGTGCCTTGGGCCACCCTGTGCCAGGTGATAGAGCCGCACTACCCCAAAGCAGGCAACGGCCGCCCGCCCATTGGCCTTGAGCGCATGCTGCGCATCCACTTCCTGCAGCACTGGTTCAACCTGGCCGATCTGGCGTGCGAAGAGGCCCTGTACGACAGTGCCAGCCTGCGCCGCTTTGTGGGCATTGACCTGGGCCGCGAGCGCGTGCCCGATGCCACCACGCTGCTGAAGTTTCGCAAGCTGCTCAATGAGCAAAAACTGGGTGAAGCCCTGTTTGCCCAGGTAGGCCAGCAACTGCAAGAGCGCGGCTTCAAGGTCAACACCGGCACCATCGTGGATGCCACCATCATCGCCGCGCCCAGTTCTACCAAGAACGCCGACAAGGCGCGCGACCCCGATATGCACCAGACACGCAAAGGCCAGCAATGGTATTTCGGCATGAAGCTGCACATTGGCGTGGACAGCCAAAGCGGGCTGGCGCACAGCGCCGTGGTGACGGCGGCCAACGTGCATGACAAACACCCTCTGCCCAATCTGCTGCATGGCAATGAGCGGCGCGTGTACGGCGACTCGGCCTATGCCAGCCAGAAAGCACTGATAGCGAGCAAGGCCCCCAAGGCCAAGGACTTCACCAACCAGCGCACCCGCCGTGCGGGCGAGGTGGACGAAGTTCAGCGGGCCAAGAACCGCAACAAATCGCGGGTGCGTGCCCGGGTCGAGCATGTCTTTGCGGTGGTCAAGCGCCTGTGGGGATTCACCAAGGTGCGCTACCGCGGGCTTCAGAAGAACGCCACGCGGGCGTTCACGGCCTTGGCGCTGGCCAACATTTACCTGTGCCGCAGTCATCTGTTGGGACAGGTGCGCCCGTAAGGGCGGAAATCGGGCCTCAGCGCCCCGCGAACTGCCCAAATGGGCCGCGCGAGAGGCATAAAAGTCCAAAAAACTGCGTCATCCAGGTTTGCGCGGAAATTTTCGACGGCTTGTTCAGCGTAGCCCTAAGGCTGTGCGCGAGCGGGGCCAAGGGAGCTATCGGCTGGCATAGCGCGGCATGCCATTGACTGGATAGTGTGTTTCAGTAGTGTCCGGTTAAAAGTTGAACAAATTCAACTGGTTAGCGGCGGGCAGCTCAATGGATTGGGAGCGGTCGGCCTGCAGGGCGCATGAAATCTGGGTTTTCTCGAAAACTGACACCGACAAGATCTGTAGACATGTGTAGAGCGAGGCATCGAGATGAAGCTCCTTCTTGACGATAGCGATGAGCACGTAGGTGGACACGGCGCACCAGATTTGCGTCTTCACGGCATTCTCGCTGGTGCCCAGGAATCGCTTGATACGCAAGTGCTGCTTGATCCATTTGAAGAACAGCTCGACCTGCCAGCGACTTTTGTAGAGCGCGGCAATCGACAAGGCGGGCAGCGTCGTGTTGTTGGTCAGAAAGACCAGCGTCTTGCCCGATTCGGGGTCTTTGAATCGGATGCGCCGCAGGTGCTCGGGGTACTTCTTGGCCGAGTAATGGCCGTTGAGAATCACGCGTTGGTCGCAAATGATGCCTGTGCTGCGGTCGACGGGATCGGAGTACACGCGCCGAGCGTCCATGCCCGCTTTGGCTCGGGTGACGAAGAATGCGCCAGCCTGATGCAGGGCATACAGGCGAGCAAAGTCGACGTATCCCCGATCCATCACGTAAAAGGCGCCCGACTCGACAGGCAGGATGTCGAGCACGTTCACGTCGTGAAGCTTGCCGTCGCTGATGTGAATGAACGCGGGGATAGCCCCACGCAGGTCCAGCAGCGTGTGCAGCTTGATAGCGGCCTTGGTCGAACGAAACGGCGCCCAGTCGAACAAGCTCAGGCACAGGTCGATGGTGGAGGCATCCAGGGCGTACACACCGGCATCGATATCGAGCACCGTTGGCTCTTGCGCGTACATGCCTCTGGCCCGCACGATCAGCCGCTGAGCCAGCGCATGGTAGATGCGCCAAGCCCGCGAGTTCAGCGCATCGGTCAGCGTCGAGCGCGCCGGTGG
>VMTC01000065.1 GCA_013791765.1 Rhodoferax sp.
TGCCAGCGCACCAAAGCGCTAGCAGAATCAGTCGGGTGATAGGTTTTACGGAGGTCAAGGAGGAGCACGCGCAGCGGGCGGGGGACACGTGGCAAAGCGTATCGCCCGGCTGATTCACCCACCACCGTGATATCAGCCTCGATCCAATAGACGCATCTGAGTGCTTCGAAAAAGAACCATTCATCTGAAGCCCACATCATTTTGAATCGCACCCGGGGTCACCAGTCGGCTCAACCCTCGGGCGCTAGCCAATATCAGGAACTGAACAGGAAGTTCATCAAGTCGCCATCCTTGACGACGTATTCCTTGCCTTCGCTGCGCATCTTGCCCGCGTCCTTGGCGCCTTGCTCGCCCTTGAACGCAATGAAGTCTTCATAGGCAATGGTCTGGGCGCGGATGTAGCCCTTCTCAAAGTCGGTGTGGATCACGCCGGCGGCCTGCGGCCCGGTGTCGCCCACATGGATGGTCCAGGCGCGCACTTCTTTGACACCGGCTGTAAAGTAGGTTTGCAGGCCCAGCAACTTGTAGGCGGCCACGATCAGGCGGTTCAAGCCCGGCTCAGTCTGGCCGATTTCGGCGAGGAACATCTTCTTGTCCTCTTCTTCCATGTCGGCCATCTCGGCCTCCAACTTGGCGCAAATCGCCACCACCGGCGCGCTTTGTTCCTGGGCATAGGCGCGCAAGCGGTCCAGAAACGGGTTGTTCTCAAAACCGTCTTCGGCCACGTTGGCCACAAACATGGCGGGCTTGGCGGTGATCAGGAAAAACTGCGTCAAGAGCGGCAATTCTTCCTTGCTGAATTCGACCGTGCGCACCGGCTTGGCTTGGTTCAAGGCGGCCTGGCATTTCTCCAGAATCGCCACCAGCTTGATCGACTCCTTGTCGCCCGAGCGCGCCGCCTTGGTGACGCGGTGCAAGGCCTTTTCAACCGCCTGCAAGTCCGCCAGGCACAACTCGGTCTGGATCACCTCCATGTCGGAGATCGGGTCGATCTTGCCCGCGACGTGGATCACGTTCTCGTCTTCAAAGCAACGCACCACGTTGACGATGGCGTCGGTCTCGCGGATGTGCGCCAGAAACTTGTTGCCCAGGCCCTCGCCGGTGCTGGCACCGGCCACTAGACCGGCAATGTCGACGAACTCTACGATGGCACGCTGCACCTTTTGCGGCTTAACAATAGCTGCAAGCGCATCAAGCCGTGGATCGGGCACTTCGACGATGCCCACATTGGGCTCGATCGTGCAGAAGGGGTAGTTTTCCGCCGCAATGCCCGCCTTGGTCAGCGCGTTGAACAGGGTCGATTTACCGACGTTGGGCAAGCCCACGATGCCACATTTCATAAAAATCCTTAAAAATCAAGAGCCCAACTGCACCACCAACACCCGGATAGGCATTGCCTGCGCGCCCGAAACACACTGGCTTGCTGGAAAAGAGAAGCAAAACGAACTGCGCCAAACGCGATGCGCCAACGGTTCTTTGTCCTCGTTTGCCTTTGGGAAGTTGCTGCCGATTGTAATGATCAGCGAGTCCCGGCTGCACAGGG
Organism: Rhodoferax sp.; assembly: GCA_013791765.1. Classification (GTDB taxonomy): domain Bacteria; phylum Pseudomonadota; class Gammaproteobacteria; order Burkholderiales; family Burkholderiaceae_C; genus Rhodoferax. Next base: position 1,544 of record VMTC01000065.1, read on the forward strand.
CCAGCGCTTCGGCCAGATCGCAAAATGTCGATGCGATCGCGCCCATCAAAGAAGATCAGCCCAAGAACTTGCGCCAAGCCCCTATGTTGTAGACCTTGCGGTAGCCGTTCTTCCTGAGCATCAGTTTTGCCATTCCACTTCGTGATCCGCTGGCACAGCACAGCACAACCGGGCTGGACTTGGGTATCTCACCGAGTCTGCTTCCCAACTCCTGAAGGGGGATGTTGATGGTTCCCGGAGCGTTCCCGCTTGCGAACTCCCCAGCTGATCGCACGTCGACAAAGATTGCACCGTTCCTCTTGAGTTCTGGCAGCATGGCAATCACTCTTTTTGAATTCCACCACTTGTAGGCAAACCAAAGACCCAAGGCCAGGATGGGCCAATACTTTTCAAAAATATCCAGAAAATTCATATGACTCCGTGTTGATGAATGGATGAAGTATCGGTCGATAGCGCCACCGCCCGGCAGCGCAATTAAGCGTCGCTTCTTTCCTGCTTTTGTGGCCTATAGATTTTTTACAGCATCCGGCCGTAGAGGCAGTTGGAAAAGAGGGGCCAAAAAGAACTGCGCCCAACGCGATACGCCGGCAGTCTTTGTTCTCGTTTAGCTTGGAGAAGTTGATGCCGATTGTCGATGATCAGCGAATCCCAGCGGCAAAAGAAACAACTCCTTTCACGGCGGTTAAATTTCACTTTCATCACGGCAATGCGCGACCCACGCGCAATTCACTGTCTTGGTTCATCATTGGAGGCAGACATGACAGAGCTCAAGTTGAGAAAACACAATGCCGGGCATGCTGCGCGGCGGGTCGACAGCCCAACCTAAAATGCACCATCTGCGTCGCCCCCAACTTTCCCGAGGCTTTTCCCCATGATTCGCCGTCTTTTGCTTGCTCTGCTCGTTGTTTGCCTGTTGGGCGCTGGCATCTGGTGGGCCAAGCGTCCCAAACCGATAGCCGTCACACTGACCACCATTGACCAGGGCCGGGTCGAGGCCAGCGTTGCCAACACCCGCGCCGGCACCGTGGAAGCCTGCTTGCGCACCAAGCTCTCAGCCACAATGGGCGGGCGCATTGAGGTCCTGGCCGTCAAAGAGGGCGACCGGGTCAGCAAGGGCCAATTGCTGATGAAGCTCTGGAACGACGACCAGCAGGCGCAAAGCACGCTGGCACTCGCCCAGGTGCAGACCGCGCGCCAACGCGTCACCGAAGCCTGCACCGTGGCGGCCAATGCCGAGCGCGAGGCGCAGCGGCAACAATCCTTGTTCCAACAAGGTTTTGTCTCAAGCTCGCGCGCTGAGCAGGCCCGCACTGAGGCCCAGGCCAAGCGCGCCGGTTGCGATGGCGCCAAGGCGGACGTGGCCCAAGCGCAGGCCCGTGTCAACGTCACGCGGGTCGAGCAGAATCGCACCGTGCTGTACGCCCCATTTGCGGGAACCGTGGCCAAAATTGTGGGCGAGGTTGGCGAATACGCCACGCCTTCGCCACCCGGTGTGCCAACGCCCCCGGCCATCGACCTGATCGACGACAGCTGCCTGTACGTGCGCGCGCCGATGGATGAAGTCGATGCCCCCAAGATCTCAGCCGGCCAGACGGTGCGCATCAGTTTTGATGCATTGCCCAAGCAGTCTTTCCCGGGCACGGTCAAGCGTGTGGCGCCCTATGTGTCGGCGCTTGAAAAGCAGGCGCGCACAGTCGACATTGAGGCCACGCTGGACACCGACCAAACCCCGCCCCGCTTGCTGGTAGGCTACAGCGCGGACGTGGAAGTGATTCTGGCGGTGCGCGACAAGGTTGTGCGCGTGCCCACCTCGGCCTTACAAGAAGGCGCGCGGGTGCTGGTCGCAGGGACCGATGGCAATTTGCAGGAGCGCAGCATCAAGACCGGGCTGGCCAATTGGGAGTTCACCGAGGTGCTTGAGGGCCTCGCCGTGGGCGACCGGGTGGTTACCTCGCTGGAGCGCGAGGGCGTCAAAGCGGGCGCCGCCTACGTGCTTGACGACAGCTCACAAAAATGAGCAGCGCGCAAATTGAGCTGACCGGGGTCGAGCGGGTCTTTCACCTGGGCGACTCTGAGGTGCATGCGCTGCGCAACCTCAATCTGTCCATTGCCGCGGGCGAGTATGTGGCGGTGATGGGGCCGTCGGGCTCAGGCAAGTCGACCTTGCTCAACCTGCTGGGCTTGCTGGACCGACCCAACACCGGCCTGTACCGGCTTGAAGGCCGTGACGTGACCACTTTGTCACCCGACGAACAGGCGCGCGTTCGCAGCGAGCGCATTGGCTTTGTATTCCAGAGCTTTCATCTGGTGCCGCGCTTGAGCGCTGCCGAGAACATCGCCCTGCCGATGGTGCTGGCGGGTCTGGCGCCGGCGCAACGCGCTGCCCGGGTCAAGCAAGCGCTCATAGACTACGGGCTGGGCGACCGTGCCAAGCACCGGCCCGACGAACTCTCGGGCGGACAGCGCCAACGCGTCGCCATTGCGCGCGCCACCATCATGCGACCGGCCGTCATTCTGGCCGACGAGCCCACCGGCAACCTGGACCGAGCCACCGGCGAAGAAGTCATTCGCCTGCTCGAAGCACTCAACTCCGAGGGCGTCACCCTGATCATGGTGACCCATGACGCCAGCCTGGGCGCACGCGCGCGGCGCCAGTTGCTGATGGAAGACGGTGCGGTGAAGCATGACAACCAACGCCAACCATGCGTAGAGCCGACCTGATCCGCTTTGCGCGGGACGCGGCCACCGGCAACCCGCTGCGCGCGTCGCTGCTGGTGCTGGCCATGGCCATTGGCGTGGCCGCCGTCGTGGTGCTCACGGCGCTGGGCGACGGCGCCCGGCGCTTCGTGATGAGCGAGTTTGCCTCGCTCGGCAGCAATCTGGTCATTGTGTTGCCCGGGCGTTCACAGACCGGCGGTTTCAGCCCGGGCAACGCCATCACCAACACGCCGCGCGACCTGACTATTGACGATGCGCAAGCCCTGCAGCGCGCCAGCGCGGTCAGGCGCGTGGCGCCGCTGGCGGTGGGCACCTCCGAGATCAGTGCGGCGGGCAAACTGCGCGAGGTGATGGTCGCGGGCACCAGCTCGCAGTACCTGGAGCTGCGCCAAATGGCACTAGCTCAGGGGCGCTTTCTGGCCCCTGGAGACTGGCGCCGGGGCGCAGCTGAGGCCGTGATTGGCGCCAAGTTGCGCGACGAGCTGTTTGGCAGCGCGCCTTCGCTGGGCCAACTGGTGCGCATTGGCGACCGGCGCGTGCGCATCGTCGGCGTGCTAGCCCCAAGCGGCCAGGGGCTGGGCATGAACACGGACGAACTGGTGTTTGTGCCGGTGTCGCTGGCGCAGGCCATGTTCAACAGCAACACCCTGTTTCGCATTCTGATCGAAGCCCATGGGCGCGATTCCATCGAACTGGCCA
>VMTC01000067.1 GCA_013791765.1 Rhodoferax sp.
CCATGTCCCAATTGATTTTACTGCTGTGCATGTTCCAGTCTTGCCCTGTACCACGAGGTCGGCATTGCCGCCCACCGCGGTGGCGACCACCGGTAGCGCACTGGCCATGGCCTCCAGGATGGAGTTGGAGATGCCTTCAGACAAGGACGGCAGGGCAAAGGCGTGCAACCCTCGCAGGATGCAAGCCACATCGCTGCGTTCGCCGGGCAGCCAGGCCAAATGCGCTACGCCGGCCTGCGCCAGCACCGCCTGGGCCTGAGCCCGCAATGGCCCGTCCCCCACCATCACCAGACGCATGCGCTGCTGCAACGCGGGGGCCAGGCTCAAGGCCTGCACAAAAGCGTGGGCCAACATCACCTGATCCTTCACGGCCTGCATGCGCCCGACCGTGCCCACCAGCCAATGCTGCTGCGGGTTAAACGGGCAGTTCGCTATCGCATCCGGGCCACCCGGCGCTGCATGAAAGTGGGCAGTATCGACGCCGTTGCAGGCCAGGGTAATGGCCGGTTTTGAAACCTGCACCTTGTCCATCAGGTAGTCAGCCAGATCCCGCGACAGCGCCGTGTAATGATGAACAAAGGGCTTGTAGAAGCGGCGCTGTCGCTGATAGTGACGGTTATTGCCCTCCAGATCACCCATATCGCGGCCATGTTCGCCGTGAAGGCGCACCGGCACACCGGCCGCCCAGGCCGGAGCCTGCACCTCCAGCGCAGCGAGGTTACGGCTGTGCACGATGGCGGGGCGCAGTTGCCGGAACAACTTGAAGAGTCGGCCGTATTGCCAAAACCCTTGTCCGGGTGGTTTTTGAAGGGCAATGAACTCAACATCCTGGCGCTGAACGCGTTGCTTGAAGTCGGTGATTTCCGTGAGCGCCAGCACCGCGTGCCGATACGCACCTGCGGGCATGTGGTTGATGAGATTGACAATGCCGTTCTCCAGACCGCCGATGTCAAAGCGGTACATCACATGCAGCACCAGGGGACGCGAATCGACTTGCATTTTCAGACTCCCAGTCGCATTCACAAGCGCCACAGCCTGTAGCCAGCCGCTTCAATAGCGCCTCGGTCAAACGCGGCCTTGACGTCAATGAACGCCCCCCCCTTGACCAGCTTCTTGCCAAAGTCTTCGACCGTCAAAGCAGCATACTCACTGTGCGCCACCGCAGCCACAATGGCGTCGGCGCGGGGCAACTCGGCCCAGCGCAACAAGGTTACCCCGTACTCATGCATGGCTTCAAGCGCGTCGGCGCGCGGGTCAGTTACATAGACCTCAACACCATAGGATTTGAGCTCGTTAATGATGTCAACCACTTTGGAGTTGCGCAGATCGCTACAGTTCTCTTTGAAGGTCAGCCCCAGGATGTTGACTTTTGCGCCCTTGATGTAGCTGTCGGCCGCAATCATCTGTTTGATGGTCTGCTCCGCGATGAATTTGCCCATGCCATCATTGATGCGACGGCCAGCCAATATGACCTGCGGGTTGTACCCCAGCATCTCGGCCTTGTGCGTCAGGTAATAGGGGTCGACGCCGATGCAATGCCCACCCACAAGCCCCGGCTGAAATTTCAGGAAATTCCATTTGGTACCGGCCGCTGCCAACACTTCGGTGGTGTCGATGCCCAGCTTGTCGAAGATGATGGACAGCTCGTTCATTAAGGAAATATTCAGGTCACGCTGGGTGTTCTCGATCACTTTGGCGGCTTCTGCGGCCTTGATGCTGGACGCACGATGCACGCCCGGCAGGATGATGGTTTGGTACAGTTCGGCAACTCTTTCGAGGGTTTCAGGGCAATCCCCAGAGACGATCTTCAGAATCTTGGTGAGCGTGTGTTCCTTGTCGCCAGGGTTGATTCGCTCCGGCGAGTAGCCAACAAAGAAGTCTTTCTTCCAGGTCAAGCCAGATGCTCGCTCCAGCACCGGAATGCAGACCTCTTCGGTGGCGCCCGGATAAACCGTCGACTCGTAGACGACGATGGCGTCTTTCTTCATGTTCGCGCCCACGCTGGCGCTGGCGCCGATGAGGGGGCGAAAATCTGGAATATGGGCGCTGTCCACCGGTGTTGGCACAGCCACCACGATAATGTCGGCCAGCGCCAACAGGCTGGGGTCTGCGGTGTACTCGGCCTGGCTTGATGCCTGCATTTCTTCGTCTGAGAGTTCACGCGAGGGATCAACTCCTTTGCGGCAGGACGCCACTTTGGCCTCGGAAATATCAAACCCGATGGTCCGAAAATGCTTACCAAACTCAACCACAAGCGGCAAGCCCACATAGCCCAAACCAATCACGGCAATCACACTCATCACGAAACCTCCATGGCATTCATTGATTGAAAAAAAGTTCTTTGTTGTTGTTCGGTTGATCAGTTGGCCTTTTGCGCGGCCAACAACAAGGCATTGATGCTCGGGTAATTGGCTGTCAAAAACGATTCCAATAGCGGCGCTGCGTCCCCGGCTCGCTCTTTAGGTGCGTAAATCACGATGACGGCACTGTCATCACCACGTCCGGTCAAACGATAGAACGCGCTGTAAGCTTTGGCCAGGTAGTCGCTGGCGGTCAGCGTTCCGTTAATCCAGTAGATCTGCCAAACCATCAATCGAGTCTGCTTCGCTGATCGGTCGCTGGCGCTACCGCGCAACTCAACAGTGAGAAACTCGTGCTCTTGTTGGCCGTTCAAATCAATTGAGTGCTTATCGTTTGCCACCCGAGCCCATTGGGGGTCATCGCTGCGCACCAGGACGTTATTGGAGCTGACCAGCTTCTGGCTGTAATCTTGGCGGCGGTAGTAGGCCAGGTACAAGCCCACCACTTCACCCTGATTGACATAACTCGCGCTCATTTCAGCTGACGGATTTTGAAAAGCGGGCTTGAATGGCGGCACCAGCGGGCGCGTGATTCGCCAACCTGGCGCCAGCCCTGCCGGTGCTGCCAGTGTCACCGGGCCCTCGAGCGGGCCAGACTCGAGTGCCCACAGCGCCACATGCGGCACCGCCATTAGTGCCGCAAAGCCGGCGGTAGCAGCCCACAGCCTAGGTGCAGTCATCGCCGGTTTGTTGTCAGCGGTGGACCGGCCAAGGCTACTGACTTGTGGAGGAGTCTGCGTCCAGCGCGCGCCGATGACGAACATCAGCATCATCACGACACCAAAAAAGAGCCAGCCGTAAATCAGGTGATCGACGCCAACGGCGAGTTCGTTACCCGACAAGTGCCCCAACATGACAATGATGTAAGCGCGCATCCAGTTGGCAACAATGGGCACCAGCAATGAGACCATCACGAACAGAACGCGACGCTGGGTCGACTGGTAATTCAGGTAAGCGTAAAGGGCGCCGACGGTCAACGAGGCAATCAGGTAGCGCACGCCACTGCAGGCCTCCACCACCGACCAATGGCCCGATGGAATGACAAACTGCAGGCCCTCGCGGTACACCGGAACGCCACTCAAACGCAGGGCTAGCACCGTGAAATTGGCGGTCCACTCCATCAATTGGGGCATGAGAAATTCACCCATCGGAACCGCAAAGAAGAGAAACCCCAAGGGAAAAATAATCAGGCGCGCGACCGGCCACCCAAGCACGGCCGGCACCGTGAGAACCAGCAGCGCGACGAAGGCCAGTTGCGTCAGCGCATTGACCGCCGCCAGCTCACCCAACAACCAAGCCAGGGCCGCGACTGCGACGAACACCAGCATGACAGGCATGGCCCGCGGCACCTCGACCCCGATCAAAAGACGCTGTCGCCATACCAGCCACAGCACGATCGGTGGCACCAGGAAGGCGTGGGCAAAAGTGTCCGACCGACTCCAGATCGCCACCATGGCCGAGCCCGTGTCGCGGTACAGCAAAAGCGTCCAGAGCAAAAGCAGAACCAGGGCCGCAAGCGCATGCCGCCAGGTCTGGCTCAACTCGGAGCCTCTCACGCCGGCGTAGGGCGTGGCCACCGCATTCATAGCATCTCCCGCTCTGGTTGACCTGCGTTCAGATAACGATCAATGCCACCGAGGTGCGCGCCCCAGCTGTAGCTCTGCAGCACGCGCAGCCGCGCGGATTGACCCATGGCGACAGCGCGAGCGGGCTCCTTCAGCAAGGCATCGAGTGCGCGCACAAAGCCATTGACCCCTGAGGCACAGACCAGTTCGCCGCTGCGGGCATTGATCGCCTGGCCACAGGTATGGGAGGCCACCACCGGCCGCCCCATTGCCATCGCCTCCAGAATCTTGTTCTGCAGACCACGCGCTACCCGCAAGGGCGCCACCACCACCGCGGCATGCTGCAAATAGGGCCGAACATCGGGCACCGTGCCCGTGACCACGACGGACTCAGACGCCAGGGCCAAGACCGACGGTGGCGGGTTGCGCCCCACAATATGGAAGCGCACAGTTGGCCAGGAGCGTCGCAGAAGCGGCACGATGTCGCGCGCAAACCAGGTCACTGCATCGACATTGGGCCAGTAGTCCATGGCGCCCGTGAACACCACGGGAATCTGCGCCTCCTGCTCAGAGCGCCCGGCAAAGGGCGAAGGGCGGGCCGCATCAGGAGAGAAGTAGTCGGTATCCACGCCATTGCTCAGGGCAACGACCGAATCGACGCACTCTGGCGCCATTTTCTGGAACAGGGCAACTTCACTTTCAGTGACGAAAAATGATTTCTCCGAACGCGCTGCCACCGCACGCTCGAACTCACGCAGCCGCGCGCCTTCGCGTTGGTACAACCAGGACAGGGGCCAACGGTGGCTGGCTGCGTACTGCGTCCATTTGGCTGAATCCACATCTACAAAATCGACCAGCATCGGCGGGCGTGAAACGCCGGGTATGACCTGCACATACTGCGCCATGACGGAGGAGAAAACCACCGTCGCATCAATCGCGTGTTGCGCGAGGGTCTGGTTGACCCAGGCTTGTAAACCGGCATCCTGGTAATAACGCAGGCTCAAGGGATCCCGAGTCATCAAGGCAGACAGGCTGCGCAGCTTGGCCAGACGGGGGTGAAGCCGCGCCACATGCAGATCCGGGCACATCTTTCGCACCGTCTCGACATAGGCTTCGTCCTGCGGGTCGTCCACGAAAGTGCCGAGAAAGACACGGTGCCCGGCGCTCAAGTGTTTGAGCAAATGGTAGGAACGAACCTTGTCGCCTTTGTTGGGCGGAAAGGGAAGCCGGTGAACCAGATAGAGCAGGTTAGCCATGATGAATTCAGCCCAGGTTACGCACAACGATCGGGCCCAACCAATTGGCAACCAGCAGGGGCAGGCGGCGCCAGGTGGCAATCAGCAACCTGTATTTGGCATTGGATGGGTTGTTTTGCGGCACGTCAGCACGCTTGTAAAGGCAGTATTCATAGTGCAGCGGTGTGGGCTC
>VMTC01000003.1 GCA_013791765.1 Rhodoferax sp.
CCGGCAGTGGATCGTTCCGCGCCTGGCCGCATGGGTCGCGCAACTGCGCGGCCGCGACGGTGAGCGCGAGCTGGAGATCGACCAGCAAGCGCAGGCTAGAGGCGAGTTGGTCAACCCGATCGCGCTGTTTCGCACGCTGGAGCAAGAGCTGGGTGACAACGCCGTGCTGGTGGCCGACGGCGGCGACTTTGTCGCCACCGCCTCCTATGTGCTGCACCCGCGCACGCCGCTGAGCTGGCTCGACCCCGGCGCCTTCGGCACCTTGGGCGTGGGGGCAGGCTTTGCGCTGGGCGCCGCTTTGGCGCGCCCGGGCAGCGAGGTCTGGATCATCTTGGGCGACGGCGCCAGTGGCTATGGTCTGGTCGAGTTCGACACCTTTGTGCGCCACGGCATCCCGGTGATTGCGCTGGTCGGCAACGACGCGGGCTGGACCCAGATTGCGCGTGAGCAGATCAAGATGCTGCATAACGATGTGGCCACTGTGCTGGCCCGCAGCGACTACCACGCCGTGGCGGCCGCCTTGGGTGCCGAAGGCATCGTGGTGAAAACCATGGCACAAGTACCCGCTGCCCTGGCCCGCGCCCGCGCGCTGGCGCACAGCGGCCGGCCCGTGCTGGTGAACGTCTGGCTCGACAAGACCGAATTTCGCGAAGGGTCGCTGTCGATGTAGCGGGCGGCTTGCCAAACACGCCATGGACGCCGCCCCGACCCACAGCAGCGCCCGTGCCCGCTTGGTTTTCCCAGCCTTGCTGGGTTTTGTGGCGGGCACCGCGTTGCAACTGCAGCAGCCAGGCTTGTGGCTCTGGCCTGTCTATGCATCATTTGTGCTTCTAGCCCTCGTGTTCTTTGCCCCTGTTGCTACTAGAAAAATAGCATTTGTTTATCGCAGCGCGCTGATGGCGCTGGCGCTTGGCGTGCTGGCTTTCGGTCTTACCGGGCTGCGCGCCTCGATCTATGCAAACCAGGCGCTCGATGCCAGCCTGGAAGGGCGCGACGTGGCGGTGAGCGGACTCGTTGCCGCCATGCCGCAGCGCAGCGAGACCGGATTGCGCTTTCGTCTGGACGTGGAGTCGGCGCAACTGCAGGGGCAGCCCGTTCGCGTGCCGCCACGCCTTTATCTGGCTTGGTACGCCGATCGTTTTGCGGGCGGTGATGCGCAGCAGGCCGATGAACGCCAAAGGCAGCCGGCGCCGCTGCAGGCGGGTGAGCGCTGGCGGTTCACCGTGCGCCTGAAGGCACCGCATGGCGCCAGCAACCCCTTTGGCTATGACTTTGAGCTTTGGCTGTGGGAGCAGGGCTTGCAGGCCACGGGTTATGTACGCGCCGGGCCCAAAGACCCGACGCCGCAGCAGCTGACCCAAACGCATCGGCGTCCGGTGGAACTGGCCCGACAACTGGTGCGCGAACAGATATTCGGGCAGGTAGAGGACCGCCAATATGCCGGCCTGATCGCCGCGCTGGTGGTGGGCGACCAAAACGCCATCGACCGCGCCGACTGGGATGTGTTCCGGGCCACCGGCGTGGCGCATCTGATGAGCATTTCAGGCTTGCACGTTACGATGTTTGCCTGGCTCGCTGCGCTGCTTGTGGGCTGGTTGTGGCGCCGCTCTACCGGGCTGTGCCTGTGGCTGCCGGCGCCCAGTGCGGCCCTGGTCGGCGGCGTGTTGCTGGCAGGGGCCTATGCCCTGTTCAGCGGCTGGGGTGTGCCCTCGCAGCGCACCGTGCTGATGCTCGCCACCGTGGGTTTGCTGCGCCTGAGCGGGCGGCGCTGGCCCTGGCCGCATGTCTGGCTGCTGGTTTGCGCGGTGGTGGTGGCGGTGGACCCCTGGGCGCTGTTGCAGGCAGGGTTCTGGCTCAGTTTTGTTGCCGTCGGTGTACTGTTTGCTTCTGATTCAGCAGCGTCTAATTCAATAAATACGGGGGCTAGAGGACGATTCATTAAAATTTTTCGGGAGCAAGGGGTGATCACGCTGGCGCTGACGCCCTTGACGCTGCTGCTGTTTGGGCAGGTCTCGGTGGTGGGTTTGGTGGCCAACGCGCTGGCCATCCCCTGGGTCACGCTGGTGGTGACGCCGCTGGCCATGGCGGGCGTGGCATTGGCGCCGCTGTGGGATGGGGCGGCCTGGGCCATCGCCGCCTTGAGCTGGTATTTGCAGCTGTTGGCGGCCTTGCCCTTTGCCACCATCACGGTGGCGCAGGCGCCGTTCTGGGCGGGCGTGGCAGGCGTCACCGGCGGCGCGGTCTTGGTTATGCAGTGGCCCTGGAGCGTGCGGCTGCTGGGCCTGCCCTTGATGCTGCCCGTGCTGCTGTGGCAGGCGCCGCGCCCTTCACAAGGTCAGTTTGAACTGCTGGCTGCAGACGTCGGGCAGGGCAACGCCGTGCTGGTGCGCACTGCGCACCATGCTTTGCTGTATGACGCCGGGCCGCGCTATAGCCGCGAGAGCGATGCCGGTCACCGCGTGCTGGTGCCGCTGCTGCGCGCACTCGATACGCCGCTCGACACCTTGCTACTCAGTCACCGCGACAGCGACCACACCGGCGGTGCGCTGGCGCTGCTGGCGATGCAGCCGCAGGCCACGCTGCTCAGTTCTGTAGAAGATGCGCATGAGTTGCAGGCCGTGCGCCCGGTCACGCGCTGCGTGAGTGGCCAGCGCTGGCACTGGGACGGCGTTGATTTTGAAGTGCTGCACCCGCAAGCCGCTGACTACGACGCGGTGCGCAAGAGCAACGCCATGAGCTGCGTGCTGCGTCTGTCCAACGGCGTGCAGTCGGCGCTGCTGGCGGGTGATATTGAGCAGGCGCAGGAAGCTCAGCTGGTGCTTGAGGGCGCCAAGCTTAAGGCCGATGTGCTGCTGGTGCCGCACCACGGCAGCAAGACATCGAGCAGCGCGGCGTTTCTGGACGCGGTGCAGCCGCGGCTGGCGCTGGTGCAAGCAGGCTATCGCAACCGCTTCGGGCATCCGGCAGAGGCTGTTTTGCTGCGCTACCAAGAGCGGAACATTCGGGTGATCGCCTCGCCTCGTTGTGGTGCGGCGACCTGGCAATCGATGCGGCCCGAGCAGATTCAATGTCAACGATCAGTGACCTTGCGCTATTGGCAGCATCGAGTCCCCTGAGCCGGGCGCATTTTTTGATTCTGTTGGAAATACCCGACACCACGCTGATTTTGCTAGTGCTACCTTCAGGCACCGTTTAACAACTTCTCAAACATCGCCATGCCCAAAACCCTGATTGAACCGTTTCGCATCAAAAGCGTCGAGCCTATCCGCATGACCACGCGGCCTGAGCGCGAGCAGCTGCTGGAAGCCGCCAAGCTCAACGTCTTCAAGCTGCGTGCCGAAGACGTGCTGATCGACTGGCTGACCGACTCGGGCACCGGCGCCATGTCTTCCCGCCAATGGGGCGCCATCATGGAAGGCGACGAGAGCTACGCCGGGGCCCGCAGCTTCTATCGGCTGGAGGCCGTGATTCAGGACATCACCGGCATGCAGCATTTTGTGCCGACGCACCAGGGGCGCGCGGCCGAGAAAGTGCTGTTCACCGCCGCCTGCAAGAAGGGCGATCTGGTGCCCAACAACAGCCACTTCGACACCACCCGCGCCAATCTGGAATACCTCGGCGTCGAGGCGGTCGATCTGGTGATTGCCGAGGGTTTGCAGCCGGCGCTGATCTACCCGTTCAAGGGCAACATCGATCTGGACCGGGTCGAGGCGCTGCTGAAGACTCAGGGCGAGCGCATCCCCTTTGGCATGATCACCGTGACCAACAACACCGGCGGCGGCCAGCCGGTGTCCATGGCCAACATCCGCGCCTATGCCAAGCTGCTCAAAGCTTACGGCAAACCTTTGATCATGGACGTGTGCCGCTTCTCGGAAAACGCCATGTTCATCAAGATGCGCGAGCCCGGCTACCAAAACACCCCCATCAAGCAGATCGTGCAGGAGATGTTCAGTTACGCCGACGGCGCCACCATGAGTGCCAAAAAGGATGGCATGGTCAATATCGGCGGCTTCATCGTGCTGCGCAGCGACGAATGGATGGACGCGGTGCGCAACGTGCTGATCATGACCGAAGGCTTTCCGACCTACGGCGGCCTGGCCGGGCGCGACCTGGAGACGCTGGCCGTGGGGCTCGAAGAAGGCATGCAGGAAGACTACCTGCGCTACCGTCTGCGCACGGCTGAGTACCTGGGCGAGCGCCTGGAGGCCTCGGGTGTCGGCTTTGTCAAACCCACCGGTGGTCACGCGGTTTACATCGATGCCAGAACGGTGCTGCCCAACATGCCGGTGGCGCATTACCCGGCCTGGGCGTTGTGCAATGCGCTGTATCTGGAAGGCGGCATTCGCGGGGTTGAAATCGGCTCGGTGATGTTCGGCAAGCGCTTGCCTGATGGCAGCGAGACTTACCACAGCATGGAACTGGTGCGCCTGGCCTTTCCGCGGCGCATGTACACGCAGAGCCACTTCGATTACGCCGCCGAGGTGATTGACGAAGTCAAACAAAAAGCGGCCAGCATCCGCGGGGTGCGGATCACCAAACAGCCGCAGTACCTGCGTCACTTTACCTGTGAATGTGCCTGGGTGGACGCGTATCGCGTTTGAGCGCCGACTGCAACAAAAAACCCGCCATGCCGATGAAGCTAGCCATTAGCTTAAAGTGTTGATTTTGGCGGCGAAACCGTCTGAAACCCTCATGGCGCTTAGCGTCTGTACCATTCCCTGTGCCTAAGATTTCTCCGGACGCAAAAGAGGCCGCGAACTCAAGCTGGGCGCGGCCTTCAGTCAATCCGTCAACACGTTAATGTAATGGCTAGGCCGATGAAGCATGCGGGTTCTGAGAGCTCTTGATACTGTCTGAAATCACCAAATGGTGCCCGGGGCCGGAATCGAACCGGCACGCCTTGCGGCGCGGGATTTTGAGTCCCGTGCGTCTACCAATTCCACCACCCGGGCGACGCTTTGTGCAGCCGGGAATTATGGCACAGTGTGGGGTATGAAATATCCAACAATTGAAGATTCCATCGGAAAAACCCCCTTGGTCAGGCTGCAGCGCATCGGGGCGCAAGACAACGCTGCCCGTGGCAATGTGATTTTGGGCAAGCTCGAGGGGAACAACCCGGCGGGTTCGGTCAAAGACCGACCCGCTTTGTCGATGATTCAGCGAGCGCAGGAGCGTGGTGAGATCAAACCGGGTGACACGCTGATCGAGGCCACCTCGGGCAACACCGGCATCGCACTGGCGATGGCTGCGGCCATCAAGGGCTACCGCATGATTTTGATCATGCCCGAAGACCTGTCGATCGAGCGCGCGCAGACCATGAAGGCCTTCGGTGCCGAGTTGATCCTCACGCCCAAAAGCGGCGGCATCGAGTATTCACGCGATCTGGCTGAGCAAATGCAGCGTGACGGTAAGGGGAGGGTGCTCGATCAGTTCTCCAATGCGGACAATCCGCGCATTCATTTTGAAACCACCGGCCCCGAGATATGGGCCGCTACCAAAGGGCATGTGACCCATTTTGTGAGCGCCATGGGCACCACCGGCACCATCACCGGCGTTTCTCAATATTTGAAAAAGAAGAACCCGGCCATCAAGATCATCGGCGTGCAGCCCAACGAGGGCTCCCGTATTCCCGGCATCCGCAAGTGGCCTCAGGCCTATTTGCCAAAGATTTACGACCCCACCCATGTGGATGAGTTGGTCTACGTGAGCCAGGAAGATGCTGAAGAGATGTGCCGCCGCATGGCACGAGAAGAAGGAATATTTGCCGGTATCTCAGCGGCCGGCGCGTGCTGGGTGGCGCAGGAGATTGCCAAGCGTGAATCCAAGGCGACGATTGTGTTCATTGTGTGCGACCGCGGTGACCGTTATCTCTCCACCGGCGTCTTCCCGGCCTGAACTTTAAAATCGCCCCAATTTCAAGGATATTTGATGCAAATTGACAAAGAACTCGACACCCGCGGCCTGAACTGCCCGCTGCCCATCCTTAAAGCCAAAAAAGCATTGAGCGACATGCAAAGCGGGCAGACGCTGCGGGTGGTCGCCACCGATGCCGGCTCGGTGCGTGACTTTCAGGCCTTTGCCAAGCAGACCGGCAATGAGCTCCTGGAGCAGCACACCGTGGGCGCCGATTACATCCACGTGATGCGTCGGCGTTAAGTTGCCATCAGGCCGGCGTGGCGGCCTGAGCGGCGATTCAGCCCAGGCGCGCGAGTTGCTCCTTTATTTTGGCCAGGGTCGCAGCAAAATCAACCATGCGCTGGCGTTCCAGTTTGATGATGGTCGCAGGGGCCCGGGCGACAAAGGCTTCGTTGCCGAGCTTGCCTTCGGTTTTGACAATCTCGCCTTCCAGGCGCGTAACCTCTTTGCCCAGACGCAATTTTTCAGCGGCAACGTCGACTTCCATGAACAGGCAAATGCGCGCGCTACCCACCACGGCCACGGGCGCAGCTTGAGCAGCTGCCGCCCAGGCAGCTTCATCGTCAAACACGCGCACTTCACTGAGCTTGGCCAGCGCTTTC
The DNA here is from genome assembly GCA_013791765.1 of Rhodoferax sp. Classification (GTDB taxonomy): domain Bacteria; phylum Pseudomonadota; class Gammaproteobacteria; order Burkholderiales; family Burkholderiaceae_C; genus Rhodoferax. The sequence continues at coordinate 6,519 of VMTC01000003.1, forward strand.
AAGACGGGCGCGGCTTGCAGCAAGAAGGCGGCTTCATCGGCTTGGCCGGCAACCACAAACAGCGGCAAGCGGGTGGCCGGTGACACGCTCATCTCGCCGCGCAGGTTGCGGCAGGCATCCACCAAGAGCTTGAGTTTGCCCACGTAGGCCAGCGCGGCCGCGTCAATGCGCTGGGGCTGCGCTTGCGGGTACGCGGCAATGGCGACCGATGCGCCGGCACGACCCGCCACCGGCGCCACTTTTTGCCATAGCTCTTCAGTGACGAACGGAATCACCGGGTGCGCCAGGCGCAGGATGGTCTCTAAAGTGCGGATCAGGGTGCGGCGCGTGGCGCGTTGTTGCGCCAGACCTGTCTGCGGGTCGGTGTGGTCTTTGCCTTGCTGGATCTGCACCTTGGCGATTTCCAGGTACCAGTCGCAGAACTCGTTCCAGACAAAGTCATAAATCGTGCTGGCGACGTTGTCCAGGCGGTACTCTTCAAATCCTTTGGCCACTTCAGCCTCGGTGCGCTGCAGCAGCGAGACGATCCAGCGGTCAGCCGGGCTGAACTGCAGATAGCCACCAGCAGAACACTCTTGTGTCGTTTGTTCGTTCAAACCGCAGTCCTGGCCCTCGCAGTTCATCAGTACGAAGCGGCTGGCGTTCCACAGCTTGTTGCAGAAATTCCGGTAACCCTCGCAGCGTTTGGTGTCGAAGTTGATGCTGCGGCCCAAGGAGGCGAGGGATGCAAAAGTGAAGCGCAGCGCATCGGCACCAAAGGCGGGGATGCCAGCGGGGAATTCTTTTTCGGTGTTTTTGCGAACTTGCGGCGCGGTTTCGGGCTTGCGCAGACCTTCAGAGCGTTTGTTAAGCAACTCGGGCAGGGCAATGCCGTCGATCAGATCCACCGGGTCGAGCACATTGCCTTCTGATTTGCTCATTTTGTGGCCCTGCGCGTCGCGCACCAGGCCGTGGATGTAGACGTGTTTGAACGGCACGCGTCCGGTGAAGTGCGTGGTCATCATGATCATCCGGGCGACCCAGAAGAAGATGATGTCGTAGCCGGTGACCAGCACCGAGCTTGGCAGGTAGAGGTCGATGTCGTCGAGGCCCTTGGCGTCTGTCTGAGCTTGCGTTCCGCTCAGGCCGGAGCCCGTGCCGACCGGGCTCAGATGCGCTGCGCTAGCGACATCGCCCGGTTCGTCACGGGCACCATCCTGAGCTGCGCTGCGGGTTGACTCGCCGCTGCTGGGCCAGCCCATGGTGCTGAACGGCACCAGCGCGCTGGAATACCAGGTGTCGAGCACATCCTCGTCACGGCGCAGTTCGCCGGTATATCCGGCCTTTTTGGCTGCAGCCCTCGCAGAATCTGCGTCGCGTGCTACAAAAATAGAACCATCGTCGCCGTACCACGCCGGAATCTGGTGGCCCCACCAGAGCTGGCGGCTGATGCACCAGTCGGTGATGTTGTTCATCCACTGGTTGTAGGTGTTGATCCAGTTCTCGGGCACAAAGCGCACCTCGCCCGATTGCACGGCGTCAATGGCTTTTTGCGCGATGGATTTGCCGGTGGCATCACCTTTGCCGACCTGGTTCATGGCCACAAACCACTGGTCAGTCAGCATGGGCTCAATGATCTGGCCAGTGCGGGCGCAGCGCGGCACCATCAGTTTGTGCTTCTTCACCTCCACCAAAAGGCCCAATGCATCCAGGTCTTTGACGATTTGCTTGCGCGCGGCAAAGCGGTCCATGCCGACATAAGCGGCGGGCGCGTTGCTGTCGATCTTGGCATCTAACGTCAGCACGCAAATCATCGGCAGCTTGTGGCGCTGGCCTACGGCATAGTCGTTCTGGTCGTGCGCGGGCGTGACTTTCACCACGCCGGTGCCGAAGGCTTTGTCCACGTAGTCGTCGGCAATGATGGGAATGGTGCGGTTGCACAGGGGCAGGGTGACGTGCTTGCCCAGCAGGTGCAGGTAGCGCTCGTCCTCGGGGTGGATCATGGCGGCCACGTCACCGAGCATGGTCTCGGGTCGCGTGGTGGCAACCACCAGGCCTTCGACCATCTCACCGTTGACCATTTGCGGGCCGTCAGCAAAGGGATAAAGAATGTGCCACAAAGAGCCTTCTTCCTCTTCGCTTTCGACTTCGAGGTCGCTCACCGCACTTTGCAACACCGGGTCCCAGTTCACCAGGCGTTTGCCACGGTAGATCAGGCCTTGCTCGTACAACTGCACAAAGGTTTCGGTCACAGTTTTGGACAGTTTGTCGTCCATGGTGAAGTACTCTCTAGACCAGTCCACGCTGTCGCCCATGCGGCGCATCTGGGTGGTGATGGTGTTGCCACTCTTCTCTTTCCACTCCCATACTTTGCTCACAAAGTTCTTGCGGCCCAGGTCATGGCGGCTGATCTTTTGCTCCTGCAACTGGCGTTCCACCACGATTTGCGTGGCAATGCCGGCGTGGTCGGTGCCTGGAATCCACACCGTGTTGTCACCCCGCATGCGGTGGTAGCGCGTGAGCGAGTCCATGATGGTCTGGTTGAAGGCGTGCCCCATGTGCAGCGTGCCGGTGACATTGGGCGGGGGCAACTGGATGGCAAAGGATTCGGCGCCGTCTTTTGGCTTGCCCGTGCCCCGGTAGCCCGCCACGGCGTAGCCGCGTTTTTCCCATTCGGGACCCCAGTGCGCTTCCAGCGCGGCAGGCTCAAATGATTTGGACAGGCTGTTCAGGCCGGGTTGTTGCAGTGCGTCGTTCATGGTGTCTTTGGCTGTTTCGCTGGCACGCCCAGGGGGGCGGGTGGCAGCGAGCGCGGCATCGGGATGCAAATGCCGCAGGGGAAGGGGGCTGATCAGTCAGAATTTTATTCGACAGCGCCATGCGCCTTGCTGCTTGTTGACGATTATCAAAAATCGCGTTTTCATAGTCAAAAACAATTTATGGCATTGATGCATCCAATTAGACGCGGGCCTCTATCCGGTCTATGCTGTACCTGTCTTTGGCAAAGCATTGCTCAAAGCCAAGCGACTCAATTTTTTAACTGATGAAGGAGATTTCCATGGCAGCACTCAAAGGCTCGAAGACGGAAGACAACCTGAAGGCCGCCTTCGCGGGCGAATCCCAGGCCAACCGCCGTTATTTGTATTTCGCAAACAAGGCCGACGTGGAAGGTCAACCTGACGTGGCCGCGCTGTTCCGCTCCACGGCAGAAGGTGAAACCGGCCACGCGCACGGTCACCTGGAGTGGCTGGAAACCTGTGGCGACCCCGCCACCGGCTTGCCCTTTGGCGGCACCCGTGACAACCTCAAGTCGGCGGTCGCCGGCGAGACCCACGAGTACACCGACATGTACCCCGGCATGGCCAAGACTGCGCGTGACGAAGGTCATGACGAGGTGGCTGACTGGTTTGAGACGCTGGCCAAGGCCGAGCGCTCGCACGCCAATCGCTATGCCAAGGCCTTGGTTGAATTGGTCGATTGATCTCGGTTGATTCGTCTGTGTTGGGCGTTGCTTGCAGCGCCCAATGCAGAAGACTCAAAGCTGACAACAGAAAATACCCAAGGGACAAGCACCATGGCACGCGAAGGCAATTTATCAGCGCCCACCCGTCACCCGATCGACTGGAAGGGGGCTGATTACTACAACGAAGAAGCCACCTTTCACGAGCTCGAGCGCATTTTTGACATCTGCCACGGTTGCCGGCGCTGCGTCAGCCTGTGCGGCTCCTTCCCCACGCTGTTTGACCTGGTTGACGAGAGTAAGACGCAGGAAGTCGATGGCGTCGACAAAAAAAATTATTGGAAGGTGGTGGACCAGTGTTACCTGTGTGACCTGTGCTACATGACCAAATGCCCGTATGTGCCGCCGCACCAGTTCAACCTTGACTTTCCGCACACCATGCTGCGCGCCAAGGCGATCAAGTTCAAAAAAGGCGAGGTGTCAACGGCCGAGAAGTTTTTGGCATCCACCGATGTGCACGGCCAGCTGGCCGGCATCCCGATCGTGGTGCAGGTGGCCAATGCCGTCAATAAGACCAAAGTAGCGCGCAGCGTGATGGAAAGCGTGGCGGGCGTGGACAAGAACGCCTGGCTGCCGTCGCTGGCTACAAGGAAGTTCCGCTCGGGCACGCCCATGGCCAAAGCCACCATCGTGACCGACGGTGAAAAGACGCCCGGCAAAGTCGCCATTTTTGCCACCTGTTTCATCAACTACAACGAGCCCGGCATTGGCCTGGACCTGCTTAAAATTCTGGACCACAACGACGTGCCCTATGTGATTGTCGAGAAGGAAAAATGCTGCGGCATGCCCAAGCTCGAATTGGGTGACATGGAGTCCGTCAACGCCAGCAAAGAAGCCAACATCCCGGTGCTGACCAAATATGCCAAAGAGGGTTATGCCATTTTGGCAGCGGTGCCCAGTTGCGCGCTGATGTTCAAGCAGGAGATTCCTCTCATGTACCCGAATGAGCCGGACGTCCAGCTGGTCAAGGAGGCGATGTGGGACCCGTTCGAATACCTGATGCAGCGCAAGCGCGATGGCCTCTTGAAGGCTGATTTTCCGGTGCCGCTGGGCAACGTGAGCTACCAGATCCCCTGCCACGGCCGGGTGCAGAACATCGGCAAAAAAACCGAAGAGATGCTCAAGATGATTCCGGGCACCACGGTCAACACCTTTGAGCGTTGCTCGGGCCACGCCGGCACCTTTGGCGTCAAGAAGGCGCACCATGAGCAGGCCATGAAGATCGGCAAACCGCTGTTCAAAGGCATGGCGGCCATGAAAGACGGCAGCAAGCCTGATTTCATCAGCTCGGACTGCCCGCTCGGCGGCCACCACATTGCGCAGGGTTTTGAAGTCAACCAGCTCGGCACGCCCGAGTTACAGCACCCGCTGTCGCTGGTGGCCAAGGCCTATGGTTTGAAGTGAATGGAAACTGTTGCTATTTTGGAGATTCAATGCAAACGACCGGAAATATTACCGTAGAGAGTCTGATGTCGCTGGAGGCCTACAGCAAGTGGCGCAAGGCCCACAAGGCGCTCATCATGGCGCACCGCAAGTTGCGCAGCGTGCGCCTGGGCGAGTTCATCAACCTGCAGTTCGAGAGCGAGACGACCATCCGCTACCAGATTCAGGAGATGCTGCGCATCGAGAAAGTGTTTGAAGAAGAGGGCATCTTGCAAGAGATTGAGGCTTACGCGCCGCTGGTTCCAACCGGCAGCAACTGGAAAGCCACGGTCATGCTGGAGTACCCCGACGTGAACGAGCGCAAGCGCGAGCTGGCGCGCTTGATTGGTGTGGAAGACCATTTGTTCGTCGAAGTTGAAGGCCAACCGCGCGTCTATGCCATTGCCGACGAGGACATGGAGCGTGAAAACGACGAGAAAACGTCTGCGGTGCACTTTGCGCGCTTCGAGTTGACGCCGGCCATGCGCGCCGCCGTCAAAGCCGGTGCCAGCGTCAAGATCGGTTGTGACCACACCAACTACCCGGCGCATGTGATGATTGGCCCCGAAACGCTGGCCTCACTGGCGGGAGACCTCAAGTAGCCGGGCTTCTTTACGGGTCACGATAATCAAGGCTTCGTCAGAAGCCTTTTCTTTGCGCACCATTCAAGCGAGTTCGTCTGCCATGCTGTTTTTGTTGTCTCCTGCCAAATCCCTCGATTTCGACACCCCGGCGGGCGCTGCGCCGCACACGCAGCCGCTGTTCATCCCGCAAGCGGCCGAGTTGATCGACGTCTTGAGACAGAAATCACCGCAGCAAATCGCCTCGTTGATGAGTTTGAGCGACACCCTGGCCGGCCTGAACGTGGCGCGCTACCAGGCTTGGACGCCCAAATTCACCGCCAAGAATGCCAAGCAGGCGGTTCTGGCCTTCAATGGCGACGTCTATGAAGGGCTTGACGCCAAGAGCCTGGCCACGGACGATCTGAAATGGCTGCAGGAGCATGTTTGCATCCTGAGCGGCTTGTACGGCGTGCTGCGCCCGCTGGACTATATGCAGCCCTACCGGCTGGAAATGGGCACAAAACTGGCTACGGTGCAGGGCAAGGACCTGTACCAGTTCTGGGGCGCGAAAATCTCCGACTACCTCAACAGCCGCTTGCACAAGGAGGCCGCGCCGGTCGTGGTCAATTTGGCCTCGCAAGAATATTTCAAGGCGGTGGACCGCAAGGCGCTGCAGGCCCGGGTGGTCGAATGTGTGTTTCAGGAGCAGCGCAATGGCCAGTGCAAGATCATCAGCTTCTACGCCAAGCGGGCGCGTGGCCTGATGGCGCGGTTCGCCGCCACACACCGGCTGAGCCACCCGAAGCAGCTTGAAAGCTTTGACTCGGAGGGCTATGCTTTTGACGCCGGCGCCTCCGAGCCGGACCGACTGGTTTTCCGGCGTGCGCAACTTGAGGCTTAAATTTGTGACAAATCAGGCTCTAGCCCGCGTGCAATATGCCTAAGCAGCTATGAAAATAACATCAAACAGCATTGATATTGAAGTTGAAGACAGCGGCCCTGGCGCGGTTGGCGAAGAGCGCCCGGTGGTCTTGCTGATCATGGGGCTGGGGATGCAGCTGGTGGCCTGGCCTGCGGCTTTTGTTCAAGCCCTGATTGACGCCGGCTACCGCGTCATCCGCCATGACAACCGCGACGTTGGCCTGAGCCACCGTTTTGAAGCCCTGGGCAAGCCGCGTCTGCTCTTGCAGGGGCTTCGGTACAAGCTGGGATTGAAGCCGCAGGCGCCTTACAGCGTGGCCGACATGGCGGCTGACTCACTTGGTGTGCTGGACGCGCTCGGCATTGAAAAAGCCCATGTGCTCGGTGTCAGCATGGGCGGCATGATTGCGCAGCGCATCGCACTGGCCGCGCCCGAGCGGGTGTTGAGCTTGAGCAGCGTGATGAGCACCAGCGGCGCCAAAGGCCTGGCGCAGGCGCACCCCAAGGTGATGCGCGTGTTGCTCAGCCGCCCCAAAGGCCGCGACCCGCAGACGGTGCTCAAGCATTACGTGCGTTTGTTCAAGGCCATTGGCAGCCCGGGCTTTCCGACGCCCGAGCATGAGATGCGCGAGCGCATTCTGCTCGGGGTCGAGCGGGGTTACTACCCGGTCGGCACACTGCGCCAGATGCTGGCCATCATGGCCGACATCACCCGGCCCGCGCAATTGCGGCGCATCACGGCACCGACGCTGGTGCTGCATGGCAAGGCCGACCCGCTCTTGCCCTTCGTTCATGGTGAGGACACGGCCAAACGCGTTCAAGGTGCCCGGCTGGTGGGCATTGAAGGCATGGGGCACGACTTGCCCCCTGGCGTGGTGACCCATCTGCTGGCGGCGCTGTTGCCGCACCTGAAGGCGGCCCAGGCTCAGGCCCAATTTTCCACCCCTGTTTCAGATCAAAATCCACTTTCATGACTACGCCGCAACACTCGCCCCTGGGCCAAGCCACTGTCTACCTCGATCAGTACGATGCCGCTTTGCTGTTCCCGATCGCGCGCGCCGCCAAGCGCGTGGAGCTCGGTATCCAAGGAGCGCTGCCGTTTCTAGGTGCCGACATGTGGAGCGCCTTCGAGCTGAGCTGGCTCAATCTGCGTGGCAAGCCGCAGGTGGCGTTGGCGCGCTTCACGGTGCCGTGCGAGAGCCCCAACATCATCGAGAGCAAGTCTTTCAAGCTCTACCTCAACAGCTTCAACAACACCCGCTTTGTAGATGCTGACGCCGTCAAAGCGCGGCTGCGCGCCGACCTGAGCGAGGCGGTCTGGCGTGATCTGCAGAAAGATGTTGTGCTGAGCGCTGTTGCGCCAGCGCCCGGCGCCGGCGCCAAAGCACCCCCCAGCATTGGCGTCACCCTGTTGCTGCCCGAGCTGTTTGACCGTGAACCGATTTACGAACTGGACGGCCTGAGCCTGGACCGGCTCGATATCGAGTGCAGCCACACCACCCCGGCGCCTGAGTTGCTGCGCGTGGTACCGGGTGAAGCGCCGGTGAGCGAAGTGCTGGTCAGCAACCTGCTGAAAAGCAACTGCCCGGTCACCGGCCAGCCCGATTGGGCCAGTGTGCAGATCAGTTACAGCGGTGCGCCGATCGACCAGGAACGCTTGCTGCAATACCTGGTGAGTTTTCGCAACCACAACGAGTTTCATGAGCAGTGCGTCGAGCGCATCTTCATGGACCTCTGGACGCGATGCAAGCCGACCCGCCTGGCGGTGTACGCACGCTACACGCGCCGCGGTGGCCTGGACATCAACCCCTTTCGCACTAGCTACGCGCAGGCGCTGCCGGCCAATACGCGCATGGCGCGGCAGTAAAAATTTGCGCTGGCCCGGCGTGAATCTCCATTGACCGTCACCGGTGTCATGGCTTCACTGCCGGCACACCCTTGACCAGGAAGAAGGCATCGTTTATTGCACCACCGCACTGGCCTCGCGCTGCGGATGACGGTGTTTGCCCAAGGCCGCAATAAAACCTTTGATCGCCTGCGCGGTTTTGGTCGATTCACCCGTCAGGATACCGGGGTCCGGCTCACTATTTTTCATCATCACCTCGACGCCAACCTTGTCAAGCAGCGACTTCGACGCCCCAAGCGCCAGGATGGTTTTGCCATGCCGGTACTGGTTGGAGATGAAGTCCATCACCTCAACGTGGCTGCCGAGCAGCGTCACAGCGGCCGCGCCATCAGGCAGCACCAGCCCGTCAAACAACACCGGCGGTGCGTTCTCGAGTGTCTTGGTGGCTTCAAACGCGTCACCGTTGAGGCCTGTGACCGGCCCCAACCGGGGCGCGATCAGGTGCGCCGTGGCGCCTTCCGCTTGCAACGCTGCCGTCATCACCGCGAGCGACTTGGCGTCGACACCATCGGCCACCAAGATGGCCACGCTGCGCGAGCGCACACCGCCATCACCCGGCAGCGCTGTCAGCGACAGTGCTGGCGACACGGTGACCTCGGGATGGACTTGGTCCGTCATTGCTTTGGGCATGGCCTCGGGCACGGCCATACCCAAACCTGCAGCCACCGCAGCGGCCAATTCAGGTGACACATTCACCAAGGATGACAGCATGCGTTCGCGAATCGCGGGCACCGTGACCTTGCTGAGCTCAAAGCGGAAGCCACCCACAATGTGCGCTTGCTCCACGGCGGTCTGACTCTCATAGAACAGGGTGGCCTGGGTGTAGTGGTCGGCAAACTTCTCGGGTTTGCCGCGCAGCTTGTCACCTTGCCCGTCGTCTACCCGCTGCGGGAACGACACAAAGCCCGCCGCGCCGGCCTGGAACGGGCAACCGCCGCCGAGCGAGTTGGGCTCATACGCGACCCGTCCTCGGGGAATGGCCTGGCGGTGCAGGCCGTCGCGCTGGTTGTTGTGCACCGGTGCCAACGGTGCGTTGATCGGGATCTCGTGAAAGTTGGCGCCGCCCAGCCGCGTGATTTGCGTGTCAAGGTAGGAGTGGATTCGCCCGGCCAGCAACGGGTCGTTGCTGAAGTCGATGCCGGGCACCACATGTGCCGTGCAGAACGCCACTTGCTCGGTCTCGGCAAAGAAGTTGTCGGGGTTGCGGTTGAGCACCATGCGCCCCACCGGCGTCACCGGCACCAGTTCTTCCGGGATCAGTTTGGTGGCGTCGAGCACGTCAAAGCTGAAGGCCTCGGCTTGGGCTTCGGTGAATATCTGCAAGCCCAGTTCCCACTCCGGGTACTCGCCTGCCTCAATGGCGTCCCACAGGTCACGGCGGTGAAAGTCGGAATCGGCGCCAGAGATTTTGACGGCTTCATCCCACACCAGAGAATGCGTGCCAAGCTTGGGTGTCCAGTGGAATTTGACAAAGTGCGACTCGCCCTTGGCATTGACCAGCCGGTAAGTGTGCACGCCAAAGCCTTGCATCATGCGCAGGCTGCGCGGGATGCCGCGGTCGGACATCACCCACATCAGCGTGTGCGTGGTCTCAGGCATCAGCGAAGCAAAGTCCCAGAAGGTGTCGTGCGCTGACGCCGCCTGCGGCATGCCGTTGTGCGGTTCAGGCTTGACGGCGTGGACCAGGTCGGGGAACTTCATGGCGTCCTGAATGAAAAACACCGGGATGTTGTTGCCCACCAGGTCCCAGTTGCCCTCGTCGGTGTAGAACTTGACGGCAAAGCCGCGCACATCGCGCGCGGTGTCGGTGGAGCCGCGCTCGCCAGCCACGGTCGAGAACCGCGTGAACACCGGCGTGATCTTGCCCGCCGCCTGAAACGGCGCTGCACGGGTGAATTCGGTGAGCGGCTGATAAGCCTCGAAGAAACCGTGCGCCGCGGAGCCACGCGCGTGCACGATGCGCTCAGGGATGCGCTCGTGGTCGAAATGCGTGATTTTCTCGCGCAGGATGAAGTCTTCCATCAGCGTCGGCCCGCGCAGTCCGGCCTTGAGCGAGTTCTGGTTGTCACCAATGGCCACGCCCTGGTTTGTGGTGAGTATCTGCCCTGACGCATCGGAACGCACGGTGTCGAGTGAACCCGCGAACGCACTGCGTCCGGCAGGCGTGGCGGCGGCCCCGGTCTTGTCTGACGCCTGCGTCTCGCTTAGTGTGCTGGCCGATGCCGTGGGCGAACCGCTTGACACGCTGGCACCGCGTGGCGGCGACACCGCGTTGTCGCGACCAATCTCCAGCGCCTTGCCCGTGTTGTAAGGCATGGCCGCGGCCAGCGCCTGAGCGGCTGCCAGCTGCTCCGCCAGCGCGGGGGTATCCCGCTGCGGGTTGTCTGTGCGCTTGGACTTGGGTGTTGTTTTCATGGGGAACCTCTTGATGTAAAGGTTAAAAACTTGTATGCGGCGCGACCGCTGCAGGAATCAGCCGCGTGAAGTTGGCGGCTTGCCGCCGGGGCCGGGAACCATGCGCTGCCAGGTCTTTAGCGGGTGATGCGGGCGAACAAGACGCCCAGCGCGAACGCGGCGGCAACGGACGCCAGCGGGTTGCTGCGCACAGTGCCGCGCGCGCCTTCGACCCATTCGTCGCGTGTCTCGCGCAATTGATCGGTCTTCGTATGCAGCGCCTCTGTGGCGGCCGCGACGCTGTCGCCCAGCTGTCGAGCCGCAGGTTCAGCACTTTCTGCGATGCGATCAATGGTCTTGTGTGCACCCTGTACCGCGTTATCAAGCAGACCCGGCGCTGCTGGTGCATCTTTCTCGCGGTATGGCAATGTCGTCGCGTCGGGCATCGGCACCCGTTGATCGCTGGTGGGCCAGGGGGCATTGGATCCGATGTTGGATTGGATGGTTTCGTTCATAAAGTTCTCCTTTTAAAAATTGATTCAGGCGACCTGTGCCAACAGCTCATCCTTGCGGGCGGCCATGCGTGCACCGAGGTCGATCATGTCGACCGAAGAAGCCTTGGCCTTGGTGAACATCTCGGTCTGCTCTTCCTCGACGTGGTGCTTCACGTACTCTGACAGCACCTTGACCTTGGCGTCGTACATCTCGCCGTCAGGCTCAACGCCTTTGAGTTGTCCAATCAGGTCCTTCACGCTGGCGTGCTCGACTGTGGCTTCAGGCACCAACAGCTTGTCTTTGAGCACCGCCTTCACGGCGGGGTAAAAGATCTCTTCCTCAATTTGTGCATGCACAGTGAGCGCTGTGCATAGCTCGGCCACCAGGGCCTTCTTTTGAGCAGTCGAACGGGTCCTCTCATATTTGGCAAACATCTGGCTCACGGCCGCGTGGTCGGCCTTGAGCAAGGCGATGGCGTCCTTCGGTGCTGGCTTGGCCTTGGCGGGACCGGTGGTCTTGGTAGTGGTCATGCGGAGTCCTTGGTTAGGTTGGAGGGAAAAACGTGCAATCACTGCACGAACAACACGATCAAAATGATGATCGAGACGGGGATGCCGAGCGACAGAAGCCGCGCGTGCGGGCCAAGTCGTCAGCGCTTGCTGTGGAGCTAAGGGTCATAGCAATTCCTGTTGGCGAAGATCAAGTCAGGCGCCGAAAAATTCGACGGCTCGTACCTCACGCAGCGCAGGAATCGTAGGGACGCGAACTAAGGCGCTCTGTGCGCTTGCGCACTAAGATCGTGTCGAATGCAGCGCTGGAAGGCTTGACGCCAGTGGTGGGCCATCAAAAAATTATTTTGCCCATGATGTCGAAGTGGGATCTTGCAGCGCATAGCTCAGGGTCACGAAGGCATGACCTGCAGCACCCGTATCAATAACACC
>VMTC01000075.1 GCA_013791765.1 Rhodoferax sp.
ACTTTATCGCCATTGCGTATTTGCGCATGTCCAAACTCAAGCATTTGCCAGGCAACCCGCTGGCACCAGCCCTGCCTAAATACAACGTGCTAATCCACCGTTGCCTTTGATGTCAAGTTCCACACAAAACGGCATAGAGCCACCACACCCCCCAATGCTGCCGCTACGACGCATCACCCCGCCAGTGGCTTGCTGCAAACCTTCATCCGTCTTTGCAGTCGCATCCCGGATTCTTTGATCGCCTTTGTCGGGCGGTTTTCGATTGCGGCGGTATTCTGGAAATCAGGACAAACCAAGGTCGAAGGCTTTGTCATCGACATCGTCAGTGGCGATATTCAATTGGGTTGGCCGCGTTTGTCGGATTCGGTGATTCCGCTGTTCAAGGAAGAATACAAGCTGCCCTTGGTGCCCCCGGAGCTGGCCGCTACGATGGCCACCTTTGCTGAGCACCTGTTCCCCGCGCTCATCTTGCTGGGCCTGGCGACACGGCTGTCAGCTTTCGCCTTGTTGGGCATGACCATGACGATTCAGTTGCTGGTCTATCCTGGCGCCTACCCAACCCACGGCACCTGGGCGGCTGTGTTGCTGTTCCTGATCGCCCATGGGCCTGGCAAGCTGTCTATTGACCACTGGATTGCCAGGCGATTTGCTTAGTGCTGCGGGTACGCCACCACAGCCTGTTCGCACCGCATGAATGACTTTGATGTATCCCCGACCTTTAAGGTGAACAAACCAACGATTGAGGCGGGCTTTGACTTTTATGCGCTCCGGTGGCCGCAGGAGACCGCCCAGCGCAACCCTATTATTTCTTGAGGTGAATATGGCCACAGCCCTCGTCAAACAAGCGTAACCAGCTATCTAAAGCGTAGCGTGTATGCCGGGCAGCAGCGCAATCTGGTTCGATGGATAACTTTTGGGCCTGTGCGTTGACGACTTAGCGTCACTTCCTTGGTGACTCATCACCATCCCATTTGGCGAAGGCACGCATGGCCTGACTTAAAAATGGCACTTGGAGGCTGAAATTCTTGCAGCCAGAGCACATCATGACGTGAAATTTCAGGGGCATTTTTTCTAGCAGCGATAGCTTTCGCTCTTGCGACTCGGATATCAAGCGCGTGGCGTCTTTGCAATTCAGCACGCTTGACCTCCTTGTGTAAACCAGCGGTTTTCAAGGCATTCACGCAAACGCAGCCGGGCACGGTGCAACAGCACATTCAGGTTCGTCACGGTGATGTTGACTTCGGTACAGATTTCGCTTGCATCCAACTCGACAAACTCTTTCATCATGAAGACGCGTCCTTGTTTGCCGGGGAGGTTTTCCAGGCAGATTTCAAATACTTTCCAGAACTGACCTTGATGCAAAGCGTCTTGCGGGTTGCCCCAGGTGGCGGGGCGCTCGTCGGTTTGCCAAAATCCCTTGACATTGAAGAGCTCAGAGAAATCCTCACTCTCTTCGTCTTCATGCATCAAGCTGCTGGCATACACCAAGCGCTGCTTTTGCCGCAGCACGTCGGCAATCTTGTTTTTCAAAATGGCAAAGACCCAGGTTTTGAGTGCCGCCCGCCCCGTGAAGGATTTGGCATTTTTGAGCGCCCCCATCAAGGCCTCTTGCACCGCATCTTCGGCCAGATGACTGTCAGAGAGTTGCAGCGTGGCGAATTTATGCATCTGGCGGCGCAAGGCCTCCAGGAACTCGGTGTCGGTCAGTACCGATACTTCGTCAGCGCCGCCCTGTTTATTGCCGGTAGATGCTCGCTTCATCATGCCCATCCTGGTTGGTCATTTGATTCTTGGCGGCGCTATAGCTGGCTACCGAGTATGGAACCAGGTAGTTTAGTAGTACATGGGTCCAGGATACGCCGGTATTGGCCACAATGGAGTTTCCTTGGTTGATGATGTTGAGCACCGTTCCAACAACCAAGGCGATTTTCAAGGCGTCGATGACAATGCGGCGTGAACAGGCCACTTGCAGTAATCGTCGCATCACTGAACCCGATCCAGATCGACGGCGGCCTTTAACAAGTCACCGGCAGGCAACGCACTGACTGCAGCCATTACGGTGCGCTGGATCAATTCGGTGTCGGCCTGCGGCTCCAGGTCGGCGGGCTTGCCCTGTTGCCCCGTGGGTGTTGCGACCAGGCCGGTAACGCCCTGGACCAGCTTGAACTCACCGGCGCAGTTGCGACAATACATCTTGCCCCCCGCCCGTTGCTCCCGGCGCAGCGCCAGAGTGGGTCCACACATAGGACAGGATTGCAAAGGAATGCCTTCGTCACTGTGGCCCATGACATGGTCCAACGCACCCGCGTGACCAAGCGCCACAAATGTCTCTGTGAACCCGGCGTGAAACTGGCTGCCCTTTTCAGCCAACAAAATCCCAAGCGCTTTGTCGCGTGGCATGCCCGCGCGGTACGGGCGCGAACTGGTCATGGCATCAAACGCATCACAAATGCCCACCATGGCGGCCATGTCAGAAATTCGCTCGCTCTTTAAGCCCTGCGGATAGCCTTTGCCGTCCGGGCGCTCATGGTGCGCGTAAATCGCATCTCGCACCAGTGAGGCCAAAGGGTGCCCGGCCAGCATGCGCATGCCGATGGAAGGATGCGTCTTGATGACATCGTACTCATCATCCGTCAAGCGGTCAGGTTTGCGCAAAATGGCATCGGGTACACCCACCTTGCCCAGATCGTGCAAAAAGCCACCCAGACCGATGCGCGCGGCAGTCGCTTCGTTCACACCCGTTTGTTCGGCCAGTAACCGGGCATAGCGCGACACCCGCCACAGGTGGCCCCCGGTGTAGGGGTCGCGTGCCTCCACAAACCATGCCATGGTCAACAGGCTTGCCAATAAAGGGTTGGCCGATACCGCGGGCAATGCCGCGACGGCTTGCCCCGGGGTCTGAAACACCGCACCCATTTTTTTGAAAAAAGTCATCTGGATTCTTTCAATAGTTGCATGGACCTCGTGGCTGGCGGCACCGAAAATCGCGCTATGAACCTTCGGTCAATCCAGTCCTTCCATTTCCAGACCCATTGTCCTTCAGCAGACCAACGCCCCCACGAAGCGATTGCGTACCTGGGACCACAGGCCAGCAAATAGAGTGATCTGTGCTTGGGGTGGTAAGGCCGGGGTGTTGCCCCACTGAGCGCCGCTATTAAATTGTCGGCCAATACCGGGCCGGCATAGACCGCATGAACCCCCGAGCGCTGCATCAACACATCATTTCTGGCGCACACATCACCAGCGGCAAAAACATTGGCGTGAGAAACACTGCGATGGTTGCGATCGACCGCGATATACCCGTTGCCATCAAGAGCGAGGCCAGAGACCTGCACCCAAACTGGCGTGCGCGCTCCGGTTGCGGCGATGACGCAGTCAGCAGCAAGTTCGGTGCCA
>VMTC01000054.1 GCA_013791765.1 Rhodoferax sp.
CACCAGCACCAGCACCAGCACCAGCACCAGCACCAGCACCAGCACCAGCACCAGCACCAGCACCAGCACCAGCTTCCGGTGTCGTCCCAGGTTGAGCTTGCGCCAGCACAATGCGTTCGCCTCTGCCGACCTCGGCATCAGCGCCCAACAACCTCGCCAAGTCTTCTTCAAGCGCGGCGTCTTCAGGCTCAAGCAGCGCATTCACCCGTTTAATTCCCGAGTGGAACTGCGGGTTCGAACCAGGGGAAATTTGTGGCGCGATGGGCGCGTCACCAGCGACGACGGATTTGGCCATTGACGGGGCGGCATTTTTGGACATAAGAATTCCCTTGGTGGGTTGGAATGCTGAAAGTGGAACGTGCTCTGGAAAGCCGATCAATCAGGGTTCTCGACTTCTCGGATCGAGATCATAGATGCAAATAAACAAGTCAGGGGGGCTCCTCCCATAGACATGGGATGCGTGGATGCTAGCCAGCGCCTTCAAGCACGACTATGCTTGTCACCCATTGGACTATGGGCAAGGTGAAGCAAGTGTGGCGCGTACTGGTGGTTGAAGACGATTCGCAAATGCGGGAATTTTTTGCGGCCAGCGTGTCACGCTGCGCCGAGCTGGCGCTGGCCGCCAGTTGCGGCACCGTGGCCGAGGCGAAAGCCTGGCTGGATGACGACAGGAACACACTGGATGTGCTGTTGACCGACCTGGGCCTGCCCGATGGCAGCGGCCTGGAGGTGATTCGTCACGCCAAGCGGCTGCATCCGCATTGCGAGCCGCTGGTGATCTCGATGTTCGGCGATGAAGACAACGTGCTGGCCAGCATTGAAGCCGGTGCGTTGGGCTACATTCACAAGGATTCGACGCCCGATGACATCGCCCAAACCATTCTGGACATGCGCGCGGGCGCCTCGCCGATTTCGCCCATGATCGCCCGGCGGGTGCTGTCAAAGTATCTTGTTTATAAGGAAAATGGAGCCCTAGCTCGCGTGCCTACTGAACGGTATGCTATGAAAAATGAATCACTTGGTGCGACTGAGGGCGCCGCGTCGCGCGGCTTGCTGTCGCCACGCGAGCAGGAGGTGCTGGGTTTGATCGCGCGCGGATTTTCCTACGCCGAGATTGCGCGCTTACAGGCCTTGAGCGTGCACACGGTGCAGACGCACATCAAGAACCTCTACGGCAAACTCTCCGTGCACTCCAAAAACGAAGCGGTGTTTGAGGCCACGCGCATGGGGCTGTTGTCGTCTTTGGGGTGAAGCCACCGGCGCAACGCCCGCGCAGGCGAGTTCTGAACCAGGCGCGCCCGCCGCGTCCACCAGGGCTTCGCTAAGATGCGCCGATCTATGACAATTCGGCGCGCTCTGCGGTCTCTGCTTTTCTGGGCTTTCGGGCTGGGGCTGGGGCTGGCGTGCGTTAGCGGGCAGGCGCTCGCGCAGGCACCCGCCCAAACGCTGGAACTGCGCGCAGCGCAGGCGACTGTCACGCTGAAAGGCCAAACGCAGCAGCAAGCTGTCAACTTGCCCTACCACTGGGACCGCAAGCACCCGGGTCTGGCCGGTTCGGCGACATTTGAATTGGCATTCGAGCTGGCGGCGGTGCCGATCGAGCCCTATGCCTTGTACCTGCCCCGGCTGGGCAATGCTTATGAAATTTGGCTGAATGGCACGCTATTGCAGACCAAAGGTGATTTGCAGCAGGGCAACGGTGCCGATTACGCCAAGGCGCCTCGCTTGATTGAGCTTGACCCCAGCCTGCTGCGCACGCGCAACGTCTTTCGCGTACATATCCGCGCTGACGTGGGTCGCCGCGGCGGACTGGCGCCCTTGACCTTGGGCCCGCGGGCGCAGGTGCAAGAACTCTATCAACATGACTACGACTGGCGTATCACCGGTTCGCTGGCCGTGGTGATCTTCAGTCTGTTGATCGGGGTGGTGGCACTGGCGCTGTGGGCAACGCAGGTGGACGTCAGCGCGTCCGGGTGGCTCAAGCGCGATCCGCTGTATCTGTTTGCCGCGCTGGCTGAGCTGTCATGGACGCTCAGGATCGGCGATACCCTGATCGCGCACTCACCCATTGCCTGGCCCTGGTGGGGCATGGTCGGGCTTTTGGCGGCAACCGTGTGGGTGAGCAGCATGATGCTCTTTTGTGTTGAAGTCGCCGACTGGGGTCGTCTGACTGCCGCGATCTGGCTGCGCCGCTGGCTGGGCTTGCTGCTGGCGACGAGTGTTGCCGCTGGCGCGGCGGCACTTGCGGGCGGTTTTCCACTGGCGATGACGCTCTTGTACGCTGCATTGGGGCTGACCGCGCTGATATTCGCCTCCCTGTTTATCTGGCAGGCGGCGCGCGGTGCGTCTTTGGCGCACAGGCTGGTGGCGCTGGTATTGCTTTGGAATACGCTGGTGGGCTTGCGCGATCTGTATGTGTTTCGGATCAGCCAGGGCTATGGCGGCAATACCCTGATGCGCTACAGCTCGGTGCTGTTTGGCGTGACGCTGGGCTGTATCGTCATCATGCGCTTTCGCGCGGCCAGTGCGCAGGCGCGTGACCTCAACGCCAACCTGCTGGCGCGCGTGGCGCACAGGGAGCAAGAGCTGACGCAGAGCTACCAGCGCTTGGAGCAGCTCGCGCGCGAGCAGGAGCGCGCGCTGGAGCGCAGCCGCATTCTTCGCGACATGCACGATGGCGTTGGCTCGCACATCAGTACCGCGATTCGACAGCTGGAATCGGGTCGATCGGGACCTGGCGAGGTGTTGCAGACGCTGCGCGATTCCCTGGATCAACTCAAGCTGTCGATTGACGCCATGAACCTTCCGCCGGGCGACATCAACGCCTTGCTGGCCAATATTCGCTACCGGCTGGAGCCGCGCTTTCTGGCCTGCAACATTGCCTGGCAGTGGAATGTCGAGGTGCTGAAGCCGGTCTCTCGCCTGGATGCCAGCGCCATGCGCCAATTGCAGTTCATGTTGTTTGAGGCGCTGTCCAACGTGCTGCAGCATGCGCAGGCCAGTGTTCTGCAAATCGCTGCATCGTCATTGAGCGCTGCGGGCACCGGCGTGCGACTGCAGATCATTGACAACGGACGCGGTTTTGACGTCGCGCAGGTAAAACACCGAGGTTTGCTATCGATGCAGGAGCGTGCTCACGCCATTGACGCGACGCTGGATATAAGCAGCACCGCCCGGCGAACCCGGCTTGAAATCACGATTGAATGATTGAAAGTGCTTCCCGTAAGGCCTATCAGCCACTCACGAGATAATCACCCCCATGGCGCATCAATTTGGAAAAACTCACCCCTGGCGGCGCATCACGCCCTGGTTTCGTGGCTTTGACGGCCCGTTGGCGTTTGCCGTTTTTTTGCTGGCGTGCGCGGGCTTGGTGACGATGTATTCAGTCGGCTACGACCATGGCTCCCGATTTGAGGATCATGGCCGCAACATGTTGCTGGCGGGCACCATCATGTTTGTGGTGGCCCAGATTCCGCCGCAGCGGCTGATGGCGCTGGCGTTGCCGCTGTACCTGCTGGGGGTGGCCCTGCTGATCGCGGTGGCGGTTTTTGGCATCACCAAAAAGGGCGCACAGCGCTGGTTGAACGTGGGCGTCACCATCCAGCCCAGTGAAATCCTCAAGATTGCCGTGCCCTTGATGCTGGCCTGGTGGTTCCAGAAGCGCGAGGGGCAACTGCGGCCCCTGGACTTTGTGGTGGCCTTGCTGCTGCTGGCGCTGCCGATTGCCTTGATCATCAAACAGCCAGACCTGGGCACCGGGCTGCTGGTGCTGGCGGCGGGCATGTCGGTCATTTTTTTTGCGGGCTTGTCCTGGAAATGGATCGTGCCGCCGCTGCTGCTGGGGGTGGTAGGGATTGGCTTGCTGGTGGGCTTCGAGCCGCAGTTGTGTGCCGACGGCATGCGTTGGCCGGTGTTGCACGACTACCAGCAGCAGCGCATCTGCACGCTTTTAGACCCGTCGCGCGATCCGCTGGGCAAGGGCTTTCACATCATTCAGGGCATGATTGCGATTGGCTCGGGCGGTTTCTGGGGCAAGGGCTTCATGCAGGGCACTCAGACCCATCTGGAGTTCATTCCAGAGCGCACCACCGACTTCATTTTTGCGTCATTTTCTGAAGAATTCGGGCTGGTCGGCAACATGCTGCTGATTGCCGGCTTCTTGTTCTTGATCCTGCGCGGCCTGGCCATTGCGCTGCAAGCCCCGACGCTGTTTTCAAGGCTGCTGGCGGGCAGCATCACGCTGATCTTCTTTACCTATGCCTTTGTCAACATGGGCATGGTCAGCGGCATTTTGCCGGTGGTGGGCGTGCCGCTGCCCTTCGTTAGCTATGGCGGCACCGCCATGGTGACGCTGGGCCTGGCGCTGGGGATACTGATGTCAATTGCAAAGTCCAAGCGGCTGGTGCAATCCTGATGCCTTGCGGGACAGACCGCAGTTACCAGCCGAACACCTTGTGGGACAGACCGCAGTTACACGAAGTGAACCAGCTCTGTCCCCAACATCCTGTCGGATGTCCGCCAGCTCTGTCCCCAACTAATTAGAATCCCAACATGATCTCCCGCGAACCCACTCTAGAACGCTTGGCCATTGCCAAGTCCCTGCTGCTCACGCCCTTTGGCCTGGACGAATCCCACTTGGCCCGCGCTTTGAATGAAATCAAGGCGCACCAGGTTGATGAGGCTGACCTGTATTTTCAGTACACGCGCTCGGAGGGCTGGAGCCTGGAGGAGGGCATTGTCAAGACCGGCTCCTTCAGCATTGACCAGGGCGTGGGTGTGCGCGCCGTCAGCGGCGAGAAGACAGCCTTTGCCTATTCGGACGACATCTCCGAGGCCTCGCTGCTCGATGCCGCCCGCACTGTGAGATCAATTTCGGCTCTAGCCCAGAAGGGGCGGGCGCGAGTAGCTACTAAAAAAATAGCTCGTGGGCGTTCCTTGTACCCTGGCCTGGACCCGATCACCACGCTTGACAGTGCTGCCAAGGTCAAGTTGCTGGAGCGTGTAGAGCAACTGGCCCGCGCCAAGGACCCGCGCGTGGCGCAGGTCATGGCGGGGGTGGCGAGCGAATACGACGTAGTGCTGGTCGCCCGCGCCGACGGCACCTTGGCGGCCGACGTGCGCCCGCTGGTGCGACTGTCAGTGACGGTGATTGCCGAGCAGGGTGTGGGTAGCAAAAAGCGGCGTGAAATGGGATCGGCCGGCGGCGGTGGGCGCTTTGGACTGGCTTATTTTGACGAGGCGCAGATTACGCAATATGTGGATGAGGCCGTCAAGGCCGCGCTGGTCAACCTGGAAGCGCGTCCGGCACCCGCCGGTGAAATGACCGTGGTGCTTGGCCCCGGCTGGCCGGGCATTTTGTTGCACGAGGCGATTGGCCATGGTTTGGAAGGCGACTTCAACCGCAAGGGCTCCAGCGCCTTCAGTGGCCGGATCGGCCAGCGTGTTGCGGCCAAGGGTGTGACGGTGTTGGACGATGGCACCATTTCTGAGCGCCGCGGTTCGCTCAACGTCGATGATGAAGGCAACACCAGCGCGCGCAATGTGCTGATTGAAGACGGCATCTTGAAAGGCTACATCCAGGACGCGATGAATGCGCGCCTGATGGGGGTGGCACCGACCGGCAACGGCCGGCGCGAGAGCTACGCCCATGTGCCCTTGCCGCGCATGACCAACACCTACATGCTCGCCGGAGACAAATCCCCCGACGAAATTGTGGCGAGCATCAAGAAGGGTCTTTACGCCACCAACTTTGGCGGCGGCCAGGTCGACATCACCTCGGGCAAGTTTGTGTTCTCAGCCAGCGAAGCCTATTGGGTGGAAAACGGCAAGATTCTTTACCCGGTCAAAGGCGCCACCATTGTCGGCAGCGGCCCGGACGCGTTACAGCGCGTCAGCATGATTGGCAATGACATGAAGCTCGACAGCGGTGTCGGCACCTGCGGCAAAGAAGGCCAGAGCGTTCCCGTGGGCGTGGGGCAGCCGACCTTGCGCATTGACGGCCTGACGGTCGGCGGCACCGCCTGAACGACGGCTTGGCGCCAGCGCCTGCCTTTGACTATGCTACATTTGTGCGCATGAAGTCAGTCCGGTCTTTCTTTAGCTACTTTTGGTTCTCCAGCGCCTGCGGCGGTAGAGAGTTCTGAACGTACCTGAATCAAACGTCCTGATCTCCCAAAAACCGCCGGCAACCCCGGCGGTTTTTTTATGCCCTTTTTGTTTTTTTTGATCGACTTAGGAGCCTCACCATGACTGCCAAATCTTCCGTTGCTGCCGATGCCTGGTATGCGAGCCCGATGGATCGCACCGGCCAGACCGACAACCAACGCATCAAGGACATCACCGTGTTGCCTCCTCCCGAGCATCTGATTCGCTTCTTCCCGATTGAAGGCACCGCCGTGGAGGCATTGATCAGCGCCACGCGCCGGCGCATCCATGCCATCATGGCCGGCAAGGATGACCGCTTGCTGGTAGTGATTGGCCCGTGCTCCATCCACAACCCGGCTGCGGCACTGGACTATGCGCGCGGGCTCCAGGTGCAGCGCGAAAAGTACGCCGACACCCTGGAGATCGTGATGCGCGTCTATTTTGAGAAACCCCGCACCACGGTCGGCTGGAAGGGATTGATCAACGATCCTTATCTGGACGAAACCTTTCGCATCGACGAGGGCCTGCGCATTGCGCGCCAGTTGCTCATTGACATCAACCGCCTGGGCTTGCCCGCAGGCAGCGAGTTCTTGGATGTGATTTCGCCCCAATATCTGGGCGACCTGATCTCCTGGGGCGCGATTGGCGCACGCACGACGGAGAGCCAGGTGCATCGCGAGTTGGCCTCGGGTCTGTCGGCGCCGATTGGCTTCAAGAACGGCACCGACGGCAACATCAGGATCGCCACCGACGCCATTCAGGCCGCCGCTGGAGGCCACCACTTCTTGTCAGTGCACAAGAATGGTCAGGTCGCCATAGTGCAAACCAAGGGCAACAAAGACTGTCACGTCATCCTGCGTGGTGGGAAAGCGCCCAATTTTGATGCTGCCAGCGTCGCTGCCGCTTGCCAGGACTTGGTGGCTGCCAAGTTGCCGCCGACCTTGATGGTGGACTGCAGCCATGCCAACAGCAGTAAAAAGTTTGAGAAACAGATGGAGGTGGCGCAGGACATCGCGGGCCAAATTGCGGGCGGCTCCAGCAGCGTGTTTGGCGTCATGGTGGAAAGCCATCTGCTCGCCGGTGCCCAGAAGTTCACACCCGGAAAGAATGACCCGGCCGAACTGGAATATGGCAAAAGCATCACCGATGCCTGCCTGGGCTGGGATGATTCGTGTCAGGTGCTGGAGGTACTGGCGCAGGCGGTCAAGGCGCGCCGCGCGGGCTGAAGGCTTGGCGTTTGTCGTTGTATATGGGCAACGTTAAGCGCCATGGCTTGCTGCCAGCTCTGCTGCACAGACCTGATTTTTTGTGCAGTCAAGAAAAAACCTCTGGGCCAATTAATTGGTAATGGTATATTGACGGTTCATTTTTTCAGACAGTCAAGTCAGTACTTAGGAGCTTTTATGAAACTCAATAAATTCCTTGCAACCAGCGTTGCCATTCTCGCCCTCACGTCCCAGTCCGTATGGGCTCAAACGCCAGCCGCAGGTTCCGGTGCTGCCGCAGGTTCTGGTGCGCCCGTAGGAGCAGCTGCTGCCTCTAATGCTGCCATCGGGGGTGTTGCGTTGTCCACCCTTGTGATTGGTGCCGTGATTGCCGCCGTGGTGGTGACTGCCGTGAATGATTCGGGCTCCACCACCAATTGACCTGTTTTCCAAGATGAAACAGCGCCTTCGGGCGCTTTTCTTTTTGTGCGCATGAAACTACGTCAGTATGTGGTGGGTCGTTGGTTGCTGTTGTTGTTGTTGGCGGCGTGGCTGAGTGGCTGCGCCACCAGCAGCAGTCCGCTGGCCGAGGTGGTGTCGGCCGTCGCTGCAGAGCGTTTGGGCTCGGGCAATGCCTCAAAGCTGCCGGCGCAGCCCAATCCGGCTTACCGCTATTTGCGGGTCGAAGTGGCAGGCCGTGCGGCAGCCTTGCTGGTGCTGGGCTATGTGGACGCCCATCCACAGGGCGAGATCGAGGTGTGGTACTCAGCCAAAGGCGAAGTCATCAAGACGCAGAGCGGGCGCATCATCGCCACCGCCGGGCTGGAAACCGATTGGCGTGCGGTTCGCTTTGGCAGCCCGCTACCGACCTGGGTTGACGCTGCAACGCAAGGCGGTGTCTACCAGCGCTCCCGCGACCAGATGCCAGGCTACCGCTTCGGTATTGCCGATCAGCTGGAGCTCCATCCGTGGGGTGGCCTGCCACCGATTGTGCTGACGGCGACGCTGCCCATTGAGCAGGCCCGCCGCTACCACTGGTTCCGCGAAGCCACGATCAGCTCCAGTGCCCAGCGGCTGCCGCCGGCCTGGTACGCCTGGGGTGTGCACCGCGGGCAGCCGGCTGTGGTGTATTCGCAGCAGTGTCTGTCTGTTGATTTTTGTCTGAAGTTGCAGCGCTGGCCGGTGCAGGAAGAATCCTCTTGAAGTTTCAGCCTACGCGCGTTGCGCAAGCGACGGTTCTCTGCATGGCCTGCCTGGCGGTCTGGCCGGCTGCGGCGCAGGCCCCTATAGCGGCGGTTCAACCGGCTGCGATTGTGCCGGGCGAGCGCCTGAGCGACTGGTTGCTGCGCAACACCGACGCCACGGCAGATACCACCGCCTTGCATTGGCAGGTGTGGGCCGAACGCGCTCCGCAGCAGCGTCTGCGCCAGGGCGTCGTCGAAGCGATGCAGCAGAGCCCGGGGCTGGCCTTGTCGCCTGATGCGCGCGCGCATTTGTCTGACTGGTTGCTGGCTTTGCCGCTCACCGGTCGGCTCTCTGTCGCCATGGCCGACGCGCGTTGGCTGCAGGCCCACCCGGCGCAAGACCCGGTGTTGCAAGAGGGGCAGCGCATTGTCTTGCCGGCGCGCCCAGGCACCGTGACCGTCGTGACCGAAGTCGGCCAGCCTTGCAGCGCCAGCCATGTACCTGGCGCCCTGGTCCAAGACTACCTGCGCGCTTGCAGCTTTGGCGCTGTGATCGGCACTGATGCGCCGGTGGACTGGGCCTGGATTGCTCAGGCCGATGGCCGCACCCAACGCTTTGGCATTGCGCCCTGGAATCTGCAACCGCAGGACGAACCGGGCGCGGGGGCCTGGATATGGGCGCCCAGTCGCGCCGCGCGCGTGCCCGACAGCGTGTCCGACAACCTGGCGCGCTTTTTGGCAACCCAGTTGCCGGGAGAGCCCGCCTTGAGCGCTGGCGCAACCCAAGTTGTGCCGGTGCAGCGTGCGCCGCGCGCTGTGCCGCGTGGGCACCAACTTCGCGCCAGTGACTGGGGCGAGATCGGCGTGCTGCAAACCCCGAGCGCGCGCATGGCGCCGGCCGGCGCGATGCGCCTGCACATGGGCCGGGTTGAGCCCTACACGCGCGGCACCATCATGTTGCAGCCGCTCGACTGGCTGGAAACGGGCTTTCGTTACACCGATATTGCCAATCGCCTCTATGGTCCGACGATTGCAGGCGGCCAATCCTTAAAGGACAAGTCGATCGATTTCAAGCTGCGCCTGCGCGAAGAATCGGCGTTTTGGCCGCAAGTGGCGCTCGGCGTGCGCGACCTGGGTGGCACTGGCCTGTTCTCGGGCGAGTACCTGGTGGCGAGCAAGCGCTGGGGCAATTGGGACGCCAGCCTGGGCCTGGGCTGGGGTTACTTGGGGGCGCGCGGCAACCTCAAAAACCCTTTGTCTTTCCTGGGCGATAGCTTCAACAGCCGCACCGGCAATCAGAGCGCCACGGGCGGCACAGTCAACTACAAGTCGATGTTTCACGGCCCGACAGCCCTGTTTGGCGGCTTGCAGTGGCAGTCGCCGGTAGATGCGTTGTTGTTGAAGCTGGAGCTTGATGGCAATGACTACCAGCACGAGCCCAGCGGCAACAACCAGCCGGCCAAAAGCCCGTTCAATGTCGGTGCGGTTTACCGTTATTCACCCAATATTGATTTCAGCCTGGGATTGGAGCGCGGCAACCGCCTGATGCTGGGTTTTACCCTGCATGGCGGCTTGAACCAGCTGTATTCGCCTAAATTGCTTGACGTCGCTCTGCCCCCGGTCCAGCTCAAGGCCGCAGCGCAACTGCCGCCTTCTGGCTGGCAGGGTACAGCACAGGCGATTGAGCTTTACACCGGCTGGTCGGTGCGCAGCATTGCGCACCAGGGCGGTAGCACCACCGTGGTGGCCGAGACCGATACCGCCTTGCACCTGCAGGAGCGCATTGAGCGTGCCATCCATGTGCTGCACCGTGACGCACCCGCCAGTTCGACCCGTTTCGTGCTGCAGTTGCAGGAGCGCGGACTGTCGTTGTCCCAAATTGAGGTGGACCGTGCTGAGTGGGTGGCGCAGCGTACCCAGGCCGAGCCACCTGCCTTGCGCCTGCCCGCGCAGCAGGCCTTGCCTGGGCGCTCTGGTCAGACCGGCGCCCTGGCGCAACGCGGTAGCGACAGCAATTTTTGGCAGGGCAAGCCCCCCGGTTTCAGCGCCGACTGGGGCCCCAGCTACAGCCAGATTCTGGGCGGGCCTGACGGCTTTCTGATCTATCAACTTGGCCTGCAAGCCAAGCTGGAACACCGTTTTACCGACAGCACCTGGCTCAGCAGTGCGTTTGGCTTGCGATTGCTCGATAACTTCGACAAGTTCAAATACGACAACACCAGCGACGTGAATCTGCCACGCGTGCGCACCCATCAGCGCGAGTACGTCACCACCTCGCGCCTGACGATGCCCTTGTTGCAGCTCACCCATGCCAGTGACCTGGGCGGTGGCCACTATGCCAGCGCCTATGCAGGCATGCTGGAGTCAATGTACGGCGGGGTCGGCGCAGAGTGGCTGTACCGACCCTGGCAAAGTCGGCTGGCGGTTGGCGTCGATGTCAACCATGTGAGGCAGCGCGATTTCCGCCAAAACCTGGATTTTCGGGACTACAGCGTCAACACCGGGCACGCCACCCTGTACTGGGACACCGGCTGGAACGATGTGCAACTCAACCTGAGCGCTGGGCGCTACCTGGCCGGCGACGTGGGCGCCACACTTGATGTCAAGCGCGTGTTCCCCAATGGCGTTGCCATGGGTGCCTGGGCCACCAAGACCGATGTCTCAAAGGAGCAATTTGGCGAGGGCAGCTTTGACAAAGGCATCTACGTCACGATTCCCTTCGACGTGATGCTGCCCAAGTCCACGCCCGGCACGGCGAACATCACCTGGAACCCGCTCACGCGCGACGGTGGCGCGCGCCTGAACCGGCGCTTTACCCTGATCGACCTGACGCGCCAGCGCGACCCGCGCGCCCTGAACTGGCGCCCGGCGCGGCCAAGCGCGCTGGAGTCGGCCGCCAACACCAGCTATGTGCTCACCGAGCCCCGGCTCAACGCCTTTGAGACTCTGGGCAGCACCACCACCACGCTGGGGCGCCAGATTGCTGACATTCCAGCTTCCACCTGGCTGTGGGCCGGCGGCGCCATCCTGGCGTCCAGCCTGCTGGACAAGCCCGCCGAGCGCTGGGCCCAGAAGCACCAGACTGGCAACATGAGCCAACTCGGCACTGCCAGCAACGCCTTGCCGATGGCGCTGGCGCTGAGCGCTGGCTTGCTCTACACCGGTATCGGTGGCGAACCAGCCGCCAGCACGGCAGAGACCGCGCTCAAGGCGGCGGCTTACACCTGGGGCGCTAACCTGGCGACGCGCTACGTGGTGGGCCGGGCGCGACCGTCGCAAGAATTGGGCAACGCGAGTTTTGACGGTTTCAAGAGCGGCGCTGCCCAGTCCGGATTTGCGTCCAACCACGTCGCCATCGCCTTCGCCCTGGCCACGCCCTTTGCCCAGCAGCTCGACATGCCCTGGCTGTATGCAGTCGCTGCCGCGTCGACCTTCGGGCGAGTGCAAAAGCGTGAGCATTGGGTGTCGGACACCGTGGCCGGTGCCTTGCTGGGCTATGCGATGGGTTCCTTGTTGAGCGAGCAGCAGCGCAATCCCTATGCCATGCGTCTGAGCGTCACGCCCAATGCGGTGGTCGCGAACTGGTCTTTCAAGTAAAGTAGCCACCTGCACGGCGCCCTGTGGCGCTTCCCTTTAACTTTCAGCCTCTGGACAAACACCATGAACCGCTGCCTGACGCCAGAATCATCCTCACCCCGCCGTTTTTTGAAGACGCTGGGACTCGTTTTGCTCAGCGCCTGCGCCCTGAGCGCCAATCTGGCCCAAGCCCAAGCGCAAGCGCAAGCGCAAGCGCAAGCGCAAGCGCAAGCGGGTGTGCGCCAGTTTCCCGACAACGCCCGGCGTGGCCTGCTTGTGGTCACGGCGCCACCCGAGGTGTTGATCAACGGCAAGGCGGCCCGGCTCTCACCGGGCGCGCGCATCAAGGGCGTCAACAACCTGCTGGTGCTCTCAAGCACCTTGGTGGGCAGTAGCGTGCTGGTCAACTACCGGCAGGACCCGCAGGGCCTGATTCACGAGGCCTGGATTCTGAGCCCCCAAGAAGCGGCACAAGAGCGCAGCGGCATGGAGACGGTGATCAACTTCATCTTCGGCTCTGACGCTGACAAGCCCAAAACCGACGACGGCAAGACGCCGTTTGAGCAGTTGCCGAAGTATCCCCGGCAATAGCCCCGTTGGGCGCCTGGCCGAGTGGCGCCCTGCGTGCGAGCACTTTTCCGACTAATTTATAAGAAATCAGGCTCTAGCCCACGTCAATAGGGCGTTAGCAGCTATTGAATTTATACCTATTCAGTGAGTTCCCCCATGAGCAAAAAAGTCTTCATCAAAACCTACGGCTGCCAGATGAACGAGTACGACTCGGACAAAATGAGCGACGTTCTCGGCGCGGCCGAAGGCTACGAGCCGACCGACAACGTGGAAGAAGCCGACCTGATTCTGTTCAACACCTGCTCGGTGCGCGAAAAGGCGCAGGAGAAAGTGTTCTCTGACCTGGGCCGCGTCAAGCACCTGAAGAAGAAGGGCGCTTTGATCGGCGTGGGCGGCTGCGTCGCCAGCCAGGAAGGCGCCGCCATCATCGCGCGCGCACCCTATGTGGACGTGGTGTTTGGCCCGCAAACCCTGCACCGCCTGCCGCAGCTGCTGTTTGATCGCGAGCGGCTCAATCGCTCGCAAGTGGACATCAGCTTTCCCGAAATCGAAAAGTTTGACCACCTGCCCCCGGCGCGCGTCGAAGGCGCCAGCGCGTTCGTGAGCATCATGGAAGGCTGCTCCAAGTATTGCAGCTACTGCGTGGTGCCCTACACCCGCGGCGAAGAAGTGAGCCGCCCGTTTGAAGACGTGCTGGTTGAAGTGGCCGGGCTGGCCGACCAGGGCGTGAAAGAAATCACGCTGCTCGGGCAAAACGTCAACGCCTGGCGCGCCCGCATGATTGGCGACGCCAGCGCGCTCTCAGGCGAGATGGCCGACTTTGCCACGCTGCTCGACTACGTATCCGACATTCCGGGCATCGAGCGCATCCGCTATGTCACAAGCCACCCGAACGAGTTCACGCCCTCGCTGATTGCCGCTTACGACAAGCTGCCCAAACTGGTGAGCCACCTGCACCTGCCGGTGCAGCACGGCTCGGACCGCATCCTGATGGCCATGAAACGCGGCTACACCGCCATGGAATACAAGAGCACGGTGCGCAAACTGCGGGCGATCCGGCCCGACATGGCGCTGAGCAGCGACTTCATCGTCGGCTTCCCCGGCGAGACCGACGCCGACTTCGAGAAGACCATGAAGCTGATCGAGGACATCGGCTTTGATCACAGCTTCTCCTTCATCTATTCGCGCCGCCCGGGCACGCCGGCGGCGGATCTGGAAGATACGATCAGCGATG
>VMTC01000113.1 GCA_013791765.1 Rhodoferax sp.
CCGTTGAATAGCCGTAGACCAAAATTGCCAGCAAGGTGGCTGGGTGGTGTGCTTTGGAGCCGCGACCGGCATATTGGCGTGTCAGGCGGGAGAGATCAAGGCCGTCGATGACTTCAACGACGAAGCGCGCCAGATGGTCCTGGGTGAGCCAGTCATCAACCGACGGGGGCAGCAAGTAGTCGGTCTTGCGGTCAGTCAGAATGAAGTTCGACATGGTGGTTAAATCCTTCCTAAGCCACGTGTATTATAGCTTTAACACTATGTATTTAGTAGCAAATAAGAGAATATTTAAGTCCGACAGGCTGCTAGAGGCATCGCAACACCAAACGGAGATTGACATGAGCAGCACCATTGACCAGATTTTTGCCCTGATTGCCCAAAAGCACCTCTTTATCGAGACCCTTGAAACACGCAACTCAGACCGCCTCGACTTCCACGATGTCGCAGTCTGGAACGTGCGCCAAGCCCTGGAAGCCGCGTTCAAGGCGGGTGCTGAATTGGGCGCGTCCATGCCCCGGGCCACGGAGGCAGAAATCGCGAAAGACTGATTTGTTGCGCAAGCCAAGCAAAAAGTGCTTGGCTTCACTGCCAAACAGCGCGTTCATAACCACCCCGAAGCAAATCAGGATCACATCATGACCATCCAACTCAATCCCACTCAGCACGCCGTGCTGGCCCATGCCGCCCAAAACACCAACGGCAAGATCACTTGGTTTCCCGACAATGTCAAAGGTGGTGCCCGCCAGAAAGTGCTCACCGGCCTGTTCAATCGAGCCCTAATCACCAGCGACGGTGCCAACCATTTTGTCGCCGCCGAGGGCTACGATGCACTTGGGCTCACGCGGTCAACGGCTGCACTTGTGCCGGTGGTGGCACCCTTGGACGCCGACTCAGAACTGGAGGCCACCGTGGCCAGCGTCGAGCCACAGTGGGCGCAAGCCGCACAGCCAGTGACAGCGCCAAAACCCCTCCGCAAGCGTGAGCACAGCAAGCAGGCCAACATCATCGGGATGCTACGCCGCCCGCAGGGTGCGACAGTGGCGCAAATATGCGCACGCACCACCGTGCGCGGCACGTTTGCCGGGGCATCCAAAAAGAAGCTGGGGCTGACCATCACATCAAGCAACCCCATGGTGGTGAACGCAGCTACCACGTCGTGGACTTGCTAGACGAAATCCTGGCTTGATTGGATGCAGTGGCAGGGTGCGCAAATTTGCGCATCCAGTTTGACACAACACTCCACAAATAGCTTGGCTTGCGGATTGAACAGCGTCTTACTACGGGTGTCGAATCAATCAGCCCAACGGAGAAAACCATGTCCAAAACGCCCTTTACGTCGGTGCCAACCTCCAGGACGAGATTTACATTTGACCGGTCTGGCCAACTGCCATCAGTGGCGGTGGCCTCCAAATGCTGGAGGTCATCGCTTCCACAAGTCCATTGAACGGACCCCTTTTTTGCCATCCCAATTCAATCAGCGATTTCGTAGGTCGTGCTTCGCCCGCCACCCGGCATCTTGCACAGTGCCCCCAACACAATCAGTTCATTGATGTCCCGCAGGGCGGTGTCCGGCGAGCACCTGGCAATGGATGCCCACTTGCTGCTGGTGAGCTTTCCATCAAAACCATCCAACAGTCGGTTGAGCAGTTTGATCTGTCGCTCGTTTAACGGCGTGCCAGACCAGCGCTGCCAGAATTTGGTTTTGACCAGCACAGCGTCCAGCGTGTTTTGGGCACTGTCCACCGCACGGTGTAACGCGCCAAGAAACCACATTAACCATTCGGTCACGTCCAGAGTACCTTTTTGCGTGCGCTCCAACACGTCGTAGTAGTCCTTGCGCTCCCGCTGAATTTGCGCCGACAGGCTGTAAAAGCGCTGTGGGCTACCGTCGGCGCGCGCCAATAACAGGTCGCCCACCGCTCTGGCGATCCGGCCATTGCCATCGTCAAAGGGGTGGAGGGTCACAAACCAAAGATGACCCAGTCCAGCCTTGATCAGGGCTGGCTCGGGTACCGATGCGTTTGCCCAGTCAATGAAGCTGTTGACCTCGGCCGGTAATTGGGTTGCTGGTGGCGCTTCAAAATGAATGCGCTGACGCAGCCCTTGACCTGAAATGACTTGCATCGGCCCAGCCGCATCGTCACGCCATGCGCCAACCTGAACGCGCGTCAGGCCGCTAAAGCCTGTGGGAAACAAGGCTGCGTGCCAGCCAAACAGTCGTTCTGGTGTCAGTGGCGCATTACAGCGCCCGGTGGCATCCAGCACCATATCGACCACGCCCTCGACATGGCGGTCAACGGGTGCGAGGGCACCAATATCCACTCCCAAGCGGCGAGCAATGGACGAGCGTACAGAATGGACATCAAACTGCTCGCCCTCTATCTCGCTGGTTTTGACCACATCATCAGTGAGTGCCGCAAGACTGGCTTGGTCGCGCAGCGCCATGCCCACATCAGTCAAACGCCCCATCAGAACCCCTTGCGCACGACTGACGTTGGCCAGTGGCCCAGCCAGTTTTGACAGGTCGTAGCGCCATTGAGGCCAGTCAGTCGCCTGCCAGATGTAAAGGTTATCACCGTAGTTCATGCGGAGATTATGGGCTGTATTCGCCGCACAGGCAAAACATTCACCGCAAGAATTGCGGTCAATATGCGGACTTATCTCCGCAAAGTGACTGGCGCAGCGTTGGGGTCGGCAAATTTGCCAAGACCAACTTTTGCCGCCAACTCGGGCAAAGGATGTGAATTGAATTCCCCCCCCCCTTGTGTGCTAAGGGTGCAAACCCCTGCAAACCTTGGTTTGCACCCTGACTGTGGGCGACGAGTGCGTTGTTGCCCCCCGCATAGGATTTTGCGAAAGAAGGACCCCTTTTACCTGGGGCATGTATGCCTGCGGCGACTATAACAATAGACAACAACCACCATCACCACCGTCACAACCATCACGCGGAACATCGATTCCGGCGGCGCCTGTGATGGTGGTGATGGTCGTGATGGTTGTTTCATACTGTCTGGCTCAAAAGAGATATACCCCACTTGCTAGACTCGCATCATCACAACATTTCGAGAACAGCCACCTGGACCTGCTGCACACACAGACTGTTGCACACTCCCTGCTGGTGCTGGCCTGCAGCCAGTCCGATTGGGGAAAAAGTAACCCCGGCGTAACCCGAAAAAAAATCCACTACTTTTTAAATAGCGGACTTTCGTTTTTTTATATGGTGCCGGAGAGATGAATCGAACACCCGACCTTCTCATTACGAATGAGCTGCTCTACCGACTGAGCTACACCGGCTAATCACCAAGTCGGCAATTATAGCGGGCTACTTACGCTTCGCTGTAATAACGGGCAATGCGTTGAACCTCGTTTTTTGAGCCCAAAAACACGCTCACCCGCTCATGCAATTTCCCAGGCTGGACCTCCAAAATGCGCTGCTTGCCGTTGCTGGCGGCGCCGCCGGCTTGTTCGATCAGCCAGCCCATCGGGTTGGCTTCGTACATCAGGCGCAGCTTGCCGGGCTTGTCGGGCTCGCGTTTGTCCCAGGGATACAAAAAGACGCCGCCCCGGGTGAGGATGCGGTGCACATCGGCCACCATGCTGCCGACCCAGCGCATGTTGAAGTCTTTGCCGCGCGGCCCGTCCTTGCCTTGCAGGCACTCGTCGATGTAGCGTTTGACCGGGGCGTCCCAATGGCGCATGTTGCTCATGTTGATGGCGAATTCCTGGGTGTCATCGGGCACGTGCATATTTTCTGCGGTCAGGATGAAGGAGCCTTGTTCGCGGTCCAGGGTGAACATGGCGACGCCGTCGCCCACCGTCAGCACCAGCGTGGTTTGCGGCCCGAACACGCAGTAACCGGCGGCGACCTGCTGGTTGCCGGGTTGCAGAAAGTCTTGCGCCGAGACCCCCGGGCCTTCGGGCTTGATCAGCACGCTGAAGATCATGCCAATGCTCACGTTGACGTCGATGTTGCTGGAGCCGTCCAGCGGGTCAAACAGCAGCAGGTATTCGCCTTGCGGGTAGCGGTTGGGCACGATGTAGATGCCGTCCATTTCTTCGCTCGCCATGGCCGCCAGGTGGCCGCCCCATTCGTTGGCTTCGATCAGCACCTCGTTGGCAATGATGTCGAGCTTTTTTTGCATCTCGCCTTGGATGTTTTCGGTCTCGGCGCTGCCCAGTCCGCCACCCAAGGCGCCTTTGTTGACGGTCAGGCTGATGCGCTTGCAGGCGCGTGCCACCACCTCCAGCAACAGGCGCAACTGGGCCGGAATGTGGCCGTCCATGCGTTGCTGCTCGACCAGGTAACGGGTGAGGGAAATCTTTTTGCTCATGGGCGCTCGATCAGTAGTAAGGCGGGTTGGATGGGGCAGGGATCAGTCGGCCAGCGCGCGGCTGACCACTTCACGCACGTCATTGCTCAGCTCAAGCTTGTCGGCGACACGCTCAATCGCCTGGCGCGCGGCGCTGCGATAGGGTTCGGCCAGCTTCGACCAGCGGTCCAGCGCACGCGCCAGGCGAGCCGCGACCTGCGGGTTGATGCTGTCGAGTTCGAGCACGCGTTCGCTCCAGAATGCATAGCCGGCCGCGTCCAGGCGGTGGAAGGCGCCGGGGTTGGCGCTGCAATAACTGAAGATCACGCTGCGCGCCCGGTTCGGATTGCGCAGATTGAAGTCCGGGTGCCTGAGCAGCTGGCGCACGGCGGGCAGCACCTGGCCGCCCCGGTCGCAGCTTCCTGCTTGCAACGCAAACCATTTGTCCAGCACCAGTTCTTCATTCTTGAACAGGCTATGGAATTGCGCCAGCGCGGGTTTGGCGAGTTCATGGCCGCTGTTGACCAGCGCGTTCAAGGCGTTGAAGCGGTCGGTCATGTTGTCGGCGTCCTTGAAACGCTGGTAGGCCTTGCCCGGCCACAGGTTGTCGCCGCTGTCCCGCGCCGCCAGACACAATTGCGTTAACGCCAGCCCAGTCAGGGCGCGACGCCCGGCTGACACGGCATCGGGGCGGTAGGCGCCGTTGTTGGCGTGGGTCTCAAATGCCCACTGCCAGTCGGGTGCCAGCGCGCTGGCCAGCTGCGCGCGCATGGCTTCGCGCACGGCGTGGATGCGCTGCGGGTCCACCACGTCGAGTTGCTCGGCGATATAGGTCTCCGACGGCAGCGTGAGCACCAGTTCCTTGAAGGAGGCGTCCAACGCGGGATGCCGCAGGACCGCGCGCATCGCCCCCACATATTGATCATTTAGCGGTCTAGCCCCCGTCAAATGGAAGTCACTTGCTATTGCTTGAACAGCACTTCGCAGCGCCAGACGTTGCCCGGCTTCCCAGCGGTTGAAGGGGTCGGGGTCAAAAGCCAGCAGGGTCAGCAACTCGGCGTCGCTGTAGTCAAAGTCCAGCAGCACCGGCGCGCTAAAGCCGCGCAGGATTGAAGGAACCGGTTCCTCGGCCACGTTGACGAAGGTGATGGACTCTTGCGCCTGCGTCAAGACCAACAGGTGACTGCTAGACGCTGCCGTGCTGTCGCCTTGCAACTGCAGCGTCAGGCTGGCGCCGCTGGCGCCCACCAGGCCCAGGCTGACCGGAATCACAAACGGTTCCTTGTTGTCCTGGCCCGGTGTGGCCGGGCAACTTTGATTGAAATTGAGCGTGTAGGTCTGCGCCGTGGCGTCATAGTTCCCTTTGGCCTGCAGGCGCGGCGTGCCGGCCTGGCTGTACCAGCGCTTGAATTGCGGCAGCAGTTTGGACAGGGCGGAGTCGGGGTTGGCGTCGGCAATGGCTTGGGCAAAATCGTCGCAGGTGACGGCCTGGCCATCGTGGCGCTCAAAGTACAACGTGACGCCTTTGGCAAAACCTGCCCGACCCGTGGGGTCGTTCAAGCTGCCCACCAGCGTCTGCATCATGCGCACCACCTCGGCACCTTTTTCATAGATGGTGACGGTGTAGAAGTTGTTGATCTCGATGTAGCTGTCGGGGCGCACCGGGTGCGCCATCGGGCCGGCGTCTTCGGGGAACTGGGCGGTGCGCAGCACGCGCACGTCTTCGATGCGTTTAACGGCGCGGGCTGAAGGCTCGGCGCACAGGTCCATGCTGAACTCCTGATCGCGGAACACCGTCAGCCCTTCTTTCAGGGAGAGTTGGAACCAGTCGCGGCAGGTGATGCGGTTGCCGGTCCAGTTGTGAAAGTATTCGTGCCCGACCACGCTTTCGATGTTGGAAAAATCGGCGTCGGTGGCGGTGGCCTGGCTCGCCAGCACATACTTGGAATTGAAGACGTTCAAGCCCTTGTTTTCCATGGCGCCCATGTTGAAGTCGCTGGTGGCCACAATCATGAAGCGTTCCAGGTCCAGCGGCAAGCCAAAGCGGGCTTCGTCCCAGACTACCGAGGCCATCAGTGAGTTCATGGCGTGCTCGGTCTTGTCCATGTCGCCGGGGCGCACATAGACCTGCAACAAATGCTCCTTGCCGGCGCGCGATGTGATGCGCTGCTCGCGGCAGACCAGTTGGCCCGCCACCAGCGCAAACAGGTAGCAGGGCTTTTTGTGCGGGTCGACCCAGGTCGCAAAGTGCCGCCTTTCGTTGCCGGTGCCTTCCAGGGCGCCTGAGGCCACCAGGTTGCCGTTGGACAGCAACACCGGGTATTTCTGCTTGTCGGCGCGCAGTGTCACGGTGTAGCTGGCCATCACATCGGGGCGATCCAGAAAATAGGTGATGCGCCGGAAACCTTCCGCTTCGCACTGGGTAAAAAACGAGTCGTTGCTGACGTACAGGCCTGACAAGCTGGTGTTCTTCAGCGGCTCGCAGGTGGTGAAGATTTCCAGTTCAAACGCGCCTTCGAGCGGCAGGTTCTCCAGCACCAACTTGCCGCCTTCAAACTTGAACGAGGTGCCTTGGCCATTGACCAGCACGCGCGCCAGGTTCAGCGTTTCACCGTCGAGCCTCAAAGGCTGCACTGGCACGTCCGGGTTGCGACGCAGCGTCATCTTGTTGAGCACACGGGTCTTGGCCGGATCCAGGTCAAAGCTCAGATGCACACTGTCGATCCAGAACGCCGGTGCGCTGTAGTCGGCGCGACGAATCACCGTGGCCGGGCCGTTTGAGTCACGAAGTTGCAACATGCAGGTTCTCCAGAAATTTCGAGTTCATCAGTTCGTTGTAGTCGCGCACGCTGGCGAGCACGTGGGGCCCGGCCAGTTGCGCCGGGCTGTGGGTGCTGCAAATGGCCACGGCGCGCATGCCGGCGCGGCGTGCCGCCTCAATGCCAAAAGGTGAGTCTTCAAAAACAATACAGGCGCTAGCCCTCGTATTCATTCGCTTTGCAGCTTCTAAAAATATAGCAGGCTCAGGCTTGCCAGGCAAGCCTTCGTCGCCGCCCACAACGGCGTGCGGCGCGCTGGGCAGTTGCAGGTGCGACAACACAAAGGCAATGTTGTCCTGGTCGCCAGCGGTGCCGATGCCCACTTTCAAGCCCTTCGCCAGCGCCTGCTCCGAGAAGGTCTTGAAGCCCGCCACCTCCGTGAAGATCGGGCCAAACAGGTCGCGGTAGAGCCGCTCTTTGTCGGCAATCAGTGTCCACGCCTCGTCCTCGGGCATGTCCCGTTGAAACAGTTCGCGCATGCACTCGGCGCCGTTGCGTCCGGTGGTGCGGCGCATCAGGTCAGGCATATCAATGCGCAAGCCGTGTTGCGCCGCAAACGCCTGCCAGCTTTGCGCGTGGCTGGGCATGGAGTCGATCATGGTGCCGTCCATGTCGAAAATCAGGGCCTGGACCGGCGGCAGCGTTGCGCTTGCATCCGTCATCAAACGCCCAGCTTCAAGGATGCTTCAATAAACGGGTCCAGATCGCCGTCCAGCACCTTTTGCGTGGCCGATGTTTCATAGTTGGTGCGCAGGTCCTTGATGCGGCTGTTGTCCAGCACGTAGGAACGGATCTGGTGGCCCCAGCCGACGTCGGTCTTGGTGTCCTCTAACTTTTGCTGTTCCGCCAGTTGCTTGCGCATCTCCAGGTCGTACAACTTGGAGCGCAGGCGCTTCCAGGCCACCTCGCGGTTGCCGTGCTGACTGCGCCCGTCCTGGCACTGCACCACGGTATTGGTGGGGATGTGCGTCAGGCGCACGGCCGAGTCGGTCTTGTTGATGTGCTGACCGCCGGCACCGCTGGCGCGGTAGGTGTCGACCCGCACGTCAGACGGGTTGATGTCGATCTCGATCGAGTCGTCGATTTCCGGGTACACAAACACCGACGCGAACGAGGTATGGCGGCCCCCGGATGAGTCAAACGGGCTCTTGCGCACCAGCCGGTGCACGCCGGTCTCGGTGCGTAAGAGCCCAAAGGCGTATTCGCCCTCAATCTTGATGGTCGCGCCCTTGATGCCCGCCGTGTCGCCCGGGGTTTCGTCTTCCAGCGTGGTGGTGAAACCCTTGCGCTCGGCATAGCGCAGGTACTGGCGCAGCAGCATGCTAGCCCAGTCGCAGGCTTCGGTGCCTCCCGCGCCGGCCTGAATGTCCAGAAAGCAATTCAGGGGGTCGGCCGGGTTGCTGAACATGCGGCGGAACTCCAGCCCTTCGATGATGAGGGCGAGCCGCGCAGTGTCGGCTTCGATGGTCAGCAGGCCGGCTTCGTCGCCGTCTTCCTTGCTCATCTCGAACAGTTCGCTGTTGTCAGCGAGTTCACGCGCCAGATCCGTCAGCGTGATGACCACGCCATCGAGCGCTTTTTTCTCGCGGCCCAGCTCCTGGGCACGTTTGGGGTCGTTCCAGACGGTCGGGTCTTCAAGCGAGGCGTTGACGGTTCTCAGGCGTTCGGCTTTGGCATCGTAGTCAAAGATACCCCCGTAAACTGAGCGCGCGTGCGCTCAGGTCAGAGAGTTGGGCGCCGATGGCGTTGATGCGTTCTGCTTCGATCATGGTGGTGGCCTGTGAATTCAATTGAAAATAATCGCGTATTTTCTCATGCCACCTTGCTGCCGGGCAGTGCCACGCTGCAACGGGGTGCGATTCAGAGTGAGTGCGCTTCAGATGAATGGTTTTTTTCCGAAGCACTCAGATGCGTCTATTGGATATGGGCAGGCATCACGGTGGTTGTTGAATCAGCCGGGCGATGCGCTTTGCTACGTGTCCCCCGCCCGCTGCGCGAGCTCCTCCTTTACCTCCGCAAAGCGCATCACCCGACTGATTCTGCGAGCGATTGGGTACGCCGACAGGGGGAATTCAAAAGTTGCCTGCGTTGGGGTGGCGCGAATTGATGTGCGCCGCTTGCTGCAGAAATTCTGACTTCGACGGCGGCAGGCACAGTGATTGGGCTATGCGACCGGGCTACTTCGTGAAAGGCGCGCGTCGGCAAGCGCTTGCCTACCCCAGCTTCAATTTCGCGTGTTTTTTCACCCCAAAACCGCATGCGCATGGCCCAGTCGCCGGGCCGGGTTTAATACGCAAAGCCGGGTTTGACGTGAGGCCTTGATTTCTTCAGCGTGCCACCTCACTTTGAATCGCACCCGTTGCAACGCCCCTTTAAACCCCTGGCCCCGGCGCCAGATTCAGCGGCCAAACAGGCCCTTGAGGGCCCGGCCCATACCCGGTATGCCAGGAATTGCCGGTGCTCTGGAATTTTCGGGGTCCGCATCGGGTGGAGGTGCGTCTGGGTTTCCCTGCGTCCAACCGGTCGCGCCATCGTCACCGAACATCGCCATCGCGACAGATTTGACGCGTACTTTGGCGGCCCACTCGGGCTCCCAGGCGATGCGCTTGTCCGTGGGGCGCGGCGGATACGCCAGGTTGAGTTCCTGTCCGTAAGCGATG
Source organism: Rhodoferax sp. (assembly GCA_013791765.1). Taxonomy (GTDB): domain Bacteria; phylum Pseudomonadota; class Gammaproteobacteria; order Burkholderiales; family Burkholderiaceae_C; genus Rhodoferax. The sequence continues at coordinate 9,790 of VMTC01000113.1, forward strand.
CCGCGCAGCATGGTGCCTTGCGCCTTGGCAAAGATGCCCGCCGGAATGGCGCAGCGGGTTTGGCTGGCGGGCAACAGCACTTTTTCTTTCAGCCACTGGTCCACATGGGCATTGCTGGCGTAGTCCATTAAGCCCCAACCCGGCTCCGGCAACTCCGCAGAACTCCAGATCACTATCTCCGCTTCGCCCGCATCGTCGCTGCCACTCATGGCGTTTAGAAAATAGGCGCGCGCTGTGGGCAGACCCAGCCAGCTGACCTGAGTGGCACTGGCACCGCTGCCTTGGGTGCTGAGTGCCAGTTTTGGCATGAAGTCTTGCGCCTGACCAAGGGCAAACTTGAAGCTCGCGGGCAGGCCGTCACCCGACAGGGCGTGTTCACCCGTCAGAGACGCGTTGGTCGGCACCTTCTGGCGCTGTTTCTCGTTCGGCCAGACGGCGTGGCCCGGCGTGGCTTTGGCCCCGCTGTCACGCGCCGCGCGGCCCATCATGAATTTGCCGTAGTCCTGTGCGCTGGCTTTGGAAAAATCAAGCATCCGGGGCTGCCCCGGGCGAACCCTTTCGCTGCATCCCCAATAAAACAGAATGCGGCCCTTGGGGCGCTCGGGCATATCGTCGAGGCCCTCGCGCCCGGGTTGGTGCGCGTCAGGCTGGGCCTGCACTGGCAGCAAGGTCAGGCTCTTGCCCATGTTTTGGCCCGATGGAATGGTTTGTGTGGCTTCGGTCCCGGCTGGTTTGCGCTGTGTCACAACCGCCAGATCGAGCCAGCGCCCCGGCATCATGCCGTGCGTGGCGCCAAAACTCACGCCGCCCATGCCCGGCATTCCGGTCATACCGCCCATCATCCCGCCCAGCGCGCTCATGTCGGGCATGTCAGGCATCTCGTCCATGCCGGCCATGGACATGGTGGCGACGTCCATCCAGTACTGCGCGAGCGGGGGCTTGAGCACCTGGGTTTGGGCCCCGGCGTTGCCTCCGAACACCAGCGCGGCGCAGGCGAGCCCACGCGCAAGGGGAGAGAGGTGCACGCGGCACAGCGACAAAGAAGCAGGCCGGATTTTCATGGTCAAACTTCGCAAAGTGGTTGAGGCAGGCGAAAGCAAAGCCGCCAGATTAACACTGGCCGTCTGCGCGCGATGTTGATATTTGTAGCGAGCGCAGCGGACAGGGCTCACAAGAAGCGCTCGATCAATTCGGCCAGCGCCTGCGGCTGGTCATGGTGCAGCATGTGGCCGGCGTCCTCGATGCGGGCGATTTCCAGTTGTGGCACCACCTTGAGCCGTTCATGGTGCTCGGCCAGCGTGAACTTGCCTTTCCACCATTGACCCATGCTGTCATCGGACGCTTCGACCATCAGCACCGGCATGCTGATGCGTGCATAGATGGCTTGCACTTCTTCGACGCGGTAGAGCTGGGCGTGCGACACCTTGTGCGCCGGGTCGCCCAGGATTGCCCATTGGCCCTGCGCGTTCTGCTGCGCCCAATGTTGCGCCAGCCAGTTGGCCTTGTCCGCACCCAGTCGCGGGTTGGTCTTCATGAGGCGGCGCGCCACGCCGTCCAAAGTGTCATAGGCCTTGAGCGCCATCTCACCGCGGTGCAGCTTCTTCAGATCATCCATCCAGTGGGCATAGCGGCCCGGTGCCTCGACAGGCGTAGTGGCGGGCAGGCCAAAACCTTCCAGATTGACCAGTCGGCGAATTCGCTCTGGGCGCACACCGGCGTACAACATGGCCACATTACCGCCCATGCTGTGACCGACCAGATCCACCTGGCTGTTTGGCGCGTAATGGTCCAGCAGAAATTCCAGATCGGCCAGGTAGTCGGGAAACCAGAAGTTGTCCACGCCCCCAGAGGGGGTCAGGCCATAGCCGCGCCAGTCGGGGGCGATGACGTAATGCTCATGGCTGAGCGCATCCACCACAAACTGGTAGCTCGCGGCCACATCCATCCAGCCGTGCACGATCACCAGCGGTGTCTTGTCAGGGGAAGGTTCGCCCCACACCTGCACGTGGTATTGCAGATTGCGGATCGGGACAAACTCGCTATGAGAAATTCTTTTGACTTGGTACATTTGTTAAACCCAGATTGTTCATGAGGACGCGGATGGATGGCGAGGCGAGTTGCGAGGTAGTTTGGCTGCCCGTGAGGAGTTCATAGCTGGGGCTATGGACGACGAGTGGGCGGGCAAAATGACCGCAAAGCGGCCGCCAGCCACCGCGTAGGCACGAAGTGCCGCCTCATGGACAACCTGGGTTAATCATAAGGAGACTTGCCATGCGCGTCAGTCAAGCCAGCGACAAATTGCCAGCCTCGTCCGTGCAAGCCTACGAGCGGCTGCACAGCAGCTTCAGCTGGCAGGTGCCCGAGAAGTTCAACATCGCGCAGGTCTGCTGCGGGCGCTGGGCGGCGCAGCCTGATGCTGCTGAAAGAGTAGCTATTAAGTCATACCCTACGGGGGCTGGATGCCAATTTCATACCTATTCTGAACTGCAGGCACAGGCCAACCGCTTGTCCAACGTGCTGACGGTCTTGGGGGTAAGGCGGGGCGACCGGGTGGCGATTGTGATGCCGCAGTGCTTCGAGACCGCCGTGGCCTACATGGCGGTGCTGCAAATGGGCGCGGTGGCGATGCCGTTGTCGATGCTGTTTGGGCCGGATGCACTTGAATTTCGCCTGCACGATGGCGAAGCCGTGGTTGCTGTTGCTGCGGCCAGCGCGCTAGGCGGCGTGCAGGCGGTGCGCGCCAACTGTCCTTTGCTCGATTACATCGTGGGCGTGGGCGCTTTGGAGAGCACCGAAGGCCGCGCCGATGTCAATTACGGGCTGGCGTTGGCGCAGGAGGGTGGACCCTTCATACCGGTCTCGACGATGGCAGATGAAACCGCAGTGCTGATCTACACCAGCGGCACCACCGGCAACCCCAAGGGCGCGTTGATTGCGCATCGCGCCCTGATCGGCAACCTGAGCGGCTTTGTCTGCAGCCAGAACTGGTTTGGTTTCGATCCCGTCGCCAAGCCGGCAAGCCCTGCTGGACCGGCCGAATTGCCGCGGGGTTCGAGCGCTATTTTCTGGAGCCCGGCCGACTGGGCCTGGACCGGCGGCCTAATGGACGCACTGTTGCCCACGCTCTACTTTGGCCGCACCATCGTGGCCCACAACGGCCGCTTCAGCCCGCAAACCGCACTGGAGCTAATGCGCGACTGCCATGTGACGCACACCTTCTTGTTCCCGACCGCGCTCAAGGCCATGATGAAGGCCTACCCGGGCAGCGAGCGGCAAAGCGTGCGCCGGCAGTTCACGCTACAGCTGCAAGCCATCATGAGCGCGGGTGAGGCCGTGGGCGACGCCGTCTTTGACTACTGCCGCCAGCAACTCGGCGTGACGGTCAACGAGATGTTCGGCCAGACCGAGATCAACTACATCGTTGGCAACTGTGCAAGCCGGTGGCCGCCCAAACCGGGCAGCATGGGCATGGCTTACCCCGGTCACCGGGTGGCGGTGATCGATGAGCTTGGCGCCGAGTGCCCGGTCGGCGTGACCGGTGATGTCGCTTTGAACCGCTTTGACCGGCATGGCGAACCCGATCCGATCGTCTTTTTGGGCTACTGGAAGAATGAGGCCTCGACCCAGGCCAAGTTCACCGGCGACTGGTGCCGCACCGGCGACTTGGCGCTGCGTGACTCGGAGGGCTACCTCTGGTTTCAGGGCCGCCAGGATGACATGTTCAAGGCCGCTGGCTACCGCATCGGCCCCGGCGAGATCGAGAACTGTCTGGTCAAACACCCGGCCGTGGCCAACGTCGCGGTGGTGCCCAAGCCCGATGCGGCGCGCGGCTCCGTCGTCAAGGCCTATGTCGTTCTTACTCCTGATTACCTAGCTGCTCGCGCTTTGGATACGATGGATAGAGCCGAATTTGATCTAAATCTGGTGGCAGAACTGCAAGCCCACGTCAAAGGCATGTTGGCGCCCTACGAATACCCCAAAGAGATCGAATTCATCGACGCTCTGCCCATGACCAGCACCGGCAAAGTTCAGCGGCGGGTGTTGCGGCTGCAGGAAGAGGAGCGGGCCAGACTGCTGGCGGGCTGATGGTGTGACGCTGATTTGATGCAAAATGATGTTTCTAATGATGCAGGAGGCCCCTGATGCGCACCACGTTAACCATTGATGACACGCTTTTTGCCAAGGCGGTCGCCCTGGCTGAGCCTGGCATTGAAAAGTCAGAGCTGATCAGAGAATGCGTCAAAGCCTTTATTCAGCGGCAAACGGCTCGCCGCCTGGCGGCTCTGGGTGGGTTGGCGCCCGACCTGGAGCTTGCGCCGCGCCGACGTGATGAACCGGCGACTGCATGAATGTGCTGGTCGACACGTCCGTGTGGGTCGGGCACTTCAAGCAGCGCAACGAGCGCCTGGTCGCCTTGTTGGAAGCTGGTGTGGTCATCTGCCACCCCTATGTGGTCGTGGAAGTTGCTTGTGGCACACCGCCGAGCCGGCGGGCCATCACTGCCATGCTGGGCGAACTCTGCAGCTCGCCCGTCGCCACCATGGACGAAGTTCTCGAAATGATTGAGCGCCGAAACCTGTACGGCCGCGGTTGTGGCTTTGTCGATATGAGCCTGCTGGCCGCAACGCTGCTGGGCGAGCAGGCCATGATCTGGACTTTGGACAAACGACTCGATTCAATCGCCGGCGAGTTGAATCGGGCCTATCGGCCGGCGCTTCATTCTTGATCCGCTCGCCACTCCCCACACGGCTCATCTGCCCCTCTTTAAGAATTGACTATGCAAAACGTTCAACTTGGCTCCAGCGACCTGTCTGTCACCCCGATCTGCCTGGGCACCATGACTTTTGGCGAGCAGGTCGATGAGGCCACGGCCTTCACCATTTTGGACCGCGCGCTCGAGCGCGGCGTGAACTTCATCGATACCGCCGAGATGTACGCCGTGCCGCCGCGCGCCGCCACCTTCAATGCCACTGAAATCATCCTTGGCAACTGGTTGGCCCAACGCCCCGGTGCGCGGCAAAGGTTGGTGCTGGCCACCAAAGTGGCTGGCCCCGCGCGCGCCATGCCGTGGATTCGCGGCGGCAGCGGTGACTTGACGGGTGCCGACATTTTGGCGGCCTGCGAGGGCAGCTTGAAGCGCCTGCACACCGATGTGATTGACCTGTACCAGATTCACTGGCCGGTGCGCAGTGTGCCCGCTTTTGGCGGCGTGTATTACCAGCCCAAAGACGATGAAGGCACGTCGATCCACGCCCAGCTGGAAGCCCTGGGTAAGCTGGTGCGGATGGGCAAGGTGCGCGCGGTGGGCTTGTCCAACGAAACGCCCTATGGCGTGCATGAGTTTGTGCGGCTGGCGGAGCAACATGGCTTGCCGCGTGTGACCACCGTGCAAAACCCGTATTGCCTGCTCAACCGCACGGTGGAAAACGGCCTGGATGAGACCATGCACCGGCTGAACGTCTCGCTGCTGGCCTATTCGCCGCTGGCTTTTGGCCTGCTCACCGGCAAATACGATGCCCAGGGCTTGACCGGGGCGGATGTGCCTGACCAAGCGCGGCTGAAAAAGTTTAAATCGACCCGTAAACAGCGTTGGGGCCGACCCGAAGCCCTGACGGCGGCGCGGCGCTACAACGACCTGGCACGCTCACACGGCATGACACCCACCCAGTTGGCGCTGGCCTTTTGTTACACCAAGTGGCAAGTGGCCAGCACCATCATTGGCGTGACTTCGGTGGCCCAACTGGATGAATGCCTGGACGCCTGGGGCACCACGCTGAGCCCCGAGTTGCTCAAGGCCATTGATGCACTGCGCTGGGAAATCCGTGACCCGGCGCAATGATCTGCCAGAATTAATTGGAATCTGAGCCCAATTTCTAGCATGGCCAAGAAAGAGCACGTTTCTGAAACGCCCGCCACCCAACTGCTCAAAGCCAGCAAGGTGGTGTTCACGGAGCACCCCTATGCGTACCTGGAACACGGCGGCGCGCTGCACAGTGCGGCCGAGCTGGGTTGGGATCCATTCCACGTGGTCAAGACGCTCATCATGCAAGACCAGGATGCCAAGCCGCTGGTGGTCTTGATGCACGGCAACCGCAAGGTCTCGACCAAAAATCTGGCGCGGCAAATTGGTGCCAAATCGGTGGAGCCCTGCGCGCCTGAGGTGGCGAATCGGCACAGCGGCTATCTGGTGGGCGGTACCTCGCCCTTTGGCACGCGCCGCAGCATGCCGGTGTTCATCGAGTCGAGCATTCTGGAACTGCCCAAAATCCTCATCAACGGCGGCCGCCGTGGTTATCTGGTCGGGCTGGCGCCGCAGGTGTGTGTGGATTTGCTGGGCGCCAAAGCCGTGCAGTGCGCATTGGCGGATTGAGCCCGAGCGCAGGCTGGCAGAATAGACGCTTCAAACACCACGCCAGGCAGCCGCCGCAGGAGAATTTTTTGGAATCGATGCAATCTTTCTTTCCCCTGGCCGCCGCGTTGGCGGGCTACCTGATCGGCTCGCTCTCGTTTGCCGTCATTGTCAGCCGCGCCATGGGCCTGCATGACCCGCGCACTTTTGGCAGCAAGAACCCCGGTGCCACCAACGTGCTGCGTTCGGGCTCCAAAACGGCGGCCATCGCCACCTTGGTGCTCGATGCGGCCAAGGCCTGGTTGCCGGTCATGCTGGTCAAGTGGTATGGCAAGCCCTATGGCATGGAGGAGGGCACCATGGCGCTGGTCGGGCTGGCTGCTTTTGTCGGGCATCTGTACCCGGTGTTTTTCAACTTTGTCGGCGGCAAGGGCGTGGCCACGGCGCTCGGGGTGCTGCTGGGCCTGAGCCCGATTCTGGCACTGGCCACCGGGGCCACCTGGCTCATCATGGCGTATTTCTTTCGCTACGTGTCGCTGGCCTCGCTCACAGCGGCGCTGTTCGTGCCGGTCTATTACGTGTTTGGCGACGGCATCGCCTGGTATATGAACAAGAGTGTGCTGGCGGCCTTGTGCGCCATGTCGTTGCTGCTCATTTATCGCCATGCCGAGAACATCAGCCGCCTGGTCAAAGGCACGGAGTCGCGGCTGGGCAAGAAGGACCAGGCTGCAAGCAAATCATGAAGCTGTGCATTCTGGAAAATGACCTGTTCGACGCCGAGCTCGCGGCGCGCTTTGGCGGCTTTGGCGACATGTTCCGGCGTTTGTTTGCGCAAGCAGGCGCTGACAACTGGACGTTCGAAATATTCAACACCGTCCAGGGGCAATACCCGGACTCCTTCGATGATTTTGACGCGGTGCTGCTCACCGGTAGCCGGGCTGATTCATTCTCGCAAGAGCCCTGGGTGCTGTCGCTGCGCCAGCAGGTGCAGCAACTTCTGCATACCAAAAAGAAGCTGCTCGGCGTCTGTTTTGGTCACCAGCTGATTGCGCTGTGCCTGGGCGCGCAGGTGGGGCGCGCGCCGCAAGGTTGGGGCGCCGGGCGCATGCACTACCAGTGGCATGCACCAAAGTGGGCACAAGCGCCAGAGCGCAGCGACATTGCCCTGTTGGCCAGCCACCAGGACCAGGTTCTTGGGTTGCCCGCTGGCGCCACGCTACTGGCCAGCAGCGCGTTCTGTCCAGTGGCCGCCTTTACCGTGGATAAACAGGTGCTGTGCGTGCAGCCGCATCCCGAGTTTGTCGAAGAGCTCAGCGCCTATCTGCTGAACAAGCGGCGCGCGGTGCTGGGGGAGGCGCTGTATGGCTCCGCCACAGACAGTCTGGCGCTGGGACATGAGGGCTTGGAGATGGCCCGCTTGATGGTCGCGTTTATCGAAGAATAATTTACAATAAATCGGGCTCTAGCCCACGTGGAATAAGCGCATATAGCTATAACACCTATAGCATTAACTTCGGACTGCTGGTAGTGCGTTTCATCAAAACGGTTACGAAATGAAATTGATGGATTTTTCTGTCTGGCTAGGCGTGAGGAGGCGACATAGCCGTAGCTATGGCAACGACGAACAACAACACCAGGCGGGAAAAGACACAATTTCATGTAAGTGTTTTGGTGAAACGCACTACTAGGGATGCAGCGCGGCATATTGACCGAGTTGCAGGATCAAATGGTGGTTCAGCCGGTCGTGCACATTGGATGCGGATACGGCCGCCCGGATGCCAGGGCCGCCGTCGGCGCTGCGGTGCAGGCGCGGCGGGTTCAGTCGCATGCCCGCTGGGTTGGTGACAATCGCCAGAATCGGTTGGTTGGGGGTGCTGCTGCGGCGCACCACCACGGCCACCTCCTGGTTGTCCAGCCGCACATAGGTGCCGGGTGGACACAGACCCACCACGCGCACCAGGACGTGACCGACTTCATCGTTCTGGGCAACCGATTGGGTGATGATGGCGCGCGCCGAATCGGTGGCACTGCGCCCTTCTCGCGATTTACGCGGGCTGATCATGGCGGCGTAACGGTCCACCAGGCGCAATATGCGCGCCAGTCGGCGTTCGGGGGGCAAGGTGCGCAAGTCGCCGTGGTCGGTGCTGTCGTCATGGTGCAGCGCCAGGGCGGTGAGCCAAAGCGCGTCTTGCACGCCGATGCTGGTGAGCATGGCGACGCCTTGGATGGCGTGCGAGCGAATGGCCTCTTGTTGCGCCGGGCTGGGTCGCTCCAACTGGCTGGCCAACTGGTCCTGCAGCGCGGTCATTGCCATGTTCATGGTCATGGCCACATGCACCAGGCTGTCGCGCTCACCCTGCGGGAGCTTCAGCTCCACGGCGATCAGGTGGCACAGCACCGCGCTCACCAGCGCGTGCGAGGCGCTGTAGCCCACCGGCGAATTGATCGCTAACTGAAACAACAAATACAGACCGACGTCGGTGTCGCGCGCCAGCAGGCCTTGCATCCAGCGGTCGTATTGCCAGACGCGTTTTTCAAACTCCTGAATGCTGGCCGGGCGGCTCAGAATAATGCCCAAGCCCGCCTCCAGATCAGACCACAGGCCGAGCAGGTCTTCGTATTCGTTTTCGGTCTGGATGGTCACGCGCAGGGTCTCAAATGGCCGTTAGTCGCGAAAGTTGTCAAAGGTCAGCGGGATGTCGGTCATTTCTTTTTTTATCAAAGCCATGGCCGCCTGCAGGTCATCGCGCTTGGCGCCGGTGACGCGCACTTTCTCCTCCTGAATGGCGCCCTGAACCTTGAGCTTGCTGTCCTTGAGCAGGCGTTGGATTTTCTTGGACACTTCGGTCTCGATGCCGCTGCGCACCTTGATGACGCGCTTGACCTTGTCGCCGCCCATTTTTTGCACCTCGCCCATGTCCAGAAAGCGCACGTCCACGCTGCGCTTGGTGAGCTTATTGCGCAAAATATCTTCGATCTGGGTGAGCTGGAATTCAGCGTCGCCGATCACGGTGATCTCCTTGTCCTTGAGTTCAATCGAGGCGGGCGTGCCCTTGAAGTCAAAGCGGGTGATGATTTCCTTGGTGGTGTTTTCCACCGCGTGTTTGACGTCGACCATGTTGGCGTCGCAAACCGTATCAAAAGAGGGCATTTGGGTTACTCAATAAAAAATTCGTGCGCCCTGAGCCTGTGCAAGAGCGGCGCGTTGGGTTCCAGAAAGAGCTTCAACAGGCTCAGCCCGAACGGGAGTGCGGACACTCCCAATGCGACAATCCCGCCATGTTAGTCGAGAAAAATGTTCCCCTGCAGGCTTTCAATAGCTTTCACATCGTGGCCAAGGCGCAGGCGCTGGTGCGCATTGCCAGCGAGTCGGACCTGCACGCGCTGCTGGCCGACCCCGTGCTGCGCGCCAGCCCTAAATTTATCCTGGGCGGTGGCAGCAACATTGTGCTCACTGGTGACGTCAAAGCCCTGGTGCTCAAGGTCGAGCTCATGGGCCGACGGCTGCTGCATGAAACCGCCAAAGCGTTCATCGTGGAGGCGGGTGCGGGCGAGAACTGGCACGAACTGGTGGCCTGGACGCTGGCGCAGGGCTATGGCGGGCTGGAGAATATGGCCTTGATTCCCGGCACCGTCGGCGCGGCGCCGGTGCAGAACATCGGCGCTTATGGCGTGGAGTTGCAGGACCGCTTTGACTCGCTCGATGCCATCGACCTGCAGACCGGCCATGTGTTCACGCTCAATGCGGCGCAGTGCGCCTTTGGCTACCGCGACTCGGTGTTTAAGCATGGGGCTGGTGCTGGGGCGGTGCCGGCCGGCGCTGCGACCACGGGCGCTGTGGCTGGTGCGCATCAAGTGCTGGGCCTGAAGGACCGCGCCCTGATCCTGCGGGTACGCTTTGCGCTGCCTAAAGACTGCAAGCCGGTGCTGGGCTACGCCGATCTCGATAGAAAAATGGCGGAGCATGCATGCACCGAGCCGACTGCGCAGCAAATTTTTGACTGGGTGTGCGAGATTCGTCGTGCCAAGTTGCCGGACCCGCAAGTCATCGGCAATGTTGGCAGCTTCTTCAAAAACCCCACCGTCACGCCTGAACAGTGCGTGGACATCATCGCGCGCGACCCCAAGGTGGTGCACTACCACCTGGCTGACGGCAGCGTCAAATTGGCCGCAGGCTGGTTGATTGACTCCTGTGGCTGGCGCGGCAAGTCGGTCGGCCAGGCAGGGGTTTTCGAGAAGCAGGCGCTGGTGCTGGTGAACCGCGGCGGCGTCGATAGCGCCGACAGTGCCACCGGCGGCGAAGTCATGACGCTGGCGCGGGCTATCCAGACCAGCGTCTATGAACGCTTTGGCATCCGGCTGGAGCCGGAGCCGGTGGTGGTTTAGCTCTATTTCTTGGTGCGCAGGCGGGCCAGTTCGGCCTGGGTGTCGCGCCACAGGTCCATGCCCACGTTGGCCGCAATGCCGGCGTTCACACGCGTCAATTTGTCGCGCATGCGCGCCGCTTCTGTCGGTGCGAGCACGGTCACTTGCATGCCTTTGGTCTTGAGCTCGTCGAGCGCCTTGGCCGCTTCGGCGCGCGTGTCCTTGCGTTCAAAGTCGCGGCTGGTTTTGGCGGCGGCCATTAAGACAGCGCGTTCATCCTTGCTCAAGCTGTCCCACCATTTTTTGCTGGCCAGCACGATCCACGGGCTGTAGACGTGGTTGGTGACAGTCAGGTACTTCTGGATTTCGTAGAATTTGCTCGACAGGATCGTGTTGTAGGGGTTCTCCTGGCCGTCCACTGCCTTGGTCTCCAGAGCGCTGAACAATTCAGAAAATGGCAGTGGAATGGCGTTGGCGCCCAAGGTCTTGAAGCTGTCCAGGAACACGTTGTTCTGCATCACGCGCAGCTTGATGCCATTCATGTCTTCGAGCTTGGCCACTGCATGCTTGCTGTTGGTCAGGTTGCGAAAACCGTTTTCCCAGTAGACCAGGCCCACCAGTCCTTTTTCTTCCAGCTTCGCCCTGACGCGGTCACCCAGCGGTCCGTCGAGCACAGCATCGGCCTCCTGCGCGTTGTTGAACAAGAAAGGCGTGTCCCACAAGGCCATTTCCTTGGTAATGCCGACCAGCGTCGCAGTGGAGCCGACCATCATTTCCTGGGCGCCGCCAATCAACGCTTGCTGCATCTGGATATCGGAACCCAATGCGGCAGCGCCGATGGCGCGCAGCTTCATCTTGCCGCCCGAGAGTTTGGCGACTTCTTCGGCCAATACCTTGGTGGCACGGCCCTGGTTGGATTGTTCGTTCAGGCCGTAGCCGAACCGGATCAGGTGCGGCTTGATGTCTTGTGCGCTGGCCAGGCCACTGGCCAACAGGCTGGCGCCGACGGCGCAGGCAATGAATGTTCGGCGAATCAGAGTCATGAAAAGTCTCCTAGGGTTTAAGGGTGATGGAACAGTGAAGTGGAAACGGGGGAGCTGAGGCGTGGTGTTTAGCGCATCCAGGCCAGTGGCGCGGTCACGATTTGCGGGAACAGCACCATCAGGAACAGGATCAACGCGTAGGTCACGAGAAAGGGCTTGACCCCCTTGACCACCTCGTAGAGGCGCATGCGCCCGACGCCGGCCACGACGTTGAGCACAGTGCCCACCGGCGGGGTGATCAGGCCAATCGAGCCATTGAGGATGAACATCAGGCCAAAGTAGACCGGGTCAATACCTGCCTTGACCGCAATGGGCAGCATCACTGGCGCAATGATCAGAATCGTCGGGGTGAGGTCCAGCGCGGTTCCGATCATGATCAAAATCACCATCATGACGGCCATTAGCAGTTTGGGGCTTCCAATCAGGGGTCCCAACCATTCGGCAAGCGTGCCGGGCAAATCGGCCAGTGTGATCATGTAGCTCGCTACCTGCGCCCCGGCGCACAGGAACATGACCACTGCCGTGGTTTTGGCCGCGCGCACCAGCACCCCGTGCAACTCGGCCAATTTCATCTCGCGGTGTACAAAGAACGCGATCACCATAGCGTAAAAAGCGGCCACCACAGCGGCCTCTGTGGGAGTGAAAACCCCGGTTTTCATGCCGCCGATGATGATGACGGGCATCAACAAGGCCCAAAAAGCCTTGACGGTCTCATGCATGCGTTGGCCAAACGGCATGGGCGTGCCGGCCGGCAGGTCGATCTTGCGCAGCTGCAGCTTCCAGGCCACGATCAGGCCCGCGCCCATCATCAGCCCTGGCACGATGCCAGACATGAACAGCGCCGAGATGGAGGTGTTGGTGGTGACTCCGTAGATGATGAACGGCATGCTCGGCGGAATGATCGGGGCAATGACACCGCCAGCGGCGATCAAACCGGCTGAGGTGGCCACCGGGTAGCCGTGGGCGCGCATCATGGGCAAGAGAATGGTGGCCAACGCGGCCGTATCGGCCAGCGCCGAGCCGCTCATGCTGGCCATCAAAATGGCCGCACCGATGGTGACAAAACCAAGGCCGCCACGGATGTGACCAACCCAGGCCTGGGCCATGGTGATGATGCGTCGACTGATGCCACCGGCGTTCATCAGTTCGCCGGCGAGAATGAAAAACGGCACGGCCAGCAGCGGGAAACTGTCGACCCCTGCCACCAGGTTTTGTGCCAGCAACTGCGTGTCCCAGAAATCGAGCACCCAGGCCATGGAGGCACCGGTGAGCACCAGGGCAAATGCCATGGGCATGCCGATGCCCATAAAGGCCAGCATGCCGACGACGAAAACAATAGCAACCAAACCTTGATTCATAGGGGCATTCTTGTGTTTTTGGGCTTCGATCACTCGACTTCGGGCGACGCATGACCCAAGTCGATGGGCCGGCCTTGAATCAACTTCAGCAAGGCCATCGAGCCAATGGCCACGCTGCATAGAAGAGCGGGCAGCGGCAGCAAGGCCTGGCGATAGCCCAGCACCACGCTGACGCTGCCCATCCCCACGATGACCTGTTGCCAGGCACCCCAGCCCAATAGGATGCAACTGAGAACCACCAGCGCGTGAATCAGGCGTGTCACGAACCTGAGTGCGGTCTCGCGCCCGGGTGCCAGCAGCGGGTGCAACAAGCTGGTGAACGCCATGTGCTCGCCTTGAGGGTAGGCGGCTGTGGCGCCTATAAACACCATCCAGACAAACAGCAGGCGCGAGAGCTCTTCGCTGGCGGCGATGCCACTGCTGAACCCATAGCGCATTACGACGTTGATGAAGACGGAGCCTGCCATGATGGCCAGGCAAAGGGCCATCAGCGTGTTCAAAAAATTGATGATGCGAGAGTTTTTCATTTCACAGTCTCTTTTTCGGGCTGGCCCAACCAGGTCGCGACAACCGTGTTGAGTTGATGGAGTGGCTGGGTGGCATCAATGCGCAACACGCCAGACTCGCCGACCGGGGATTCAAGCGTGGCGAACTGACTCTCTACCAAACTGGGAGGAAAGAGGTGCTCACCGGCGCGGGCCGTGACGCGTTGGTGCGCGGTGGCCGGGTCGATGTCCAGAAACACAAAGCACAAGCCCGGCACCTGCTCGCGCAAACGGTCTCGGTAGGCGCGTTTGAGCGCTGAGCAGGTCAACACGGCGCCGCCTTGCTGCTGCGCCAGCGCCATCCCCAGCGCAGACAGCCAATCGGCGCGGTCGGTATCAGTGAGCGCCAAGCCCTGGCGCATTTTGTCGAGATTGCTCGCTGGGTGAAATTCATCGCCCTCAATCAAGGGTAAACCCAATTTGCTGGCCAGCGCTTGCCCTGCGCTGGATTTGCCGCAACCGGCGACGCCCATCATGACAACAGATTTCATAATTTGGATAGCGCTATCTTTGACATACCAAAAAAACGGAATGAATTGAAGACATTCCGAAACAAAGGCTCTTTTTAGGGCGAAAAATAAAGCAGGTACAGACGTTGAAGTTCAGTAAGATAGCGCTATCTTAACGCCATCTTTGGCTTAAAAATTCAAGGGTAAACCCTTATTTATGACTATCGTATCCCGAAAAAGCCGGGCTTCCGGTCGCGTCACGCTCGATGATGTCGCCTTGTCCGCAGGGGTCAGCCGGATCACCGCCTCACGCGCCCTGCGGGGTGAACGCAGCGTTGGCGCCGATCTGGTGGCGCGCGTGGCGGCCGCGGCCTCGGCGTTAGGCTACGTGCCAGACCCCGCTGCGCGGGCCCTGGCCAGCGCCCGTAGCCACACCGTGGTGGTGTTGATCCCGCTGCTGTCAAACAACCTGTTTGTTGACCTGTTGGAGGCAGTGCAGCGCTCGCTGCGTGCTGCCGGCTACCAGGTATTGATCGGCGTGACGCATTACCAGGCAGAGGAAGAAGAAGCCCTGCTGGCCGATTATCTCGCCCACCGACCCGCCGGCTTACTGGTCACGGGCTTCGACCGGACCGCACGCTGCCGTGATTTGATTGCCCGCAGCGGCGTGCCTTGCGTGCACCTGATGGAGACCTCCGACGATCCCTCTGTGTACTGTGTCGGCTTCTCGCAGACGGACGCGGGGCGCAGCATGACCGAGCATTTGCTGCAAACCGGGCGTCGCCGCATCGCCTTTGCGGCGGCGCAGTTGGACCCCCGCGTGCAGCAACGCCTGGTGGGCTATCGCGAGGCTTTGATGGCCGCCGGTTGCTACGACCCGGCGCTGGAATGGCTCAGCGCACAGCCTTCGTCGCTGGCCCTGGGCGGACAGATGCTGGAACACTACGTAGAAAAGTACCCCGATGTGGATGCCATCTTCTACTGCAATGATGATCTGGCGCAGGGCGGCTTGCTGGCAGCGCTGCGTCTGGGCATCGCGGTGCCCAGGCAACTGGCGATTGCCGGCTTCAATGATCTGGCGGGCAGCGATCAGATGTGGCCCCCGCTGACGACCATCCGCACGCCCCGCGTCAAGATCGGGGAAAGCGCAGCGACCATGTTGCTGCAACTCATGCGGGACGAAGCAGTCGAAGAGCACAGCGTTAATGTCGGCTGGCAGTTGGTGAAGCGACAAAGCACCTGACTTGTGACTGATCCAGATAGAAATTAACCCTTTGACGAAGCGAGTCTGACGTCGAAGGCAAAATGAGCACATGAAAAAAGTACTTGTTGTTGGTGGCACCGGCTATGTGGGCACCCAGGTCTGTAAAAAACTGCTGAGCCAGGGCTGGCAAGTGACCGTGCCGACCCGTAGCTGCGCCCAGGCGACGCATCTTCAGGGCTTGGTCGGCTTGACGCTGCTGGAAATTGACGTGCACGACGAGGCGGCTTTCACGCAGGCGGTGGCGGGGCACGACGCGGTGGTCAATCTGGTGGCGATCCTGCATGGTGATCAGGCGGCCTTTGACAAGGTTCACGTCGCTTTGCCGCAAAAGCTGGCGCGGGCCTGCCGGGCCGCCAAGATCAAACGCGTGGTGCACATCAGCGCCTTGGGCGCGCACGCGCAAGACCCGCAGTCCGCGCCGTCGATGTACCTGCGCAGCAAGGGGCAGGGCGAGGCGGTGCTGATCGAGGCGGCGGGTGCTGGTGCTCAAAGGGCCTTTGACCTGACCATTTTGCGGCCCAGTGTGATTTTTGGCGCCCAGGACAAGTTTCTCAATGTCTTTGCCAAGCTGCAAAAAGTGTTGCCGTTCATGCCGCTGGCCGGTGCTGAAGCCCGTTTTCAACCGGTCTGGGTGGACGACGTGGCCAGTGCGGTGGCGCTCAGTCTGGCGCAAGAAGATGCTGGCACGACTTCTGCGGCCAAACCAAAGATCATCGAAGCCTGCGGCCCGGAGGTGTTCACTTTGAGGCAACTAGTGCAACTGGCAGCGCAGCTGAGCGGGGTTCGCGGCGGTCGCGGTCGTCCCGTTATGGCGCTGCCGCTCTGGCTCGGCCACGTGCAGGCAGCGCTGATGGCGCTCGCGCCGGGCGAGCCCGTCATGAGTCACGACAATCTGGATTCGATGAAAGTTGACAACGTCGCCAGCGGCGCCTTGCCAGGCCTGCAGTCTTTTGGCATCACGCCCGCGGCACTGAGACCGATTGCGCAGAGCTACCTGAACAAATAGGGGGCAACGCCCCCGATTGCTCTACTTGCTGGCGTCATTGGCCAGGCTGAGAAAGTCGCCGTCCGTGCCCAACGACAGCAGGCCACTCTTGGCGTAAATCGCCAGTTTGGCGCGGGTGTCCACAATGTCGAGGTTGCGCATGGTGAGCTGGCCGATGCGGTCAGCTGGTGAGAACGGCGCGTCGGCCACTTTTTCCATGCTCAGGCGTTCGGGCGCGTAGGTCAGGTTGGCGCTCTCGGTGTTGAGCAGCGAGTAGTCGTTGCCCCGGCGCAATTCGAGCGTCACGGTGCCGGTGATGGCGCGCGCTACCCAACGCTGCGCGGTCTCGCGCAGCATGATGGCTTGCGAGTCAAACCAGCGGCCCTGGTACAGCAGGCGACCGAGTTTGCGGCCGTTGTCACGGTACTGCTCGATCGTGTCTTCATTGTGGGTGCCGGTGACCAGGCGCTCGTAGGCGATGAACAGCAGCGCCAGGCCAGGGGCCTCGTAAATACCGCGGCTCTTGGCCTCGATGATGCGGTTCTCGATCTGGTCGCTCATGCCCAAGCCGTGACGGCCACCGATGCGGTTGGCTTCCAGCATCAGTGTCACCAGGTCGGGGTATTCGACCCCGTTCAGGGCGACCGGGCGGCCCTCTTCAAAGCGCACCGAGACTTCTTCGGCCAAGACCTGGCAGTCCTCACGCCAGAAGGGCACGCCCATGATCGGGTTGACGATCTTCATGCCGCTGCTGAGCTGCTCGAGGTCTTTGGCTTCGTGCGTGGCGCCGAGCATGTTGGAGTCGGTGGAGTAGGCTTTTTCCGCCGACATTTTGTAGCCAAAGCCGTGCGCCGTCATGAAGGCTGACATTTCCGCGCGGCCACCGAGTTCGTCAATGAAGGCCTGATCGAGCCAGGGCTTGTAGATTTTGAGCGCCGGGTTGGTCAACAGGCCATAGCGGTAAAAGCGCTCGATGTCGTTGCCTTTGAAGGTGCTGCCGTCGCCCCAGATGTTGACGTCGTCCTGTTTCATGGCGGCCACCAGCATGGTGCCGGTAACAGCGCGGCCCAGCGGCGTGGTGTTGAAGTAGGTCACGCCGGCGGTGGAGATGTGAAAGGCACCGCTTTGCAGAGCTGCCAGGCCCTCGGCGGCCAGTTGGCTGCGGCAGTCGATCAGGCGCGCCTTTTCAGCGCCGTACTCCATGGCTTTGCGCGGGATGTCGTCGTAGTCGGTCTCGTCGGGCTGGCCCAGGTTGGCGGTGTAGGCGTAGGGCAGGGCGCCCTTGAGCTTCATCCAGTGCAGGGCGGCGCTGGTGTCCAGCCCCCCCGAGAAGGCGATGCCGACCTTTTGACCAACGGGAATGTTTTGAAGAATGGTGTTTGACATGAAATTGGCCTCTAGCCCACGCCGAATAAGCGTGAAAAGCTATAAAAATATAAGTAATTAGATCAGATCAACCGAAGTGGCAGATGTAGTGATAGGGCTCGGTGACCTGAATATCAAATTTTGTGTTGCCGGGGATGCTGAATTTGTCACCTGGGTTGGACTTCAGCCAGACCTCGCTGCCGGGGAGTCTGTACTCACACGAACCGGCCACACATTCCATGATTTCCGGTGCGCCGGTGTTGAAGGTCAATGTGGCTGGCAGGATCACGCCCACGGATTTTTTTGTGCCATCGGCCAAGGCGATGGCGTGGCTGATGCATTTGCCATCGAAATAGACGCTGGCCTGGGTGCTGACGGATACGCCGTCGAATTTGGAGGTAATCATGGGCGTAATTTTAAGCGGGTCTAGAAGGGGTCTCTAAACCCCGCCTGACCAGAAAGCTGGGCCGTGCAACGAGTCAGGCCCGAATGCCGGGGGCTCATACGCTTCGCTTTTTGAAATCGCCCCCGACCTCCGGACCTGGCTCGCCGCACTACGCTGCAGGTCAAAAATGGCCGGTGGGTGAGGGGAGCCGGGCCATGTCATGTCATGAGTCATTTATGCAAAGGCTTCACTTGGTTCGCTGCACTCGGATCATTCGCAAGCGGTGAGGGATACCCGGGCGATGGTGCCGATTTCAAAAAGCGAAGCGTATGAGGCACCAGCGCCCGGGTGTCCCTTACCGCGTTTTTGCCCAGTTCAAAGGGCAGATCACTAAGCTATGAGTCCCAGCCACTGAGTCGCATCAAAACCCACCGTGATCTGACCGTTCGGCCACGCCACCACGGGCCGCTTAACGACGCTGGGGTTGCTCTTGATCACGGCGACCGCGCTGTCCGCATCAATGACGTCGGCTTGAATTGAGGGGTCAAGCTTGCGCCAGGTCGTCCCCTTGCGGTTCAGCAGCGGCTCCCAGCCCACGGCGGCGATCCAGCCTGGCAGTAGTTCAGCGGGAACGCCAAGCTTCTTGAAATCATGAAACACGTGGCTCACCCCATGCTCAGTCAGCCAACTGCGTGCCTTCTTGACGGTGTCGCAGTTCGCAATGCCAAAAACCATCAAGGCAGAACTGGAAGAGGAGGCTGTGGCAAGGGTGTTCATGCCCCGCATCATGCCACCGGTGCGAACGTGGGCGACAATCGCCAGTCGTATGAAAACACCGATTGAAAACCTGAAAACCTTGTCTGACTGGCTGGCGCATTGCGAGCAACTGCATCCGGTCACGATCGACCTCGGCCTGGAGCGCGTGCGCACCGTGGCGCAGCGCATGCAAATCCGCTTTGACTGCCCGGTGATTACCGTGGCGGGCACCAACGGCAAAGGCTCGACCTGCGTCATGCTGGAATCCATCTTGCGCCAGGCCGGCTACCGAACCGGGGTCTACACCTCGCCGCATCTGGTGCGCTTTGAAGAACGCCTGCGGCTGCTGGGCGAGCCGGTAGATGCTTCACAATTAGTAGCTGCTTTCGCAAGTGTGGAAAGGGTCAGGTGCCAAAATGATGCTGAAATATCGCTGACTTATTTTGAGTTTTCCACGCTCGCCATCCTGGACATCATGAGCCGCAGTGGGCTGGACGTGGCGATTCTGGAGGTGGGCCTGGGCGGGCGGCTCGATGCCGTCAACATCATCGAGCCCGACTGCGCCATCATCACCAGCGTTGACCTTGACCACATGGCGCTGCTGGGGCCAGACCGCGAGGCCATTGGCTATGAAAAAGCCGGCATCATGCGCACCGGTCGCCCGGTGGTGGTGAGTGACCCGGTGCCGCCGCAGAGCGTGCTGGACCGGGCACTTGAGGTCGGTGCTGACCTGTGGCAAGTCGGGCGCGACTTCAATGTGTCGGGTGACCGCCAGCAGTGGGCCTGGGCCGGGCGTGGCAGGCGCTACAGCGGCATGGCCTACCCGGCGCTCTTAGGGGCTAACCAGTTGGTCAATGCCGCCGGTGTGCTGGCGGCCTTGACGGCATTGCGCGAGCGCCTGCCGGTCACGGCGCAGGCGGTGCGCAGCGGTTTTGCCTTTGTCGAGTTGCTAGGGCGCTTCCAGATTGTGCCGGGCCAGCCGACACTGATACTTGATGTGGCGCACAACCCGCATGCCGTCGCGGCGCTGACGGCCAATCTGGATGCGATGGGCCTCTTCCCGACCACGCACGCTGTCTTTGGCGCCATGGCAGACAAAGACGTGGCGCAAATACTCGAGCGCATCAACCCTGTGGTTGACAAGTGGTATTTCACCGATTTGCCGACGCCTCGGGCTGAATCTGCGGATGCCTTGTTGCTGCAGTGGCAGGCCCAAAACACGCGCAAAGACGCCAGTGCGGCCACCTACGCCGACCCGCAGCAGGCGCTGCAGGCGGCGTTCAAAGCGGCCGACCCCGCTGATAGAATTGTGGTCTTTGGCTCGTTCTACACCGTAGGCGGTATTTTGAAGGACGGGGTTCCCCGCCTTGACGCCCAACACCTGCCCAGCCGCTGACCATCCAGATAGAGCCCCCCACACCATGGCATTTTTTAAGTTACGCAAGGGCAGCGACGACCGGTCTGGCGCGCCAGCGCCGTCCGAAAGCGTCGAGGTCATGCGCAAGCGCGCCAAGTACCGTTTGCTCGGTGCTGCGGTGTTGGTGTTGCTGGGCGTGATTGCTTTCCCGCTGCTCTTTGACAAGCAGCCGCGCCCGATTGCTGTGGATACGCCGATAGAAATTCCAGACAGGAACAAGGTGTTGCCCCTGAGTATCCCGGCGCCGGCGGTGTCGCTGTCCTCTGAATCCACCGCCCTGCCTGCAGTCGCTGCTAGTGCCCAGAATATTGAACAAAAAGAGGCTTTAGCCCGCTTGGAATATAAGCAAGAAGCTATCGAAAAGATAGTTAAGGAAGAGCCAAAAGCTGCCAACCCGCTGCCCGACGCGAGCACCACCAAGGCCAATGACAAGCCCGTGGTCAAGGCACCAGCCAAGACCGCTGACGCTGCCAAGGCGCAGGCGCTGCTTGACGGCAAAAGCCTTGCCAGCGGGCCTGATGCCCAAGCTAGCGCGAGCGAGGGCCGCTTTGTGGTGCAGATTGGTGCCTTTGCCGACGCCGCGCGTGCGCGTGAAGTGCGCCTGAAAGTTGAGCGTGCCGGTCTAAAGACCTACACCCACGTGGCCAAGACCAAAGACGGCGACCGGACTCGCGTTCGGGTCGGCCCATTTGGCACCAAGGCAGAGGCGGACAAGGCAGCAGAAATAATCAAGAAGCTCAGTTTGCCCGCCGCCGTGTTGACGCTCTAAACGCCATCGCACGCCTTTATTGCCCGACATGCTTGCGCTCGATTGGATTTTTGGCGGGGTGTTGCTGGCCTCTTTGTTGGTAGGCGCTTGGCGTGGCTTGATTTACGAGTTGTTTTCATTGGTGAGTTGGGTGGCGGCCTTCCTGTTGGCTCGCTGGCTGGCGCCGGAGCTCGCGGCCCATCTGCCCATGTCGGGTTCGAGCGAGGCCGTGCGCTACGCGGTGGCGTTTGCCGTGGTGTTTGTGCTGTCGGTGCTGGTGGGAAGTCTGTTGGCAGCGCTGGTGCAAAAGCTTTTTGCGGCCGTCGGCCTGCGTCCTGCGGACCGGGCGCTGGGGGCGGTGTTTGGTCTGGTGCGTGGGGTGCTGCTGCTGTTGCTGGCCACGGTGGTGATCACGATGACACCTTTAAAAAACGACCCTTGGTGGCATATGTCGGTGAGTGCCGATCTGGCGCAGACGGCGCTCAGAGGTTTGCAGCCCATGTTGCCGCAAGAATTTGCAAAGTATTTACCGACATGATTCGCCTGCCAAGGCGTGTGATGCCGCTTGGTGCGAGCCCTGTCCTGAACTGATCGGAAAACTTCTATGTGTGGAATCGTTGGTGTTGTCAGCAAAGCCCCTGTCAATCAACTCATTTATGACGCCCTTTTGCTGCTGCAGCACCGCGGGCAAGATGCCGCTGGCATCGTGACGCAGCAGGATCGCAAGTTCTTCATGCACAAGGCCAAAGGCATGGTGCGTGATGTGTTTCGCACCCGCAACATGCGTTCGCTTCCCGGCAATTGCGGACTGGGCCAGGTGCGCTACCCGACCGCGGGTAACGCCTTCAGCGAAGAAGAGGCGCAGCCCTTTTACGTCAATGCGCCCTTCGGTATTGTGCTGGTGCACAACGGCAACCTGACCAACGCGCACGCGCTCAAAGCCGAGCTGTTCAGCAATGACCACCGTCACATCAACACCGACAGCGACTCCGAGGTGCTGCTCAACGTGCTGGCCCACGAGCTGGGTGAAACCACGCGCGGCTTGCCGCTGCGTCCACGGGATGTGTTTGCCGCCGTGCGCAAGGTGCATCAGCGCATCAAGGGGTCGTACGCCGTGATTGCCATGATTGCCGGCCATGGCGTGCTGGCTTTTCGTGATCCGTTTGGGATTCGTCCACTGTGCATCGGGCGCGGCGAGGGCACGGTGTTGCTGGCCAGCGAGTCCGTGGCGCTGGAAGGCACGTCGCATAAATTTGAGCGCGACATTGCCCCCGGTGAGGCGGTGTTTATTGACCTGCAGGGCACGGAACACGCCGAGCAGTGCGCCGAGCATCCGGTACTTAGTCCGTGTATTTTTGAGTATGTCTATCTGGCGCGGCCCGACTCGGTGATGGATGGCATCTCGGTCTACCAGGCACGCTTGAATCTGGGAGAAACACTGGCAAAACGCGTGATTTCGACGGTGCCGCCGAACGAGATTGATGTCGTCATCCCGATTCCTGAATCAAGCCGCCCCAGTGCGGCGCAACTGGCGCAGTTGCTGGGCTTGCCATACCGCGAGGGTTTTGTGAAAAACCGCTATGTCGGGCGCACCTTCATCATGCCGGGGCAGTCGGTGCGCAAAAAGTCGGTGCGCCAAAAGCTCAATGTGATCGCCAGCGAATTCAAGGGCCGCAACGTGCTGCTCGTAGACGATTCGATTGTGCGCGGCACGACCTCCAAAGAAATTGTGCAGATGGCGCGTGACGCCGGCGCGCGCAAGGTCTACATGGCCAGCGCCGCGCCGCCGGTGCGCTACCCCAACGTCTACGGCATCGACATGCCCACGCCGGAGGAACTGGTGGCGCACAACCGCACGGTGGAAGAAATTCGGCAATTGATTGGCTGCGACGCGTTGATCTACCAGGACGTCGATGGCATGAAGAAGGCCATTGGTTCCTTGAACCCAGCGATCAAGGGCTTTGACGCCTCTTGTTTTGACGGCGTCTATGTCACGGGCGACATCACGCTGGAAGATATTGCCCGGCTCAACGCCAGCCGGGTTGCCGTTGAGGAAGCGGGCGAAGACAATTCCCGCCTGGCGCTGCCCAATCACGAGGAATAGTCATGACGGTTGAGAAATTGCCGGCGCCCTTGCACCCCGACACCTTGGCGGTGCGCACCGCCGTGGACAAAAGCCAATACGGTGAAAACGCTGAGGCGCTGTACCTGACGAGTAGCTTCGTGCAGCCCAACGCCGAGACGGCAGCGCGGCGGTTTGCAGGTGAAGAAGAGGGCTACACCTATTCGCGTTTTGGCAATCCGACCGTGACCAGCATGGAGCTGCGATTGGCGGCGCTGGAGGGCACCGAGGCCTGCATTGGCACGTCCAGCGGTATGGCGGCGATCACGCTGTTGTGCATGGGGCTGCTCAAGGCCGGTGACCATGTCATTTGCTCGCAAAGCGTGTTTGGCTCGACCATGCGCTTGCTGGCCGGTGAGTTCGGAAAATTTGGCGTGCAGACCACTTTTGTCTCACAAACCGACGTAGCCCAGTGGCAGGCAGCAGTGCAGCCCAACACGCGCTTGCTGTTCGCAGAAACCCCCACCAACCCGCTCACCGATGTGTGCGACATGGCCGCCCTGGCCGACGTGGCGCACCGGGCCGGCGCGCTCTTGGCGGTGGACAACTGCTTTTGTTCGCCCGCCTTGCAGCAACCCATTCGCTACGGGGCTGACGTGATCATTCATTCGGGCACCAAGTACCTTGATGGTCAGGGCCGCGTGATTGCCGGTGCGCTGTGCACGACACAAAAGCTGGTGGATGAAAAATTCATGCCGGTGATGCGCAGCGCCGGTTTAACCTTGTCGGCCTTCAACGCCTGGGTCGTGCTCAAGGGCATGGAGACCTTGTCGATCCGCATGCAGGCCCAAAGCCATAACGCGCTGGCGCTGGCGACCTGGCTGCAGGCGCAACCGCAGGTCACGCGGGTTTATTACCCCGGTTTGCTGTCTCACCCACAGCACGCGCTGGCGATGCGCCAACAGTCGGGTCTGGGGGGCGCCGTGCTGTCCTTCGATGTCCAGGCCACGGACCCGGTGCAAGCGCGCAAGCACGCGTTTCATGTGATTGACAGCACCCTGGTCTGCTCCATCACCGCCAACCTGGGCGACACCAAAACCACCATCACCCATCCGGCCAGCACCTCGCACGGTCGCATCACCGAGGCGCAGCGCCAAGCCGCCGGCATTGGCCAGGGCCTGATTCGCGTCGCGGTGGGTCTGGAGCATATTGACGATTTGAAAGCCGACCTGGCGCGTGGCCTGCTCGGACTGGACACCCTTTGATGACACACATGACACAAAAAACCCGCACCCGTTTCGCGCCGTCTCCCACCGGTTTCATTCACCTGGGCAACATTCGCTCGGCCTTGTACCCATGGGCCTTTGCACGCTCGACCGGCGGCGATTTCATCTTGCGCATTGAAGACACCGACCTGGAACGCTCCACCCAGGCGGCGGTCGATGTGATCATTGAAAGCATGAGCTGGCTTGGGCTGGACTACGACGAAGGTCCGTTTTACCAAATGCAACGCATGGACCGCTACAAGGCCGTGCTGGCTGAATTGCAAACCGCTGGCCATGTCTACCCCTGCTACATGAGCGTGGCCGAGCTTGATGCGTTGCGCGAGGCTCAGATGGCTGCCAAGGAAAAACCACGCTACGACGGCACCTGGCGCCCCGCGCCGGGCAAGACGCTGCCCGCCGTTCCCGAGGGCGTGAAGCCGGTGCTGCGTTTTCAAAATCCGATGGGCGGCTCGGTGGTGTGGGACGACAAGGTCAAGGGCCGCATCGAGATCAGCAACGATGAACTCGACGACCTGGTGATTGCGCGCCCCGACGGCACGCCCACCTACAACTTCTGCGTGGTGGTCGATGACCTTGACATGGCGATTACGCACGTGATTCGCGGAGATGACCACGTCAACAACACGCCGCGTCAGATCAACATCTTCAAAGCCCTGGGCAAGGAGCCGCCGGTCTATGCCCATCTGCCCACCGTGCTCAATGAGCAAGGCGAGAAGATGAGCAAACGCAACGGTGCCAAACCGGTCACGCAGTACCGCGACGAAGGCTATCTGCCCGATGCCATGGTCAATTACCTGGCGCGCCTGGGCTGGAGCCATGGAGACGACGAGATTTTCAGCCGGGAACAATTCCTGCAGTGGTTCAACCTGGATCATCTGGGCAAGAGCGCGGCGCAGTTCGACGAAGCCAAACTGCGCTGGGTCAATGCGCAACACCTTAAGGTCATGAGCGATGATGCGCTGGCACCGTTGGTGCAGGCACAACTGCAAAAGCGCGGCATTCAAGCTGATGAGCGTTTGCCCCGCATTTGTGCGCTGTTCAAGGACCGCTGTGACACCACGGTGGTCTTGGCGGACTGGGCTGCGGTCTTTTATGCAGAGCTCAAACTCGACCCGGTCGAAGTGAATCAGCACGTGACGGATGCAATCAAACCGGCTTTGATGTTGCTGAGTGACAAGCTGGCGCACTGCCCCTGGGACAAGCTGTCAATCGCGGCTGCCATTAAGGAAGTGCTGCTGGCTTGCGCCATCAAGATGCCGCTGCTCGCGATGCCGGTGCGCGTGTTGGTGATGGGCAGTGCCCACACGCCCTCGCTCGATGCCGTGCTTGAATTGTGTGAAAGAGAAATAGTGCTGGCCCGACTGCGTTCGGCCTAAATATTCAAGCTATAATTCGAGGCTTGGAAATTACAGATACTTGAAAAGGTATTGTGCAATTTGGGGGGTATAGCTCAGCTGGGAGAGCGCTTGCATGGCATGCAAGAGGTCAGCAGTTCGATCCTGCTTACCTCCACCAATTTTGATTAGTTGAGACGGAAGTCCAAAGGTTATGACCCCATCGTCTAGAGGCCTAGGACACTACCCTTTCACGGTAGGTACCGGGGTTCGAATCCCCGTGGGGTCGCCAAATTTGTCATGAGATGAACGAAGCGCAAGTTGGTAACAGTCAGTTCGCAAGAGCCGACGACTTGACTCGAAAGAGTGAATGTTGCCGCTACCAGGAGTGGTAGTTCAGTTGGTTAGAATACCGGCCTGTCACGCCGGGGGTCGCGGGTTCGAGTCCCGTCCGCTCCGCCAAATTTGTCATTGAAATCAATGACTTATGAAAGAGCCCTACATTAAAAGTAGGGCTTTTTTTATGCCAAAAAATGCTCTGGCTGGACCATATTGTCCCCAGATGTCCTCAATGACTCCAGGCAACGCAGCACGGGCCGGTCACACGAGCCAGCCCAAGGTGATCCGTGCCGCCCACTTTTCTGCCAAGATTTTCCTGGGAACCGAGGTCGATGCAGAAGCCTTTGTCACCAAACTCAGGGTAGAGCTGCCAAGCGCTGTGCGAGCGGGTCAAAAGGAACGGCCGCAATAATTTGCTTTCCTTGGAAATAAAAATGCTATATTATTTCCATTGAAATTATTGAAGGAGAGCACATCATGCCAGCCAGCAACCCCAAAGTGACGCAGCAGCCTGAGGCAGCCGCGGTACTGAGCAAGGCGGTGGCCCGTGCGGCCGAGCGTCTGGACGTGTCCAAAACTTTGCTGGCCAAGGTGCTGGGCGTGAGCGCACCCACCGTCACACGTCTTTACAACGGAAGCTACCAGCTCGACCCCAAACGCAAGGAGTGGGACTTTGCCTTGCTCTTTGTGCGCGTGTTTAGGTCGCTCGATTCCATTGTGGGTGACGAAGCCTCGGCTCGCAGATGGCTGCTTAGCGACAACCTGGGCCTTCAGGCCAAACCCGTTGAACTCATCCGCAACACCGAAGGATTGGTCCGTGTCGTTCAGTACCTGGATGCCAGCCGCGCTCTCGTCTGAAGCACGACCTTGGGTCAAGGCTGTGTGGCGTATGGTGGAGGCCCAGCACACGGCATCCACCATGAAGATTGTTGACACTGATGATGAGCAAAGTCTGCTTGAATCACTGCTGGAAGGCAGCAAACCCGCCCAGCCCGCAGCCACCAAGGGCCTGGACTATCTGCTGGCCACGCCGTTTCGTTACTGCCCCTTGCGCACGGGCTCCCGTTTCAGGGCAGTCACTGACCCTGGTGTGTTTTATGGTGCAGAGTCGGTGCGCACCGCCAGTGCTGAGCTGGGTTGCTGGCGCTGGAAATTCCTCCTGGATGCTGTCGACCTGGACAAGCTGCAACCCGTTGCCCACACCGCCTTCAGTGTTGATGTCAAGACACAGGTGATTGATCTGCGCCTGGCACCGTTTAGCGCGAATGCCTCGGCTTGGTTGCACGCCACCGATTACAGCGCCACCCAAGCCCTGGCTCAGGTGGCCCGCAAGACCGAGGTGGGTGGCATTCAATACACCTCGGTGCGTGATCCGAATCCGGCCTGGTGCCTGGCCTTGCTCACGCCGCAAGCCTTTGCAAAAGCCAAGCCGAACCCATTGATGCAGACTTGGTGGCTGGCGGTGCATCAGGATGGCGTGACCTGGCGACGTGACAACGCGTCCATGACTTTTTCGGCGGCGGCTTGGGCGACGGGGCTGGCCTGAATACAGTGCCATCCACAGGCCAACTTGACGGCGTCAAGGTCACTCCTGAACATTGTTGTCGGGCCAGTCAGAGTGCGTGCGTTCGCTCTTGAAGTGACGGCAGCGCCCGTTGATCGGGTCGGTGAATTCAATGCTTTTGGCTAACAGCTGCAGCGGATGCGCATAGTCAACTTGGCCTTCGGGCGTGAGCGTGGGGTACAGGCCGTCGCCCAGAATCGGCAGGCCCAAGGCTGCCATGTGCACGCGCAGCTGGTGGCGCTTGCCGGTCACAGGCCGCAGCTGGTAGCGCGCCAGGTCGCCGCGCACTTCCAAAACATCGATATGGGTGAGTGCGTTGGGCGCTCCGCTCACCTCATGTTGCAGCATGAAGTGGCCCGCTTCGACGATGCGGCTCGCGCGCGTCATCGGCAGCGTCAGATCCCCGCGCCACGGTGCAATCGCTTCATAGGTCTTCTTGACGCTGCGCTGGCTGAACAGCGCGTGGTACGCGGCGCGGGTGTCGGGTTGCACCGAGAACATCACCAGCCCCGCGGTGTCGCGGTCAATGCGGTGCACCGGCACCAGCGTGTCGATGCCGAGCTTTTGCTTGAGCCGCACCAGCACGGTCTCGTTCAGGTAGCCGCCCGAAGGCATCACGGGCAAGAAATGCGGCTTGTCGACCACGATGAGCTGCTCATCCTGAAACACGATGTGCTCGTCAAACGGGATACGCGGCTCATCCGGCACGACGCGGTAGTAGTAGAGCCTTTGATGCCCCTGGTAGGCGCTGTCGGGTGTGAGTTGCACGCCGTGCTCATCGACCACATCGCCTTGGCGCATGCGCTGGTGCCAGACGCTTCGGGGGATGGCTTTAAAGCGCTCGGCCAGAAAATCAAGTGTCAAGGGCCAGCTGCCAGCGGGCAGGCCGACGCAACTCGGGCCCACGCCATGGCGAGCGGGTGGCACGAAGTGACCGCACGACAGGGGTCTAGACCCGCTCAAACACCAGGTCCCAAACGCCGTGTCCGAGCTTGATGCCACGGTTTTCAAACTTGGTCAGCGGGCGGTAATGCGGCTTGGGCGCGTAGCCGGCCAGGTCAGAGTCGGCGGGTGTGGCCGTGTTCTTGAGCAGCGGCTCGGCGCTGAGCACTTCGAGAATTTGCTCGGCATAGGGCTGCCAGTCGGTGGCGCAGTGCAGGTAGCCGCCGACCTTCAGGCGCGCGGCCAGCTTGGCAATCAGGGCGCTTTGGATCAGGCGGCGTTTGTTGTGCTTCTTCTTGTGCCACGGGTCGGGAAAGAAGATGTGCACGCCATCGAGGCTCTGCAACGGCAGCATCTGGTCGATGACCTCGACGGCGTCGTGCGCCAGGATACGGATGTTGTGCAAGCCCTGTTCGCCAATGCGCTTGAGCAGTGCGCCGACGCCGGGCTCATGCACCTCGCAGCATAGGAAGTTTTTCTCCGGCATCAGGGCTGCGATATGCGCGGTGGCTTCGCCCATGCCAAAGCCGATTTCCAGGATGACTGGCCCAGTATTTAGATAATTTTGGCCTCTAGCCCGCGTCGCATCTGCATAAGCAGCTGCAAAATCAATAGCTTGTGCTTGATAGGGCAGAAGGAATTTTGGCCCCAGGTCGTCAAAGGCCTTGGCCTGGCCCGTCGTGGTGCGACCGGCGCGGCGCACAAAACTCTTGATTTCTTTTGGATGGGCCACGCCTTCGGGGGCGCTGCGCCTGATGCGGGGCACTCGGGGTCTCTCGCTGATCTTGGCGTCGGCAGGGGTAGTTTTTGTATCGTTCACGGGGTGGGATTGTAAAGAGGCTCATTGTCTGGATTTTTGTCGGCACTTCACGCAGCGGTGCGAGCAAACAGTGCGCCCCAGACCAAAACCCAGCGCTCCAGCGCCTGAGCCACCGTACCAGATTGGGCCGGTAGGCCCAGCAGAGCGGCCGCAGCGTTGAGCGCAGACAGCACGTCAGACGTGTCGAGCGCCATGGCGCCGTTCTGCTTGGACAGCTTCTCATCGTCGCCGCCCAGCACCAGTGGCGTGTGCAGGTAGCGCGGCGTTGGCAGGCCCAAAGCGCGTTGCAGCAGAATTTGCCGCGGCGTGTTGTCGGCCAGATCTTCGCCGCGCACCACGTCGGTCACGCCCTGCGCCGCATCGTCCACGACCACAGCGAGCTGGTAGCTAAAGCAGCCATCAAAGCGTTTGAGCACATAGTCCCCGACCTGCGTCAGCACGTCCTGCTGTTGAGGCCCCAGGCGACGGTCGGTCCAGTGAATGATGTTCTTTGTTACTAAATTAGTAGCATCATGCGCATATTCCACCTGGGCTAGAGACCCATTTGATATCAATTTATCAGTGCGCAGCCGCCACGCCTGGCGGTTGCATCCGTGCAGGCCGGTGCGGCAGGTGCCCGGGTAAACCAGTTCGCTGTGGCGTGCCCGCTGCTGACCCATATGACTCAGCGCTGCGTCGATGTCTTTGCGCGAGCAACCGCAGGGGTAGGCTAAACCGTGCGCCGCGAGCTGGTCCAGCGCCTGCTGATAAAGCCCGGTGCGCTGCGATTGCAGCACGGGCGGCTCGTCGGGGTGCAGACCGCAGGCGGCCAACTGCTGCAGGATGACACGGTCCATGTCGGCCACGCAACGGGAGGTGTCCGCATCTTCAATGCGCACGAGCCATTGTCCTGCGTGGGCGCGCGCGTCGAGCCAACTGGCCAGTGCCGCCACCAGCGAGCCGGCGTGCAGTGGCCCGGTGGGCGACGGTGCAAAGCGCCCCACATACCGGGTCACCATGCCAAGATACAGGTTATACGATGGCCAGCGCCAGTTCCAGGCCGGAGACAAACGCGTTTTCCACGCGCTGGCCCAGACACCAGTCGCCGCAAACGCCCAGGCCCGTGTTGGCGTCCCACAAGTGGGACTTCCCCAGCGGCTGGGTGGTCTGGGCGTGCAGCCAGCGGTGCGACTCGATATGGGCAGGTTCCGCGTGGATGCCGGTGACCTCGGCAAAGGCCTTGAGCAGCTTGGCCTGCACGCGCGCGCTGTCGTCCTGCAGATGCTCTTGCGACCAGGCCGCACTGGCTTGCACGGTCCAGCGTTCCACGCTGGTGCGACCGGGCTTGCTCGACTCCCGCGCCAGCCAGGCAATGCGGTGGTGCGTGCTACGCGCCGCATTCCACTGCGGCCCCAGCGTGGTCAGGCCCGGCTGCACGGCCTGCGGAAACGCCAGCATCAGCGTCCAGCAGGGCGCGGCGTCGACCCGGTCAATTTGGCGCGACAGGGCGTCGGCTTTGGGCGAGGTCTCCAGCAGCAGGCGCGCCTGCTCCGCCGGAATGGCCAGCAGCACGGCATCGAAGCCGGAAAAGACATGCTGCGCGCCATCTTTGGCCTCGGTATGCAACTGCCATTGGTTTGGATGAACCACATCGCGGTCCAGGCGCGTGACGCGGGTTTCCAGTTCGATGCAGTGTTGGTCCAGCAGCGGCTGGGCCCAGCGCTTGAGCAGTGCATTCATGCCGGGGGTGGGCACCCAATGGGTCTCGGCAGTTGGCGCGCTCGATGTGCCGATCTGGCCATGTTCGTCCAGCACCTGAATGGTGTTGGCACTCCAGGCTTTGCACACACCCGGCACGGTGGCCAAGGCCCGGGCAAAGCGCGGATCGCGCACGGTGAAATACTGGGCACCGTGGTCAAAGGTGCCAAAGGGCGTCTCGCGTGTCGCCATGCGCCCGCCTACGCCCCGGCTCTTTTCGAGCAGGGTTACCTTGTGTCCGGCCTGCACCAAGGTGCGGGCGCAGCTGACGCCCGCCATGCCAGCGCCAATGACGGCAATATTATTCGGGGGGAGTCGGGATTGGTTCATAAACGAGTTTTCCAGGGATTGTTGTATGTCATGCACTTTACACGCCTCGGTGGCGCTCGAGCAAAGCCATGCGTGTGGTGGGGCTCTCAAGTTGTTCCAGCCACCACTGCAAGGCCCGCCCTGGAGTCGATTTGGCGCCCCTGCGCCAAGCGTAGTTGACCCGAATAAGCGCTTGCGGGCGTTCCATTTTTTTCACGACCAGGCGGCCGGTTTCAATGAACGCACGCGCCATGCACTGCGGCACGAAGCCGCTGCCGAGCCCGCGCAATTGCGCATCGAGCTTGTCCTGCATCGTGGCCACGGTGAACACGTCCTGCCCGCCCAGCAGGCCAATGGTCATGCCGCCACCCCGGCTGATGGTGTCGGCCACCGCCACAGCGCGGTGCTGGCGCACCAGTTCGTCCTTGAGCGGCTCCGGCGCCTGGGTCAGCGGGTGATGCGGCGCCATCGCATAGACAAAGCTCACCTCGCCCAGTGGCTTGCTGTGAATGCCAGCCTGGGTGCTGGCCTCGGACACGCCCAGCGCCAGATCGGCCTGGCCCGACATCAGGGCGTCCAGCGTGCCCGACAGGGTTTCGTCGCGCAGCTTGATACGGGTGGGTGGGTTCAGAGCGAAAAACGTCGCGCACAGCTCCATCACCGTGGCTTTGGAGATGATGCTGTCGATCGCGATGCTCAGTTGCGGCTCCCAGCCGGTCGCCACGCGCTTGACCCGGTTCGCCACGGCGTCAATTTCTTCCAGCAAGCGCGCGCCTTCGCGCAGCAACTCCAAGCCGGCTTCTGTCAGGCGCGCCTGGCGCGAACTGCGGTCATACAGCAAGACGTCGAGCGCGTCCTCCATCTGGCGCACGCGGTAGGAGAGTGCGCTGGGGACGACACCGAGGGTGCGCGCGGCTGCGGCAAAGCTGCCGGCCTGTGCAATGGCTTGCAGCAGGGCCAGCGCGTCGGGGGTCAGGACATCGCGGGCGCTGGCCACCTGGGCTACAGCACTTCGCTGGCGAAGTCGGCCAGCCGTGAGCGCTCGCCGCGCGCCAGCGTGATGTGGCCGCCGTGCGCCCAGCCCTTGAATCGGTCCACCGCATAGGTCAGGCCGGAAGAACCTTCGGTCAGGTAGGGGGTGTCGATCTGAGCGAGGTTGCCCATGCAGATGATTTTGGTGCCCGGGCCCGCACGGGTGATCAGCGTCTTCATCTGCTTGGGCGTCAGGTTCTGTGCTTCGTCGATGATGACGTATTTGTTCAAAAAGGTACGGCCACGCATGAAGTTCATGCTCTTGATCTTGATTCGGCTTCGGATCAGTTCGCTGGTGGCAGCGCGGCCCCATTCGCCGGCGCTGGTGTCGGTCTTGCCCAGGACTTCCAGGTTGTCATCGAGCGCACCCATCCAGGGTCCCATTTTTTCTTCTTCGGTGCCCGGCAGAAAGCCAATGTCCTCGCCGACGCTGACGGTGGCGCGCGTGACGATGATCTCGGTATAGCGCCGGTCGTCGAGTACTTGCGTCAGGCCCGCGGCCAGCGCCATCAGGGTCTTGCCCGTGCCGGCCTGGCCGGTCAGGGTGACGAAGTCGATTTCGGGGTCGAGCAGCAGGTTCAGGGCAAAGTTTTGCTCTCGGTTGCGCGAGGTGATTCCCCAGACCGCTTGCTTGAGGTGGCCGTAGTCCTTGAGGGTTTTGAACACCGCTGTCTTGCCCCGGATTTCAGTCACGCGAGCATACAGGCTGGGCTCGCCGGGCGCCTCAAAATAGACGAATTGATTGATCAGCAAGCTGCCCACGATGGCGCCGCTGATGCGGTAAAAGGTAAACGCGCCTTGTTGCCAGCTCTCCACTGTCTTGGCTTGGCCGGTCCAAAAATTGGTGGGTAGGGCGATGGCGCCCGAGTACAGCAGGTCGCCGTCGTCGAGCGTTTTGTCGTTCTGGTAATCGTCGGTGGCCAGGCCCAGCGCACGCGCCTTGACCCGCATGTTGATGTCTTTGGAAACCAGTACGACCTCACGAACTGGGGCGCGTTCGGTGCCTTCAGTGGCGCCATTGGCAGGCTCCTGGTGCAGGCGGCTTTGCTGCTGTCGCAGTGCCTCCACCACGCCCAGAATCTGGTTGTCGGCCTTGCCTTGGGGCAGGCTGGTCGGCAGCGTGTAGTCCAGCAGTTGGGTCTGGAAAAACAGCTTTCCGCCCGCTTCACGGTGGCCAGTGGCGTTGAGCGGCAGGCCGCTGGTGATGTCTGCGCCTTGATGGCCGGCCAGCGCGTCGAGCGATCGACTGGTCTGGCGTGCGTTGCGCGCGACTTCGGTCGTGCCTTTTTTGTGGGCATCGAGCTCTTCGAGCACGATCATGGGCAAGAAAATATCGTGTTCCTCGAAACGGTACAGGCACATCGGGTCGTGCAACAGCACGTTGGTGTCAAGGACAAATAGTTTGGTCGCGCCACTTTTTTTAGACTTTCTGGGCTTGAGGTCGGCGCTGGGCCGGGCTCGGCTTGAACCCGGTACGGGGACAGGCGCCGTTACTGGCGCGAACAAGGGCGTCTGCACCTGGGTTTGCTCTGGCACGTCGGCCTCAAGACCAACTTTGCGCATCGACGGGCTCGGGCGCGCTGTTCTGCTGCGCCCTGGCGCCGTGTCTGCCTTGGACCCCGGCTGGGTCTGTCTGCCGGTCTGCGGGAGCTCGGCGGCCAGGCGGGCCTGTGGTGTTTTGATCAGGTCAGGCTCAGCCAACGGGCTCGCCGTCTGACGGGTCTGGGGCGGCTTTGTGGCCAGCACATCGTAGTCTCGCTCCGACAGCAATGCAGCGCGTTTGGCAGGGGCAGTGGGCAATGGCATGTGAAGTTCGCTCGCAAAAAAAGGGAATATAGGGAGGCATTAAAAAGCAAAAAGCCGCCTTGAGATCAGGGCGGCTTGCGACGGGGCCAAGTTGACAAGCACCGTGGGTTGAAGCTCAGGCCGGTACCGCGACTTTTTTCTGCGCCTTGACGGCTTTGAGGACATCATCCACATGGCCTGGCACCTTGAGGCCGCGCCATTCTTCTTTGAGGGTGCCATCCGCGCCAATCAGAAAGGTGCTGCGCTCAATGCCTTTGACCTTTTTGCCGTACATGATCTTGTTCTTGACCACACCGAACATGTGGCACATTTTTTCTTCCGTGTCGGCGATCAGCTCAAACGGCAGTTCCAGTTTGGCCTTGAACTCGTCATGCGACTTCATGTTGTCACGCGAGACGCCAAACACCGTGGCACCGGCCTTCACGAAGTCCTTGTAGCGGTCACGAAACTGCATCGCTTCGGTAGTGCAACCCGGGGTGTTGTCCTTGGGGTAAAAATACAGGACGACGACTTTGCCGATGTGAGAGGTGTTGGAGACTCTGAGGCCGCCAGTGGCCATGGATTCAAATTCCGGAAGGGGTTTGTTGACAATGATCGCCATAGTTCTTAATCTCGTGTGACAGTGATGCGTCATTCGCTCAAATCGAGGGCTCCTGGTGCCATCTGCCGCTGTGACAGCGCGGCTGCAGCCCCGACTACAGCCGACTATTTTACCCTGAAACGACTAATTCTCTTTGGGGCCGGGTGTCCGTGTTATCCCTAGGGACGCTCTGCATAACTCCCTGCGGTCTGTGGCAGCACGGCCTCGGGCGCTCTACTGCGTTGCTTTTCTTGCCAATAGCTACGGCTATTGGCAAGAAAAGCGCCTTGTAGCCCATCCCGATCCGCACTACCACATCCTCGCCAGAGTTATGCAGAGCATCCCTAGGGCGCATCAACCAACAGCGCCACAACGACACTGCGGCCTTCGCCAGCCAGGATGTTGTAGGTGCGGCAGGCCGCGGGTGTGTCCATGGTTTCAAGGCCGATCTGCTGGTCAATCAAGGATTTAAGCCAGGCTCCCGGCGGAAATCGCAGGCGGTTGCCGCTGCCAAAAATAACCAGTTCGGGTTTGAGCGCTGCCAATAAATCAAAGTGCCCGGCGCTCAGGTCCTCAAAGCGCTTGCAATCCCAGGCAAAGCGTTCACCGCCCGAGCCAATCACCACACTGGTGTAGATTTTTTCGTTGCCCAAGCCAATCCAGCCTGGGCCGTAACCGCTGATGGATTGCACCGTGATGGCGTCGGGATGTATTTTCATAGGGGCAAAGTGGGAATTTGAATGCTGCAGTGCATCAAAACGCAAGATTCCTGCAGCTAAATGTGGTCAAATTATAAGTTCCGCCTCGCGCCACCCCATCGGAGAGCCTGTGAAGACCATACGCAAATCAGCCAAATTGGCCAATGTCTGTTATGACATTCGCGGCCCCATCATGGACGCCGCGCGCCAGATGGAGGAGGAGGGACACAAGATCATCAAGCTCAACATCGGCAACCTGGCGGTGTTCGGTTTTGACGCGCCGGAAGAGATTCAGCAGGACATGATCCGCAACCTGCCCAATTCGGCCGGTTACTCCGACAGCAAGGGTATTTTTGCGGCGCGCAAGGCCGTCATGCATGAAACCCAAAAGCAGGGCATCAAGGGCGTGACGCTCGACGACATCTATTTGGGCAATGGCGCCAGCGAACTGATCGTCATGGCCACCAACACGCTGCTCGACAGCGGCGACGAATTGCTGCTGCCTTCACCCGACTACCCGCTGTGGACGGCAGCGGCCAGCCTGTCGGGCGGCACGCCGGTGCATTACCTGTGCGACGAAGCCAATGGCTGGATGCCGGACCTGAGCGACATTCGCGCCAAAATCACGCCGCGTACCAAGGGCATTGTGGTCATCAACCCCAATAACCCGACCGGTGCGCTGTATTCCGACGAGTTGCTCAAGGCGATCGTGCAGATAGCGCGCGAGCACGGTCTGGTGATCTTCGCCGACGAGGTCTACGACAAGGTCTTGTACGACGGCGCCCGTCACACGGCGATAGGCTCCTTGAGTGAGGATGTGCTGACCTTGACCTTCAACTCGTTGTCCAAGAGCTACCGCTCTTGCGGTTACCGGGCCGGCTGGATGATCGTCTCGGGGGAC
>VMTC01000019.1 GCA_013791765.1 Rhodoferax sp.
ATTACATCGAGGGCCTGAACATGCTCTCGAACATGCGCTTGTGTTCCAACGTGCCGGGCCAGTGGGCGATCCAGACCGCGCTCGGGGGCTACCAGAGCATCAACGACCTGGTGTGCGCGGGCGGGCGCCTGCGCCGCCAGCGCGATCTGGCTTATGAGTTGATCACGGCGATTCCGGGCGTGAGCTGCGTCAAGCCCTCCGCTGCCTTGTACATGTTTGCGCGGCTTGACCCAACGATGTACCCGATTGCCGACGACCAGCAATTTTTTCTCGAACTGCTGCAAGAAACCAAGGTCATGCTGGTGCAGGGCACAGGCTTCAACTGGCCCACGCCGGACCACTTCCGCATTGTATTTTTGCCGCATGAAGACGATTTGCGCGAAGCCATTGGCCGGGTTGCCAAGTTTCTGGAAAGCTACCGCAAGCGCCACAGCAACTGATGCAATATTTATTTGATAGCTACTCACGCTTATGGCAAGCGGGCTAGAGGCCAATTTAACCAATAAAATTTATGAAACCGATACAAGTAGGACTTTTGGGCATTGGCGTTGTGGGTTCGGGCACTTTCAATGTGCTGCGCCGCAACCAGCAAGAAATCAAGCGGCGCGCGGGTCGCGGCATCGAGATCACCATGGTGGCCGATCTGGATGTGGCTCGGGCGCAAAGCTTGGTTGGCCCCGGCGTGAAGGTGGTCAATGACGCCCGCGCCGTCATCGCCAACGCCGACATCGACATCGTGATCGAACTGATCGGTGGCTATGGCATTGCCAAAACCCTGGTGCTCGAGGCGATTGCGGCCGGCAAACACGTGGTCACGGCCAACAAGGCCTTGCTGGCCGTGCACGGCACTGAGATTTTTGCCGCGGCATCCAGTCAAGGCGTGATGGTCGCGTTTGAGGCCGCCGTGGCCGGTGGCATTCCGATCATCAAGGCGCTGCGCGAAGGTCTCACGGCCAACCGCATCGAGTGGATTGCCGGCATCATCAACGGCACCACCAACTTCATCCTGTCCGAGATGCGCGACAAGGGTATCAACTTCGACGTGGCGCTCAAACAGGCGCAGGCGCTGGGTTATGCCGAGGCCGATCCGACCTTCGATATTGAGGGCGTGGACGCTGCGC
Organism: Rhodoferax sp.; assembly: GCA_013791765.1. Classification (GTDB taxonomy): domain Bacteria; phylum Pseudomonadota; class Gammaproteobacteria; order Burkholderiales; family Burkholderiaceae_C; genus Rhodoferax. The sequence goes on from VMTC01000019.1 coordinate 1,122, forward strand.
ACAAGGCCACCATCATGTCGGCCATTGCCTTTGGTATTCCGGTGCAGTTTGACAAGGCCTACGTCGAAGGCATCACCAAGCTGGGCGCCGCCGACATCAAATACGCTGAGCAGTTGGGCTACCGCATCAAACTGCTGGGCATCACCAAGCGGCGCGAGCTTGACGCTGCCAAACAAACCTCAGCGGGCATTGAGTTGCGCGTACACCCGTGTCTGGTGCCCGCCAAACGCCTGATCGCCAATGTGGAAGGGGCCATGAATGCGGTCATGGTACAGGCCGATGCGGTCGGAACCACGCTCTACTATGGCAAGGGCGCGGGGTCTGAGCCCACCGCCAGTGCGGTGATTGCCGACCTGGTCGACATTGCAAGGTTGCACACGGCAGACGCGGCGCAGCGCGTGCCGCACCTGGCGTTCCAGCCGCACACCATCGATCAGGCCATGAGCGACCTGCCGGTGCTGCCCATGAGCGAGGTCGTGACCAGCTACTACCTGCGTTTGCGCGTGGCCGATGAAGCCGGTGTGCTGGCCCGTGTGACCGGCATATTGGCCCAAGCCGGTATCAGCATTGACGCCGTGCTACAGCGCGAAGCCGATGAAGTAGTGGGCCAGAGCGGCGCGGACGCTGCGGTGCAGATCGCCCAAACCGACGTCATCATCCTGACCCACGACTGCAAGGAGGCCAACATGAATGCGGCCATTGCTCAGATGCAGGCGCTGGCGACCGTGCTGGAGCCGATTACGCGGATTCGAAAGGAAGAGTTGGCCTGAGGCTTCCTCACTTTTTTGAGTAAAAAGTATTACAATTTTAAGTATTACTTAGAGGAGTCGCCGCCATGGGACACGCTGTCACCGTCAAAGGACAAGTCACCATTCCCAAAGCCATGCGCGAGCACATGGGGGTGTCGCAGGGCCAGGAAATTGAATTTGTGGCCCAACCCAACGGGCAGGTGCTGATGTTCCCCGCCAAGCCCACGGTGGCCAAAGAAAATCCATTTTTGAAGTGGATAGGGACCGGGGTGTCTGGCATGACGACCGAAGAAATTTTGAATGAAACGCGTGGCGAGGGCTGGAACAAGTGATTCTGGTTGACTCCAGTGTGTTGATCGATTTGATCGAGCGAACGCCCGAATGGTACGCATGGAGTGCTGAGCAACTTTTTGTGGCTACCCAACGCGAACGCGTGGGGATCAATGTGATTGTGTTCGCTGAAATCGCACGTAGTTTTGAAAATTTTGCGGCGCAGCAAAACTTTCTTGAAGAAAGCAAAATTTTCTTTTTCAACATTCCTGCGGCAGCGGCTTACCAAGCCAGCCAGGCGCATCGCGCCTATCGCGCTGCGGGTGGTGCCAAAATAGCCACGTTGCCAGACTTTTTCATTGGCGCGCATGCTCAAGTTGAGGGTTACACCCTGATGACCCGTGATGCGAAACGTATGCTCACCTATTTTCCCCAAGTTCCTGTGATATCACCAAGATGAACTACATCTCCACCCGCGGCGACCAAAGCCCGAAGCACTTTTGTGAAATTCTGCTCGAAGGGCTGGCGCCCGATGGCGGCCTGTACCTGCCCGAGCACTATCCGCAGGTCGATGGCGCCACCCTCGAGCGCTGGCGTGCGGTCTACCATGAGGTGGGTTATGCCGAACTGGCGTTTGAGATTCTGTCGCTCTACATTGACGACATCCCCGCGCCCGACTTGCGCGCGATTTGCCACAAGACCTACACAGCTGAGGTTTTTGGCACCGGCGAGATCGTGCCGCTGCGCCACTTGGAGAACGACATTTGGCTGGAGGCCTTGTCCAACGGCCCGACGCTGGCGTTCAAGGACCTGGCGATGCAGTTGCTGGGCCACCTGTTCGAGTACGAGTTGGCGCGTCGCGGTGAAGAACTCAACATCCTGGGCGCCACCAGCGGCGACACTGGCAGCGCCGCTGAGTACGCGATGCGCGGAAAGAAAGGCGTGCGCGTCTTCATGACCAGCCCGGTCAACCGCATGAGTCCGTTCCAGCAGGCGCAGATGTTCAGCCTGATGGACGAGAACATCCACAATATCGCCATTGACGGCGTGTTTGACGACTGCCAGGACCTGGTCAAGGCCGTGTCCAATGACCTGGAATTCAAGCGCCAGTACAAGATCGGCACCGTCAACTCGATCAACTGGGCGCGCCTGCTGGCGCAGGTGGTGTATTACTTTGCGGGTTATTTTCAGGCGACTGAATCGAGCGGGAAAAAGGTCAGCTTCACCGTGCCCAGCGGCAACTTTGGCAATGTTTGCGCCGGCCATGTGGCACGCATGATGGGGCTTCCAATCGCCAAGCTGGTGGTGGCCACCAATGAGAACGACGTACTCGACGAGTTCTTCAAGACCGGTGTCTACCGCGTGCGCAGCAGTGCCGACACGCACGAGACCTCGAGTCCGTCGATGGACATCTCGAAGGCGTCCAACTTCGAGCGCTTCGTGTTTGATCTGCTGGGGCGCGACGGCGAGCGCGTCAAGTCCTTGTTCGGCGACGGGTTGGCCCGCGTGGGCCGCTTTGACTTGAGCCAGCACCCGGCCTTCAACCAGACCACCTTGCGCTATGGTTTCCAGAGCGGTCAGAGCAGCCATGCGGATCGCCTGGCAACCATCAAGGACAGCTTTGAGCGCTTTGGCATGCTGATCGACACGCACACCGCCGACGGCGTCAAGGTCGCGCGCGAGCACCTGCAGCCGGGGGTGCCGATGATCGTACTGGAGACCGCCTTGCCGATCAAGTTTGCCGAAACTATTGTGGAGGCGACCGGTCGCGAGCCCGATCGGCCACCCAGGTTCGTCGGTATCGAGGCCTTGCCCAAGCGCGTGATCCGCATGGCCGCGGACCTGCAGGCGCTCAAGAGCTATATTGCCGAGCACTGCGCATGAAGCAGGACTGGTTGGCCCGCGTCCTGAAAGACCGGGTATGACGCTGCCTGTTGCGCCCCATGCGCCGCGTCCCGCCCTGCTGGCGCTCGATGAGGCTTTGAGCCGCTTGCTGGCTTTGGCCGTACCGCTGGCAGACACCGAATCGGTCTGCACCTTTGAGGCAGATGGCCGGGTACTGGCGCAGGATTTGATCTCTGCCCTGCAGGTGCCGCCGCAGGACAACAGCTCGATGGACGGCTATGCCGTGCGCTGCTTGGATGTGGCGCAAGCGCTGCAGGCCAATGGCGCAGCAGCAGGCACCTTGCCGGTGTCGCAGCGCATTGCCGCAGGCAGCACGGGCGAGGCGCTGACTTTGAAGAGCGTGGCGCGTATTTTTACCGGCGCGCCGATTCCTTTGGGAGCCGATGCCGTCGTGATGCAGGAAGACTGCGTGCCTGTCACCACGGCGGGCGCGGGCGATGGCCATGCCGTGCGCATCAAGACCATGCCAACGCCGGGTCAATGGATCCGTCGCGCCGGCGAGGATGTCAGACAAGGTGCTGTGGTGCTTTCAAAAGGAGAGCGACTCACGCCCGCTGCACTGGGGCTTGCGGCCAGTATTGGTTTGAATGTGCTACAAGTCACGCGGCGCCCGCGCGTGGCTTTGTTCTCGACCGGCGATGAACTTGTGATGCCCGGTGATGTGCCGCCTGAGCAAATGAAGCCGGGCGCCATTTACAACTCCAACCGCTTCTTCTTGCGCGCCTTGCTGCTGCGCCTGGGCTGCGAGGTGAGCGACTTGGGCATCGTGCCGGACCGGTTGGAGGCCACCGTCGCTGCCCTGCAAAGCGCGGCGCAGAGCCACGACCTGATCCTGAGCAGCGGGGGCGTTTCGGTCGGTGAAGAAGACCACATCAAGCCCGCCGTGCAGGCCTTGGGCGCGCTGGACCTGTGGCAGATCGCCATCAAACCCGGCAAACCCTTTGCCCACGGCCGGGTGAATGACGCCCACTTTATCGGCCTGCCCGGTAACCCGGTGTCGAGCTTCGTGACCTTCTTGCTGCTGGTGCGCCCGTTCTTGCTCAGACTCCAAGGCGTGCCTTTGGTTATTCCTGTATCCATAGCATTAAAGGCCCATTTCACGGGGGCCAGAGCCGATAAACGTCGTGAATTCTTGCGGGTTCGGCGCAACGCGGCCGGCGGGCTCGATTTGTTTGGCAACCAGAGTTCGGGCGTGCTGACCTCGGCTGTTTGGGGTGACGGGCTGGTGGACAACCCGCCCGGCAAGACCATTGCTTTTGGCGATGAAGTTCGATTTATTCCATTTTCGGAGTTGTTGGGATGAAAGTCACAGTCAAGTATTTCGCCTCGATTCGCGAGGCGCTGGGATTGGGCAGTGAGTCCGTTGTTACCGATGCAGCCACTTTGGCGGCGTTGCGCGATGAGTTGATTGCGCGGGGTGGTGCCTATGCTGACGCCCTGGCGCGGGGACGATCGGTGCGGCTGGCGGTCGATCAGGTGATGTGCGATGAGGCTGCTTTATTGGTCGAGGGGGCAGAGGTGGCATTTTTTCCGCCGGTGACGGGGGGGTGATTCTTCGCAGGACTTGTTTCTTGTCATTGTTCCCCCACTCACTCCCCCCGCCCTCTCTCGCCCCGCCGGGCGAAAGAGGGAGCCAACAGCCACATTTGGCCGCGTCTTTGAAGGCGGGAAATGAACGTTTGACGGCGCGTTGGCCTCGAAGCGAGAGCAACACAGCGACCGGTCGCTGTAGCCAAATTTCGCGTCGCATCAAGTCGCTTAGCCTGAATTGCTTGGTTTACCGCCCAGAAACAGCCCACTCAGATCAAGCCGGTCAAGCCGGTCAAGCGCCGCCGCAACGCCAACTGGCCTCAACCTGCTTGCGGCCTCTCGAAAACCCTCATACTCAGTTTGACGGCAACGCGCCCCTGCGCACCTTTTTCCCACCTTCAAAGACGCGGCCAAATGTGGCGGTTAGCTCCCCTTTCCGCCCCGGCGGGGGTGGAAAGGGGCGGGGGGGATAGGGGGGGAAATACACCAAAATGAATATATGAGTCATCGCCAGTAAGGAAATAATCCATGGAAAATCAGGCAATATCACCCCGAGTCAGCATCCAAACCGCAGACTTCGACCTGAGCACCGAGGTCGCCGCGCTGCGCGCCCAAGACCCCCGCGTCGGCGCCGTTTGCAGCTTCATCGGCACCGTGCGCGACCGCACTGCGGGCACGCCCGGCAGTATCAGCAGCATGGAACTCGAACACTACCCCGGCATGACCGAGAAATCGATTGAGGCCATGATCGACGCGGCGCTCAAGCGCTTTGACATCTATGGCGCGCGGGTCATTCACCGTGTCGGGCTGCTGCAACCGCTCGATCAGATCGTGCTGGTCGTGGTCAGCTCTGCGCATCGGGGTGAGAGTTTTCAGGCCTGTGAGTTCTTGATGGACTACCTCAAAACCCAGGCGCCATTCTGGAAAAAAGAACAAAGCCCGGAAGGTGCGCATTGGGTCGACGCGCGCGTGAGCGACGATGCCGCCCTGGCGCGTTGGGGCATCACCGCGTCCAACTGAGCCTGAATTTATAACAAATTCGGCTGCAGGCCACGTATCTAATGCATGTGCAGCTACTTATTAGATAGCTGTTTTGGCCCAAGGAACCCGCGGCGAATTCAGTTCAGATAGCGCGGCGGCTCGGCGCTGACTAGGGCGTCCAGCGCCTGCGCGTCCAGCGCTTTCGCGGCAGGACTCAGCGCCAGGCCCCAATCCGCTTCTTTGAGCGCCAGATCGAGCAGGTGCATGAAGCCATGCAACAAAGGCGCATCGAGCGTGACTTCAAAGCCGCGTGGCGCGTTGCTGGCGTCCGACTTGTCTTCAAAGCCCAGGCGCAAACTGCCCGCTGCCAGGGGCGAGATGTGCACGGTGGTGGCGAGCAGCGGCTCTGCGCCGATTGGCAACGCGCTGGCTGAAGCTTTGAACGGGGTCTTGAAGTCAGCCTGTTGCAGCGCCTCCTGCTTTTTGAACTGCGCCAGGGCAGCGCTGCTGCTGCCGTCGTGACTTTCCAACGCGCCGGGCGCGGTGTCTAAGGCGCCGGATGCGTTCAACAAATGGCCAAGCAGCTTCTTCATCATGCTGCGCGTCAGCCAAAGCCGCAGCTCCTCCCCGCCCTGGGTGTTCAGACGCACCAGCAAGCGGTCTTGCGCCATCGCGTAGCTCACTTGAAGTTGATGAATCATCATGCTTTGATTTTAGTCAGCTCTGGCCTTCTCTGTTGGCCTTGAAATGAGGGGCAGTTAGCCCAAGGTGAGCGTCAACCCAAATTCAATGAGGAAAGCCATGCGAATCGAAAAACTCACCACCAAATTTCAGGAGGCCTTGGGCGAGGCGCAGACGCTGGCCTTGGGCAGTGACCACGCCTACATTGAGCCGGTCCATGTGCTGGTGGCCATGCTCAAGCAGGAAGACGGCCCCAAAGCCCTGCTTGAGCGCGCTGGCGTCAACATTGCCGGGCTGCTAAGTAGCGCCGAAAGCGCCATGAAGCGCCTGCCCCAAGTCACAGGGCAGGAGCAGGTGCAGATCGGGCGCGACATGGTCTCGCTGCTGCAGTCGGCCGAGAAAGAATCCATCAAGCGCGGTGACAAGTTTGTCGCCAGTGAGTTGTTCTTGCTGGTGCTGACCGACAGCAAACAAGACATCAGCAAAATTGCCAAAGACAACGGCCTGACCCGCAGGTCGCTAGAGTCTGCAATTGACGCCGTGCGCGGTGGCCAGAATGTGGACAGTGCCGACGCCGAAGACCAGCGCGAATCGCTCAAAAAATACTGCATTGACCTGACCGAGCGTGCAAGAGCGGGCAAGCTCGACCCGGTGATTGGCCGCGACGATGAGATTCGCCGTGCGATCCAGGTGCTGCAACGGCGCACCAAAAACAACCCGGTGCTGATTGGTGAGCCCGGTGTCGGCAAGACCGCCATTGTGGAAGGCCTGGCGCAGCGCATTGTGGCGGGCGAAGTGCCGGAGTCGCTCAAAGGCAAGCGGGTGTTGTCGCTCGACATGGCTTCCATTTTGGCTGGTGCCAAGTTCCGTGGCGAGTTTGAAGAGCGGCTGAAGAACGTGCTCAAGGACCTGGCGAAAGACGAAGGCCAGACCATTGTGTTCATTGACGAATTGCACACCATGGTTGGTGCCGGCAAGGCCGAGGGTGCGATGGACGCGGGCAATATGCTCAAACCTGCGCTGGCACGCGGTGAGTTGCACTGCGTGGGCGCGACCACGCTTGACGAATACCGCAAGTACATTGAAAAAGACGCCGCGCTGGAGCGCCGTTTCCAGAAAATTCTGGTCGGTGAGCCCTCGGTGGAAGACACCATTGCGATCCTGCGCGGCCTCAAAGAGCGTTACGAAAAACACCACAACGTTGACATCACCGACCCGGCCATAGTGGCGGCAGCCGAACTCTCGCACCGTTACATCACCGACCGGTTTTTGCCCGACAAGGCGATCGACCTGATCGACGAGGCGGCCAGCAAGGTCAAGATCGAGATGGACTCCAAGCCCGAGGTGATGGACAAGCTTGACCGCCGCAAAATTCAATTGCTCATTGAGCGTGAAGCGGTAAAAAAGGAAAAGGACGAGGCCTCGCGCAAGCGCCTGGAACTGATCAACGACGAAATCACTTCGCTGGAAAAAGAAATTGCCAATTTTGATGAAATCTGGAAAGCCGAAAAAGCCAGCGCCCAGGGCAGTGGGGACCTACGCGAGCAAATTGACAAGCTCAAGTTTCAGATTGAAGAACTCACCCGCAAGGGCGATTTCAACAAGGTGGCAGAGCTGCAATACGGCAAGCTGCCTGACTTGGAAAAGCGCCTGAAAGAAGCCCAGGACAAGGAAACCAACCGCACCGAAGGCGCTGCGCCGCGCCTGCTGCGCACCATGGTCGGTGCCGAAGAAATCGCCGAAGTGGTGAGCCGCGCCACTGGCATTCCGGTGGCCAAAATGATGCAAGGCGAGCGCGACAAATTGCTGCTGATGGAAGGCAAACTGCACCAGCGCGTGGTTGGGCAGGACGAAGCCATCACGGCGGTGGCCAATGCCATCCGCCGCTCGCGCGCCGGCCTGTCGGACCCGAACCGCCCGACCGGCTCGTTCCTGTTTCTGGGCCCCACGGGCGTTGGCAAGACCGAGCTGTGCAAAGCGCTCGCCGGTTTCCTGTTTGACTCTGAGGACCACCTGGTGCGCATCGACATGAGCGAATTCATGGAGAAGCATTCGGTGGCACGGCTGATTGGCGCGCCACCCGGCTATGTGGGCTACGAGGAGGGCGGTTACCTGACCGAAGCGGTGCGCCGCAAACCCTATAGCGTGCTCTTACTCGACGAGGTCGAAAAAGCGCACCCGGATGTGTTCAACGTGCTGCTGCAGGTGCTTGACGATGGCCGCCTGACCGACGGCCAGGGCCGCACCGTGGACTTCAAGAACACGGTGATCGTGATGACCAGCAACATCGGTTCGCAGATGATCCAGAGCATGGTCGGGCAAGACTACGAGGACATCAAGGACGCGGTGACGGCGGAGCTCAAGAACTACTTCCGACCCGAGTTTTTGAACCGCATCGACGAGACCGTGGTGTTCCACTCGCTCGACGCCTCGCACATTGCCAGCATTGCCGCGATCCAGATCGGGGTGCTGCAACAGCGCCTGGCCAAGATGGAGCTCACGCTCGAGGTGTCACCGGCGGCGCTGGCCGAGTTGGCCAAGGTCGGCTTCGACCCGGTATTTGGCGCGCGGCCGCTGCGCCGGGCCATTCAGCAGCGCATTGAAAACCCGCTGTCCAAGCTGCTGTTAGAGGGCAAGTTCATGCCCAAAGACGTGATTCCGGTCGATGTCGACCCGATCCGCGCGCCCGGGCAGTTCAGCTTCGAGCGGGTGGTGCATTGAAAGCAAACGGCCTGGCGTTTGCCAGGCCGCTTGCTCGCCGCTGGTTCAACTCGGCGGGTTAGTAAACGCCCTGTGCTGTCATGGCGTCGGCGACCTTGACGAAACCGGCAATGTTGGCGCCATCGACATAGTTGACGAAGCCACCTTCGCGTTCGCCGTAGCGCACGCAGTTGGTGTGAATGTCCGACATGATGATCTTCAGGCGGGCATCGACTTCATGGCGCTCCCAGGGCAGGCGTTCGGCATTCTGAGTCATTTCAAGACCTGAGGTGGCAACACCGCCGGCATTGGCGGCCTTGCCCGGGCCGTACATGATCTTGGCGGCCAGGAATACGTCCACCGCTTCCAGGTCGGAGGGCATATTGGCACCTTCGGCCACGCACCTGACGCCGTTTTTGACCAGTTCGCGCGCGTCTTCACCATTGATCTCGTTTTGCGTGGCGCAGGGCAGGGCGATGTCCACTGGAACGCTCCAGGGCTTGATGCCAGCCTCGTAGCGCAGCCCGAGCCGCTTGGCGTACTCTTCGACCCGACCGTAGTGGTTGTTCTTGATGTCCATCAGGATCGCCAGCTTCTCGGTGGTGAAGCCGGCCTCGTCAATCACGGTGCCGCCGGAGTCAGAGGCGGTGATCACCTTGGCGCCCAGTTCCATCGCCTTTTCGATGGTGTACTGCGAGACGTTGCCCGAACCCGACACCGACACGCGCATGCCGTCCATGGTCAGTTTGTTGCGCGTCAGCATGTCCTGCACGAAGTAGACCAGGCCGTAGCCGGTGGCTTCGGGGCGGATCAGGCTACCGCCAAAGGACAGGCCTTTACCGGTGAAGACGCAGGCCGCATTGTTGGAGAGTTTTTTCATCATGCCGGTCATGAAGCCGACCTCGCGCCCGCCAACGCCAATGTCGCCCGCGGGCACGTCGGTGTCCGGGCCAAGGTGACGATACAGCTCAACCATCAAGGCCTGGCAGAAGCGCATCACCTCGGTCCGGCTTTTCCCCTTGGGGTCAAAGTCGGAGCCGCCTTTGCCGCCGCCCATGGGCAGCGTGGTCAGGGCGTTCTTGAAGGTCTGCTCAAAGGCCAGAAACTTCAGAATCGACAGGTTCACCGAGGGGTGAAAGCGCATGCCGCCCTTGAACGGGCCGATGGCGGAACTGTGCTGGACGCGAAAGGCCCGGTTGGTGTGGGTGTGGTTGTGGTCATCGACCCAGGACACGCGGAACTGAATGACGCGCTCGGACTCGACCAGCCGCTCCAGAATCCCGCTGTCAGCATAGTGCGGGTTGGCTTTAATGAAGCCCCACAGGCTGCCCATGACTTCATGCACAGCCTGATGAAATTCGGGCTGGTGCGGATCACGGGCTTTAACGTAGTCGAGAAAGTCGGCCAGATTCTTATACTTCACTTCATATCCTTTTGCTTGATAAAAAAACTTGATGGACGCTTGTGAAAGCGAGTCCTTTTGAGAAAGTGGTTGCTGTGCTCCAAAAAGGTGCAGTAAACCTTGGAGATCCCGGCGCAATTGACTGTTTTTTGTAAAAACGCAAGGCAGCTCGGTTAAATCTATGGGTGAGAGGCACTGGCAGCACCAATTCAGTGCTGTTCGGATTCTACACTTAATGTTTTTTTGGAATAACGTTATGCGCATTCGTATCGGGAATCTGCAAAACGGTTTTTTTACGCGAGTGACTTCTTACCAGGTGCCGCGCTAGCCGCTGGGCGTCCTGTTGCGAGGGATTTTTTTGGTTTGGTGCCGGTCTCTGTCGGGGAGAGCGAAGTAGGCCTATCGTCAAAAGGCAACAAAAAACCCGCCAGAGGCGGGTTTTATTGAGTCTAAGTTTTACTCTTATTTTTTGGCTGCGCTGGCAGCCGGTTTGGGTGCATCCGCTTTAGGTGTCACGGCCGCCTTGACGTCTTTTGCAGTCTCCTTGACTGCATCCTTGGTGCTGATGGCTGCGCTTTTGACTGCGTCCTTGGTAGACACGGCCGCGTCCTTGGCTTTTTCCATCAGTGGCTTGTCGGCCTTCTTGGTCGCTGCTGCGCTCGGGCCCTGGTATTTGGCACCGGAGACGGTCAGTCCTTCAGCGGAAAACTGCGCGGCACTTTTGTCGCCCACGCCCTTAACGCGCGCAACGAAATCATCCCAATTCTTGAATTCACCTTTTTTGCGCTCGGACATGATCAGCTTGCTGGTCACGGGACCGATGCCTTTGACGCCGTCGAGCTCGGCTTCAGTGGCTTTGTTGACGTCAACCGCGGCAAAGGCTGCGACCAGAAACATGGCGGCAAAGAAAGTCAGTAATTTTTTTAACATGAGAATTCCTCAAAGAGGGGGTTGAAAAAGGCCGTTGACTCCTGCTGCACACCAAGAGGCACGCGATCATAACGGTCTGGTTGCCGCTTGGGTTGACGCCTCAGCGAGCGGGTTCGATTCAAAGTTAAGTGGGCTTCAGATGAATGGTTCTTTTCCGAAGCACTCAGGTGCGTCTATTGGATCGGGGCTGATAGCACGGTGGTGGGTGAATCAGCCGGGCGATACGCTTTGCTACGTGTCCCGGCGCCCGCTGCGCGAGCTCCTCCTTTATCCTGTCGCAAAGCGTATCACCCGGCTGATTCTGCGAGCGATTGGGTACGCTGGCAGGGGGAACTCAAAAGGTGCCGAAGTTGGATGTTGCGCGAATTGATGTACGCCTTCTACGGCAGAAATTTTGACTTCGACGGCGTCAGGCACGGTGATTGGGCTATGCGACCGGGCTACTGCGTGAAAGGCGCGCGCCCACAAGCGCTTGCATACCGCAGCTTCAATTTCGCGTGTGTTTTCACCCCAAAACCGCATGCGCATGGCCCAGTCGCCGGGCCGGGTTTAATACGCAAAGCCGGGGTTTGACGTGAGGCCTTGATTTCTTCAGCGTGCCACATCACTTTGAATCGCACCCTCAGCAGGCCGGGTGGACACCGGGAGTTGGCAGCTGGGACATAATTGATCAACCCTTTAGCCGTTTAGCCCTTTAGCCTTTTGGCTTATTTGTCGCCTCAGAGAAATTACCATGCCTGTCTACCGTTCCAAAACCACCACCGCTGGCCGCAACATGGCCGGTGCCCGCTCACTGTGGCGCGCCACCGGCATGAAAGATGGCGACTTTGAAAAACCCATCATCGCCGTGGTCAACTCCTTCACGCAGTTTGTGCCCGGCCACGTCCACCTCAAGGACTTGGGGCAACTGGTGGCACGTGAGATTGAAGCGGCGGGTGGCGTCGCCAAGGAATTCAACACAATTGCGGTGGACGACGGCATCGCCATGGGCCACGACGGCATGTTGTACTCGCTGCCAAGCCGCGACATCATTGCCGACTCGGTCGAGTACATGGTCAACGCGCACTGCGCCGACGCCATGGTGTGCATCTCCAATTGCGACAAGATCACCCCCGGCATGCTGATGGCCGCCATGCGCTTGAACATTCCTGTGGTTTTTGTCTCGGGTGGCCCGATGGAAGCCGGCAAGACCAAGCTCGGTGTCATCAAGCTCGACCTGATCGACGCGATGGTGATGGCCGCCGACGACAAGGTGTCCGACGAAGAACTGGCTGAAGTCGAGCGCTCGGCCTGCCCAACCTGCGGCTCGTGCTCGGGCATGTTCACCGCCAATTCAATGAATTGCCTGACCGAAGCGCTGGGCTTGTCCTTGCCCGGCAACGGCACCGTGCTGGCGACCCACGCCGACCGCGAACAATTATTCAAGCGCGCCGGTCGCTTGGTGGTGGACTTGTGCAAGCGCTACTACGAGCAGGATGACGCCACCGTGCTGCCGCGCTCGATTGGTTTTAAGGCCTTCGAGAACGCCATCACACTCGACATCGCCATGGGCGGCTCGACCAATACGATTCTGCACATTTTGGCGGTGGCGCAAGAGGCCGAGATCGACTTCACACTGGCCGACATCGACCGCCTGTCACGCGTGGTGCCGCAGCTGTGCAAGGTGGCGCCCAACACGCCCAAATACCATGTAGAAGACGTGCACCGCGCCGGCGGCATCATGGCGATCCTGGGTGAGTTGGACCGCGCCGGCAAGCTGCACACCGATGTGCCGACCGTTCACGCACCGACCATGAAAGACGCGCTGGACCAATGGGACATCATGCGTACCCAATCCCCTGAGGTGCACAAGTTTTACAAGGCCGGACCGGCCGGCAAGCCCAGCCAGACCGCGTTCAGCCAGGCCACGCGCTGGCCGAGCCTGGACATGGACCGCGCTGAAGGCTGCATTCGCTCCGGCGAGCATGCCTTCTCGCAAGAAGGCGGGCTGGCGGTGCTGGTGGGCAACATCGCTTTGAACGGTTGTGTCGTTAAAACCGCCGGGGTCGATGACGCGCTGATGGTGTTTGAAGGCCCGGCTCACGTGACCGAGTCGCAGGACGAAGCCGTGGCCAACATTTTGGCCGACAAAGTCAAGGCCGGCGACATCGTCATCGTGCGTTATGAAGGCCCCAAAGGCGGCCCCGGCATGCAGGAGATGCTCTACCCCACGTCCTACATCAAGTCCAAGGGTCTGGGCAAGGCCTGCGCGCTGCTGACCGACGGTCGTTTCTCGGGCGGCACCTCGGGCCTGTCGATCGGCCACGCCTCGCCCGAAGCCGCAGCGGGCGGCGCGATTGGCCTGGTGCGCAATGGTGACCGCATCCGCATCGACATTCCCAATCGTTCCATTAATGTGCTGCTGTCTGAAGAAGAGTTGGCCAAACGCCGCGCCGAGCAGGACGCCTTGGGCTGGAAGCCTGCCAAACCGCGTCCGCGCAAGGTGTCGGCGGCGCTGAAGGCTTATGCCATGCTGGTGATGTCGGCCGACAAAGGCGCAGTGCGCGATTTATCGTTGCTGCCAGACTGATTCCCTCACTTTTCCAAACCGCCTGACAGCATCGGGCCGTTGGTCTTATCGCCTGCTTTACCCTGAAATCCATGCTCATTCATCCTCAAATTGATCCGGTTGCCTTGCAACTCGGTCCGCTGGCGGTCCACTGGTACGGGTTGACCTATCTGGCCGCTTTTGGCTTGTTCATGTGGTTGGGCCGACTGCGCCTCAAGCACCAGCCCTTTGTGTCCATCACCGGCACGGGCGCGTGGAGTCGGCGCGACGTGGAAGACATTCTGTTCATGGGCGTGATGGGCGTGGTGCTGGGCGGGCGCATCGGCTACTGCCTGTTTTACAAGCCGCTCTACTACCTGGCGCATCCACTGGAGATTTTTGCCATCTGGCAGGGCGGCATGAGCTTTCATGGCGGCATGCTCGGTGTCATTGCCGCCATGATCTGGTTCGCCCATTCACGTGGCAAGCCCTGGTTGCAGGTGGCGGATTTTGTGGCGCCGTGTGTGCCGACCGGGCTGGCGGCGGGGCGCGTCGGCAATTTCATCAATGGTGAGCTGTGGGGCCGTTTAAGCAGCCCGGACTTGCCATGGGGCATGGTGTTTCGGGGCGCGGGCGACTTGCCACGGCACCCGTCACAGGTCTACCAGTTCTTGGGTGAAGGCCTGCTGTTGTTCGTGTTGCTGTGGCTTTACGCGCGCAAGGAGCGCAAGCAGGGCGAGGTGTCTGCGGCCTTTTTGCTGGGCTATGGCGTGTTTCGTTTCATTGCCGAGTATTTCCGTGAGCCCGATGCCCATTTGGGCGTGCTGTCGCTCGGCATGAGCATGGGACAGTGGTTGTGCGTGCCCATGATTGTGGGCGGCGTGGGCCTGTGGTGGTGGGCCCAACGTTCAGCACTAATTTATAAGAAATAGGGTTATAGCCCACGTCCTATATGCGTTTGTAGCTATTTATATCGTAGTAAATATTCTTGCTGGAAAAGCCTTGTCTTATTTTGAAAGCAGATGGCTATGAGTTCCAAAGGGGCGCAACAGGGCCATATCCAGTGCGAGCACCACGGCGCTTTAGCGCGGGTCACGATCGCCAATCAGCCCAAATTCAACGCCATGTCGCGTGCCATGTGGCGCGAGTTGCGCGTAGTTTTTGAGCGCATTCAACATAGCCCTGAGCTGCGTTGCGTCTTGATCGCGGGGCAGGGCGCTCACTTCTGCGCGGGGGGTGATATCTCTGAGTACGCGGCGTTCCGGTTTCAGGAAGCGAGCCTGCGCGACTTTCACGAGCACGACGTTTGGGGGGCTTTGCAGGCCATGCTGGACTGCGATGTACCGATCGTGGCGCAGATATCGGGCAACTGCATGGGCGCCGGGGTGGAGATCGCCAGCTGTTGCGACATCCGGCTGGCCGCTGCCAGCGCCCAATTCGGCGCGCCGATTGCCCGACTCGGCTTTCCGATGGCGCCGCGTGAAGCCGCATTGGTGGCGCGCGAGCTGGGTTTGGGCGTGGCGCGCCAGATGCTGTTGGCGGCGGAGGTTTTCAAAGCCGCAGACATGAAGGCTTGCGGCTTTCTCAGCCAGGTGCTGCCCGACGGGGCCTTGGCAGGGCAAGCGCAAGCCACCGCAGGGCGCATCGCCGCGCTGGCCCCGCAGGCGGCGCGGCTGAACAAGCAGACAATTCGAGCATTAAATCAGCCGCTAGCCCCCGTCAATAAAGCGCTAGTAGCTATTAATTCAGTAGTTATTGAGGCCGACAATGCCTACGCATACGCCACCAGCACCGAGCACCGCGAAGGCATCGCCGCCTTTCTGGAGAAGCGCAAACCGGCGTTTTGACCGTTCAAGATTCAACACCTGCCCGATTGTTGGGCACAAAGCGCCATGAACCCAAGCAACGCCAATCTCTTCGCCGCCTTGCACGGCGCATTTCCGCTGGACCTGGACGCCGTCGCGATTGAGACCGACAGCGCCCTGCTGTACTCGTGGCGCGACCTGGAGCGCGCAACCGCCATGCTGGCCAATTTGCTGGGCTCGCTGGGTCTGCCGGATGGCGCCCGCATTGCCGCGCAAGTCGAAAAATCGGTTGAGGCGCTGCTGTTGTACCTGGCGACGCTGCGCGCCGGTTTTGTTTACCTGCCGCTCAACACCGCGTACCAAAGCGCCGAGATGGCTTATTTCATCAGCAACGCGCAGCCCGCTGTGCTGGTTTGTACCGGCCAAAACTTTGGCTGGCTCAGCAAATTGGCGTTCACGGCAGGCACCCAATATGTGTTCACGCTCAATGAAGACCGCACCGGCTCGCTGCTGGAGCGCGCCGCGGCTCAGCCCGACCAGCACACGGTGGCCTTCAGACTAGCCGATGATCTGGCGGCCATCATTTACACCAGCGGCACCACCGGCCGCTCCAAAGGCGCGATGTTGACGCACGGCAATTTGCTCAGCAACGCCCAGGTGTTGAAAAGTTATTGGGGCTGGCGCAGCCCGGCTGAGGAGGGCGACGTGCTGTTGCACGCCTTGCCGATCTTTCATGTGCATGGCCTGTTTGTGGCGATTCACGGCGCGCTGTTGAACGGCAGCAAGATGATCTGGCTCAACCAGTTTGACGCCAAGACAGTGATTGACAAGCTGCCAGAAGCGACCGTCTTCATGGGCGTGCCCACGCTGTATGTGCGCCTGCTGGCGGAACCCGGCTTGAGCCGGGAGGCGGCGCGCCACATGCGGCTGTTCATCTCCGGCTCGGCGCCCTTGCTGATTGAAACCTTCAAGGCGTGGCAGGAACGCACCGGCCACACCATTTTGGAGCGCTACGGCATGAGTGAGACGGCGATGCTCACGTCCAACCCGTACTTTGAGGCGCACGGTGAGCGCCTGGGCGGCACGGTAGGGTTTCCCTTGCCGGGTGTCAGCTTGCGGGTGCAGGACGATGCCGGGCAAGCGCTGGCGGGAGGGGAAATTGGCAACATCGAGGTCAAGGGCCCCAATGTGTTCAAGGGCTACTGGCGCATGCCCGAGAAGACCGCCGAAGAATTCACCCTTGACGGCTACTTCAAGACCGGTGATGTCGGCAGAATCGAGGCGCAGGGCTATGTCACCATCGTCGGGCGCAGCAAAGACCTGATCATCAGCGGCGGCTACAACGTCTACCCGGCGGAGGTGGAGGGCTACATCAACGAACTGCCGGGCGTGGCCGAGAGCGCGGTGATTGGCGTGCCGCATGCTGACTTTGGTGAGGTCGGCATGGCGCTGGTGGTGGCCAAGGTAGGCGCCAGGTTGGACCCGGATCAGATCATTGCCAGCTTGAGAGCGACCCTGGCGAATTTCAAGGTGCCCAAGCAATGCCTGATCGTTAAAGAACTGCCACGCAACAGCATGGGCAAAGTGCAAAAGAATGTGTTGCGTGCGCAGTTTGGCAAACTGTAGGGTCAGCGATATCACCAGCTTTGCCTGGCGGTAAGCCTTTGAACCTATCCGCCAGGCTGCAGAAGGACTAGACTGGGCCAAGCACCAATTTGGCGCACGAAAGCAGATTGATGGTCAGCAAAACAGTGAAAAATCGGGTGACGCAATTCAAATCAATGGGTGCTTCCGACGCGCTGTCGCCCCAAGGCAAGGACCTGTCCATGCCGTCAACAGAGCGCGAACGTCAACTGTGGGCGCAACTGGCTAACTCAAGAGCGTGGGTTGAGCCGATTGAAGAGTGTTGGGAGTCTGAGTTGCATGAGGGCAGTGTGCTTGAGCAGGTGCAAAGCAAGCTCAAACTCCAACAACTCGTTCTTGATGCGGTCTCACAAGGGGTTTTGATCGCCGATGCCCAGGGGCACATTCTCTCGGCCAATGCCGCTTTCCTGTCAATAACGGGCTACCGCGAGGCAGAAATTCTGGGTCGGACCTGCCGTTTTTTGCAGGGCCCGCTCACGGATATGAACACGACGCGGGCGATCAGCCAGGCCTTCAAGGACGGCCTTGAATTTGCCGGCGAAATTCTCAACTACCGAAAAGACGAGACCCTGTTCTGGAACGAGTTGACGATATCACCCGTGCGCGACGGGCAAGGCCGGTTAACGAACTTCATTGGCGTCACCCGTGATATCACCGAGCGCAAAGGGGTCGATACGGCGCTGCAGGAGAGCGAAGCTCTCAAACTCGCGATTTTGAATTCTGTTGCCGCTGCGATCGCGGTGCTGGACCGTGAGGGGACCATTCTGGTGGTCAATGAAGCCTGGCGGCGTTCTGCGCTGCAAAATGCCAGCCAACTCGGCCAACCCGCGCCGCACACCGAGGTGGGTGCCAATTACCTGTCCGTCTGCCAGGGCGGCGGGGGTTTAAGTGCCGACGATGACGGCTTGAAGTCCGGCGATGGCATTCGGGCCGTGCTCGACGGTAGTTCGCCTGGTTTTGACCTGGAATATCCGTGTCACTCACCGAGCGAAAAGCGATGGTTCAGCATGAGTGTCACGCCACTGGAGTCCAAGGGCCTTGGGGCGGTGGTGGTGCATACCAACATCACGGCGCGCCGGCAAATTGAAGCGCGGCTCACGGAGAGTGAATCGCACCTGCGCACCATCATTGAAAACGAGCCGGAATGCATCAAGATCATGGACGCACAAGGGCGCCTGTTGCAGATGAATCCGGCCGGACTGGCGATGGTCGAGGCCGATTCGCTCGATCAGGTGCTGGGGCGCCCGGTGCTCGAACTGATTGCACCCGAGTTCAGACCCGCCTTTGCCGATCTGCACCAAAGGGTGATCGCGGGTGAGACGGTGCAAATGGAATTCAAAATGTTGGGGCTCAAGGGCGGGCACCGCTGGCTGGAGACCCATGCCGTGCCGATGCGCGAGCAGGGTGGGACGGTGCATCTGGCGGTCACGCGTGACATCACCGGGCGAAAGCAGATTGAAGATCAGGTGCGTCAACTGGCCTTTTATGACCCGCTCACCCAGTTGCCTAATCGGCGCCTGCTCAATGACCGACTGGGCCAAGCCATGATCGCCAGCAAGCGCAGTGCGCGCTACAGCGCGCTGTTGTTTCTGGATTTGGACAACTTCAAGGCGTTGAACGACGTGCGCGGCCATGCGGCCGGTGACCTGTTGTTAAATGAGGCATCAGAGCGCTTAAAGAGGTGCGTGCGGGCGATGGATACTGTGGCGCGCTTCGGTGGTGATGAGTTTGTGGTGGTGCTCAACGAACTCGATGTGAACAAAACCGAATCAACCGAGCGAGCCAAGCAGGTTGCTGAAAAGATTCGCGTCGCGCTGGGCGCACCTTATCTGCTGACTCTCAAACAGCCTGGCAAGGCGCCCGACCGGGTGGAGCACCACTGTACCGCGAGCATCGGTGTCGTCTTGTTTATCAACCACGAAGCCAGCCAGGAGGACCTGCTCAAGTGGGCTGATGCGGCCATGTACCAGGCCAAAGATGCCGGACGCAATCGCGTCCAGTTCTATGACCCGACGGCAGTCCTAGCGTAATACCAACACCGGTATATGCGAGTGTGTCAATACCAGTTGGGTTTCGCTGCCCAGCAGCAGGCGCTTGATGCCACGGCGGCCATGCGAGGCCATCACGATCAAGTCGCATTTGTGTTTTTTGGCTGCGGCAATGATGGCGTCCGAGACCAGATCTGACTTGACCGTGATGGCCTTGGTCTTGACGCCTTTGATCAGAGCGGCTTGCTGCACAGTGTCAACAATCGCCTGACCGTCTTCGGCCCATTGCTTTTCAACCCGGCTGACCTCGGCGGCTTGCAAGGCCAGACCGCCCTCAAAGTAGCTTTGCGGGTAGCGCGGAATGATTTTCACCGCCACCAACTCGGCCCCGCACAACGCAGCCAGGTCAATCGCGGTGCTCACCGCTTTTTTCGACAGGGTGGAGCCATCGGTGGCGACAAGGATTTTTTTGTACATGCTTTTCTCCGGGAGCTAAAGCTTGACAGCTTACACCGCAGGCTCTCTGTCCTTTTGATGGTGGTCAAGTAAACTGCGGACCTTGTCGGCAACCCTTGGAGTCCATGTCAACTGCCAGTCCGGTGGCCGCTGCTGCGCCGTCACCCCTCCCCACTCATTCAGAGGACAGCATCCCCATCAATGCCCCAGACATTGAAGGGGTTACGGACCGATTGCGGCTGCTCGATGATCCACAGGAGTGGTCAGCCTTCAGTCGGCCCGACGCCAAGCGCGAGCAGGTCTGGGAGTCGAACATTCTGATTGAAGGCATGCACTGCGCGGCCTGTGCCCTGACGCTGGAAGACGCGCTGCTGGGTGTGCCGGGCGTGCTGACGGCTGAGGTGAGCGCGGGCAGCCATCGTGCTCGCGTGTTCTGGTCAGCCGACGCGGTGCGCCCCTCGGCCTGGATGCGTGCTGTGCAAGCCGCAGGGTACCGCGCCGTGCCGGCCAACGATGCATTTGCCCGCGAGCGCCGTAAAAACGAAAGCCGCAAGGCGCTTTGGCGCCTGCTGGTCGCCGGGCTGTGCATGATGCAGGTCATGATGTACGCCTACCCGGCCTACGTCGCCGAGCCGGGTGACTTAACGGCCGAGATGGAACAATTATTGCGTTGGGCCTCCTGGGTGCTGACCTTGCCGGTGGTCTTGTTCTCCTGTGGGCCTTTTTTCAGCAGCGCGCTGCGCGACGTGCTGCTCCGGCGCATCAGCATGGATTTTCCGGTGGCCCTCGGTATGCTGATTACCTTTGCCGTCAGCACCGCAGGCACCTTTGAGCCGCTGGGACTTTTTGGCCACGAGGTCTATTTCGATTCGCTCACCATGTTTGTTTTCTTCCTGCTGTCGGGGCGCTGGTTGGAGTTGCGCCTGCGCGATCGAACCGCCGGCGCACTGGAGGTGCTGATGAATCGCCTGCCCGACAGCGTGGCGCGTTTGCTGGGCGATGGAAGCTATGAGCGCGTGCCGGTGCGCCGCCTGGTGGCGGGCGACGTCATGCGTATCCTGCCGGGCGAGACTTTTCCGGCCGATGGTGTCGTGCTGCAAGGCGAGACGACGGTCGATGAAGCCTTGCTGACGGGCGAGTCGCGTCCGGTCGCGCGTGGCATTGGGGCGGCGGTGATCGCCGGCAGCCATAACCTCTCATCGGTGGTTCAGGTTCGGGTGGAGCGACTTGGCGATCAGACCCGCTTTGCCCAGATCGTGGCGCTGATGGAAAGCGCGTCCACGACCAAGCCGCCGATCGCGCGTCTGGCGGACCGCATTGCAAAACCGTTCCTGCTGGCGGTGCTGCTGGCAGCGGGCCTGGCCTGTGCCTTTTGGTGGGGGCGGGGGCCAGGCCACGCGCTGATGGTGGCGGTGGCGGTGCTGGTCGTCACATGCCCTTGTGCCTTGTCCTTGGCCACGCCTGCGGCGATGTTGGCTGCGGCGGGCACGCTGGCGCGCCGGGGCGTGCTGGTGCGCAGGCTTGAAGCTTTTGAGGCGTTGGCGGCGATTGATACGGTTGTGTTCGACAAGACCGGCACCTTGACATGCGACGCCATGGCCCTGGGCAGCATTCAGACGCGATCGGGCGTTGGGCCGGAGCAGGCGCTGGCCATGGCGGCTGCGTTAGCGCGCCATTCATTGCACACGGTATCGCGCGCTTTGGCGCTGGCAGCAGGCGAGTCAACAACGGGGCGGTGGCAGGCCGAAGACGTGCGCGAGCTGGCCGGCGCAGGGCTGTCGGGCCGGGTTTGGGCTGATCCTGGCAATGGCGCTGCCCGGCGGGTTGATCTGCGGCTGGGTTCTGCTGACTTTTGTGGCGTTGCAATGACTTTGACAGATTCGGTACACACCTGCCTGAGCGATTCCCAAGGCTGGCTCGCGACATTTGAATTCCATGAGCAATTGCGCTCCGATGCGGCGCTCACAGTGAAGGGGCTGCAGGCTGCGGGCATCAATGTGCACTTGTTGTCGGGCGACAGCGAGACGGCCGCAGCCAGAGTGGCAGTGCAGGTGGGTATCACCGCGTTCAAAGGCGCGTGTTCACCCCAGGATAAGCTCGATTTTTTGCGCCATGCCCAGCAAAAGGGTCAAAGGGTCGCGGTCGTGGGCGATGGCCTGAACGACGGCCCGGTACTGGCCGGCGCCCACGTGTCGTTCGCGTTTGGGCAGGCGGTGCCACTGGCGCAGGCGCAGGCGGATTTCGTGGTGCTAGGCGATCAATTGGGGGCGGTGGCGCAAGGGCTCCTTCTGGCGCGTCGCACCTTGCGGATTGTGCGGCAAAATCTCTGGTGGGCAGCCGGATACAACGCGGTCTGTGTGCCCTTGGCGATGGTAGGGTGGATGCCTGCCTGGTTGGCGGGTTTGGGGATGGGCTTGAGTTCTCTGTTGGTGGTACTCAACGCTTTGCGGCTATCCGACACCGGTAAAGGACATTCTTGAATTCTTCCCCCTCCGTAGCGACTGCAGACTACTGTGGCAATGCCGTGCATCAAGCGACAAGCATCCTCGTGGTGGAGGATGCGTCGGGCGACTTTGCCTGGATCAAATCCTGTCTGCAGCAAGCCGGATTCTGCCGAGACGATCATGAGCCGGCCCTGATATGGGCAAAATCTCTGGCGCAAGGCATGGCGCAAGCGCGTCAGGTCAGGCCTGATGTCATTCTGCTCAAGACTTCCTTGCCTGATTCGTCCGGGATGCCCACCGTGTTGGCGATGAATGCTGCCTTACCCAATGTGCCCATCATTGTGCTCAACGGTGTGGATGACGACGACGTTGCCATCGCCGCCCTCGAAGCCGGTGCGCAGGACTATTTAATCAGAGGCCAGTTTGATTACAAAGCCTTGGGGCGGACCTTGCGCAACGCGCTGGTGCGTGCAAAGCTGGAGTCGCGTTTGCGACTGTTTGAAGTGGCCCTGGATTCGGCTGCGAATGGCATCGTGATCACCGACATCAAGGGGGAAATCGAATGGGTCAACCTGGCCTTCACGCAGATGACCGGCTATGGCCTTGAGGAGGCGCTCGGCTGCAATCCGAGCCACCTGGTCAGTTCCGGCAAACATGATGGCGCGTTTTACCGGCAAATGTGGGCGACTATCCTCTCGGGCCAAGTCTGGCGCGGCGAACTCATTAACCGGCGCAAGGATGGCAGCCTCTATGACGAGGCCATGGCGATTGCACCAGTGACTGCGGGCGACGGTTCGCTTCGTAACTTTGTCGCCATCAAACAAGACATCACCGAGCGCAAGGCCGCCGAGCGGCTGATTCAGAAAAGCGAGCAGCAGCTGGAATTGGCGCTGGCTGGCTCCGGCCTGGGCTTGTGGGACTGGCATGTTGGTAGCGGCGAATTCGCGACCAGTGCGCGCTGGTGTGCCATGCTGGGCTACGGACAGGATGAGATCGACCCCAACATCCGCAGCCTGGAAAAGCTGGTGCACCCGCAAGACTGGAGCCGGGTCTGTGCCGCGCGGGACGCACACCTCAGCGGCGAAACGCGCGCTTACGAATCTGAGCACCGGATGCGCCACAAAGACGGCCATTGGGTCTGGGTGCTTGAGCGCGGCAAGGTGGTGGTCCGCGACGCCGATGGGGGCCCCTTGCGTGCCGCCGGCACGCAACTCGATATCAGCGACAACAAGCGCCTCAATCAGGAGGGTTCGGAGTTGCTGCGGCGGATTGAGTCGCTGATGCGTGAGGTCAGCAAGCCGCCTGCACTTGTGGAACGTGAACGATCAGGTGAATCGGGCAAGGTGGCGCTCATCAGTGCCCGCCAGCGTCAGGTTCTTGAACTCGTTGCTTTGGGCTGCACATCCGCGCAGATCGCAGAAAAATTGCAAATTTCGCCCGCCACCGTGGTAACTCACCGACGCGATCTGATGGCCAAACTCGATTTGCACACGGTTGCTGAATTGACGCGCTATGCGATGCAGAGCAAGCTGGGTTCCACATAGAAGCGGTACCACCCGCCAGCCTGCTGGTTCAGCGAGGCGCTTTGGACCTATCGCGATGGCTCGCACTACCTTTATCCAGGTATGAAAATACCGTATCCAAGGTATTCTTGCAGTGTGGTTTTTGGCGTACAGTCTTGCCATGTACCAAGCTCGCCCAACTGGGGCCATCGAATCAATCCCATGGAGAGACAAGCCCGTGAAACGTCCATGCGTCAAGGAAGACCCACTCGCGGTGGACTGGCGAGACGGGTTTAAGATTGGAATCTCCAAAGTGGATCGAGTGAGCCGACACTTGGAGCAGCTTGTTGGATATAGAGAGTGAGGGCTTGATGGATGTACTGTATTTGCTGATTCCGTTGTCCGTCATTCTGGTGTTTTTTATCCTCGGCGGACTGTGGTGGGCGATCTACCGTGGTCAATTTGAGGACATTGAGTCTGAGGGTGAAAGAATTCTCAAGGATACATGAGAAGTTTTGTAAGCATTTGACAGGGTTCACCGGGTCTACTTGGCAGTGTCGAGCCGACCCGAAAAGCCACAAGAAACTAACGTAAAACAAACTGAGAAGAGGTGAATATGGCATTTTCAAATACGCTGGCAACGACCTACGACGACAAGGTTGTCAGGCAGTTTGCTGTCATGACCGTCGTCTGGGGCGTGGTTGGCATGCTGGTAGGCGTGATCATTGCTGCCCAGTTGACCTGGCCGGAGCTTAACTTTGGCATTTCCTGGCTCAGCTACGGTCGTCTGCGACCCTTGCACACCAATGCGGTGATTTTTGCCTTTGGGGGCTGTGGTTTGTTTGCCGCTTCTTACTATGTGGTTCAGCGAACCTGTCAGGTCAGTTTGTTTGCCAGTCGTCTGGCTTCCTTCACTTTTTGGGGCTGGCAATTGGTGATCCTTGCTGCCGCTGTGTCGCTGCCACTCGGGTTCACCCAAGGCAAGGAATACGCTGAGCTGGAATGGCCGATTGACATCCTGATTACTTTGGTCTGGGTCTCCTACGCGATCGTATTTTTTGGCACCATCGGCACCCGCAAAGTTCGCCATATTTATGTCGCCAACTGGTTCTTCGGGGCTTTCATTCTTGCCGTGGCGCTGTTGCATGTGGTCAACAGTGCCGCCATTCCTGCTGGCTACATGAAGTCGTACTCGGCCTATGCCGGCGTGCAGGATGCCATGGTGCAGTGGTGGTACGGCCACAACGCTGTTGGCTTCTTCCTGACTGCCGGTTTTCTGGGCATGATGTATTACTTCATTCCCAAGCAGGCTGAACGTCCGGTTTATTCCTACCGCCTGTCCATCGTTCACTTCTGGGCGCTGATCTTTACCTACATGTGGGCGGGCCCGCACCATCTGCACTACACCGCGCTGCCGGATTGGACGCAATCGGTTGGCATGGTCTTTTCACTGATTCTTCTGGCGCCAAGTTGGGGCGGCATGATCAACGGCATCATGACCTTGTCGGGCGCCTGGCATAAATTGCGCGATGACCCTATTTTGCGTTTCCTGATTGTGTCGTTGTCCTTTTATGGCATGTCTACCTTTGAAGGTCCGATGATGTCGATCAAGACCGTCAATGCTTTGTCTCACTACACCGACTGGACTGTCGGCCATGTGCACTCCGGGGCGCTGGGCTGGGTCGGGCTCATCACCATGGGTAGTATGTACTACCTGATTCCCAAGCTGTTCGGCCAGAAGCAGATGTACAGCGTGAAGGCGATTGAGGTCCATTTCTGGACCGCGACGATCGGGATCGTGATCTACATCGCGGCCATGTGGATTGCCGGCGTGATGCAGGGCCTGATGTGGCGTTCGATCAACGCCGATGGCACTTTGACCTACACCTTTGTTGAATCGGTTA
Organism: Rhodoferax sp.; assembly: GCA_013791765.1. Taxonomy (GTDB): domain Bacteria; phylum Pseudomonadota; class Gammaproteobacteria; order Burkholderiales; family Burkholderiaceae_C; genus Rhodoferax. The sequence continues at coordinate 26,540 of VMTC01000019.1, forward strand.
AAGCAACCTTCCCGTTCTATGTGCTGCGTTTGCTCGGTGGTCTCTTGTACCTGGGTGGCATGCTGGTCATGCTCTGGAACACATTCAAGACGGCGACCCAGGGCCGCTCCGTTGCCGTGGCCATTCCGGCTGTTGTAGCTCACGCTTGAGAAGGAAAATACCATGGCAAACGACAAGGCAAGCGGCGCAATGTCGCACGCAAAAATTGAAACCAACAACTTTCTGATGATCGTCTTGATCTTGCTGGTGCTGTTGGTGGGCGGCTTGGTGGAGATCGTTCCGCTGTTTTTCCAGAAGTCCACGACGGAACCGGTCAAGGGGCTGCAGCCGTACACGGCACTTGAACTGGCTGGGCGTGATATCTACACGCGTGAGGGTTGCTACAACTGCCATTCGCAGATGATCAGGCCGTTCCGCTCAGAGACGCTGCGTTATGGCCACTATTCAGTGGCGGGCGAATTTGTCTATGACCACCCGTTTCAGTGGGGCAGTAAGCGCACTGGTCCTGATCTGCATCGGGTCGGCGGCAAGTACAGCGATCAATGGCATGCGACCCACCTGAACAACCCGCGTGATCTGGTGCCTGAATCGAATATGCCAGCCTATCCATGGCTCCTGACGGCTGAGGTGAATGCTGACTCGATGCCGGCGCACATGAAGGCACTGCGGATGGTCGGTGTGCCTTATACCGATGAGCAAATTGCCCAATCTTCTGCTGAGCTCAAGGGCAAGAAGGAGGTCGACGCTGTCATCGCGTACCTGCAGGTTTTGGGAACCTTGATCAAGTAAGCGGGAGATACTTTGTATGGAACTCGATATCAACACCCTGCGTTCATTAGCCACGGTGGCTAGCTTCGTTACGTTTATTGGCATCATTGTGTGGGCCTATTCCCGCCGCAATGCGGCTGATTTCGAGGAGGCTGCCAATCTGCCTTTCGAGCAAGACTGAAGAACTGCAATAAAAGGATAAAAAATGAGCGACTTCACAAGTAATTTTTGGGCGATTTACGTCGCTGGACTCACCATTGTCAGTATCTTGGCTTGCTTGCTGCTGCTGATATTGACTGGCAAGTCCAAAGGCATATCGAGCAGCGACAACACCACCGGACATGTGTGGGACGTCGATTTGCGCGAGATGAACAACCCCTTGCCGCGCTGGTGGGCCTGGTTGTTTGTCATCACGATTGTTTTCGCTTTTATATACCTGGCCTTGTATCCGGGGCTGGGCACTTATCGTGGCACCTTGGGTTGGACCTCGGTTGGGCAACATCAGGCCGAGGTCGAGAAGGGCAATGCAGAGGTTGCCCCCTTGTACGCCAAATTTTCAGCCATGAAGCCCGAGGATGTGGCCAAGGACGCACAGGCCATGGCCATTGGAGAGCGCCTGTTCATGAACAATTGCGCACAGTGTCATGGTTCGGATGCGCGCGGCAACAAGGGATTTCCGAATTTGACTGATAGCGATTGGTTAGGTGGTGGTACACCAGAGCTCATCAAAACCACGATCACCAATGGTCGCATTGGCATGATGCCACCGATGGCCGCAGCTGTTGGTACAGCGACTGATGTCAAGAACCTGGCACAGTATGTGTTGAGCCTGTCCGGCAGTCCGCACGATTCTGTTCAGGCGGCTTTGGGCAAAGAGAAATTTGCGGTTTGCGCCGCATGTCACGGCCCGGATGGCAAAGGGATGCAATTGCTTGGCGCTGCTAACCTGACCGACAACATCTGGCTGCACGGCTACGGTGAAAAGACCATTGTTGCCATGATCAATGAAGGTATGACGAACCAGATGCCCGGCCAGGCCGACAAGTTGACAGAAGCCCAAATTCATGTTCTGGCGTCCTACGTGTGGGGGCTTTCCAATCAAGGCAGTGCGGTTGCTCAGTAAGCTGGCTACCATCAACTTGGTAGGCACTCGGAAGGTACACCGTTGAACAATAAGGCGCCCGGCGACCGCAAGGTCATTCCCATCATTGCGCAACCAGGTAAACAGTCAGCGCAGCCATCTGAGTCGGCCGACGGCGGCGTGTTGTCGATGTATGCCTCGCACCAGACGATTTACCCGCGCAGTGTCTCGGGCTTGTTCTCCAACTGGCGATGGGGCATGGTCTGGCTGACCCAGATCATCTTTTATGGCCTGCCCTGGCTGGAGTGGGGCCAGCGTCAGGCCGTCCTGTTTGATCTGGCCTCGCGGCGCTTCTACATCTTTGGCCTGGTCCTGTATCCGCAGGACTTCATCTATCTCGCCGGCCTGCTGGTTATCGCCGCCCTGTCGCTGTTCCTTTTTACGGCGGTGGCTGGGCGCCTGTGGTGCGGCTACGCCTGCCCGCAGACGGTCTACACCGAGATGTTTCTCTGGATCGAGAAAAGGGTGGAAGGGGACCGCTCCGCGCGTATGCGCCGTGATGCCAAAGCTCTGTCGCTGGACAAGGTGATGCGCAAGTCCACCAAACATTTCCTGTGGCTGCTGGTGGCGCTATGGACCGGCTTTACCTTTGTCGGCTACTTCACGCCGATCAAGCAGCATGGCATCGACTTCCTGCAGATGAGCATGGGCTCCTGGGAAGTGTTCTGGACCTTCTTCTATGGCTTGGCCACCTACGGGAACGCCGGCTTCATGCGTGAACAGGTCTGCCTGCACATGTGCCCCTATGCCCGCTTTCAAAGCGCCATGTTTGACAAAGACACCCTGGTGGTGACTTATGACGTCGAGCGCGGCGAGCCTCGCGGGGCCCGTTCACGCCGAGCTGACCCGACCCAGCTCAAGCTGGGCGCCTGCGTGGACTGCAGCCTGTGCGTGCAGGTCTGCCCAACCGGCATTGACATTCGCAACGGCCTGCAATACGAGTGCATTGGCTGCGGCGCCTGCGCCGACGTTTGCGATACCGTGATGGACAAGATGGGCTATGCCCGGGGTTTGGTCAAATACAGCACCGAACACGCCATGCAGCAGCACTGGAGCCCGTCGCAAACCTTGCACCATGTGCTGCGACCGCGCATTCTGATTTACACCGCCATTCTGGCGACGATTGTGATTGCGATGGTGACCAGCCTGGCGCTGCGCAAGCCGTTCAAGGTGAATGTGATCCGTGACCGCGGCGTCATGGCTCGCATGGTCGAGGCCGGCAAGATTGAAAACGTCTACCGGCTGCAAGTCATGAACGCAACCGAGACGGACCAGCGCTTCAAAGTCACGGTGTCGGGCTTGCCTGGGCTGGCGGTGGCGTCAAGCAATGAGTTGACGGTGCCGGCAACGCAGGCGCGCTCGCTGGTGGTGCGGGCCCAGTTGCCACCCGAAGTGGCGCCACCCGGTTCACATCCGATCAAATTCGAGATTCAATCCATTGATATGAACGTTCATGACGCAGAGAAGTCTGTGTTTTTGGTGCCTAAATAAGGACAATTTATGCAAAAAAATGATTTTCAAACTGCCGCGCCCTGGTGGAAATTTGGTTATGTATGGATGGTCGTGGCTGGTCCTGCCATTGTGGTCGTGGCGGCCTTTATCACGCTTTATCTTGCGGTGAGTAGACCCGATCAACTCGTCAGTGAAGACTATTACCGCCAGGGAATCGAAATCAACAAGACCTTGGATGACGCGCAGGCGGCCAGTCTGGCACCTGCGCTAAAGGCCCGCAATCATGCGCAGACTGGTGTTGTGCCCACTCGCCAGACACCCGGCAAGCCTTGAACATAATGATCTCTGACATACAGGAGACTCGCCCATGTGGTCGCACCGTTTGATGTGGATTATCTGGCCCGCCTTTCTGGTGGCCGGCGTGCTTGAAATACTGGTGTTTTCAATGGTTGATCCGCAAGACCTACAGTGGTTCGGCCAACCCCTTGAGCTGTCGCGCCAGGGTGCTTACACCGGGGCTTTTTTTGTCTTTTGGGGCATCAGCATGGTGGGTAGCGGCTTGACTACCTTGCTGTCGATGTCGCCGTTTGAAGTTAACCGTTGCCCGCTACCGGCGGACGCGCGCCCAGACGGATGCCCCAAGCAAGGGCCGTGCTGAATCAGACTTACTTATACGCTTGCCGCGCCAGACCTTGGGTTGACGATGTCTTTCAGTGCGTCCGTGTTAAGGATACGAACGTGGCGTTGCTTGACTTCTATGATGCCTTCTTCGGAAAATCTCGAAAAAGTGCGGCTGACGGTTTCAAGTTTCAAGCCTAAATAGCTGCCGATTTCTTCACGTGTCATGCGCAATACCAGTTCGGACTGTGAGAAGCCTCGGGCGTGCAGACGCTGCACCAGGTTTAGCAGGAAAGTCGCGAGACGTTCCTCAGCGCGCATGCTGCCTAATAGCAGCATCACACCATGTTCGCGCACGATCTCGCGGCTCATAATTTTATGAACATGACGCTGCAGTGAGGTGACTGCACGCGACAATTCTTCTATGCGATCAAAGGGCATGACACAGACCTCGGCGTCCTCCAGGGCAACGGCGTCACAGGTGTGATGGTCGTTCACGATGCCGTCGAGGCCGACGACCTCACCGGCCATCTGGAAGCCCGTCACCTGGTCGCGCCCATCTTCAGACGCCACGCAGGTTTTGAAGAAGCCGGTGCGGATGGCATACAGGCTGGTGAATTTTTCACCGTTGCGAAAGAGCAAGGAGCCGCGCTTGACTGTGCGCCGAGCAGCGACCATGTTATCGATCAAATCAAGCTCTTCATTGCTCAGACCCAGGGGCATGCACAGCTCCCGCAAGTTACAGTTAGAGCACGCGACTTTGATGGTGTGAGGATTCATGCCGCGATTTTGGCACTAATCATTGACCTGTCCTGATGTCGGTCAATTTTTCAGGGCTTACACTTCTCTCATCTTCGATCCAGGTCAAGAAATGATTTGAACTTTTGAGGCATATTGGTCAGGCTTGACAAGGAATATTGATGAAAACAGCTGTTGCAACCCCTATTTCCGAAGAACTGATACATCGTTTTGACGTGTCAGGACCGCGTTACACCTCTTACCCGACGGCAGACCGTTTTGTTGAGGCCTTTGCGGTGGATGACTATACCCAGGCCCTGAAGCTTCGTCGGGCCGGAGGTGCGGTCATGACGCTGCCATTGTCTCTGTATGTACACATCCCGTTTTGTGAATCGCTGTGCTATTACTGCGCTTGCAACAAGATCATTACCAAGCACCATGATCGCGCCGGTCCTTACTTGCGCTATTTGAGCCGCGAGGTCGATCTGCACACCGAACAACTCGGTGTTGGGCAAACCGTGACACAGTTGCATCTCGGGGGCGGCAGTCCGACCTTCTTGAGCGATGACGAGTTGCGTGAATTGATGGCCATGCTGCGACGCAGCTTCACGTTCACCCCCGGCGGTGAGTACTCCATCGAGGTAGACCCGCGCACCATTGACGCTTCGCGACTCGATACGCTGGCTGAATTGGGATTCAATCGCCTGAGCTTCGGGATTCAGGACTTTGACCCTGACGTTCAGAAATCGGTGCACCGAGTGCAACCCGCTGAACAAGTCTTTGCCCTGGTGGCCGCCGCGCGCGAACGCGGCTTTGACTCCATCAATGCTGACCTCATTTATGGGCTGCCGCTGCAAAGCCCCGAGTCATTTGACCGCACACTGGCACAGGTCGTCGAGCTTCGCCCTGAACGAATTGCCCTGTACGCTTACGCCCATTTGCCGGAGCGGTTCAAGCCGCAGCGCCGTATTCCGACGGTTGAGATTCCAAGCGGAGCGGCCAAGGTCGCCATGCTGGCGCGTTCCATGGCAGCGTTCATGGCTGCTGGCTATGTTTATGTCGGCATGGATCACTTTGCGTTGCCGACTGACTCGCTCGCAATTGCCAAGCGGCAAGGGCGCTTGCATCGCAATTTTCAGGGTTACAGCACCCAGCCCGATTGCGATTTGATTGGCCTGGGCGTTTCATCCATTGGTCGCATTGGTGCCACCTACAGCCAGAATGCCAAGACGCTGGAGGAGTATTACGATCACCTGGATCAGGGGCGTTTTCCAGTGGTGCGCGGCTTGGCGCTGACGCGCGACGACCTGTTGCGCCGCGCCGTCATTATGGCAATCATGTGCCAGGGGCAGGTTTCTTTTGAGTCGATAGAACTGGCACATCTGGTCGAGTTCCGCAAGTACTTTGCACCAGAGATGGAGGCTCTTGCGAAGCTGGCCGATCAGGGCATGGTCACACTCGACGAGAGCGGCATTCAGGTCACCGACATGGGTTGGTTCTTTGTCCGCGCCGTGGCCATGGTGTTTGATCGCTATTTGCAGACTGACCGCACGCGCGCCAAGTTCTCCAAGATTATCTGATCGGATCAATGCAGAGCTCGCTGGCGGTCACCGCCCTGTTGATGGGTCTTGTCGGCGGGCCGCATTGCATAGCCATGTGTGGCGCTGCCTGCGCGGGCATTGGCCAGGCGGCGGGCGTAAACAAAAACTCAGCGATGTGGAGTTTTCAAGCCGGGCGCGTGCTCGGCTATTCGGCGCTTGGCGCGTTGGCTGCCGCTTCGATTCAAGGTCTGGGCTGGCTGACGGTGCAATCGGCTGCGTTGCGCCCGGTCTGGACGCTATTTCACGTGGCAACACTTGTGCTGGGGCTGTTGCTGCTCTGGAAGGCGCAGCAACCGGTCTGGCTGGAGCAGGCAGGTAAAAAAATATGGACCGGTGCGCGTTCATTGGCCGCCGGGCGGGGCCGAGGCGCGCCGATGATTATCGGTGCGCTGTGGACTTTCTTGCCGTGTGGTTTGCTTTACTCGGCGCTGCTGGTTGCGGCGTTGACCGGCCATGCGCTGGAAGGTGCCGGGGTGATGGCCTTGTTTGCCTTGGGCACCAGTGTCTCCATGATGGCGGGGCCCTGGTTGTGGCTGCGTTTGCGCGGCAACGGCGTTGGCGATTGGGGCGTGCGTCTGGCCGGGTTGGCTCTGGCTGGCAGTTCAGCTTGGGCTTTGTGGATGGCCTACGCCCATGACGCAGCCCCCTGGTGCGTGACACCTTGACTTGGTGCCATCAGCACGGACTAAGATGAATGGTTCTTTTTCGAAGCACTCAGGTGCGTCTACTGGATCGATGCAGGCATCACGGTGGTTGTTGAATCAGCCGGGCGATACGCTTTGCTACGTGTCCCCCGCCCGCTTCGCGTGCTCCTCCTTTACCTGCGCAAAGCGTATCACCCGGCTGATTCTGCGAGCGATTGGGTACGCTGGCAGGGGGAATTCAAA
>VMTC01000110.1 GCA_013791765.1 Rhodoferax sp.
ATAGCGCTGCGCCACATTCTTGACCTGCTCTGCGGTGACCGCGCGCAAGCGCTCAATCAAAAGCGCGTCCGCGTCCAGCGGTAGCTTTTGTACCCAGTTGCTGCCTAGCTCCTGCGCCTGGTTGAAGACCGAGTCGAGCTTGTAGACCTCGCTCGCCACCCACTGGGTTTTGACGCGCGCCAACTCGGTCGCCAGCACGCCGTCCCGGGCGATACGCGCCACTTGCTCGCGCAGCGCGAGCTCGACTTGCTCGGCCGTTTTGCCCTGGGCGGGAACGCCTTCGAGCATAAACAGCTGCGGGCCCCGGCCCCACAGGCCATTGTTGGCGCCGACACTGTCGGCTACACGGTCCTCGCCCTGCGTCAAGGCGCGCTCCAGCCGGGCACCGCTGTAGCCGTCCAGCACGCCGGCCAGCACCGTCAGCGCCAGCGCGTCGGGATTCTCCTTGTCGGCACTCAGAGATTGCAGCGCGGGCACCTTGAAGGCCAGGCTCACAAAGGCTTGCTCAGCGGGGGCTTTGAAAACCAGGCGCTTGATGCCGACCTGCTGCGGCTCATGTCGCGGTTTGCGCTCTGGCACGGCCCGTGTGGGCAAAACACCATAGTATTTTTCAGCCAGGCGGCGCACCTGGCTTATGTCCACATCACCGGCCACCACCACTACCGCGTTGGCCGGCACATACCAGCGCTGGTAGAAGGCCCGTGCATCTGCAGGCGTCAGGGACTCCAGGTCGCTCATCCAGCCGACGATCGGGCGCCGGTAGGGCGATGCCACAAACACAGCCGCGTTGAGCGCCTCATGCAACAGGGCACGCGGGTTATCTTCAGTGCGCAGGCGGCGCTCTTCCTTAACCACTTCAAGTTCCTTTTTGAAGTCGTCATCCGTCCACTGGCTGTGGCCAAAGCGGTCGGCCTCCAGCTTCATGACTTCTTCCAACCGCGTTGCGGGTATCTGCTGGTAATAGCCGGTGTAGTCCTTGCCGGTAAATGCATTCTCGCGTCCGCCCAGGGCCGCTACACGGCGCGAAAACTCCCCGGCTGGCACGCTTGGGGTTCCCTTGAACATCATGTGCTCAAGCACATGCGCCACTCCGGAGCTGCCGTCCACCTCATCCATGGCGCCCACTCTCAGCCACAGCATGTGAACGGCAGTGGGTGCGCGTCGGTCGGGTTTGACGATGACGCTCAAACCATTGGCCAAGGTGAATTGTTCCACCGGACTCGGGGCTTGCGCGTGTGCCGTCAGGCCGCCAAAAACCAAGAGCGCGTAGCAGGATAGACGTTGCCATAACGAGCGCGGCCGGGCACTGCCAGGGCTGTGCACAAGGAGTCTAGCTGACCGTCTCGCCCCTAAAACCGTGAAGCTTCGGAACGAGAAATGGGGAAATAAAAAATACATGAGGAACATGTGTGAAGTGGGGATGAGTCGTTTCATAGAATGCTGGGATTCTAAGAAGTTGCCAAATGTTCAGTTTTTTCAAAAAGAAACCCCCGCTCGCCCCCGATTTGCCCGTTCTCCCCAGTGCGGCGATCGAGCCCGTCTCTGCGCCAGCCAGCTACAGCAGCGCGTCCCTGATTGGCAGCGCGCTGGTCACGCCGATCGAGATTCCTCTGCCAGCGGCTGCGCCGCCCGAGCGGCAAAAGTGGCTCGACAAGCTCAAGGCCGGTCTGGGCAAGACTGCCAACAGCATTTCAGGGGTATTTACCGGCACCCAGATTGATGAGGCCCTGTATGAGGAGCTCGAAGCTGCCCTGCTGATGGCCGACACCGGTGTGGCGGCTACCGAGTACCTGCTCGATGATTTGCGGCGTAAGGTAAGGGACAGTGGCATTACCCACCCGGTGGCACTGAAAAACGTGTTGGTCGCCAGCCTGACTCAGCTGTTGCTGCCGCTGGAAAAGCCGTTGGTGATCGGCCAGCACAAGCCCACCGTCATCATGGTCACGGGGGTTAATGGCGCCGGAAAAACGACCTCAATCGGCAAACTGACCCAACACCTGGCCGAGCACGGTGCCAGTGTTTTGCTGGCTGCTGCAGACACGTTCCGCGCGGCCGCGCGTGAGCAGTTGGGCGTCTGGGCGACGCGCGCCGGTGCCAGCACCCAGGCGAGCGGTCTGAGCGTGGAGATCATCAGTCAGCAGGGTGGCGACCCGGCGGCCGTCAGTTTTGATGCGGTCAGCGCGGGCAAGGCGCGCGGCAAAGACGTGGTGCTGGTGGACACCGCCGGGCGCCTGCCGACTCAGTTGCACTTGATGGAAGAGTTGCGAAAGATCAAGCGCGTGGTGCAAAAAGCCGACGCCACGGCACCGCATGAAGTTTTGCTTGTGATCGATGGCAACACGGGTCAAAACGCCCTGACGCAGGTCAAAGCTTTTGACGAGGCACTGGGCCTGACGGGACTGATCGTCACCAAGCTTGACGGCACGGCCAAGGGCGGCGTGCTGGCGGCGATTGCGCGCGAGCGGCCGGTGCCGGTGTACTTCATCGGCGTGGGCGAGCAGTTGGAAGACCTGGAGACTTTCAGCGCACGTGAGTTTGCGCAGGCGCTGCTGGCATGAGCAAGCAAGCTGCGCTTCATACGGAGTTACCCGCTCTAGGCGGCCCCGTTAACCCGCTAAACTTCGCGCATGTCACACCTCGTCGATAAGCTAGCTGATCTCACCGGTCTTCGGGACCGCGATGCGCTCGATCTCGCGCTGGTCACTGCCATTCACGACCTGTTGCAGCCGCAAAGTGCAGCGATTTACCGAGTGGTCGGTGAAGCGGGCAACGAGCGCTGGCTGTCTACCGCCCAGATGAATGCAGACCAGCAGACGCCCACCTTTGACTCGGCCTGGTCCGATTTGCTGACCCTGCCACGTTTGCTTGACTATCCGTTGCGCCAGCAGGCCAGCACGACCAGGCAGATGGCACAGTCGTGTCCTTTTAGCGGTATCACCGTATTTCCGGTGAGCAGCAACCCGGGCTCGGTCGGCGTCCTTGAAATAGCGACCCTGGAGCCGCTGTCGCAGGAGTCGAGCCGACTGGTCAGTGGCGTGCTGCGCCTTTACCTCAATTTTCAGAATCTGCTCGATTATGGCGAGCGTGATGCTTTGACCGAGTTGCTCAATCGCAAGACTTTTGATGGCGCCTTCCTCAAGGCCACGCTGGCCCAACAAGTCAGTGTCGACAACGCCTCCGATGAGCGACGCGATATCTCTTATACCGGCAGTTTCTGGTTGGCGATGATTGATATTGACCATTTCAAGAGCGTCAATGACAACTTCGGGCACCTCATCGGTGATGAAGTGCTGCTGCTGCTGGCGCGCCTCATGCGCGTTAGTTTTCGCTTTCATGACCAGCTCTACCGTTTTGGCGGAGAAGAGTTTGTGGTGCTGATGCGCTGCAATGGTGAGGCCGAGGCGGCCGCTGCGCTGGAGCGACTCAGAACCAATACCGAAAGCTACCTGTTCCCTCAGGTGGGCTCCATCACCATCAGCATCGGTTTTTCTGAAATCAAGACCGGCGACACCCCCAGCGGCGCCTTTGAGCGCGCCGACAAGGCGGTTTACTATGCCAAAGAGCATGGCCGCAACCAAGTATGCAGCCATGCCGCCCTGATTGCCAGCGGCGCGCTGGTAGAACAGGCCTCCAATGTGGGCGACATGGAATTGTTCTAACTATAGGACTTACGCAAAACCACCCCAGCGTCATTGTTCCTCCTTGCCGTACGCCTGTACTGTCTGCGTCGGAACGTCTAGCTCGGTCAATTTTGCGTAAGTCCTGAACTCTCTGAATATGACTAACCTTCTTCCCTGCATCGAAATTGAATCAGCCCCAGAGCCCACTGCGGCCGTCATCTGGTTGCACGGTCTTGGCGCCGATGGCAACGACTTTGCCGCGCTGGTGCCAGAGCTGGACTTGCGGGCCTGCCCACCGATCAGATTTGTCTTTCCGCATGCGCCCAGCATGCCGGTCACGCTCAACGGCGGCTATGTGAT
>VMTC01000129.1 GCA_013791765.1 Rhodoferax sp.
CTCGCGCCTGACAGTGGCCTCATTTCGGCGCGCAGCGCCACCGTGGGCGCAGTGCTGGGCAGCGGCGTCGAGCTGTTTCGCCTGATTCGCCAGGGCCGGCTGGAGTGGCGCGCCGAGGTGGCCGCCGCCGATCTGGCCCGGGTTGCGGTGGGCACAGCGGTGACCGTTACCGCCGCCGGGGGCGCCCAGCGCCAGGGACGCGTGCGCATGGTGGCGCCCACGGTCGATCCGCAAACGCGCGTCGGTCTGGTCTATGTCGATCTGCCCGTCGATCTGAAAGCGGGCAGCGCAGTACGCGAAGGGACCAGCGTGGGGGCCACATCGTCAGGCTTTAAGGCCGGCATGTTTGCGCGCGGCGAGTTTGCGCTGGGCAGCTCACCGGCCTTGACGGTGCCGCAGTCGGCGGTGGTGGTGCGCGACGGCTTCAGCTATGTCTTTCGTGTCAACCCGGACCAGCGCGTGAGCCAACTCAAGCTGCAGATCGGGCGCCGTGCCGGGGATCGGCTGGAGGTGCTGGGCGATCTGGCGCCTGACGCGCTCTTAGTGGCCAGTGGTGCCGGGTTCTTGAACGAGGGTGATCTGGTCAAGGTGGTGCCGGCAACTGGCCCAGATTCAGTATCAAATCAGCCTGCAGCCCGCGTTTTACCTGCGCAAGCCGCTATTAAATAAGGAGTCGTCATGAACTTCTCCTCGCTCTCGATCAAGCACCCGGTGCCGGCCATCATGCTGTTTGTGCTGCTGTCGCTGGCGGGCATTTTGTCGTTTCGCGCCAGCGTGGTGCAGGACTTCCCGGACATCGAGCTGCCCATCGTCATCGTCAGCGCGGCGCTCGCGGGCGCGGCACCGGCGCAGCTGGAAACCGAAGTGGCGCGCAAAATTGAAGACTCCGTGGCCACGCTGCAAGGTGTGAAAAACATCTACACCAAGGTGCTCGACGGCAGCGCGCAAGTCACCGTCGAATTCGTCCTGGAAAAGCCGATTGCCGAGGCCGTGAACGACGTGCGCGACGCCGTGGCGCGGGTGCGTGCCGACCTGCCCGCCGACGTGCGCGACCCCTCCGTCACCAAAGCCTCGACCGCCGGGCGCGTGGTGCTGACCTTCACAGCCGAGGCCGCAGCCAGCTTAGGCGGCGGCGCCAGCGCCAGTGCGCCTGACCTGCAGGCACTGAGCTGGTTTGTCGACAACACCGTGGCGCGGCGGCTGCTGAACGTGCCGGGGGTGGGCGCGGTCAAGCGCGTCGGTGGTGTCGACCGCGAGGTGCGTGTCGAGCTCGATGCCGACAAGATGGCGGCGCTGCAGGTGTCGGCCATCGACGTGTCGCGGCGCCTGAAGCTGGTGCAGCAAGAGGCGCCGGGGGGCCGCGGTGATGTCAGCGGCGCCGAACAGTCGGTGCGCACCCTGGCCACGGTCACGACGGCGGCCGAGCTGGCCCTCTTGGACCTGCCGCTGGCCGACGGGCGGCATCTGCGGCTGGACCAGGTCGCGAGCGTGCGTGACACGTTTAGCGAGCCGCGCTCGCTGGCCACGCAGAATGGCCGCACCGTGGTCGGCTTTGAGGTCTTTCGCACCAAGGGCGCCAGTGAGGTGACAGTGGCGCAGGGCGTGCGCGAAGCCGTGACCGAGTTGCAGCGCAACCATGGCAACCTGGCGTTGACCGAGGTGATTGACAACGCGCAGCCGGTGGCCGAGAACTTCCGGGGCTCGATGGAGCTGCTGTTAGAGGGCGCGCTGCTGGCGATCCTGGTGGTCTGGTGGTTTCTGCGTGACTGGCGGGCCACGCTGGTGGCCGCCGCCGCCTTGCCGTTGTCGATCATTCCGACGTTTTTGGGTCTGTACTACTTTGGCTACACGCTCAACACCGTCACCCTGCTGGCGCTGGCGCTGGTCGTTGGCGTGCTGGTGGACGATGCGATTGTGGAAATTGAGAACATCGAGCGCCATCTGCGCATGGGCAAACCCCCGTACCAGGCGGCGATGGAAGCGGCTGACGAGATTGGCATGGCGGTGATTGCCACCACCTTTGCGCTGGTGGCCGTGTTCTTGCCCACGGCCTTCATGGGCGGTATTCCGGGCCTGTTTTTCAAGCAGTTTGGCTGGACCGCAGTGCTGGCGATTCTGGCTTCACTGATGGTGGCGCGGCTGCTGACGCCGATGATGGCGGCCTACCTGCTGCAGCCGCATAAAAACGCGGCGCAGGCGGACCCACGCGCGGCTTACCCGGAAGCACCGGACAGCTGGGTCATGGCGCGTTACCTCGCCACCATGCGCTGGTGTTTGCGCCACCGGGCCCTTACCTTGACAGGGGCCGCGCTGTTTTTTGTCGGCTCGATCGCGCTGGTTCCATTACTGCCGACCGGCTTTGTGCCGGCCGCCGACCGCGCCCAGACGCAGATCAATATCGAACTGGCACCGGGCAGCACTCTGGCCGAAACGAGCGCCGTGGCCGAACAGGCGCGCTTGGCGGCGATGCGCAGCCCGGAAGTCACCGGTGTGTTCAGCTCGATTGGCGGCGGCTCCAGCGGCGACGCCTTTGCCCCCGGTGCAGCGGCCGAGGCGCGCCGCGCGGTGCTGACGATCAGCACCACGCACCGCAATGCGCGGGCCGCGTCCATGCCCGACATCGAAGCGCAGCTGCGCCTGAGCATGGGCGATATTGCCGGCGCACGCTTCAACGTGGGCCCACCTGACACTGGCGTGAAGATGCAACTGGTGCTCAAAAGCGACGACGCGCAGCTGCTGCTGGCCAGCGCGCAGCAGGTGGAGCGCGAGCTGCGCGGCTTGAGCGGCATTGGCAACGTCAGCTCCAGCGCCGCGCTGGTGCGCCCCGAAATCATCGTGCGCCCCGATTTTGCGCGTGCCGCCGACCTGGGTGTGACGGCCGCCAGCATCGGTGAAACCGTGCGCGTTGCCACCGCCGGTGATTACGCCACCAGCCTGGCGCAACTTAATTTATCCGAGCGCCAGGTGCCGATTCGCGTCAAGCTGCCCGATAACGTGCGCGCCGACCTGGAGGCGCTGGCGCGCCTGAGCGTGCCGGGCAAGAACGGCCCGGTGCTGCTGAGCAATGTGGCGAGCATCACCGTGGCCAGCGGTCCGGCGCAGATTGACCGCCTCAACCGCAGCCGCAACGTCACGCTCGACGTGGAACTGGGCCGACGGCAACTGGGCGAGCTCAACGCTGAGGCGCGCGCCCTGCCGAGCCTGAAAAACCTGCCGGCCGGTGTCAGCATTGCCGAACTGGGCGACGCGCAGGAAATGCAGGCGCTGTTTGCCAGCTTTGGCATTGCCATGCTGATCGGCGTGCTGTGCATTTATGGCGTGCTGGTGCTCCTGTTCCATGACTTCATGCAGCCCGTCACCATTCTGGCGGCACTGCCCCTGAGCATGGGCGGCGCCTTTGTGGCGCTGCTGTTGACCGGGCGCGCGCTCTCGATGCCGTCGATGATCGGCCTGATCATGCTGATGGGCATCGTCACCAAGAACTCGATTCTGCTGGTGGACTACGCGATTCTGGCGCGCGAGCGTGGCCTGCCGCGTTTTGACGCGCTGGTTGACGCCTGCCACAAGCGCAGCCGCCCGATCGTCATGACCACCATCGCCATGGGCGCGGGCATGCTGCCGCTCGCGCTGGGCTGGGGCGCCGACCCGAGCTTTCGCTCGCCGATGGCGATCGCCGTCATTGGCGGCCTCATGACCTCCACTTTGCTCAGCCTGCTGGTGGTGCCCGCGGTGTTCACCTACATCGACGATCTGGCGCAGTGGCTCAAGCGCTTGCCGGCGCGGATGCGGCGCCAGGCGCCGGCCGCGGCAGGGGCGTAGTCGCTCTAAATAGAATAGCTGCCTGCGCATGATGGACGCGGGCTAGCGCCCTAAAACGTGTAAATCTGGGACAAAACAGCGGTACCAGGCAGCGCTGGCGCTGCTTGGGTATGGCGGGCCAGCCCCGCGTTAGCGGTTGGTCGGAAAGCTGAACACGGCGCCTTCGCGCACACCCGCCGAGGGCCAGCGCTGCGTGATGGTTTTGCGCCTGGTGTAAAAGCGCACGGCATCGGGCCCGTAGGCTGACAGGTCGCCAAACAAGGAACGCTTCCAGCCGCCAAAGGAGTGGTAGGCCACCGGCACCGGCAGCGGCACGTTGATGCCGACCATGCCAACCAGGATGTGGTCTGAAAAATAGCGCGCCGCTTCGCCGTCGCGCGTGAAGATGCAGGTGCCGTTGCCGTATTCATGGGCGTTGATCAGGTCCATCGCGTCCTGCAGGGTCGCCACGCGCATCACGCCCAGCACCGGGCCAAAGATTTCATCCTGGTAAATCGTCATGCCGGGTTTGACGTGGTCAAACAGGCAGGCGCCCATGAAGTAGCCAGCCTCATGACCCGGCACTTTGATGCCGCGGCCATCCACCACCAAGGTGGCGCCCTCAGCCACACCTTGATCCACATAGCCTCTGACCTTGTCAAGGTGTTGTTGGGTCACCAGCGGCCCCATGTCGTTCGCGCTGTCAGTGCCCGGTCCCACTTTCATCTTGGCGATTTCGGCTTTGAGGCCGGCCACCACCGCGTCGGCGGTGGCGTCGCCCACCGCGACGACCAGCGGAATCGCCATGCAGCGCTCGCCGCAGGAGCCAAAGGCCGCGCCCATCAAGGCGCTCACGGCATTGGCAATGTCGGCGTCAGGCATCAGCACCGCATGGTTCTTGGCGCCACCGAGTGCCTGCACGCGCTTGCCGTGGGCACAGCCGGTGGCGTAGATGTGCTCGGCAATCGGGGTCGAGCCGACAAAGCTGATGGCTTGCACGCGCTTGTCCAGCAGCAGCGTGTCCACCGCTTCCTTGTCGCCGTGAACTACATTGAGCACGCCCGGTGGCAGGCCAGCTTGCAGCGCCAGCTCGGCCACCAGCAGCGCGCTGCTAGGGTCGCGCTCGGATGGCTTGAGCACAAAGGTGTTGCCGCAGGCAACCGCCATCGGCCACATCCACAGCGGCACCATGATGGGGAAGTTGAAGGGCGTGATGCCGGCCGTGACGCCCAGCGGCTGGAACTCGCTCCACGAGTCCATGGCCGGGCCGACATTTTTGCTGTGCTCACCCTTGAGGAGTTCGGGCGCATACGAGGCGTATTCGACGTTTTCAATGCCGCGCTGCAGCTCGCCCATGGCGTCCGACAGCACCTTGCCGTGCTCGGCAGTGAGCAGCGCGCACAGTTGCTCGGCGTTCTCTTCGAGCAGCACCTTGAGCCGGCTCATCACGCGCGCGCGCTTCAAGGGCGTCGTGGCGCGCCAGGCCGGGTAGGCGGCGTGGGCGCTGGCAATCGCTTGCTCGACGGTGTGTTTGTCGGCCAGCAGCACGCGCTTTTCAGCCAGGCCGGTCGCCGGGTTGAATACGTCTTGCGAGCGGCTGCCGCCTGAAACCAGCTGGCCGTCGATCAGGTGTTGAATGGTAGGAAGCGTTGATGCCATGTGAAGGCTCCAGAATAATGAGTAAATCAGGCTCTAGCCCTCATAAAACGGGCGCTAGAAGCTATGAATAAGAGAGTGATAAGAGGCGGCTGGCTCAGGCGGTGGTATTGCAGGTCTCGCCCAGCGCATTGACCAGGCTGTCCAACTGGGCCGGGGTCGAGATGAAAGGTGGCGCGAGTTGAATGGTATCGCCGCCGTAGCGTACGTAAAAGCCTTTTTTCAGCATCGCCATGGCAATCTCGAACGGCCGCTTGGCCGGTTCCCCGGGCAAGGCGTCGATGGTGAAGCCCGCAGCCAGGCCAAAGTTGCGGATGTCGGTGATGTGCTTGGCGCCTTTGAGGCTGTGCACCGCGTTCTCGAAGTGGGGGCTTAGCGCCTTGACCCGGTCGATCATGTTTTCTTTCACCAGAATGTCGAGCGTGGCCAGCGCTGCTGCACACGTCACCGGGTGCGCCGAGTAGGTGTAGCCGTGGGCAAATTCGAGCATGTAGTCGGGCCCGCCCGCGGCCATGAAGGTGTCGTAGATTTCCTTTTTGGCCAGCACCGCGCCGATCGGTTGCGCGCCGTTGCTGATTTGCTTGGCCAGATTCATGATGTCGGGCGTGACGCCAAAAGCCTGCGCACCGGTGTAAGCGCCCGCGCGGCCAAAGCCGGTAATCACCTCATCAAAAATCAGCAGGATGTTGTTCGCGGTGCAAATCTCGCGCAGGCGCTGCAGATAGCCCTTGGGCGGAATGATGACGCCGGCCGAGCCCGAGAACGGCTCGACGATCACGGCCGCAATATTTGACGCATCGTGCAGCGCGATCAGGTTCAGCAAGTCATCGGCCAACTCCACGCCCTGATCCGGCATGCCGCGCGAGAACGCGTTGCGCGCCAATTGGGTGTGCGGCAGGTGGTCGGCCTCGATGCCTTGGCCAAACATCTTGCGCGTGCCGCCTATGCCACCGACCGAGATGCCGCCGAAGTTGACGCCGTGGTAACCCTTTTCGCGCCCGATCAACCGTGTTTTGGTCGCCATCCCCTTGCTGCGCCAGTAGGCGCGCGCCATCTTGAGCGAGGTGTCGGCCGACTCGGAGCCGGAGCCGGTAAAAAACACGTAATCGAGCCCGGCCGGCGTCAGCTCTTTCAGTTTGTTGGCCAACTCAAAGGACAGCGGATGCCCAAACTGGAAGGCAGGCGAGTAGTCCATGGTCGCCATTTGCTTCGTCACTGCGTCCGTGATCTCGCTGCGCCCGTGGCCCAGGCCGCAGCACCACAGGCCCGACAGGCCGTCAAAGATCTGCTTGCCATGCTGGTCGGTGTAATAGCAGCCCTTGGCTGCGACCATCAGGCGCGGGCTGGCCTTGAATTCGCGGTTGCCGCTGAAGGGCATCCAGTGGGCATCAAGCCAGGCAGCGTCCGTGCGCGGTGCGCTCAGGGCTGGGGCGTCGTTGAGGTTCATGGTGTCTCCTTCTTGTAATAGGCAGTTGGCGATTCTGGGCCGCTCTGTTACTCTTATAAATGTTTAAGTATCACCACCGAGTTGGCAATCCATGCAAGTAAAGAGCCGGGCCGCGCTGGGCCAGTTGAGCGATATGGACATTCGCCTGCTGCGTGTTTTCAAAAGTGTGGCCGAGTGCGGCGGCATGGCCGCGGCCGAGCTGGAGCTCAACATCGGCGTCTCGACCGTGAGCCGCCATATCAAGGACCTGGAGACCCGCCTGGGGCTCACCCTGTGTCGACGCGGCCGGGCCGGCTTTGCATTGAGCGCAGAGGGAGAGCAAATCTATGCGGAGACGCTGCGCCTGCTGGCCGGGGTCGATGCCTTTCGTACGCGCGTCGATGAGATCCACCAGCGCATGGGCGGTGAGCTGCATGTTGCGGTGTTTGACAAGACCGCCAGCAACCCGCAATCGCACATTGACGTGGCGATCGCGCGCTTTACCGAACTGGCACCCGAGGTGAGTCTGCAACTGCATGTGGCGCCGCTCAACACGATCGAGCGCGGCGTGCTCGACGGCCAGTTCCAGGTCGGCATCATTCCAGGGCACCGCAGTTCCAGCACGCTGGCCTATGACGAGCTGTTCACCGAGACCATGTTCCTGTATTGCGGAGCGGAGCACACCTTGTTCCCGGACTGTCAAGCGGTGCAGGAGCCATTGGATTGGGACGCGCTGCGCGCGCACGACTTTGCCGGTTTGGGCTACCACTCGCCCAACATGGAGCTCAGCCAGCAGGTGCACCTAATGCGCAAAGCCACCGGCTACGACCAGGAGTCGATTGCCACGCTGATTCTGTCGGGCAAATTCCTGGGCTTCTTGCCGGACCATTACGCCGACGGCTTTGTGCACCGCGGCCAGATGCGCGCGCTGCAACCGGCCTTGTTTCGTTACAGCTGCAGTTTTTTGAGTATCGTGCGGGCATCACCGCAGCCGCCCCGTGTGGCGCGTGCGTTTCAGGACTGCTTGCGCCGGGCACACCAGGGCGTCAAATCCGGCGCGGGCTGATCGGGCCAGGTCAATCGACTTTATTAGTCTTGCTCGCTTGCGCTTGCGCTTGCGCCGCCTTCTTGGCCTTTTTGACGGTCCAGACCACATTCGCGGCAGCGACCACATTCACCAATCCAACGATCACGGCGGGCCACAGAGGCAGGGCTTGACCGGTGACCGAGCCATACAACAGCAGGCCGCCAAGCGCGGCCCCGCCGATCAGGATGCCGATCATGTCACCCTTGATAAAACCGCATTGCTGGTGAATCAAAACCAAATTCTCCAAGTCAGAGCAAAGCCGAAATTTAGCATGCCGCCTGGTGCGACAGCCGTTTGCCGTGCGGTAGCGTTGCCAACTGCGTGAACATGCGCCGGCAGTAACCCTCGACACGCAGGCATTTGTTGATCTCATCGACCGGCAGCGGACCGGAGACCACCACGATGTCGTTGGCTCTGGCCAGCGAGCCGGCGGCGCGCAAGCGGCGTCGGGCGGTGGTCGCCCATGAATGAATCCGCGCCGGGTTGCCATGCTCGTGCAGCACGCCGGTGCTGGCGTCAAAGGCAAGCGCCACGGTGTCGGTACTCAGGCGCAGCTTGTGCTGGCCGGTGACCTTGCTCGCGGGCGTGCTCAGGTCGTACAAATGGTAGTTGCCTTCTTTCAGCTGGTACTGCAATGTCATCGAATCTCCTGTAGGGGGTGTTTTTTGACGATTATGGACGTGCCCGCCGCGCAACCACGGCAAAGAAAGGGCCCAAAAGCCGCCCTGTTTGAGCCCATCGATCCTTCAGCTGCGCTTGGGTGGCTGAGCGTCGCCGAGCCCGACCCGAAACTTTTCCAGCCTGGCCTCGTAGTCTTGCGCGTCGCCATAGGCCAGAAAACGGGCGTAGCGTGAATGGGGTCCTAGCATCTTGCGCGCATGCTTGATCGGGCAAAAATACTCTTCGGTGCGCCCGATGATCTCGCTCACATAGGCGATCAAGCCATTGCCATAGGCGCAGTAAGTGCAATGGAATTTCTCGATGAAGTTGAGGTAGCCCAGTTGCTGGCGGTCAAAGACGATGTAGTCGCCCCGGCGCACCTTGCTGATCCCGTAAATCGGGAAACAGGTGGCCTGGTAGAAGCTCACACACAGGTCCAGCAGGAGCATCGGCACGATCATGCTGTAGATGATTGGCCCGGTGATCAGGTTTTGCGGCCGGTACGCGACCAGCCAGCGCAAGAAGCCGGTTTTGAGCTTGCGGTGGGCCTGGCGCACGGCGGCCTCGAACTCGACCCGTTTGCCCTTGATCTGGTACCGGGCGTTGGCTTCTTGCGCCTGTACCTCGCGCCGCAAGTCGTCTTCAAGCGCGCTCATTTGGTCGAGCAACTGGCGGATTTTTTCATTCATATGGGCTGCATTGGAACATCACTGGTGCCAGGCCTCATTGACAATGGCTGCCCAAGGAACTCGAAAGTGCAAAAACAATGCCTTATTCGCTCTCGATCACGACATGGGTAGGTCGGTCATGCGACTCAATGTTGGTTTGAATCGCCGTAGCCTCCACCGGGCTGGCGCATGATGCTCGGCCACGGCGCGCTTGACTGGGGCGTGGTCGCCATCTTCGTCACGGTCTACCTCGGCATGATCCTGGGTGGCCTGCCGCGACTGAAGCTTGACCGCTCGGGTGTGGCGCTGCTGGGCGCCATTGGCATGATCGGTTTGGGTGATCTGACGACCGCGCAAGCGGCCAGCGCGGTGGATCTGCCCACTATTTTGCTCCTGTTCTCGTTCATGGTACTGTCCGCCCAGATGCGTTTGGGCGGCTTTTACACGGCGCTAACGCAGCGTGTGGGTGCACTGCCGATGGGCCGCAGCGCGCTGCTGGCGGCGCTGATCGCCGTTGCGGCGGCGTTGTCGGCAGTGTTTTCAAATGATGTTGTCTGTCTGGCGATGACGCCTGTGGTCGCCCAGCTGTGCCTGCAGCGCCGCCTGGACCCGGTGCCCTTTTTGGTTGGCCTGGCCTGCGCCGCCAATATCGGCTCGGCGGCGACGCTGATCGGTAACCCGCAAAACATGCTGATTGGCTCAGTGCTGCAGTTGCCCTTTGGCGCCTATGTGCGCCAAGCCTTGCCGCCTGTACTTATGAGTTTGGCGGTGCTGTGGGCCTGGTTGGTGTGGGGGCCCCAGGCGCGCAGCCACGTCCTGCCCGCAGATGGTCCGGTTTCTGGCGATCTCGAGCTGCGCGCTGCGCCTGCCTTCGATGCCTGGCAAACGGGCAAGGGCCTGGGGGTTGCTGGCGCGCTGCTGCTGGTCTTCTTGTTCACCGACTGGCCGCGCGAAGTCGCCGCGCTGGTCGGCGCGGGCGTGTTGCTGCTGAGTCGGCGCTTTCACTCCTCGCGGGTCATGGGGCTGGTTGACTGGAATGTGCTGGTGCTGTTCATGGGCCTGTTTGTGGTCAATCACGCCTTCGAGTCCACCGGTCTGGCAGCGCAAGCGGTTGCCTGGCTGGGCGGGCAAGGCGTGCACCTGGCCGACACCGGCCCGCTGTTCGTGGCCGCCGTAGGCTTGTCAAACCTGCTGTCCAATGTGCCCGCCGTCATGCTGCTGCTGCCGCATCTCCAGGGCATGCAGGCGGGTGTGATGCTGGCGCTGGTCAGCACGCTGGCGGGCAACCTGTTGCTGGTGGGCTCGATTGCCAACCTGATCGTGGTGGACCTGGCGCATCGCAGTGGCATTGCGATCGACTGGCGCGCCCATGCAAGAGTGGGCATTCCAGTAACGCTGCTGACGCTGGCAATTGTCTGGGTCTGGCTGTCAGGAATCTTGACAGTTGGGCGCTGAGGTCGGCCGCCAGCCGCTGGATGGGCCAGTTAACCCATTGTTTTCAATGAATTTTGTCTAGCCGTTCGTATCTTGGCATAGTTCATGCTTTGGTTATTTCAGGCGAGAAGATGGTGGCAGACTCCTGGAAATAACATGACTGGTCTGATGCGGTCTTCTCTTCACCCTTACTCACTCAGGAGGAATCGCATCATGAAAACAAGCCAACTCAAAACCATTCTCGCCAGCGCTTTGCTGGTGGCTTTCGCAGCCACCGGCGCCCATGCTGGCGCCATTCACGACGCCAGTCTGTTCACCGATAACACGCTGGCCGCCAACGATGATCTATACACCGGTCTTGAGCCCATCGGCTTCAATATCAACCTGTTCGGCGCGTCCTATAGCGATCTTTATGTCAACAACAACGGCAACGTGACGTTCACCACGCAGTTGGGCACTTACACGCCATTCAACCTGTTGTCGACCTTGCTACCCATCATCGCGCCCTTCTTCGCTGATGTGGACACGCGCGGCGTTGGCAGCGGCCTGGTTCAATACGGCCAGGACACCCTGGGCGGTAAGAGCGTGTTCGGCGTCAACTGGATCGATGTGGGTTACTTTGGCAACCACGTCGACAAACTCAACAGTTTCCAGTTGATCATGACGGACCGCTCTGACATTGCTGCTGGCGACTTTGACTTCGAGTTCAATTACGACAAGATTCAGTGGGAAACCGGTGACGCCAGTGGCGGCTCCGGTGGCTTGGGCGGCAGTTGTGCCCGCGCCGGCTGGTCCAACGGTGTGGCGACCGCTTTTGAGATTGCGGGTTCCGCCACATGCGGCGCGTTCCTCGACACCAACGCGAGCAGCGGGCTGATCTACAACTCGCTCAATTCCACGGTGCCGGGGCAGTACATCTTCACGGTGCGCAACGGGCAAGTAAGTAACAACGACGTTCCCGAGCCTGCCAGCCTTGCCCTGCTAGGCATTGGCCTGCTGGGCCTGGGCGCTGTCCGGCGCCGCAAGGCATCCTGATCGCTGCTGACGCCACCCTAGAAAAGCCGTCGCATGGCGACGGCTTTTTTGTGCCTTGGGGCATGGCCGCGGCGCTTGTGACTTGAGAAAAAACAAATGGTCTGAACTTGCCATGCCTAGACTG
Source organism: Rhodoferax sp. (assembly GCA_013791765.1). Lineage (GTDB taxonomy): Bacteria > Pseudomonadota > Gammaproteobacteria > Burkholderiales > Burkholderiaceae_C > Rhodoferax. Next base: position 11,889 of record VMTC01000129.1, read on the forward strand.
AGTCACCAATTTTCACTTTGGAGTGACTCATGAAAACGACGCGATTGGCAGCCTTTTGTCTGATGGTCATGGCGGCTTTGGCCGGTTGCACCAGCACCGGCTTGGGCGGGGGTCAGTTGCTGGCCCCTGGGGCGCCAGAGCAACCGGTCGGGTTCAGCTGGACCAGCACGGATGGGGGCATGTCGGGCAGCATGACAGCGGCTTTGCCGACTGTCAGCTACCAGGGTCGCTTCTTTCAAATCACGCAGCAGACGCGGGGCGAGGTGTTGATGCCCTTGTGGACGCATTGGAACCGTGGCTGGTACGACTGGCCCTACTGGAGTGGGCCGGTGTCGCCGCCGTACCCTGCCACCCAGTTCATTACCTACTATTCGGGCAAGGTCGTGGCTACGCTGGAGTCGCCAGACAAGCAGCGCATGCGTTGCCGCTTTCATCTGGTGGAGCCGAGCCGCGGCATGTCTGGCGGTGGCGAGGGGCAGTGCCAGCTCTCCGATGGCGTGGTGGTGCGCGCGGTGTTTCCGGGAAGGTAACGATCGCTGGCCGGCGCAGCCCGGACAAGCAAACAGGAAGAAAAAAATGAACACCTTGACCAAGATGGCGCTCGGTCTGATCGGGCAACTCAAACCCCAGCCCGCCACTGGCGATGCGGCCAGCACGATTTACCTGCCGGCGGCCAACACCACCGCTGGCGTACCACTGATGCAGGCGTTGGCCCAGCGGCAGTCGCAGCGTGGGTTTGACGCCGCGCCACTGCCCTTGCAGATGCTGTCGGACTTGTTGTGGGCTGCCGCAGGCATCAATCGCCCCGAACTGGGCGGGCGTACCGGGCCCAGTGCCATGAATGCCCAGGAAGTCGATGTCTATGTGGCCCTGCCCGACGGCCTGTTCCGCTATTGCGCGCCGACCCAGACGCTGCATCTGGTGAGTGACACCGACGTGCGCCGCGTCACCGGCTACCAGGATTTTGTGGACGCCGCACCGCTCGACCTGGTGTTCGTGGCTGACCATGCGCGCATGAAGCTGGTGCCCGCCGCGCAGCGCGAGGCCTTTGCGTTTACGGCTGCCGGCGCCATGGCGCAAAACGTCTACCTGTATTGCGCATCAAGCGGTCTGGCCACGGTCATCCGCGCCTGGTTGGACCGCGATGTGCTCGCGCAAGCCATGGGGCTTGGCAACGACCAGCAGGTGTTGTTGTCGCAAACGGTGGGACGTCCGCAGGCCGGGGCCAAATCCTGAAGCCGGTTGGCCTCGCGCCCGCCAAGCTTTGAGGACGCTATTTCAGCCGGGCCTGCAAATAGTCCACCACGTTGTCGAGCGACACCAGCCCGGCGTAGTCTGCTTCTGGGATGGTCACCCCGAAGTGCTCATGCAGGCTCACCAGAAAGTTCAGCCAGTCCATCGAGTCCAGATCGACCTGCTGGCGCAGAGCTCGCGCCGGCGCCAGGGTGTCGGGCTCCACTTCAGGGGCGATGGCGCGCAGCAACGCCACCACGGTGGCCATCAGTGTGGGTCGCTCGGTGCTCATGTCGCGTCTCCCCGCGTGCTTGCGGTTGGATTGCTGGCATCCGCCAGCGTTTGCGGCTGCTGCAAAAGTTCACGCAACTCCGCCAGGAACAAGGCGCCACGGTGGCCGTCCGAGGCGCGGTGATCGGCGGCCAGCGTCGCGCACAGCAGTGGCAGCGCGCGCACCTGGCCGTCCTCAACCCAGGGTCGCACGTCAATGCTGCCCAGGCCCACCAAGGCCACTTGCGGCGGGTAGATGACACCGAACACCGATTGCACGCTCTGCTCACCCAAATTGGTGATGGTGATGGTGGGGTCGCTCATCTCGGAGCTGCGCAGGGAACCGGCGCGTGCACGTTTGACCAAATCCGCCAGCTCGCGCATCAGTTGCACCAAAGGCTTGGCTGCCACATCGTGGATCGCCGGTGCCACCAGGCCGCCACCGCGTAGCGAAATTGCCACACCCGTGTGCACGGCTGTGCTCGGCTCGAACTGCCCATCCCGGTAGAAGCCGTTGAGCTCGGGCGTGCGCCGCAGGGCCGCGGCCACCGCCTTGAGCAAGAACGCGGCGGTGAGGATGCGCTCGGTAATTGGCAACCCTTCATTTCGCTTCTGCAGCCATTCCAGCGCACGTGTCATCGGGATCGTCTCCGACAGGTAGTAGTGCGGAATCTCGCGTTTGGAGCGGCTCATGGCGGCGGCAATCGCCTGGCGCATGGCTTTCTGGCGGTCGACTGCAGCAGCTGGTGTCGCCGCTGCAGCAACGACAGTCGCCATTGCTGGTTCAGGTCTGGGTGCTGCGTGGGTCGCCGCCTCAACGTCCGCCAGCGTGACCGAGCCCTGCGCGCCTGTGCCGCGCACCGTGTCGGGGTCAATGCCGAGCGCCAATGCACGACGGCGCGCGGACGGCGAAACAGGATGGCGTGCCGCAGCGACGACTTTGTTGGCTGGCGGCGAAAGTGGTGCTGCGGGCGCTGGCCCGGTGGCCGGGGCGGGCGTCGCTATCACCCGCGGTTCAGGCGCGACTGGCGACGCTTGTGCCGGTTCAGTTTGTGCCAGCGCAGTCGCAGCCGCACGCGAAGCAGGCGACGCGGGCGACGCGGGCGCCACTTCGCCCGGCGCCAGCAGGGTCGCCAATACCGTGTCGACAGGCACCTTTTCGTCGACGGCCACCAGCAGTTCATGCACCACGCCGTCGTGCCAGATCTCGACATCGACCGCTGCCTTCGAGGTGTCCACCACGGCCACCACCTGGCCGCGCTTGACCGCGTCACCCGGCTTGACGCGCCATTCGAGCAGCGTGCCTTCATCCATGTCGGCGCCCAGCGAGGGCAGCTTGAATTCGATCATGCTACGGCGCCCATCATTGCCTGCACTGCGGCCACGATCTTCGCCACCTGGGGCAACGCCGCCTCTTCCAGGTGCCGTGCGTACGGGATCGGCACCTCTTCGCTGCACACGCGTGCCAGTGGCGCGTCCAGGTCAAAGAACGCCTGCTCGTTGATGCGCGCCATCACCTCGGCGGCCAGGCTGCCTGAGCGCCAGGCTTCCACCACCAGCACGGCGCGGCGGCACTTGCGCACCGAGGCCATGATGGTCGCGTCGTCCAGTGGACGCAGCACACGCAGGTCAAGCACCTCGGCAGAAATTCCAAGACCGGCGAGTTCGTCAGCGGCCTGCAGCGCTTTGGGCAGGCAGCCGCCGTAGGTGATCACGCTGACATCCGAACCCGTGCGGCGCACGCGGGCGCTGTCAATATCCACCGCTTGCGACTCATCGTCGGGCAGTTCGCCCTCGCTGTTGTAGAGCTGCGCGTGCTCGAAGATCAGCACCGGGTCGGGATCAAGCAGCGCGGCCTGCAGCATGCCGCGCGCATCTTCCACCGTGGCGGGCGCCAACACGCGCAGCCCCGGCACATGCGCGTACCAGCCCTCCAGGCTGTTCGAGTGCTGGGCCGCGACCTGACGCCCGGCGCCGGTGGCCATGCGGATCACCAGCGGCACGGAAAACTGTCCGCCTGACATGTGGAGCAGCATGGCCGCGCTGTTGACGAGCGGGTCGAGCGCGAGCAGGCTGAAGTTGACGGTCATGA
>VMTC01000134.1 GCA_013791765.1 Rhodoferax sp.
CCCAGCTCGTCGCAGGCTGCGATGACCTCCTTGTCGCGGATCGAGCCACCCGGCTGGATCACCGCGGTCGCACCCGCCTCGGCGATGGCGTCGACCCCGTCGCGGAACGGGAAGAACGCGTCACTGGCCACCGCTGTGCCGCTGAGCGACAAGCCCGCGTGCTCGGCCTTGATTGAGGCAATGCGCGCGGAATCCAAGCGACTCATCTGACCGGCGCCGACGCCCATGGTCATGCCATCTTTGCAGAACACGATGGCATTGCTTTTGACAAATTTGGCCACGGTCCAGGCAAACAGCAGGTCCTGCAATTGCTCTGCGGTTGGCTGCACCTTGGTGACGACTTTGAGGTCCGCTAAGGTCAGCACGTGGTTGTCGGCGCTTTGCAGCAGCAGGCCCGAGCCCACGCGCTTGGACTCCACCGCGTTGCGGCCATTGTCCCAATCGCTGGCGCCACCGGGCGGCAGGGCAATCTTCAAAATGCGCACGTTGACCTTGGGCTTGAACACAGCCAGCGCTTCAGGGGTGAAGTCCGGGGCCATCAGCACTTCAATGAACTGCTTCGACATTTGCAGCGCGGCGCGCTCGTCCAGCGTGCAGTTGATGGCAATAATGCCGCCAAAGGCCGAGGTCGGATCGGTCTGAAACGCCTTGCTGTAGGCCGCCAGCGCGTCGGCACCGACCGCCACGCCGCAGGGGTTGGCGTGTTTGACGATGACACAGGCCGGGGTGTCAAAGCTTTTCACACATTCCCAGGCGGCATCGGCATCGGCAATGTTGTTGTAGCTCAGTTCCTTGCCCTGCAATTGCACCGCAGTCACCAGCGAGCCGGGCGCCGGGTGCAGGTCGCGGTAAAAAGCGGCGCTCTGGTGTGGGTTTTCGCCGTAGCGCAGGTCCTGCAGCTTGATGAACTGGTTGTTGGCCTGGGCCGGGAACACATGGCGTGTCGGCACACTGGCGGCTTCGTCGAACTGGATCGACGACAGGTAGTCGCTGATGGCACCGTCGTATTGGCTGATGCGGTTGAAGGCGGCCACGCTCAGGGTAAATTTGGTTTTCAGGGTCAAGCCACCGCCTTGCAACTCGGCCAGCACCTGCGGGTACTGCGAGGCATCGGTCAGCACACCCACGTCTTTCCAGTTCTTGGCGGCGCTGCGCACCATGGCCGGGCCGCCGATGTCGATGTTCTCGATCGCATCGTCAAGCAGGCAGCCTTCTTTTGCCACGGTCGCCTCGAAAGGGTACAGGTTGACCACCAGCAGGTCGATGGTGTCAATGCCATGCGCTTGCAAAGCCGCCATATGCTCGGGCAAATCTCGCCGCGCCAGCAGGCCGCCATGCACCTTGGGGTGCAGGGTTTTGACGCGACCGTCCAGCATCTCCGGGAAACCCGTGAGCTCGGCCACTTCAGTCACCGGCAAGCCCGCATCAAACAGCAGCTTGGCGGTGCCGCCGGTGGACAGGAGCTTGATGCCCAGCGCGTGCAGCGCCTGGGCAAATTCAAGGATGCCGGTTTTGTCGGAGACAGAGATCAGTGCGTTCAGTGCGTTCATAGGTGATTGACAGTAGTTTAAGAATCAGGTCAGGGCCGGCAGCGGCCCCAGGTGGCTTACTTGATCAGCTTGTGATCGAGCAGTTTTTTACGCAGCGTGTTGCGGTTCAGGCCCAGCCATTGGGCCGCTTTGGACTGGTTGTGATCGGCATGGCGCATCACCACCTCAAGCAGCGGTCGCTCCACCACATTGACCAGCATGTTGTACATGCCGTCGGGCTCAGTGCCCCCCAGATCGCGCAGATAGCCCTCCAGGTTGCTGCGCACGCATTCTTCTATAGGCATTTGGCTCATCGTGTTGTCTCCATGTGTTTTTCATTTTTATTCACCAACCCCAGCGATGCACCGACCGGCATCCGGTCCATGCGCGCATTCAAACCGTCAAAAAAATCAGCGACCGCCCCCGCCTGCAGGCCACAGTCTTCCAGCAAATTCATGCGCGAGCGAAAGGCGTCGCCACCGGGCAGGTCTTTGACGTACCAGCCGATGTGCTTGCGCGCCGTGCGCACACCCAGAAAATCGCCATAGAGCGCATAGTGGTCGTGCAAATGCTCCAGCAGCAACTGCTTGACCTCGGCCACCAAGGGCGGCGCCAGATGGCTGCCGGTGGCCATGAAATGCGCCATCTCCCGAAATAGCCACGGCCGCCCCTGCGCCGCGCGGCCCACCATGACGGCGTCAGCCCCGGTTACCGCGAGCACATGGCGCGCCTGCTCGGGCGAGTCGATGTCGCCGTTGGCCACCACCGGCACGTTGACGGCCGCCTTGACGGCGGCAATGGTGTCGTACTCGGCCAACCCACTGTAGCCCTGCTCGCGGGTGCGCCCGTGCACCGTGATCATCTGCACGCCGGCGCGCTCAAACGCGCGTGCCAGCACCACCGCGTTCTTGTGCGCTTGAGACCAACCGGTGCGCATCTTGAGCGTGACCGGCACGCCGCGCGGCGCACAAACCGCCACCACCGACTGCACGATGGACAACGCCAGCGGCTCGTTTTGCATCAACGCCGAACCGGCCCACTTGTTGCAGACCTTTTTGACCGGGCAACCCATGTTGATGTCAATAATCTGGGCGCCGCAGTCGATGTTGTAACGGGCAGCCTGCGCCATCATGGCAGCGTCGGTGCCGGCAATCTGCACTGCAATCGGACCGGCTTCACCGTCGTGATTGGCGCGGCGCGCGCTTTGCGGCGTGTGCCACAAATCGGGCCGACTCGTGAGCATCTCGCTGACCGCGTAGCCAGCGCCCAGCCGCCGGCACAACTGGCGAAATGGCCGATCCGTCACCCCGGCCATGGGCGCGACAAAGAAGCGGTTGGGCAACGAATAGGGGCCAATGTTCATCAGAACAAATTGCAGTCAAAGGGGTGATGTGTGGTGTTGGAATCTGCGGTGGCGCAGCGCCGCGCGTTGATTCTAACTGCCCAATATTTCAGCAATTGAAACGCCGATCCGGCGACAGTTCGGCTCCGGCGAAAACCTATACTCACGCACCCATGCCGCCCTGGATCGAATCACTCATCGCCTTACTCGCACTGCCGCAATTTGGTCTGAGCACCGTGTTTGTGGTCGCCTTCCTATCTGCCACACTGCTGCCTCTAGGATCGGAGCCGGTGGTATTTGGGCTGGTTGAACTCTCGCCACATCTGTTTTGGCCCGCCATTGGCGTGGCCACCGTGGGCAACACCCTGGGCGGCATGCTGACTTGGGCCATGGGTTTTGCGTCGCACCAGGTGGTGGACAAATACGGCCACTCCAATCACCACCTGCGCGCGCTGGCGTGGCTGGAACGGCTCGGCCCAAAAGCCTGCCTGCTGGCGTGGTTGCCCGTGGTGGGCGACCCGCTGTGCGCCGTGGCGGGCTGGCTCAAGCTGCCGTTCTGGCCCTGCGTCGCCTACATGGCGGTGGGCAAACTGGCGCGCTACACGATGATGACGGCAGCGCTGATGGGGCTGTTTGGCGGTTGATCAGGGCGTTGCAATGGCAGCCGAAGGTAAAGCTATTTTGATAGCTACTCAGGCATATTCCACGCGGGCTATCGGCCAATTTACTATAAATATTGGCGTAGCCTTGGGGCGAGGGGTCACCGGGTGCGATTCAAAGTGATGTGGCACCCGGAAGAAATCAAGGCCGCATGTCAAACCCGGCTTTGCGTATTTAACCCGGCCCGGCGACCGGGCCATGCGCATGCGGTTTTGGGGTGAAAACACACGCGAAATTGAAGCTGGGGTATGC
>VMTC01000097.1 GCA_013791765.1 Rhodoferax sp.
CGGGATCGCGGTAGGCCTCTACGAGTTGGACGTAGTGATTGGGGCCGCGGCGGGTGACTTTAATGAACACGCCACTACTGTATCACAACATTTACCACGCATAAATTCACTAAGCTAGCAATTCACGCCATTACAAAAATGCGATTTCAAGAGCGAAGATCGTTGATTTCATTGGGCGCCGACGTGGTTGGGGGTGAATAGCTGGGGAACCCGGGAGACCTCGTCACAAACCTCGTCACAAAAGCAAAACGCCCACTGTTAGTGGGCGTTTACTTACGGGGAAAGCCCCGTATCTATTGGTTGCGCGAGTAGGATTTGAACCTACGACCTTTGGGTTATGAGCCCAACGAGCTACCAGGCTGCTCCATCGCGCGATAAGTGAATATTATACTCGATTATCCTTGGATTTTCTCGTCAGCAGGAGCTTCCACCAGTTCGGGGCGGTCCACCAACTCAACCAAGGCCATCGGTGCATTGTCACCAACGCGGAAACCCATCTTCAAAATACGCGTGTACCCGCCCGGACGCGCCTTGAAACGTGGACCCAGGTCGTTGAACAACTTGACCACGCTGTCGCGGTCACGCAGACGGTCAAACGCCAAGCGACGATTGGCGACTGTAGCTTCTTTGGCCAATGTGATCATTGGCTCAACTACGCGACGCAACTCCTTGGCCTTGGGAAGTGTCGTCTTGATGACTTCATGCTCGATGAGCGAGTTCATCATGTTACGAAGCATTGCAAGTCGGTGCTCGCTGGTTCGATTAAGTTTACGTAGTCCGTGTCCGTGACGCATGGTGCTTTCCTTGAGTTATTAAACAGACAGCCGTATCAGGTACTGTCCGTGGCACAGAGCCCCTTTTCAGGCCTCTAAAAAATTAACGCTTTTCGAGAGCGGCTGGAGGCCAACTTTCAAGCTTCATGCCCAAAGTCAAACCACGGGAAGCCAGCACTTCCTTGATTTCGTTCAGCGACTTGCGCCCCAGATTGGGAGTCTTCAACAATTCGTTTTCCGTCCGTTGAATTAGGTCACCAATATAGTAAATATTTTCGGCCTTCAGGCAGTTCGCTGAACGAACGGTCAGTTCTAACTCATCGACGGGCCGCAGCAAGATAGGATCAAATTGCGTGCTCCCGCGGGGGGATGGCGTATCGAAAGCGGCCAACTCGCTGCCTTCCAACTGCGCAAAAACCGCCAGTTGTTCAACCAGAATTTTAGCCGAAGCGCGAACTGCGTCTTCTGCGGAAATGGCACCGTTGGTTTCAATATCAACCACCAGTTTGTCGAGGTCGGTGCGCTGCTCAACCCGCGCGCTCTCAACCGTATAGCTCACACGCTTAACGGGCGAAAAGGAGGCGTCCAAAATGATGCGCCCGATCGACTTCGTGGGCTCATCACCATGGCGGCGCATCGTTCCTGGCACATAGCCCCGACCCTTTTCGACCTTGATTTGCATGTCCAACTTGCCGCCTTGCGATAAGTGTGCAATGACATGATCAGGATTGATAATCTCAACATCGTGCGGTGTTTGGATATCGCTTGCAGTAACAAGCCCTTCTCCGTCCTTGCGCAGACTAAGGGTAACCTCATCCCGATTATGCAGCTTGAAAACAACACCTTTCAGGTTCAACAATATATTCACGACATCCTCTTGCACTCCGTCAATCGAGGAATACTCATGCAAGACGCCGGCGATAGTCACTTCTGTGGCGGCGTAACCGGGCATCGATGCCAACAAGACACGACGTAACGCATTGCCGAGCGTATGCCCATATCCACGTTCAAAGGGCTCGAGAGCAACTTTGGCACGGTTTCCGCCCATTTGCTCAACATTGATCGCCTTGGGTTTCAATAAACTATTCTGCATGGGAACTCCCTCTCAATACCCCCGGCTCGTTACACCGGTAAGGTTGACCAAGCGCCTAAGGCGTCATTGTTGACGCCACAGGAGCAATTTCAGACTAAAACGTGCGGATCGCGCTATTAACGCGAATACAACTCAACAATCAGTGATTCGTTGACATCAGCAGCAAACTGATCGCGATCAGGAACGGACTTAAACGTGCCCTCCGCCTTTTCAGCGTTAATCTCAACCCACGCGGGCATGCCCACCTGCTGAGCCAGTTGAAGCGCCTCAACAATTCGGTTCTGTTTCTTTGACTTGTCGCGAACAGCAATCAAATCGCCAGCCTTAACCATGTATGACGGAATGTTGACGCATTTCCCGTTAACGGTCATGGCTTTATGAGACACAAGCTGACGCGCCTCAGCGCGAGTAGAACCAAAGCCCATGCGATATACGACATTGTCCAAACGGGACTCAAGCAAAGACAGCAAGTTTGCTCCGGTGTTGCCCTTACGACGGTCTGCCTCTTCGAAGTACCGGCGAAACTGCTTTTCTAGTACGCCATACATCCGCTTGACTTTTTGCTTCTCACGAAGTTGCAGGCCAAAGTCAGATGTCCGGGCGCCAGACGTGCGCCCGTGTTGGCCGGGCTTTGACTCAAACTTGGCCTTGTCACCAATAGAGCGACGTGCGCTCTTCAGAAACAGGTCAGTGCCTTCACGGCGGGATAATTTGGCCTTAGGGCCGAGGTAACGTGCCACTTGAACTTCCTTTATGTCATCTGCCGCGCATTAGCACGGGAGCCACAAGCACTAGGCTTGTGGCGGTGGGCTTGGTTAAAAAAATAGACGCCGAACTAAATGCGACGGCGCTTCTGCGGGCGGCAACCGTTATGCGGCACTGGTGTCACATCGGCGATCATATTAATGCGGATGCCGAGAGCAGCGAGCGCACGGACGGACGACTCGCGTCCAGGCCCAGGTCCTTTGATCTCGACGTCAAGGTTCTTGACACCCTGCTCTATCGCAGCCCGCCCGGCAACCTCTGACGCAACCTGTGCGGCAAATGGCGTGGACTTTCTTGAACCCTTAAATCCTTGACCGCCAGATGATGCCCAAGACAAAGCATTGCCTTGGCGATCCGTGATGGTGATGATGGTGTTGTTGAACGACGCATGCACGTGCGCGACGCCGTCAGCAACGTTCTTACGAACTTTTTTACGAACACGTTGGGCCGCGTTGTTAGCAGGAGCTTTTGCCATGGTGATCTTTCAATGCCTGTTATTTTTTCAGTGACTGGGCGGCCTTGCGCGGCCCTTTTCGGGTGCGGGCATTTGTGCGTGTCCGCTGACCCCGCATAGGCAAACCGCGACGATGCCGGAAACCCCGGTAACAACCGATGTCCATCAATCGTTTGATGTTCATTGTTGTCTCTCGACGCAAATCACCCTCGATAGTAAATTGCGCAACTTGGTCACGAATCTTTTCAAGGTCCAAATCAGTCAAATCCTTGACTTTTTTGGAGTAAGCGATGCCACAAGCATCGCAAATTTTGCGAGCGCGGTTGCGACCAACTCCAAAAATAGCGGTTAAGCCAATCTCTGAATGCTGTTGCGGCGGAATGTTGATGCCAGCGATACGTGCCATTTTCGTCCTCTAAAACTCTTGTAATTAACCCTGGCGCTGCTTGTGACGCGGATCCGTACAGATCACGCGTACAACGCCCTTGCGCCGTATCACTTTGCAGTTACGACAAATTTTCTTAACTGAAGCAGAAACTTTCACTTCGTTCTCCTTAAACAATATTTAATAATTGAAACTTGAGTCGAGTGGTGCGCACACCACTGCAGCTATTTAGCCCTAAAGACAATCCTTGCCCGACTCAAATCGTACGGCGTCAACTCAACGGTGACCTTGTCTCCAGGAAGAATACGAATGTAGTGCATACGCATCTTCCCTGAAATATGACCAAGCACAATATGACCGTTTTCCAGCTTCACACGAAAAGTAGCATTGGGAAGATTTTCAACTACTTCCCCTTGCATTTGAATAACATCGTCTTTTGACATATTTAACAATCGCCTTATGAAGACTTGAAATTAGCCTTCTTCAACAGCGATTCATATTGCTGCGACATCATGTAGTTTTGCACCTGGGCCATGAAATCCATAGTCACCACGACAATAATGAGAAGAGACGTGCCACCGAAATAGAACGGTACGTTGTACTTCAATATTAAAAACTCGGGCAGCAAACAAACCATGGTGATATAGATAGCACCAGCGAAGGTCAGCCGAAGTAAGATCTTATCTATGTATTTGGCAGTGTGATCACCGGGCCTTATACCAGGAATAAATGCACCACTCTTTTTCAGATTGTCTGCGGTCTCACGGCTGTTAAATACCAATGCCGTGTAGAAGAAACAGAAAAATATGATCGCAGCTGCGTACAACATCACATAGATTGGCTGACCCGGCGTCAGTGATCCAGCGATATCTTTCAGCCATCGCATGGATTCACCAGCACTAAACCAACCTACCACTGTGGCTGGCAACAAAATAATTGAAGAGGCAAATATCGGTGGAATTACCCCAGCCATGTTCAACTTAAGTGGCAGGTGCGAAGACTGCCCGCCATATACCTTGTTACCAACCTGTCTCCGTGCGTAATTGACCAATATCTTTCGCTGCCCGCGTTCGACGAAAACAACGAAATAGGTCACCAGCGCCACCAAGATCACGATGAAGAGCGCAATAATTATGCTCATGGCACCAGTTCGAACAAGCTCAAGTAGCCCGCCAATTGCGCTCGGTAGCCCAGCCGCAATACCTCCAAAAATGAGGATCGAAATGCCATTGCCCAAACCACGCTCTGTAATCTGCTCGCCCAACCACATGAGAAACAAAGTACCCGATGTCAAAGTGACGATCGCAGTCATGCGAAATCCAAATCCAGGGGCAATCACCAGCCCTGGCGAGCTCTCAAGCGCAATGGCAATCCCCATTGACTGAAACAGTGCCAATCCAAGTGTTCCGTAACGGGTGTATTGCGTAATCTTTCTTCTACCAGCTTCACCTTCCTTTTTCAATTGCTCGAAAGCTGGAAGGACATAAGTCAGCAACTGCATGATGATAGATGCCGATATGTACGGCATGATCCCCAACGCAAAGACCGTAAAGCGCGACAACGCTCCGCCCGAGAACATGTTGAACATGCCCAAGATACCACCTTGCTGACCCTTGAAAAATTGCGCTAACTGGACCGGGTCAATGCCTGGAACAGGAATATGGGCGCCCACGCGGTACACAACGAGGGCAAGCAAAAGAAAAACAAGCCGTCGGCGCAGGTCGCCAAATTTGCCGCTCTTTGCCAGTTGTGTCGCGTTAGTTGCCACTTGTAGTTACTTTCAATTACCAACTTAAGCGAAACTACCGCCAGCAGCCTCTATAGCCAGCTTTGCACCCGCTGTCGCACCAATGCCAGTAAGCTTCACTGCTTTCGTGATACTGCCAGTCATGATTACCTTTACGACCTTAGCCAGCTCGCCTACGAGCCCAGCTTGCTTTAGCGTCACCAAATCGACTTCGGTAGCCCCCAATTGCTCCAAAGCGCTTAACGTAACTTCTGCGTTGAACTTCAGCAATTGCGACTTAAACCCTCGTTTCGGTAGTCGGCGCTGCATAGGCATCTGACCGCCTTCAAAGCCAACTTTGTGATAGCCACCCGCACGAGACTTCTGCCCCTTGTGTCCGCGACCTGCCGTCTTTCCGATGCCCGAGCCAATACCGCGTCCAACACGACGCTTGTAATGCTTTGCGCCGTCTGCAGGTTTAATGCCATTAAGTTCCATCATCAACCTCTTAGAGCACTTTGATCAAATAACTGATCTTATTAATCATTCCACGGACTTCTGGCGTATCCACCAACTCGCTGGTGCTGCGAATTTTGCGAAGGCCAAGTCCACGAACTGTGGCGCGATGCGATTCTTGGCAGCCTATGGGGCTACGAATCAGCTGAACTTTGATTGTTTGTTGTGTAGTCATTTTGAATCAACAGCCTATACAAAGAGTTCTTCGATCGTCTTGCCGCGCTTTGCTGCAATGGCAGAAGGAGTCCTATCATGAGACAGTGCATCCAATGTTGCACGAACCATGTTGTAGGGATTAGATGAACCATGACTTTTTGCCACGATGTCGGTGATACCGATAACCTCGAAGACAGCCCGCATTGGACCACCCGCGATAATGCCAGTGCCCTTGGGGGCCGGCGCCATCATGACGGAAGCCGCGCCGTGTTGGCCCATCACTTTGTGATGAATTGACCCATTTTTGAGAGTTATTTTGGTCATGTTTCGACGAGCTTCTTCCATGGCTTTTTGCACGGCCGCGGGAACCTCTTTTGATTTTCCCTTACCCATGCCAACGCTACCATCGCCGTCGCCTACAACCGTCAAGGCGGCAAAACCCAAAATTCGCCCCCCTTTGACCACTTTGGTGACGCGATTAATCGCGATCATCTTCTCGCGCAGGCCATCTTCAGGCCCTACGGCCTTACCCTGCATTTTCGCTTGAACTTTAGCCATCTTAATTTCCGATCTGCTTAGAACTGCAAGCCAGCTTCACGTGCTGCATCTGCCAGCGCTTTGACGCGGCCATGGTACGCAAAGCCTGCACGATCAAACGCAACTTTTTCAACACCAACCGCCTTAGCCTTTTCAGCCAGACGCTTGCCAATAGCCTGGGCGGCGGCAACGTTGCCACCTTTGCCCGAACCACCCAACGCATTTCGCACCTCGACTTCTGCAGTAGAAGCACTGGCCAATACCTTGAAGCCGTCGCCAGAAATGACACTGGCATAAATGTGCAGATTTGTTCGATTTACCGTGAGACGGGCTACACCTTGATTGGCGATCCGAATCCGTGTTTGACGCGCTCTGCGAAGACGCTGCTCTTTTTTGGTCAACATGTTGCAGCTCCTTATTTCTTCTTGGTTTCTTTAATAATGATTTTTTCGTCCGAGTAACGGATGCCCTTGCCCTTGTAGGGCTCTGGTGGACGAATAGCACGAATCTCAGCGGCGACCTGGCCTACGCGCTGACGGTCCGCACCTTTAATCACAATCTCAGTCGGCGTAGGGGTCGCAACAGCAATGCCATCCGGCATGTCTTTGTTCACTGGATGAGAATATCCCACCGTGAGATTTAACTTTGCGCCCTGCGCCTGGGCTTTGTATCCCACACCAACAAGATTCAACTTCTTCTCAAAACCTTTGGTTACGCCGACGACCATGTTGTTGACCAGCTGACGCATGGTGCCACTCATCGCATTCGCTTGGCGAGACTCGTTGGCAGGCTGAAAACTCAATGTTCCAGCATCATTAGTCACTTTAACTAAAGCGTTTTGAGTTAGGTGCAAAGTGCCACCGGCACCTTTGACACTTATTTGATCTGCCTTGACCAACACATCCACGCCAGCCGGAACGGCTACGGGCATTTTTCCTATACGGGACATCTTCTATTTCTCCTCAATGTCACGCTTTAGGCGACGTAGCACAACACTTCGCCACCGACACCGGTCGCACGCGCTTTGCGATCAGTCATGACGCCCTTGGGGGTTGTGACGATTGCCACACCTAGGCCGTTCTGGACTTGTGGAATGGCATCGCTGCCACGGTATACACGTAACCCGGGGCGGCTGACACGCTCAATGCGCTCAATCACAGGCCGACCGGCGTAATATTTCAAAACAATTTCAAGCTCAGGCTTGCCGTCATTGGCATTAACCTTGAAACTGTCGATGTAGCCTTCTTCGGCTAAAACTTGCGCAATTGCGATCTTCACCTTGGAAGAAGGAACACTGACGGTGGTTTTTGCCACCATCTGTGCATTGCGAATGCGAGTCAACAGGTCGGCAATGGGATCACTCATGCTCATATCTATGTCTCCTACCGCTTACCAGCTGGCCTTGACTATGCCGGGAATTTCTCCGGCAAAAGCCATTTCACGAATCTTTGCACGCGCCAAACCGAAATGCTGGAACGTACCACGAGGGCGCCCGGTAATTGCACAACGATTCCGCTGACGGGTCGGGTTTGCATTGCGAGGCAGTTTTTGCAGGCTCAGACGGGCGGCTGAGCGTTCTTCATCGCTTCGCTTCACATCGCCGGCAATCGCTTTGAATTCCGCGTGTTTTTTTGCGTATTTAGCGACCAGGTTGTCGCGCTTCAGCTCGCGCTGGATTAAAGCCATTTTAGCCACGGGCCACCTCAGTTCTTGAACGGGAAACGGAAGCCAGTGAGCAGTGCTTTGCACTCTTCATCGGTCTTGGCCGTTGTGGTGATGCTGATATTGAGACCACGCAAGGCGTCTACCTTGTCGTATTCAATTTCAGGGAAAATGATTTGCTCTTTGACGCCAATGTTGTAATTTCCACGGCCATCAAACGCTCGACCAGAAATTCCCCGGAAGTCACGAACCCTAGGCAACGCCACAGTGACAAAGCGATCAAGAAACTCAAACATTTGGACACCGCGCAGCGTGACCATACAGCCGATTGCCTGATTCTCACGAATTTTGAAGCCGGCAATGGCTTTCTTGGACATTGTGACCACCGGCTTCTGGCCTGCAATCTTGCTGAGGTCGCTGACGGCATGATCCATGACCTTCTTGTCGGCCACAGCCTCACTGACGCCCATGTTTAAAGTGATCTTTGTCAGGCGAGGCACTTGCATAGGAGATGCATAACCAAACTTAGCCATCAGCTCCGGCGCCAGTTTTTCCCGAAAATGTTGTTGCAAACGAGCCATGTTTATGCCACCTTGATTTCTTCGCCGCTGGATTTGTAAACGCGAACACGCTTACCATCAGCCGCCTGCTTGATGCCGACACGATCAGCTTTACCAGTAGCAGTGTTGAAAATAGCTACATTGGACTGATGAATTGGCATGGATTTTTCGATGATGCCACCAACCGTACCTTTGAGCGGGTTTGGCTTGGTATGCTTCTTGACCACATTGATACCCTCAACGAGAACATATGAGTCATCTTTGCGCAAGGCAATCTTGCCTCGTTTACCCTTGTCGCGCCCAGTGAGCACAATGATATCGTCGCCTTTTCGAATCTTATTCATGGCGCGTCCTTACAAAACTTCAGGAGCCAAAGACACGATCTTCATAAACTTCTCGGTACGCAACTCACGCGTTACCGGGCCGAAGATACGGGTGCCAATGGGCTCTAATTTGGCATTCAGCAAAACAGCTGCATTGCCATCGAATTTGACCAATGAGCCGTCGCTACGACGGATACCCTTGGCCGTGCGAACAACCACCGCACTGTATATCTCGCCTTTTTTGACGCGACCGCGCGGAGCAGCTTCTTTAATACTGACTTTGATAACGTCGCCAACGCTTGCATAGCGACGCTTAGACCCACCGAGCACCTTGATGCACAGAACGGACTTAGCGCCGGTATTGTCGGCAACTTCTAATCGAGATTCAACTTGGATCATTTCAATTATTCCCAACTTGCACTAAACACCTTAATCAACCAGCACTTGGCTCGGCCTTTTGCAGCTTTCTAGTCAGTCTTGGGCCTGTCGGCAGCGATATGAACCACTCACATCACCTTCGTTAGGCAGATACTTCATGCTTTTTCAAGCGAAGCCGGTAATTATGTATCAGATTACGGGGCTCGTCAAACTTTTTTTAGTTTTTTATGGGGACACCTGTGAATCAGCACAGGTAACGGCACCTGAAGCGCTGGCGCCTTTGGGATGAACAAAGAACCGAATGCAGATTTTGGCGCGCGGCATGCCTCTCTCTTTGCACGCTTTTTTACAGAATAGACACTGAGCAGAGCACGATTTATTGCACTTGCACGTTGAAACTTAAGCGAACTGGCACTTGAATCTGTGCGCCAAAGGCACCATGGTCGCGGATCAAGCTCGCCACCCACAACATGAACATATTTGGCGTCACAGCCTGGTCCATAGATCTGTCCATCTAGACCGCTAGGCAAGGCTACCATTCCCCTGGGGCATGGGATGCGAGTGTCATGCAACGTCATAAGCCTCAGCGGGGGCGGGCAGTGCAGTGCAATGCGGTCAAGCCAAGCCATTCGCATGCACGCGATGTATGTTTTTTTCAAAAATGTTTGTGGTTTAATTTTTTTTGCAGCATAATTCAGCGGTATTGCCAAAAAAGGCCGTACAAGTTTGCGGTGTTTAGTCAGTTTCGCGTCTGCTTGAAGTCTTCATTCGTTTGTTGATTGCGTGGTAATAGCGGTTTTGGACTCCATCGCGTTTTGAGTTATTTTGAGGAGTCCTTTCATGGGCAACAAACTTTACGTGGGCAACCTGCCCTACACTTTCCGTGACGAAGATCTGCAGCAAGCTTTTGCCGCGCACGGTACCGTCACTAGCGCCAAGGTCATGATGGAACGTGACACTGGCCGTTCCAAAGGCTTTGGCTTTGTGGAAATGGGCAGCGACGCTGAGGCGCAAGCCGCTATTGCCGGCATGAACGGTCAACAATACGGTGGCCGCGGGCTCGTGGTGAATGAAGCCCGTCCGATGGAAGCCCGTCCTCCCCGCACTGGTGGTGGCGGCTTCGGTGGCGGCGCTGGCGGCGGCGGTTACGGCGGTGGCGCTGGCCGTAGTGGTGGTGGTGGTGGTGGTGGTTACGGCGGTGGCGCTGGTGGCGGCGCCGGCCGCAGCGGCGGTGGCGGTGGTTACGGCGGTGGCCGTAGCAGCTACTAAGCACTGGGCTGGCATTGAGCTAGTCAAAAATTAAAGGGTCCTTGGGACCCTTTTTTTAATTCACTCAAACAAAAAACGCCGTAACTGCTTTGTTGAGCTGCGGCCAAAGCTCTACGGAACGTCCCGTTCTTCGGATCAGTTCATTGCGCCGGTGATGAAGATGACCTGGTACGCATCAACCAAGGCGTCTACTTGGCAGCGGGCGGCATGAGCGCTCCCTTAACGCGCCCCTTGAGGTCCATTACGCGTTTGATGTTGTCAAATTCCATTGAATCAGCAGTGAATCTATCGTTTCCACGCAGCAGCTCCACTGGCCTATCCGATACGAAGCGCTCTGTGTCCATAAACGCATGTAAGAATTCACTTCGGAATTCCATACGCGGTTGAGCTTGGGCTGTTTTGTGTGCCGGCGGCTCGCGCACCACACGCGCTTCTCCGAAAAGCTGCACTTCCGTGGCATCAGCATTGGTGACTGCGCGTCTCGCAGTTGCGGTCGTCAAGCCACCCGTTTCGTCAAATGAGCGAATGCGAACGAGATCAATTTCCAACATATCCGAATCCGGAAAATGGCGGGCATCGGCCCCGAACACCTCTGTCTTCAGCCGTCCAGCGACGTCAAAGGACTTGACCGAAAAGTTCCGCATGAAGTAATCCGGCTCATGTCGGACTTGCGCTTCTTTTCCCTGCAACATCAACAGCGGCGTGCTCCTGACCAACCAATAGGTGCCCAAAGCCAACAAGCCCATGAGGATTATGGGCAGGTAAAGCGTCATCCGATCCCCGAGTACCCGCAGTAGATTGATCATTAGCGATGCTCCTGCAGTAGCGCTTCGTATCGTCCACTGGCCGTTAGCAGCACATCACAGAACTCTCGCACAGCCCCTTCGCCGCCTCTGGCGCCGGTGATGTAATGCGCGATCGTTTTGACCTCAGCGTGAGCATTGCACGGCGCACAGGCCAAAGCACAACGCTGCATGACCGAAAGATCCGGCCAGTCGTCTCCCATCCCAGCAGCTTGGTTCCATGTCAATCCCAGGGCTTTAAGTGTTTGTTCAGCGGCTGGTCGCTTGTCTTCTGTTCCATAGTGCACGTGCTCGATACCCAGGGCGGCTAACCGCAGCCGCAGGGGTTTTGAGTCGCGCCCGGTGATCACGGCCGGGACAATGCCAACGCGTTGCAGCAGCTTTAGCCCATGCCCATCTAGCGTATTGAAGCGCTTAATGGCTTCACCTTGATCGGTGAAATACAGGCTCCCATCGGTCAGAACGCCATCCACATCAAAAAAAACGACACGAATACCCTGGGCGCGAAGCAACAAACGGGCTGAAAAATTTGTGACAACAGTTGCCATCAGATCACCTTCGCCCGCATCAGGTCGTTGCTATTGAGTGCGCCGCAAAGCTTGCCCGATGCGTCCACCACCAGCACACTTGTGATACAGCGCAATTCCATCATTTCAGCAGCCTCTACCGCCAGCGCGTCGCAGGCGATAGTGGCAGGGTTAGGATGCATGACCTGGGCTGCGGTGGTGTTGCGTAAATCAATGCCTTGCTCGACTAGGCGGCGTAAGTCGCCATCGGTGAAAATTCCCAACACCTTCAGTTGATCATCCACAACGGCAGTGGCGCCCAAACCCTTGACACTCATCTCCCGCATCAAGGCGCTGAAATTTGCCTGCGGCTCAACCTGGGGAACGGCTTCGCCCGAGCGCATGACGTCTCTGACATGCGTGAGCAGCTTACGGCCCAAGGAGCCACCGGGGTGAGAGCGGGCGAAGTCTTCAGCCTTAAACCCGCGTGCATCGAGCAGCGCCACCGCCAACGCGTCACCCAGCGCGAGCTGCGCTGTCGTACTGGCGGTGGGGGCCAGATTCAAGGGGCAAGCTTCCTTTTCAACGCCGCAATCAAGAAAGACATCGGCATGACGGGCCAAAGTGGATTTGGAGTGGCCTGTCATGGCAATCAGGGGCGCACCCAAACGCTTAAGTACCGGCAAAATCGCGGTCAACTCATCGGACTCACCACTGTTCGAAATGGCCAGCACCAAGTCAACCGACTTGATCATGCCAAGATCACCATGACTCGCCTCTCCTGGGTGCACGAACAGGGCGGGTGTCCCGGTAGAGGCTAACGTTGCGGTGATCTTGCGACCAATATGGCCGCTCTTTCCCATGCCCATGACCACCACGCGGCCGCGCACTTCCAGCACCATGGCCACGGCACGGGCGAACGCGTCGCCCAGACTCTTCTTCAGACCCAGCACCGCAGCAGCTTCAATGTCCAGTGTATCGCGGGCCAGTCGTAACGCCCGCTGCGCCTGGGGTGTCGTCAAACAGTTGTGTTGAAGTGTCATCGTGACATTTTATCGATGCCCTGGCGCTTGTTAGTATGCAAGGGTGAACCCACTTGATTTAACGCTTCTTTATTTGCTGGCAGCCGTGCTGGGTGTCGTGGCCTGCCGCTCCCTAAAACTACCCCCTATGCTCGGTTATTTGGCCGTTGGGGTCGTGATTGGGCCCCACGCCTTAGCCTTGGCAAATAATGCAGATGGCGTGCGCCATTTAGGCGAGTTCGGCGTGGTCTTTCTGATGTTTGTCATCGGGCTGGAGTTCAATTTGCCCAAGTTGCGTGCCATGCGCCGCCATGTATTTGGACTCGGCTTCTTTCAGGTGGTGTTGACCATTCTGGGTGCTACGGCGGCCATGATCGGTCTGGGCAGGATGGCGCCGGCACTTTGGGGCACGGGATGGCAGACCGGGCTGGCGCTTTCAAGTGCGCTGGCCATGAGCAGCACGGCCATTGTGGTCAAGCTGATGACTGAGCGACTCGAAATGGAGTCCGAGCATGGCAAGCGGGTCATGGGCGTTCTCTTGTTCCAGGATCTGGCAGTGGTGCCACTGTTGGTGCTGATTCCTGCGCTGGGGGCGTCGGCCGAACAGCTTTTTGAAACCCTGGCTTACGCCAGCCTGAAGGCAACACTCTTGATTACCTTGCTGATGGTCGGAGGCCCGCGGGTGATGCGCTTCTGGTTGACGCTCGTGGCGCGACGCAAGAGCGAAGAATTGTTTGTTCTGAACCTGTTGCTCATTACGTTGGGATTGGCCTGGCTGACGGAACTTGCGGGCCTGAGTCTGGCCCTGGGGGCCTTCATTGCTGGCATGTTGATCTCGGAGACACAGTTCAAGCAACAGGTGGAATCAGATATCCGGCCCTTCCACGACGTTTTGCTGGGCCTGTTTTTCATCAGTATTGGGATGATGCTGGACTGGCGGCTGGTGCTCGAACGTTGGCCGCTGGTGCTGCTGTTGGTCTCCGTCCCGGTCATTT
This sequence comes from Rhodoferax sp., assembly GCA_013791765.1. Classification (GTDB taxonomy): domain Bacteria; phylum Pseudomonadota; class Gammaproteobacteria; order Burkholderiales; family Burkholderiaceae_C; genus Rhodoferax. The sequence goes on from VMTC01000097.1 coordinate 13,924, forward strand.
TTAAGGCGGCAGTGGTGGGCCTGTTGGCGCGGGGCTTGGGTGCCACCCCCGGTGTCTCGCTGCGTACCGGCTTGTATCTGGCCCAAGCCGGTGAATTCGGATTTGTGTTGTTGACACTCGCTCAGTCCAATGCGCTGGTTCCGCCTGAACTGCTCAATCCGATATTGGCCAGCATGGTGCTTTCCATGTTGGCCACGCCGTTCATCATCATGTACAGCAATCGCATCGTTCTGAAATGGGTCAGCAGCGAATGGCTGCAACAGTCCTTGCAAATGACTTCAATTGCGCGCAAGTCGATCAAGGCCAACCGGCATGTCATCATCTGCGGTTACGGTCGCTGCGGCCAGAACCTGGCACGCATACTTGAACAGGAAAATATACCTTACATCGCACTCGATCTGGATCCCGACCGGGTGCGCCAAGCAGCCATCGCCGGCGACTCGGTGGTATTTGGGGACGCAGCGCGGCTGCAGGCACTGATCGCCGCGGGACTCGCCCGGGCCAGCGCCGTCGTCATCACATACCTTGAAATCCAGAGCGCCTTGAAGGTTCTGGCCCACACACGAGACCACGCGCCGCAAGTTCCCGTCATCGTACGAACGCAGGATGATCACGATCTTGAGGCGCTGCGCAAAGCCGGTGCGACCGAGGTCGTGCCCGAGGCGATTGAAGGCTCGTTGATGTTGGCCAGTCACGCCCTAGCCTTGGTGGGTGTACCGATGCGGCGGGTGATTCGAATCGTGCGTGACCAACGCGATGCGCGCTACAACCTGCTGCGCGGCTACTTTCACGGGGCCGATGATGACTCAGGTGACGAGCTCAATCAGGATCGCCTCTCCACGCTGACGCTGCCGTTGGGCGCCAAAATAGTAGGCAAAACGCTCAGCCAACTGGCCCCGCTGGCAGCAAGTGTTCGCATTGTCAGCTTGCGCCGAAGCGCAGGCCAAGTCAAGTCAGTCAACCAAGACTTGTTGATTGAAGAGGGTGACACCCTCGTGCTTGCAGGCAAGGCCGAACCGCTAGCCTTGGCCGAGCAGAGATTACTCAAGGGTTGACCGCCCATTGCAGGAGCCTGGGCATGCCCGAGGCACAATGGCGGCTTAGCACATTCATACAATGGTCCATGCAAAATTTCAATGTCAACCAGTATCTTCGCGCCCACATTCGTACGGTCCCTGATTGGCCGGCGCCGGGCGTTCAGTTTCGCGATATCACACCACTGCTGCAGGATGCTAAGGTATTTCGGATATTGATTGACGCTTTTGTCCACCGCTATATGGACGCCACGATGCGACCCGATGTGGTTGCCGGCTTGGATGCCCGCGGCTTCATTTTGGGTGCCGTGGTTGCGTATGAACTCAATGTGGGCTTCGTTCCGATTCGCAAAAAAGGCAAACTACCGTTCACAACGGTTGCGGAAACCTACGAATTGGAGTACGGCAGCGCCACGGTTGAACTGCACACCGATGCTGTCAAACCGGGAGACCGTGTGCTCCTTATTGACGACCTGATCGCCACTGGAGGCACCATGATGGCCGGCATGAAATTGCTTGAAAAATTGGGCGCTCAGGTGATCGAAGGGGCTGCCATCGTTGACTTGCCCGAGCTTGGCGGCTCTGACAAACTCCGAGCTTCAGGTCTTGCACTTTTCACGCTGCTTGACTTTGACGGGCAATGAAAAACCATTAGACCGTCAATTTAGTTCGCCATACTGAGTCACGCCTAAAGGCGACGCGCGTTCGTCCTGGTCTACCAATTGCGTGTCTTCGAATTCTTCGAGCGGCGCCCGATTGCGCCGCCCGGACGTAACAATTTTGCCTGACTCTGACAAAGGCGCGGGTGCGCTGGCACTTGCCAGCGCCCGTCTGAACGCAGCCACCTCATCTTGCTGGAGCGGCTGAAAGCGAGGTATCTGTTGGGGTGTCATAGCGGAGCCGTCCGACTGACTGACTGCCTTGGACTCAGACGCCTGTCGACCCAACTGAGAGATGTGGGCGGACTCACGGGAAAGCGACGCCTCTGCGAGATGATCGCTGACACGCCAGTAGACCGCTGTGACCGAAATATCGTGCCTCAATTTCGCCGACTGAACCATTAGCGCCTCAATCTTGCTTAGCAATGCGGTGTCATTTGCCACCTTGTCGGTCAGATCCATCATGACGAGATACTGGCGGCCAGCCGCATCCAGCGACAAGACCTTAAATTTGTAACTGGCTGCCAGCACCCCAGCACTGATCATCGAGTCACGAACCACGCCATAGAGGAGTTGCCGTCGCTCAAGCCGCGCTGTTTTGCGATCTGCATCGTGGCTGTTGGGCGGTGTAAACACACCTTGACCGTGCACGAGTCTCAAGCCGCCTTCCGATGAGACCTCATTTGTCGACTTTTTATTGGTAAACCAACTGAATATAGACATATCTTCTTTCAACTTTGAGGCGGGAAACAACTGTCCGTCAATCATTCGTCGAGCAGAGTTCAGCAAGCGGCCGCATTGGGTTGCTGACCAAGATCAAGCACCGTCATTTACCGATACAGAATCGCGAGAATATCACCCCGAGAAGATCGTCAGACGAAAATTCACCGGTTATTTCGCTCAAAGCGCTTTGCGCCAAGCGTAACTCTTCAGCCAAGAGATCAAGTGCCTGGGCTTCGGACGCCAGGTGCTCACTGGCGAACGACAAATGGCCTGCCACTTGTTGCAAGGCGTGAACATGACGCTCCCGCGCCATGTAAACGCCTTCAGGCTTTGACTGCCAACCCGCCAGCTCTAACAGGCGGCGGCGCAAGGTGTCAAGGCCCTCGCCGGTCTTGGCTGACAAGCACAGGCCCGCCTCGCAGCTCACACCGTCGGCTGCATCGCTCTTGTTCCAGATATCGACTACCGGTACTTTTGTCGACAACTTCTCGGCTATAGCCCGCGCGACAGCTGCATCATCTGCTACATAATCTGTAGCGTATCGACGCGTCAGGTCATGCAGGAACAAGACCGCGTCAGCCGTCTCGATCACATCCCAGGCCCGCGCAACCCCTATTTTTTCGATGACGTCGTCGCTGTCGCGCAAGCCTGCCGTGTCGATCACGTGCACCGGCACACCCTCAATCTGGATAGTCTGCTGCACTTTGTCTCGGGTAGTTCCAGCAATCGGGGTCACGATGGCCAGTTCAGCCCCGGCGAGCGCATTCAGCAGGGACGACTTGCCAACGTTGGGCTGCCCTGCAATCACAACAGTAATACCTTCGCGCAGCAAGGCGCCCTGGCTCGCCTTTTGAAGCACGGAGCGCAAATTTTGCTGCAACATCGACAACTGACCTTGCGCATCTGCCTGGCGTAGAAAATCGATTTCTTCTTCCGGAAAGTCCAGCGTCGCCTCCACCAGCATACGCAGATGAGTCAATGAATCGCGCAAGACATGAATTTCCTGAGAGAAAGCGCCCGACAAAGAGCGGGTGGCACTGCGGGCCGCCGCCTCGGTACTGGCGTCAATCAGGTCCGCGATGGCCTCAGCCTGGGCGAGGTCAATCTTTCCATTAAGGAAGGCACGCTCTGAAAATTCACCCGGTAGCGCTGGTCGCAGCCCCGCGAGCCGGGGCTGTTGGCGGCCTGCGTCAAACTCTGCCCCCGCCTCCAGGCAGCGCGCAAGAAGCAGTTGCAGCACCACTGGCCCACCGTGCGCTTGCAGTTCCAGTACGGCTTCGCCCGTGAACGAGTGAGGCGCGGGGAAATAGAGCGCAATGCCCTGATCAATGGGCAAGTGGTCGCGATCAAGAAACGGCAGATAAGTCGCCTCGCGAGCCTTCAATTGCCGCCCAAACAGCGCCTGCATCAAAGACCCAATATGTGCTCCGCTGACGCGTACGATGCCCACCGCACCCCGACCGGGGGCGGTGGCGATAGCAACAATCGGGTCTTGAAGGCGCGGCAATGACACGACTGCTCAGCCGCTGCCGCACCGCGTCTGCGACAAAAACCCAAAGTGTCTCGTCACTTGAAATTGGGCAGATGGAACTTCGGCGGCACGCCCATGCGGGTGTTGATGACCCATTGCTGCGCGATCGACAAGATATTGTTGGTAATCCAGTACAGCACTAAGCCTGCAGGAAAGAAGAAGAACATGACGCTGAAGGCCAGCGGCATGAACCACATCATCTTGGCCTGCAACGGGTCTGGCGGCGCTGGATTGAGGGAGGTCTGCAGCACGGTCGTCAAGGTCATCACCAACGGCAATATGTAGAAAGGATCAGGTGAGGAAAGGTCGTGAATCCACAGTATCCAGGGCGCATTGCGCATTTCAACGCTGGCTAGCAACACCCAATACAAGGCGATGAACACGGGAATCTGGATCATGATCGGAAAGCAGCCACCCATAGGGTTGACTTTTTCCTCGCGATAGATGCGCATCATCTCTTGCTGCATCTGCTGCGGGTTGTCTTTCAGGCGCTCGCGCATTTCGGTCACCTTCGGATTGACTGCTTTCATCTTGGCCATGCTGGCGTAGGCCTTGGCATTGAGCCAGTAAAAGGCCGCTTTTAGCAACAATACCAGGGCGACGATGGACCAGCCCCAGTTGCCAATGAAGCTCTCTAGCTTGTGAAGCAGCCAGTACAAGGGCTTGGACAAAATGGTAAGCCAACCATAGTCCTTGACCAACTCCAGCCCTGGCGACAGTGATTCAAGCACTTTCTCTTCCTGCGGACCCGCAAAAAACTTGGCCTCCACGGACTTCGCTGTGCCAGGCGCAATGTTGTCCATGGGGGTGATCATGCCCACCGCATACAAATTGGTATCGACTTTCCGCAGGAAAAGATCGCGCTTGACACCGTCACCCAGCAACCAAGCACTGGCAAAATAGTGCTGCACCATGGCCACATAGCCGTTTTCTGCTGTTTTTTCGACATCGACCTTGTTGTTTTCGATATCCGTGAAATCGACCTTCTGGTACTTTTTGGCTTCGGTATAAATTGCGGGACCGGTGAAGGTGGAATAGAGAGAAGACTCTCCCATTGGCTTGCTGCCGTCACGCACTAACTGCAGGTACAGTTGCGGTGATACCACCGTTGCACCAACGTTCACTACATCGTGCTTGACCGCGACCGCGTACGAGCCACGGGTGAAGGTAAAAGTTTTTCCCAGTTTGACGCCGCCAAGTTCCGGGGATTCGAAGCGAACAACCAACTCATTGTTGCCGTCCTGCAGCGTTCGTTCCCCCGGCGCGACGGTCATGACCGTCTTGTGCGTTGGGAAGGTGCCGCCTGCCGCCCCAGCAATCAGGCCGGTCTGCGCCATGTAGGTATGTGTCGGGGTGTTATCGAGCAGGATAAATTTCTTGCTCTTGTCCGCCATATCGGCGTGCTGCGCAAACTCGGTTTGCACCAGCGACGCACCTTCGGTATCAAAGGTAACCTTGAGGACATCGGTCGTCACCACCAGACGTTCGCGGGCTGCAGCAGACGGCTCAACTGAAGGGGTCAATTGAGCTGTAGGCCCCGGCGTTTGGTCGTTAGCAGCTACAGTATTTGCAGTAGGCACACCGGTCGGCACACTGGATGCCGGCACCGATGGGGACGCCGCTGGGGCGGTGTTGACCGCGCTGGGGAAAAATGTGGCTTTGCGACCGTTAAAAACCTGCCACTGATCCCACAGCAAAACCATGGAAAAGCCAAAAATCACCCACAAAATGGTGCGGCGAATATCGTTCATGAAGACTTCTTTTCAGAGGAAGAATGAATCAGTTGAGTAAACAACTGGGATTTAAATCGGGGCTTGTCACTTGGAACCGGATCAGAACCGCCCGCGCACCAGGGGTGGCAACGTGCGAGTCGCGTCAGAGTCAAATAGCTGCCCGCTGCCGCACCATGCGCTTGCAGGGCCTGCAGGGAATAGGAGGAACAAGTCGGCTCAAATCGGCAGGACGAACCGAGCCACGGGCTTAGCAACAAGCGGTAGCCCTTGACCAAGCCGATCAAAACAGTCTTCATCATGAAGCACGATCCTTCAAAGCAAGCCCATGCGACTGTACCGGTGCACGTGCAAACAGTTGCTGCAATTCTTGCCGGACAGCCTTCTTGAGCGCATCGGACGTGGCGCTGACGTACTGCTTTGGGTCAAATGCAGCGCGCAGGCGCACAACATGGGCCGCAAAAGGAAGAATTGCTTCAAAGTCGGCGCTCACACTGTAAATCTGCCGCTTGATGGCATTGCGGGTGACAGCTCGTTTCGCCCATCGTTTAGCCACCATAGCCCCCAGCCACACGTCGTCCAAAGCAAAAAGAAGCTGCTTGGATGTCATTGCCGCCGGCACGGGCTCGTTGCCAAGCGCCGAATCATCCAGCGCTACGCGGTGCAAAGCGAAGTGCGCCGTTCGGGCCACCGTGCTGCCAGCCAGCACAGCCTGAAACTGACTTCGCGTCTTCAATCGCTGCAATTTGAAGCGGCGCCAGAACAGCGAATCACAATGACAGGCGATGCGAGCAGCCAGACTTAGACCGCCAGACGCTTGCGCCCTTTGGCGCGGCGCGCATTGATCACAGCGCGACCGCCACGGGTTTTCATGCGAACCAGAAAACCGTGGGTACGGGCGCGGCGAATCTTGGAGGGTTGGTAAGTGCGTTTCATTTTGGAAATCCTAAAGGGCTCAATGACGGCCCGCAAATTTTTCAAAAAATGACCAGGCCGCTGTCTTAACTCCCCCAATACGTTCAGAGGAACCGGTGATTATCGCAAACTTTCCAGGCCACGGCAAACCGGCTTTCGAATGCGGCTCTGCAATACGTAACATTGATGCTGCCAATCGTCTCCTGCGTCTTGTGGATAAAGGCTTGATAAATTACAATCTCCGGCTACGCAAACCCATAACTATCCACAGAAATAGATCACAAATGACAGAGGGACAACGCGCCAGCCAACCCGATTTCAAGGGCACTGGTGATGGGCAGAGCTTGTGGCAGACCTGCGTGGATCAATTGGCGCAGGAACTCCCAGAACAGCAATTCAACACTTGGATCAAGCCTCTGTCGGCACAAGTCGACGGCGATCTATCTGTCATCACCATTTTTGTTGCCAACCGGTTCAAGCTGGACTGGATCAGGGCGCAGTACAGCAAGCGCATTGCCGGCCTCTTGGAGATGTTTTCAGGGCAAGTCATCCGCATGGAGTTAGCGCTCGCTCCTCGGGAAGTTGTTGTCAGAACACAATCTATCTTGCGGGCAGTGGAACCCGTTGCAATGGAGGGTGTGCCCGAATTGGGCGATGACCGCAGCCCGGGCAACCTCAAGAACCGACTCAACTCGGCCTTGACCTTTGACACCTTGATAGAGGGGACAGCCAACCGCATGGCACGGGCCGCTGCCATGCACGTGGCGGGCATGCCAGGGCACCTGTACAACCCACTTTTTATCTACGGCGGAGTCGGTCTCGGCAAGACCCATTTGATGCACGCCGTTGGCAATCGCCTGCTCGCTGACCAGCCGGGCGCCAAAGTTCTCTACATCCATGCCGAACAGTTTGTATCGGATGTGGTTAAGGCCTACCAGCGCAAGACTTTTGATGAATTCAAAGAGCGCTATCACTCGCTGGATTTGTTGCTGATTGATGACGTCCAATTCTTTGCCAACAAGGAACGCACACAAGAAGAGTTCTTCAACGCCTTTGAAGCTCTGCTGGCCAAAAAGTCGCACATCGTGATGACCAGCGACACCTATCCGAAGGGTTTGACTGACATTCACGAGCGCCTGGTGTCCCGTTTTGACTCGGGGCTGACGGTCGCAATTGAGCCGCCCGAATTGGAAATGCGGGTCGCTATTCTCATAAACAAGGCACGGGTTGAAGGCATTGTGATGCCCGAAGAGGTCGCTTTTTTTGTAGCCAAAAATGTCCGCTCCAACGTGCGCGAACTCGAAGGTGCGTTGCGCAAAATTCTGGCATATTCCCGCTTCAACCAGAAAGAAATATCGATCTTGCTGGCTCGTGAGGCATTACGGGATCTGCTTTCCATTCAGAACCGTCAGATTTCAGTCGAAAACATCCAGAAGACAGTGGCTGACTACTACAAGATAAAGATTGCAGACATGTACTCCAAGAAGCGACCGGCCAGCATTGCCCGGCCGCGCCAGATTGCCATGTACCTAGCCAAAGAGCTGACACAAAAGAGCTTGCCCGAGATTGGCGAGCTGTTCGGCGGACGCGACCACACCACGGTCTTGCATGCGGTGCGCAAGATTGGTGGCGAGCGTCAGCAAATGACCGAGTTGAACCAGCAGCTTCACGTGTTGGAGCAGACGCTCAAGGGCTGATTGAGGAAATAAACAGGGGAAAATGGCAGAGCCAAATGGTTTGGCGCGCTGGGTTCGTTATTGATTTGAATTGCAGAAATTAAAAAGAGGTTGACATGATCGTTTTGAAGGCCACCCAAGACAAAGTTCTATCGGTTTTGCAGTCGGTATCAGGCATCGTCGAGCGTCGACACACCTTGCCCATCCTGGCCAATGTGTTGATTCGCAAAACAGGCTCCTCGCTGCAATTGACCACCAGCGATCTTGAAATCCAGATTCGCACCACGGCAGAGCTCGATGGCGACATGGGCGACTTCACCACCACCGTGGGCGCACGCAAATTGATTGATATCTTGCGCACGATGCCCGCGGATCAGACCGTGTCGCTGGAGTCGAGCGCTGCCAAGCTCATCCTCAAAGGCGGCAAGAGCCGGTTCACGCTGCAAACCATGGCGGCCGAAGACTTCCCGCTGGTGCAGGAAGCCGCCAGCTTCGGCCCGGTGTTCAGCGTTCCGCAGAAAACGTTGAAAGACCTGCTCAGCCAGGTGTCATTTGCCATGGCTGTGCACGACATCCGCTATTACTTGAACGGCATCTTGTTCGTCGCCGAAGGCAGTCAACTCAGCCTGGTGGCGACCGACGGTCACCGCCTGGCCTTTGCGTCCGCTACGCTGGATGTGGAAGTGCCCAAACAAGAAGTGATCCTGCCGCGCAAAACAGTGATTGAACTGCAGCGTTTGCTCTCCGACACGCAAGGCGCCATCGAGATGCAGTTTGCCAACAACCAGGCCAAATTCAGCTTTGATGGCATGGAGTTTGTCACCAAACTGGTCGAGGGCAAGTTCCCCGACTACAACCGCGTCATTCCCAAGAATCACCACAACAGCATCACCCTGGGCCGTAGCGCCTTGTTGGCGACCTTGCAGCGCACCGCCATCCTGACCAGCGAAAAGTTCAAAGGGGTGCGCCTGAACATTGACCCCGGCACGCTGCGGGTCGCATCCAACAACGCCGAGCAGGAAGAGGCGGTGGACGAACTTGATATCGATTACGGCGGCGACAGCATTGAGATCGGCTTCAACGTGACCTATCTGATTGATGCGCTGACCAATATGAGCCAGGACATGGTGCGGCTGGAGCTCTCCGACGGCAACAGCTCGGCTCTGTTCACGATTCCAGACAACGCCACGTTCAAATACGTGGTGATGCCAATGCGCATTTGACACCACGAAGTTAGTGGCAATGCAAAGCCCGAACTCGCAGTGAATGAGAAATCCGTTGCGTGTTTGGTCATTCAAGAGTTAAAGAAGATATTGAAACCTTGCGGGACAGACCGCTGCTACGCGTAGCAAGCAAGCGCCGTCCTCAACTGATTAAAAGTTAGCCATGACCGAAGAAAACAAGCCAGTGCAACCCGCCGGGAACGAAATCGACAGCCAAGATGCCGTTCACACCGGCGAAGGCGCCAGCGACAGCTCCAACTTCCAACCCACCATTGACGCCCACCAAATCGGCGCCTCCGAGGCCTACGGCGAAGGCTCGATCCAGATTCTGGAAGGGCTTGAAGCAGTTCGCAAGCGCCCCGGCATGTACATCGGCGACACCAGTGACGGCACCGGTTTGCACCACCTGGTGTTCGAAGTGGTGGACAACTCGATTGATGAGTCGCTGGCCGGCCACTGCGACGACATTCTGGTGACGATCCATTCCGACAACTCGGTGTCAGTGGTCGACAACGGGCGCGGCATTCCCACCGGCGTCAAGATGGACGACAAGCACGAGCCCAAGCGCAGTGCCGCCGAGATCGCCCTGACCGAATTGCATGCCGGCGGCAAGTTCAATCAAAACAGCTACAAGGTTTCGGGCGGCCTGCACGGCGTGGGCGTCAGTTGCGTCAACGCGCTGTCCAAAATGCTGCGCCTGACGATTCGCCGTGACGGCAAGGTCCATGTGATGGAGTTCAGCCGGGGCTTTGTGCAGAACCGCATCGTCGAAGTGGTCAATGGCGTGGAAACATCGCCCATGAAGGTGATCGACTCGACCGAAAAGCGCGGCACCGAGGTGCACTTTCTGCCGGACACGGACATCTTTCAGCAGAACAATGACTTTCACTACGAAATTCTGAGCAAACGCCTGCGCGAGTTGAGCTTTCTGAACAATGGCGTGCGCATCCGCCTCAAAGACGAACGCAGCGGCAAAGAAGACGACTTTTCGGGTGCCGGGGGCGTGCGTGGTTTTGTGAACTTCATCAACAAAGGCAAAACCGTCCTGCACCCCAACATTTTTCATGCGCTCGGGGACCGGCAAAGCGACCAGAACACCAACATTGGCGTAGAAGTGGCGATGCAGTGGAACAGCGGCTACAACGAACAGGTGCTGTGCTTCACCAACAACATCCCGCAACGCGACGGCGGCACCCACCTGACCGGCCTGCGCGCCGCGATGACGCGTGTCATCAACAAATACATTGACGACAGCGAACTGGCCAAAAAAGCCAAGGTCGAAGTCACCGGCGACGATATGCGCGAAGGCCTGACCTGCGTTCTCTCCGTCAAAGTGCCCGAGCCCAAGTTCAGCAGCCAAACCAAAGACAAGCTGGTGAGCAGCGAAGTGCGCGGCCCGGTGGAAGACATCGTCAGCAAACTGCTCTACGACTACCTGCAGGAGCGCCCGGCAGACGCCAAGATCATCGTCGGCAAGATCATCGAGGCGGCCCGCGCCCGTGAAGCCGCCCGCAAGGCGCGCGACATGACGCGCCGCAAGGGCGTGCTCGACGGCATGGGCCTGCCAGGCAAGCTGGCGGACTGCCAGGAGAAGGACCCGGCCATGTGCGAGATATACATCGTCGAGGGTGACTCCGCCGGTGGCTCCGCCAAGCAAGGGCGCGACCGTAAATTCCAGGCGATCCTGCCGCTGCGCGGCAAGATTTTGAACGTGGAAAAAGCCCGCTACGAAAAGCTGCTGACCAGCAACGAAATTCTGACGCTCATCACCGCGCTGGGCACCGGCATCGGCAAGGCGGGTGGCACCACCGGCAACGACGACTTCAATGTCGCCAAGCTGCGTTACCACCGCATCATCATCATGACCGATGCCGACGTCGACGGCGCGCATATCTGCACGCTGCTGCTTACCTTCTTTTACCGCCAGATGCCCGAGCTGGTGGAGCGCGGCCACATCTACATTGCGCAGCCGCCCCTGTACAAGGTCAAAGCCGGTAAGGAAGAGCTGTATTTGAAGGACGGCGACGAACTCGACCGCTTCCTGTTGCGCATCGCCATGGTGAACGCGTCCATCTTTACCGGCGGCGAAAGCGGCGTCACGCTCAAGGGGGACACGCTGGTCGAACTGGCGCGCAAACACCAAGCCACCCAAGCGGTCATTGCGCGCCTGCGCAACTTCATGGACGATGAAGCGCTGCGCTCGCTCGCCGACGGCGTCGCTCTGAACCTGGACACGCTGGCAGACGCCGAAGTTTCTGCCGCTGCACTGCAAGCCAGGCTGCCCGATGCCGAAGTTGCGGGCGAATTTGATGTTGCCTCCGACAAGCCAATTCTGCGCATCAGCCGGCGCCACCACGGCAACATCAAGAGCAGTGTGCTGACACAAGACTTTGTGTATGGCGCCGATTACGCCGCGCTGGCCGATGCCGCCACGACCTTCAAGGACTTGCTCAGCCCGGGCGCGCGCGTGATGCGGGGCGAAGGTGAACGTCAAAAAGAAGAAAAAGTGGCCGACTTCCGGGAGGCCATGACCTGGCTGCTGGCTCAGGCGGAACACGCCACTTCGCGCCAGCGCTACAAAGGCTTGGGCGAGATGAACCCGGCGCAACTGTGGGAAACCACCATGGACCCGACCGTGCGCCGCCTGCTGCGGGTGCAAATTGATGACGCCATCGAAACCGACCGGGTCTTCACCATGCTGATGGGCGACGAAGTGGAGCCGCGCCGTGAATTCATCGAAGCCAACGCGCTGCGCGCTGGCAACATTGATATTTGACCCCTTTGTTGGGGTGAGCAAAGATTTGCCGATTTGGAGGCAAAGAATTGCCGGCCAACAGAAATGTTGTCGGTTTTGACAGCTTGAAAAGCTACCAGCCGCTAAAAGCGGCCATGGCTTTAACCCTCAAGCCGAGGCAATCCCAAACCGTTCTTTCAATCTGTCGACCGTGCTACGCCACTTGGGCGTGGTGGGCTTACAGACAGTGTTTTGGTTGCCAAAGAAACCAATCTCTTTCACTGCTTGGTCAAGCGGAACCACCTTGATCCACTCCACCGGTACAAACCACTCGCTGCGCTCGGGATCAGTCACAAATTCGCGGTGGTAGTCGCCTTGGGTCAAAACATCCAAGACGGAAGCTTCGCCAGAGGGGCCGATGATATTGAAATCTGCCGCCTGCACGGCGCGGCCAGTGACCCGACCCACTCCCACGTAGCCCGTACTTGGCACATTCACCCACACACGATCATCAGGTTTGAGAATCTGCAGTGTGCGGCTGTACCACGCACCACCGCCGCCACAAATAAAACCATATTGCACCGCCTCAGCCCATGAACGCGTGGTGCTGTGGCCGAAGGACACATAAAACTCCCCGTTCCAGGGTTCTGAACGGGGCTCAAGCTTTGCTCAAGGCCATTCAGCACCCCCTGATGGCCACCCAAATTCCCCCACTTTTGGCCACCTCAAATTCCCCCACCCTGAGCGCGGCGTGACGGCGGGCTAAACCCGGCTGTTGCACCGCCTCGGTCAGTACCAGGCAGGACGTTACCTTTACCCCCTCACTAC
>VMTC01000082.1 GCA_013791765.1 Rhodoferax sp.
CACGAACACACCCAGATTTTGCAAGCACTGACGATCAAGAAACCCACCCTTCCCGCCCAGTTGACCCTTTTGTAGTGGCGCGTTTGCAGCGCACCCCTATATAGATCAACACGTTACAAATTTAAGTGGGGAACTCGGGGGAGCAGGTGGGCGGCAAATCGAGCGGTTTCACCCGGATCGCTGGCTGTTTCAAGGTGCGATACTAATTCTCTTGGTGTTGAAATGCCTATCCGTGCCCATCTGGCCGAGGTGATGGTGGAAAATGTCGCTTAGTCCTCTTTACCGGCCGAAGGCAACACCATGCTCATTAGCAACATCCGACTGAAAAACTGGCGCAACTTCCAATCGCTGGATTTACCCCTGCGGAACGTTTCCTATGTCCTGGGCCCTAACGCTTCTGGTAAGTCCAATCTGTTGGACGCGTTGCGATTTTTGCGCGATGTCAGCAAGACCAAGGGCGGCGGGCTACAGGCGGCTATTGCGGAGCGGGGCGGCATCTCCAAGGTGCGTTGTCTACACGCCCGACGAGACCCCGAGGTGGAGATCGATGTTGAACTCAGCCAGGAACTGGATCAGCCACCGGTGTGGCGATACGTTTTGGCCTTCAAACCAGAGGGCAAGGGGGCGCAGCGTCTGCTGGTGTCGCGTGAGCAGGTTTGGAAAGAAGGCGAACTGATCTTGAATCGACCAGACTCCAAGGACGATGTAGACGTGCTGCTGCGCACCCAAACGCATCTGGAGCAAATTCAGACCAATATCGAGTTCCGAGTCGTCGCGGATTTTTTGAGCGATATCACTTACCTGCATCTGGTGCCGCAACTGCTGCGCTTTGGCGAAAAAATTGGCGGGCATCGGCTTACGGACGATCCTTTTGGCCAAGGTTTTTTGGAACGCTTGTCCAAGACACCAGACAAGACCAGAAACTCGCGCCTGGCCAAGATTTCAAAAGCACTTTCGCTGGCGGTGCCGCAGTTTGAGGATTTGCGGTTTAGGAAAGACGACATGGGCCACCCACATTTGGAGGCGCGTTATGCCCACCATCGCCCCCATGCGGGGTGGCAGTCTGAGGAGCATTTTTCAGACGGGACGTTGCGCTTGTTTGGCCTGCTCTGGGCGTTGCTGGAGGGCAGCTCCATGTTGTTGTTGGAGGAGCCTGAAATTTCGCTCAACGATGCCATCGTGAAGGAAATCCCGCTGATAGTGGATCGCCTGCAACGCGATCGAAAAACAAAGCGTCAAGTGGTTTTGACCACACACAGCGATGCGCTTTTGAGTAACCCCGGCATTGATGAACGGGGTGTTGTGATTTTGGAAACCGGCAAGCAAGGCACCACGGGGCGTTCTTTGGATGCCAGCGAGCGGCAAGCGCTTGGTGCGGGGCTCAGTGTTGCGGAAGTGGTATTGCCCAAGACCCGCCCCGAGAAGGTATCGCAGCTGGGCTTGTGGCAATGACGCCGATTGCCATTGCCACGGAAGACCAACTCAGTGAGGCGATTGCACTGCGCCTGATTTCTGAAGTTCCAACGCCACATTTCATTCAACATAAGTTGGGCAAGACGGGGAATGGCTATCTGCGCTCCAGGATGGGTAGCTGGTACCAAATGGCGCAACAGCAGGTGATGCTGGTGCTGACGGACTTGGATCGTGCAAATTGCTTGGTTGAGTTTCGCGACCAATGGTTGGCTGGTGCGCCCCCTGCCAATCTGCTTTTTCGGATTGCCGTGCGTGAAGTGGAGTCTTGGGTGCTAGCTGACCACGTTGCAATGCGGGCGCTGATTGGGGCAAAGGGTGTTTTGCCTGCCGCGCCTGATGAATTGGCAGACCCCAAGCAGTCGTTGTTAAAACTCGCGAAGAGCGCTCCCAAACAAATCAGAGAGGACTTGTTGAAAACAATCGACGGCAGTTTGGCGCAAGGCTTGGGATACAACGCCCGCCTGACCGCATGGGTCAACTCCGAATGGAGCCCGCAACGCGCATCAGAACGCTCCCCAAGCCTGGCGCGGACACGATTGCGGTTGAACGAGGTTGTCGGAGCGTTCGCTTTGCCTTAATCTGGGTAATGGTGTGCTTTCCGCCACTCGCCGAGCAATCCCGCATTGTCACTAGCGCATGTGTGCCGGCGCTGGGTAATCTGCGCCATTATCTGCCCACTGCGCCGGTGCGGCGAATGTGGGCAACGCAGCCCTGCACATTGGCGCGGTGGCTTTCATCAACCGATTCGACTCCAGCCTGAACGGGCGTATTCACTTCCAAGTCTGCGTGGTCGATGGGGTATTTGCGGAGGTGGCGGGCAAGCACTGGACTTCCAGGAACTTGCCATTCATGGTCGTCATGTATCGCTGCACAGCCGAATTAAATCCGTCTCTGAAGCAGTCACTGAGTTTGTTGGTCAAATTTGTTCGGGAAGTACGACAGACTGTTGGCATTCGACGCCAATCGCGTCCATCACCGATCGTGAAAATCAGTCCATCAAATTTTCTGACAACACTCACGCGCCCTTGGCGCGAGTGGCTTTGGTTGCTGTTGCAAGCTAAAGGCGGCGCCATATTTATAACAAATCAGGCTGCAGCCCTCGTAGATATTGCGTAACCAGCTATCAAATTAATGAACAGCAGGAAGCTGTTTCACGGCCACGATTGTTGCTGGGGGTGCGTGACGCTGCCATGCCAGCTCAAGCGCGCTCCAGCACCGGCCGCCCGGCCTGCACGACAAAGCGGGCCAGGGTTTCAATTTGGGTGTCTTGCCGCGTCACGTCATCGACCACGCGCAAGCTGGTGGTGAGCTGCTTGGGCGTGAACTCGGCCACGCCGTAGCCTTTGCGCAGCGCATCGGCAAAGACAAAATGCGGGTTCTCGGCCAGCCGCTGCGCCGTTTTGGCGTTGCCGCCGGAGCGCGAGCTGATGCTGGTGCCGCAGAACTCCACCCCGACGCTGGCACTGCCGGGGTCGGGGTAATCGGCCTTGACGTGGCCGACCCAGTTTTCATGCACATCGCCGCCCAGAATCACCGGGTTGGCCACCGCGTGCTGACTCAAGGCATCGGTCAAGCGAGCGCGCGCCGCAGGGTAGCCGTCCCAGCCATCGTTCCAGAGGGTCTGGCCGGGGCCCACTTTCAGATCACGTTGGCCAAACAGGGTGGGCTGGCCCAGCACGTTCCAGCCGGATTCGTGCGCAGGGCGTTTTGAAAATTCGTCATACAGCCAGCGCTCCTGCTGCAAGCCCAACAGCGAGCGACTCGGATCATGCCACTGTGGGCACTCGGCCGGTTTCACCATCGCGGAGCCCACGCCGCCGCCCGCAGTGCAAGCCTGCGGGTCTTTGTACTGCCGACCATCGAGCAGGTACAGGGACGCGAGCTGGCCATAGCGCAAGCGGTTGTAAATGCGCAGATCAGCGCCCGTCGCCAAGCCGGCCAGGCCTTGCGTGAGGGCGGAGGCACGTACCGGCATGTGTTCGTACCAGGCCTGGTACGCCGCCGCGCGCCGGGCCAAGAAGTGCTCGGGTTTTGAGGGGTCCAGCGCGCTGCTGTAGCCCGCTTGCACTCCCGCATAATCGTTTTGCACCTCGTGATCATCCCAGGTCAGCAACCAGGGGCAGGCCGCATGCATCGCCTGCAAATCAAGCTCGCCCTTGTACAGCGCATAGCGTTGGCGATAGTCCTCCAGACTCAAGACCCAGCCACCGGTGGGCACGCGCACACGGCCGTTAAGCGCTGGATATTCGTAGATGTAGTCGCCCAGGAACAGCACCAAGTCCAGGTTTTCTTCGCGCATGTGGCGCCAGGCGCTGAAATAGCCGTCCTCCCATTTCTGGCACGAGGCATAGGCCAGCCGCAGGCGGGCCACCACCGCATCGGGCTGGGGCAGCGTGCGCGTGCGCCCCGTGGCGCTGACAAAGTCACCCGCCATGAAACGGTAGAAATACCAGCGATCCGCCTCCAGCCCCGCCACCTCGACGTGAACCGAATGCGCCAGTTCGGGCCCGGCCATCGACTGCCCACTGTGCACGATGCGGTTGAACTGCTCGTCGTGCGCCAGTTCCCAGCGCACCGGGATCACAGCCGGGCCCCACTCGTCAGCGCCACCCCCAAGCGAGGACTTGGCGCCGTGCAAGCGCGTCCACAACACCACGCCACCGGGCGTCGGCGAGCCGCTGGCCACACCCAGCGTGAACGGGTTTTGGTTTAAGCGCGACTGGCTCCAGGCACTGCGCGGCAAGCTCCAGGTGGCGGCGCTGGCACCAACCAGCTGCAACAACTGACGGCGCGCTTGGGACTCCAGAGAGCTCACGACAAAACTCAGTGCGCCTGGTCCCAGTTCGGCCCGATGCCGACCTCGGCTAGAAGCGGCACCTTCAAGTGCGCCACCCCTGCCATCAGCCTGGGCACCTCGTGGCGCACCCAATCGATTTCTGACTCGGGCACCTCAAACACCAGTTCGTCGTGCACCTGCATGATCATTTTGGTGGCCAGCTTTTGCGCATCAATCACTTGCTGGACCTTCACCATGCTGAGCTTGATCAAGTCGGCAGCGGTGCCTTGCATCGGCGCGTTGATCGCGGCACGCTCGGCACCACTGCGGCGCGGGCCGTTGGGCGAGTTGATCTCGGGCAGATACAGGCGTCGGCCAAACACGGTTTCCACATAACCCTGGCGTTTGGCAAGCGCGCGGGTGTGGTCCATGTAATTTTTGACGCCGGGGTAACGCTCAAAGTAGCGCTCGATGTAATTTTTGGCCGCGGTGTTGTCGATGCTCAAGGCTTTGGCCAGGCCGTAAGCGCTCATGCCGTAAATCAGGCCGAAGTTGATGACCTTGGCGTAACGGCGCTGCTCGCTCGTGACTTGGGCCCTGTCGGTACCAAAAATTTCGGCGGCGGTGGCGCGGTGCACATCCATGCCGTCGCGAAACGCCAGTAAGAGCGCTGCGTCGCCGCTGATGTGCGCCATGATGCGCAGTTCGATCTGGCTGTAATCGGCGCTGGCAATCACACAACCTCTAGGTGCCACAAAGGCCTCGCGCACGCGCCGCCCTTCGGGCGTGCGCACCGGAATGTTTTGCAGGTTGGGGTCGTTGCTGCTGAGGCGACCCGTCACCGCCACGGCCTGCGCGTAATGGGTGTGCACGCGCCCGGTGCGTGGGTGCGCCAGTTGCGCCAGCTTGTCGGTGTAGGTGCCCTTGAGTTTGGCCAGGCCCCGGTGCTCCAAAATTTTGGCCGGTAGCGGGTAGTCCTCGGCGAGTTTTTGCAGCACTTCGTCGTCGGTACTGGGCGAGCCGGTGGGGGTCTTTTTGACGATCGGCAGACCGAGCTTGGTGAAGAAAATTTCGGCAATCTGCTTTGGGCTGCTCAGGTTAAAGGGTTGACCGGCCAGCTCGTGCGCCTCCTTTTCAAGTTGCAAAATGCGTGATCCCAGTTCGTGGCTCTGCAGCGCCAAGGTGGGCGCGTCAATCAGCACACCGTTGCGCTCGATGCGGTACAAGGCCTCGCTGCTGGCGATTTCCAGCTCATAAATCCCCAACAGGCTGGGCAGGTGGTAAGGCTCCGACAAACTGGCCGGATGGCCCGCGTCACCCTGCGCGTCGGCGGTGGCTGGCTGCAAGGCGGCGGCGCTGGCTTGTAAGAGCGGCCACAGCACGCGGTGCACCTCCAGCGTCATGTCGGAGTCTTCACAGGCGTATTGCGTTGCTTTCTCAATGTCCACCTGGTCAAAGCAGATTTGGTTGACCCCTTTGCCACACAAATCCTCAAAACTGATGCCGCTGCGCCCGAGGTGGCGCTCGGCCAGGCTGGCCAGGCCGTGCGGCTTGTGCACTTCGAGCACATAGCTTTGCAGCATGGTGTCGTGCGCGTAGCCCTGCACTTCAATGCCGTGGTTGGCAAACACATGGCGGTCGTATTTGACGTGCTGACCCAGCTTGGGTTTTGCCGGGTCTTCCAGCCAGGGTTTGAGCCTGGACAGCACCTCGTTCAGAGGCAATTGATTTGGTGCGTCGGGGTAGGCGTGCGCCAGCGGGAGGTAGGCCGCCTCGCCCGGCGTCACGCTGAAACTGATGCCGACTATTCTGGCGCGCATTTCGTCGAGCGAGGTGGTTTCGGTGTCGAGCGCCACCAGGTCAGCCGCCTGCACTTTGGCGAACCATTTGTCGAAAGCTTCCCAGGTCAGGATGGTGTCGTAGCGCAGGTCGACCGCCGTGGAACGCGTCGCTTCGCTGCGGACCTCGGGCTCGTCAAACAAGTCGGGCTCGCGTGCTGAGGCGTCGCCGGCCTTGGGACCCGTGGGCTTGGTATCGGCGCCAGCGCCGCCGCGCTGCGTGGCGCCGTTGCCTGATCCCAAGGTGCGGGCCAAGCCCTTGAATCCATATTTTTCATAAAATAGGGCCAGAGCCCCCGTATCCATTGCGCCTGTAGCTATTGAATCAAGAGCGGGCAAATCAGGCATCCAGCCATTCAGGTCGCAGTCGGTCTTGATGGTCAGCAGTTGGCGACCCAGCGGCAGCCAGTCCAGTGACTTCTTGAGGTTCTCGCCCACCACGCCTTTGATCTGGTCGGCGTTGGCCACCACGGCGTCGAGTGAACCGTATTGCTGCAGCCACTTGGCAGCGGTTTTGGGGCCCACCTTGGGCACGCCCGGCACGTTGTCAATGGCGTCACCCACCAGCGTCTGAAAATCCACCATCAGCTGTGGCGGCACGCCAAACTCGGCCTCGACGCCCGCCACGTCGCGGCGCCGGCCGTTCATGGTGTCGATGATGGTGATGTGCGAGTTGACCAGCTGCGCCAGATCCTTGTCGCCACTGCTCACTATCACCTCGATACCCTGACGCGCCGCCGTCACCGCCAGCGTGCCGATCACGTCATCGGCTTCGACCCCAGGGACGGCCAGCACTTTCCAGCCCATCAGGCGCACCACGTCATGAATCGGGTCGATCTGGGCGCGCAAATCGTCGGGCATGGGCGAGCGGTGCGCCTTGTACTCGGGGTAGAGCGCATCCCTGAAGGTCGGGCCCTTGTCGTCAAAAATGCAGGCAGCGTAATCTGCCGGCACCTCTTTGCGCAGGCTTTGCAGCATGTTGATCATGCCGCGGATGGCACCGGTGGGCGCACTCAAGGGGTCGCCGGGCACGGCGCGCAAGTCCGGCATGGCGTGAAAGGCGCGGTACAAGTAGCTCGAGCCGTCCACCAGCAGCAGGATTTTTGGCTTGCTTGGGCTGTCAGTCACAGCGTCAGTCAGAGAGTCATTCATATTCATGCGCGCATTTTGCCTGCGCGTGCTGCTCGGCTGTGCCCCCTCTACAATGCCTCGATGAAAATCGCCCTGTTTCTTAGCCTCTCTTTGTCGTTCTACGGCCTCGCGCTGGCGCAATCTGCGGCGCCCGCGCCAAGCACCGCCACGCCGCCAGCCGCTGCAGCGTCGCGTGCGGCGGGTGCCATTGAACAACGCACCGAGCGCATTCAAATCGAAGACGCGGGCGCCCGCATTGATGAGCTGCGCGTGGGCGGCGAAACCAAAACCATCACGGTGCAGCCCAAGGGGCGCCTGCCCGCCTACCAGGTTGAGCCCACCAGCGGCGAGCGCAGCTGGAAGATTCTGGGTTTCTGATTCATGGCGGTTTACACAGAAGTCTCGACCCAAGAGGCCCGCGCCCTGCTGCGACAACTGAAATTGGGCGAACTCACCACCTTGCAAGGGTGCGCCCGGGGCATCGAAAACACCAATTACTTTGTCAGCACCGAGCAAGGTGGTGAGACTTTTGACTACGTGCTGACCTTGTTCGAGCGACTGACGTTTGCGCAATTGCCCTTCTACCTGCGCTTGATGAAGCACCTGGCCGAGCACGGCATCCCGGCGCCCGAACCCTGTGCCGACGCGCGCGGCGATCTGGTGTTTGAACTCAAGGGCAAACCGGCCGCGGTAGTGACCCGTTTGCGCGGCAGCAGCGAGCTAATCCCCACGCCAGCCCATTGCGCCGC
This sequence comes from Rhodoferax sp., assembly GCA_013791765.1. Classification (GTDB taxonomy): domain Bacteria; phylum Pseudomonadota; class Gammaproteobacteria; order Burkholderiales; family Burkholderiaceae_C; genus Rhodoferax. The sequence continues at coordinate 7,968 of VMTC01000082.1, forward strand.
CGTGGGCACACTGCTTGCCAAAATGCACCTGGCGGGTCGTGACTTTGAGCTCTCGCAACCGCATTTGCGCGGCCTGGCCTGGTGGAACGACACCGCGGCGGTCCTGCTGCCCCATCTGAGTCAGACGCAGGCCGCCTTGCTGCAAAGCGAGTTGGCCTACCAGAACCACACCGCGGCTTCTTCAAGCTACGCCGCCCTGCCCCGCGGCCCGATCCACGCCGACCTGTTCCGAGACAACGTGCTGTTTGACAGCGCGCCAGGCCAACCCGAACTCACCGGCGTCTTTGACTTCTATTTTGCCGGCGTCGACAGCTGGCTGTTTGACTTGGCGGTTTGCCTGAACGACTGGTGTATCGATCAAGGCACCGGGGCGCATGACGCGCAGCGCTTCCAAAGTTTGCTGCGGGCCTACAGCGCCGTGCGCCCGCTCGAGAGCGCCGAGCGCGCGTTGCTGAGCGCCATGCTGCGCGCTGCAGCGCTGCGCTTCTGGATTTCACGCCTGTGGGACTACCACCTGCCGCGCCCGGCCAGCCTGCTGCAGGCCCACGACCCGGCGCATTTTGAACACGTGCTGCGCGAACGGGTGATGCACCCGCACGTCGCCCGCCTGCTGGAGATGCCCTCATGAAGCTCAACATTGTTCCTGCCCGCAGCGGCGCGCTCTGGGTCAAGCTGGGCATGCGGACCTTTTTCAAACAACCCCTGGCGCTGGCCGGTCTGTTTTTCATGTTCATGGCGCTGATGACCGTCGTCAGCCAGGTGCCCTTCATCGGCATCGCCCTGGCCATGATGCTACTGCCCGCTGCGACCTTGGGCATGATGGCGGCCACGCGGGAAGCGATGGACGGCCGCTTCCCCATGCCCAAGGTGCTGCTGACCGCCTTTCGCGCAGGCCCTCAACAAACCCGCGCCATGCTGCTGCTCGGCTCCCTCTATGCGCTGGGCTTTTTGCTGGCCATGGGCGCGTCCTGGCTGGTCGACGACGGCGCCTTTGCCCGGGTCTACCTGGGCGGCGCCAGCCCCACGCGCGAGATGATGATGGAGGGCGATTTTCAGGCCGCCATGTGGGTCTTTATCGGCCTGCATCTGCCACTGTCCTTGATGTTCTGGCATGCGCCGGCGCTGGTGCACTGGCACGGCCTGTCGCCCGTTAAAAGCCTGTTCTTCAGCATCGTGGCCTGCGGGCGCAATTTCTGGGCTTATGTGGTGTTTGGCTTGATGTGGCTGGTGGTGCTGATCGTGCTGGTGGTGGGCGTGACCACCGTGGCATCGCTGATGGGCAATGCGGCCCTGGCTGGCAACCTGCTGTTTCCCGCGCTGCTGCTGATGGCATCGATGTTTTTCACCTCGCTCTATTTCACGTTCCGAGATAGTTTTGAGGCGCCACCGGAGGCCCTCCCATGACACAGCACACTTTGCAGAATCGCTCGGACGACGAAATTCTGTGGTTTCAACGGCGCAGCTTCCTGCAGGCGGCAGCCAGTTGGAGCGCCCTGGGCGGCATCAGCACCGCCTTTGCCCAAAGCCGCAGCAACATTGTTGAACTCAGCGGCGATGCCTTGCTGAACGGCCGGCGCCTGTTGCCTGCGCAAACCATCCAGACCGGCGATGTCATCACCACTGGAGCGCAGTCGCGCTTGGTCTTTGTGCTGGGAAATTCGGCTTTTCATGTGCGCCAGAATTCGCAGCTCACGGTGGAACGCGGCGCCACGCTCAGTGTGGTCAGCGTGCTGCGCCTGCTTCAGGGCGCCGTGGTCAGCGTCTGGGGCAAGGGCTTGCACAGGCAAATCACCACCCCAACGCTCACCGCAGGTATCAGGGGCACAGGCGTGTACACCGAGATTTTTGCCAACCAGGACGGGCGCAGCTACTTTTGCAACTGCTACGGCACTGTGGATATGAGCGCCGGGGGCGAGCGGGTGCTCAGCACCTCCAGCTACCACCAGGCGTTCTGGGGTGAAGTTCAGGCCAAGTCAGGCCGGATGCTGACGCCGGCCAAAGCCATCAACCACAGTGACGAAGAACTGGAGTTCCTGGCGCGCCTGTTGGACCAGCGCACCGCCTGGCAGATTGCCGGCAAAAAAGGCATGAAAGATGGCAAGGGCTATATGCAAGACACGCCGGGCCAGCCCCATCCGGCCGAGATGCTCGGGAACTGACCCGTCAAAGGCGGCAAATCAGGGGTAAAAACAATAGCTACTCACGCAGTATTGACGCGGGCTACAGCCTTAAAGGCTATAAATTAGTTGGAATTTAAAACACCTCAGCCTGGGCCAGCGTCGCCGCCGCCGCGTCTTTGGCCGCAAGCTGGGGCGCCGTTTGCAGCGGCCACTGCACGCCCACGGCCGGGTCGTTCCACTGCAGGCTGCGTTCAAACTCGGGGTACCAGTAGTCGGTGGTTTTGTACAAGAACTCGGCCGTGTCGCTGGTCACCACAAAGCCGTGGGCAAAGCCGGGGGGCACCCAGAGCTGGCGTTTGTTGTCGGCGGAGAGCAGCACGCCGTCCCATTTGCCAAAATTAGGCGAGCTGCGGCGCAGGTCCACCACCACGTCGAACACTTCGCCTTGCGTCACGCGCACCAGTTTGCCCTGGGGGTGTTGGATCTGGTAGTGCAGACCGCGCAGTACGCCCTTGACGGAGCGGCTGTGGTTGTCTTGCACAAACTGCACGTCCAGCCCGGTGGCTTGGGCAAAGTCGCGCTGGTTGAAACTTTCAAAAAAGAAGCCACGGGCGTCGCCAAAGACCTTGGGTTCAAGGATCAGTACTTCGGCTAATGCAGTGGGTGTGACGGTATAAGGCATCGGGTTGCTCAGTCTGGTTTGATGAGATTGAGCAGGTACTGACCATAGCCATTTTTTGCCAGTGGTGTTGCCAGCTTTTGAAGTTGTTCGGCGTCAATCCAGCGCTGGCCAAAGGCAATCTCTTCGGGGCAACTCACCTGCAAACCCTGGCGCTTTTGCAGCGTGGCGATAAAACTGGCGGCCTCTAACAGGCTGTCATGGGTGCCGGTGTCGAGCCAGGCGTAGCCCCGGCCCATGATTTCGACGTTCAACTGGTCTTGCTCCAGATAAACCCGGTTCACATCGGTGATTTCCAGCTCGCCCCGGGCGGAGGGTGCAATATGGGCGGCAATGTCGCACACTTGCTCGTCATAAAAATACAGGCCCGTGACCGCGTAGTTGCTCTTGGGGCTCTTGGGTTTTTCTTCGATGCTGATAGCGCGCCGTTGCTCATCAAAGGCCACCACGCCATAGCGCTGCGGGTCGTTCACATGGTAGGCAAACACGCTGGCGCCGCTCGTTCGGGCGCTGGCGTTGGCCAACTGTTTGACCAGGTCGTGACCATGAAAAATGTTGTCGCCCAGCACCAGCGCACTGGGCTGCTTGGCCACAAAGTCGCGGCCAATGATGAAGGCCTGTGCCAGGCCATCGGGTGAGGGTTGCACCGCGTAGCGTATGTTCATGCCCCACTGGCTCCCGTCACCCAGCAGTTCACAGAAGCGCGGCGTGTCTTGCGGGGTAGAAATCACCAGCACATCCCGGATGCCTGCCAGCATCAGCGTGCTGAGCGGGTAATAGATCATGGGTTTGTCGTACACCGGCATCAGCTGCTTGGAGACGGCTTGCGTCACAGGGTAGAGCCGGGTGCCGGAGCCGCCGGCCAGAATGATGCCTTTGCGTTGCGTCATGGTTAGTGCCTTCTCTTCATAAAATAAATTGGTACTTTTGCAAGGAGCGGGCACGCCAGTCAACTAAGCGCCCGTTCAGCCGCAGGCCGGGGCTCAAAAATGAGACGGCAGATTGATTCAAACATTTTTACACAGACACAGGGGCATTCACGGAGCCACGGGCGCGGCGGGTGCGATTCAAGGTGGGGTGGGTTTCAGATCAAGGGTTCATTTTCGAAGCACTCAGGTGGGTCTACTGGGTCGGGGCTGATATCACGGTGGCGGGTGAATCAGCCGGGCGATGCGCTTTGCTACGTGTCCTCCGCCCGCTTCGCGTTCTCCTCCTTTACCTTCGCAAAGCGCATCACCCGACTGATTCTGCGAGCGATTGGGTACGCTGACAGGGGAAGTCAAAAGTTGCTTGCGTTGTATACGGCACGAATCGATGTGCGCCGCTTGCTGCAGAAATTTTGACTTCGACGGCGGCAGGCACGGTGATTGGGCTATGCGACCGGGCTTTGGGGTGAAAGGCGCGCGCCCACAAGCGCTTGCATACCCCAGCTTCAATTTCGCGTGTGTTTTCACCCCAAAACCGCATGCGCATGGCCCAGTCGCCGGGCCGGGTTTAATACGCATAGGCGGGTTTGACGTGAGGGCTTGACTTCTTCAGCGTGTCACATCACTTTGAATTGCACCACGGGCGTCTTCGGGATATCTATCTGCAAACAACCCAGCAACGGCACAAAAAAATGCCGGTGTAGCTCTTAAGAATCGAGCTTCAACAAAACTCCCGACTCTGCGTCGTCAAGCCACCCAGCAGCGGCGTCAGGTCTTGCAGGTGGCCGGCAATCAGGTGGCACACAATGCCGCCACTCTCGACGTCGCGCTGCCAGGTGCCATGGACCGCCAGCAGGCGCGAGCGTAAGAGTGCCGGGCGTTGCTTCTCTCGGATTGATTTCCAGACAATGACATTGACCTGGCCGGTTTCGTCCTCCAAGGTGGCAAAGACCACGCCTTTGGCAGTCTGCGGCTGCTGGCGCATGGTGACCAGGCCACAGGCCGCTACCCGCCGTCCGTTGGGCTGCTCAAGCAGTTGCTTTGCGGTCAGCATCCTCATTTTTGATAGCTGAGCGCGTAGCAGCGACAAGGGGTGCGACCTTAAAGTGAGCCCCAAGGCGGCGTAGTCGAAGATCACTTCTTCGCCCTCGCTGGCAGCGGGCAGTATCAAAGCGTCTTCGGCCACCGGCACGGCGCGCAGCAAGCCGGGCGCACTTTGCTGCGCCGCTGCGTCCCAGACCTGCTGGCGCCGGTGGCCCGACAGGCTCTTCAAAGCGTCGGCACTGGCCAGGGCTTTGAGGTCGCCGGCGTCAAGCGCAGAGCGCAGCGCCAGGTCTTCGGTGCTGGTGAAAGGCGCTTCAAGCCGCGCGGCCACGATGCGCTGGGCGGCGGCTTCGCACAGGCCGCTGACTTGGCGCAGGCCCAGGCGAACGGCGGACGAGTTGCAGGCGTCGGTTGTTTGAGTGGCACCGCTGCGGGGTGTCTTCGTGGCACCGCTATTGGGGTCTGAGCCCAAATCGGTGTTTGGCCTGGTGTTTTGCGGAGATTTCTGGCCCGAATTGGGATCCGACCCCAAAAGCTCCGTTGCTTCTTTGCCATTGCTGTTCCCAAAACCGGAATCTGGGCCCAAACGCTTGCTTGATTTCACTGACCCAATAGCTGGCTCCAGCGTGCAGTCCCAGTCGCTGTGGCTCACATCGACCGCGCGCACCTGAACGCCATGGCGCTGCGCGTCTTGCACCAGTTGCGATGGGCCGTAAAAGCCCAGCGGCTGGCTGTTGAGCATGGCGGCGAGAAAGCAAGCGGGTTCATGGCGCTTGAGCCAGCTGCTCACATAGACCAGCAGCGCAAAGCTGGCGGCGTGACTCTCGGGGAAGCCGTATTCGCCAAAGCCTTCGATCTGGCTGAAGATGTGCTCGGCAAACTCGGGGGTGTAGCCGTTTTTGAGCATGCCGCCAACCAGCCGGTCATAGAACTTGTGGACGCCGCCCTGGCGCTTCCAGGCGGCCATGGAGCGGCGCAGGCTGTCGGCCTCGCCGGCTGAAAAATCTGCCGCCGCCATGGCGATCTGCATCACCTGCTCCTGAAAAATCGGCACGCCCAGCGTGCGCTTCAAGACTTCCTTGAGCGCCGGGCTGGCGTACTGCACCTGCTCGGGGTGCGCGCGCGCCTGCAGGTACGGGTGCACCATGCCGCCTTGAATCGGCCCGGGGCGCACGATCGCGACCTCGACCACCAGGTCGTAAAAGCAACGCGGCTTGAGGCGCGGCAGCATGCTCATCTGCGCACGGCTCTCGATCTGGAACACGCCCACGGTGTCGGCCTGGCAGATCATCTCAAAAGTGGCGGGGTCTTGCGCCGGGATGTCCTGCATTAAAAACGGCGCGCCGCGCTGCCCGCTGATGAGGTCCAGGCAGCGGCGGATGGCGCTGAGCATGCCCAGCGCCAGCACGTCCACCTTGAGCAAGCCCATGGCGTCCAGATCGTCCTTGTCCCACTGGATGATGGAGCGCTCCGGCATGGCGGCGTTTTCCACCGGCACCAGGCGCGTGAGCTTGCCGCGGGTCAGCACAAAACCGCCCGGATGCTGGCTCAGGTGGCGCGGGAAACGCTGCAACTGGGTGCTCAGGTCGAGCCACAGCTGTAGCTGCTGTGGCGCTGGTGGCGCAAAGTCCGACCCCATGTTCGCGCCCAGTGATGCCAGTGCCGATTGCAGCCGCTCAACCAGCACCTCTCGGCTGTACATGCCGGGGTGCTCTTTGGCCAGTGACGTGATCAAAGCCTCAGGGATACTCAAGGCACGACCCACATCGCGCAGCGCGCTGCGTGGCCGGTAGCTGATGACCACGGCGGTCAAGGCAGCGCGTTCGCGCCCGTACTTGGCGTAGATGTACTGAATGACTTCTTCACGCCGCTGGTGCTCGAAGTCAACGTCAATATCGGGCGGCTCGTCGCGCTCTCTGGAGATGAAGCGCTCGAACAGCATGTTCATGCGCGCCGGATCAACCTCGGTCACGCCCAGGCAGTAGCACACCGCCGAGTTGGCGGCCGAACCGCGGCCCTGGCACAGGATATGGCGGCTGCGCGCAAAGCGCACGATGTCGTGCACGGTCAAAAAATACATCTCAAACTTCAGTTCCTCGATCAGCGCCAGTTCGTGCGCCAGCTGCTGTTGCACCGCCTTGGGTGTGCCCTGCGGGTAGCGATCGTGTGCGCCCTCGGCCGTATAGCGGCGCAGCGTTTGCGCCGCTGACAAGCCCGGTAGCACCGTTTCCAGCGGGTACTGGTAGCGCAACTCGTCCAGGCTGAAGCTGCAGCGCGCCGCCACCCGCAGCGTGTTGGCGAGCAGTTCGGGCGGATAAATGGCGGCCAGGCGCTGGCGCGAGCGCAGGTGCGCTTCGGCATTGGGCTGCAGCGCAAAACCGCACTCGAACACCGGCTGACCCAGGCGCACGGCCCTGAGCACGTCCTGCAGCGGCTTGCGCGAGCGCACATGCATGTGCACGTTGCCCCCAGCCACCAGCGCCACGCCAGTCAACTGGCTTAGTTGCTGGAGACGGTGCAATTGCAGCGCGTCGTCAGGCCTCAACAGCGACTCGGTCAGCAACCAAACATTTATGCCAAATAGAGCTCTAGCCCACGTCGTTATTGCGTGAGCAGCTTCGAAATAAAGAGCATACGGCAGCGCCAGCAAGACCTCGCAACCACTCAGCAGACTCCAGGGCGCGTCTGGCCAGGCCAAACGGTACTGGCCTTTGGGAGCGGCCCGGCGCGCCTGGGTGATGAATTCGCACAGGTCGCCCCAGGCTTGCAGGTCGTGCGGCAGCGCCACCAGCCGAAAGCCGCTAGCGCGTGCGGCGCCCTCAACGCCAGCAGCCCCAGAGTCCCGAGTCACGGCAAACTCGGCGCCGGGCAGCAATTTCAAGCCGAGTTTTTTGGCCTCGGTGTGCGCACGCACCACGCCCGCCACCGAGCACTCGTCAGTGAGGGCCAGCGCCGCGTAGCCCAGCGCGGCGGCCCGCGCCACCAGTTCTTCCGGGTGCGAGGCACCGCGCCCAAAGCTGAAGTTGGACAGGCAATGCAACTCGGCGTAGGCGGGCAAATTTGACGGCATGATTTCTGCGCCTGAGAATTGAGTTTAAACTGTATGAAATTACAGTATAAATCGATGGGCGCCGTGCGCCATGCCATGTCGACGCGGCCACTGATCAACCTGGCCCGCGCACCGCAGCCCCGACCGGCGGGCGCAAGCCATTTCCAATCGACCCGGTGGATGGATATACTTTGTAACAAAAAGAGTGTCCAATGCTCAACAAAATTCAAGGGACATCCATGGATCTGTTCACCCCCAATGAGGCGGTCGACCTGCTTGAGCACCGCTTGGCAGGGCTTCAGGGGACTTCGCGACTTGGCACACTGGTCACGCTGGCCTGGCATCTGCGCCAGCGCGACTGTGCGCGTGCGTTAACCCTGGCCGACGAAGCGCAAGCCTTGCTGGCGCTCTCGTTGGATGCAGGCACCGAGCCGCATCGGCTCGCCGCCCGCCTGCTGCTGCTGCGCGCCGAAGTCAAGTTGATGTTCGCCGACCTGCCCGCCGCGCAACAACTCGGTCAAGCCGCCATGACCGCTTTTGCCGACGTGCAAGACCCGCTGGGCCAGGGTGATGTGAGCTGGTTGCAAGCCTCACTGGCGACCGATCGGGGCGATGGCGATCAAATCACGGCGTGTTTGAATCAGGCGCTCATCCACTACCGGGCCGGTGGCGACCTGCTGCGCACGGATGCAGCACTGGCGCGCAGCCTGATCTATGCGGCCTTTCGCGACCCAGCGGTCACCGCCGTGAGCCTGCAGCACCAGTTTCCGTCCGGCACTTTACGTGTGGCTGGCGTCACACCCTGGGTCGAGACGGCCCAAGCCAACGTCGCGGGCCTGACCAACGACCCGGGCCGCTCCATCCGGCATGATCTGGCGGCCTACCACGGCGCGCTTGACATCGGCCAGATCCGCGCCGCGCTGGTCTCTGTCAACAACGCCGTCGAAGCCTTCGCCCTCCTGGGCGACCTGGATGCCGCCCTGGAATGGATGGAAAGCGCGCTGGCACTGGCGCGCAGCACCGGCTGGCCTGCCAGCATTGGGGTCTGCCTGATGCAGATGGGCGACGTGATGCGCCTGATGACACGCCATGATGAGGCCAAGCGTTATCTCCAGGAAGCCTTGCTGGTGATGGCACCCGTGGCGGGATCACGCAACTATGAGCAGGTGCTGGGTAACCTGGGACAACTGGCGTTGGACATGGGTGATTTTGCCGCCGCACTCGCCTGGTTTTCCCAGCTTGAGGAACACGTTCAGGCACACCAGGAGCCTGATCTGCTGATCAAGGCCTGGCGTGGCCAGGCCAGTGCCTTGTTGCACCTGCACCGCACTGACGAGGCCAGCATGAAAGCACACGCGGCCTTGGCGCTGGCGCGCGAACATGGCAACGCCGAGGGGCAAATTCAGGCGCTGCGCATCCTGGCCAAGGTAAGCACGAGCGACGGCACCGCTGCGCTGAACTACCTGAATCAGGCGTTGGCGGTCGCGGCCACGATGGACGGCTACAGCGCCGCGCCGGAGTTGCTGTACCAGGTGGCGGCAGCCAATGCCACCAGCGGCGACTTCCAAGCGGCCTATGACAACGCGCTGGCAGCGAACGCAGCACGCAGCAAGATGCACAGTGAGGAGGCGCAAAAACGGGTGCTGGCAATGCAAATTCGCCAGCAAGTCGAGCGCGCCCGCTCTGAAACGCAAACCCAACAGAAAATTGCCGACACCTTGAAAGAAACCGCCGCCACACTCGAAACGCTGGGCATCATCGGGCGTGAAATTACCGCCAGTCTGGACGCTGATGCGGTATTTGAAGCTCTGCATCGCCACGTGCACCAGTTGCTCGACGCCACTTTCTTTGCCGTGTATCTGCTTGACGCTGGGCACAAGACACTGGGCACGGCCTTCGGTATCGAAGCCGGCGTACCCTTGCCGGTAATTGCCGTGACATTGGACCATCCGACCTCCATGTTTGCACGCGCTGCCCGCGAGCGCCAGGAAGTCATGATCGACCGGGAGCACGGCGTGGACGATCCGAACCTCATTCCCGGCACGCTGCCCTGCCTGAGTCAGCTTTACTTTCCGCTGATCGCTGGCGAGCGCTTGCTGGGGGCAATGTCGGTTCAGGCACCGCGCTCACATGCCTATGGCGAGCGCGAGCACGCGATTTTTCGCACCCTGTGCGCCTACGGTGCGATTGCGCTGGACAACGCCAGCGCCTATGGTGTGGCCCATGCCGCGCAAGAGCGCGCCGACCAGGCGCTGGGAGCGTTGCGTCAAACCCAGAGCCAACTACTGGCGCAAAACCGGCAACTCGAACGCCTCTCGGTCACCGACCAACTCACCGGCCTGTGTAACCGCTTGCAACTTGATCGGACGCTGGACGAAGAGCGCTTGCGCCATCAGCGTTACGCGAACAATGTTTGCGTGATGCTGCTCGACATTGACCGCTTCAAGTCGGTCAATGACAGCTTCGGCCATCTGGTCGGCGATCAGGTCCTGATCAAGATCGCGCTCATCCTGCAAAAAAATATGCGCGAGGTCGATGTGGCCGGGCGCTGGGGTGGCGAAGAGTTTCTGGTGATTTGCCGTGAAACTGCATTAGAGGGCGCGCTGCTGCTGGCCGAAAAACTGCGCGCTGCGGTCGAGGCTTATGAATTTGAGCTGGTCGGTAGCCGATCAATCAGTCTGGGGGTTGCGATGCTGCGCCAGGGCGACACCGTGACGCAAACCATCGCTCGCGCCGACGCTGCCTTGTACCGGGCCAAGGGCGCCGGGCGCAACCGGGTCGAATCTGGCGAACTCGCGCTGCCCTGACGCTCAGACTCAGGCAAACAGGCCATGTAAATACCAGTGTGCATCGGCATCAACGCCCTGCCCCGCTTCTGACGAAGCGCCTGACGCCGCGCCCGCCGCTGCGCGTCCCTGCCCGCTCAGGCGCTCGCGGTAAATCCAGAGCAAGCCCAGGCGCTCGCTGCGGGCCAGAAAATAGTCGCGCAAGGCGCAGTCTCCGACCTCCCACCAGCCAGCCTCCAGGCGCTGCGGTCCGGCCAGCAGCATCAGGGGTCCCTGGTGCTGGGGCCGCTGCTGGTGCAGCGCGAGTGGACGCGCCGTGGCCAGCAGCCAGCTTGGATAAAGCACCGAATTATTTTTATCTTTTAGGGCTCTAGCCCACGTTTCTATTGGGTTAAAAGCTATCAATTGTGAAGCATTTACCGCAGGTTGCCAGCGCTGCATTTTTTCGGGCCGATGATCAAAACAAGGCTGCATCTGCAACACCTGCTGCGCACCCAGGCGGGCACTGAGCCGCTCCAGCAACTGCTGCAGACCGTCGCCCGGGCGGCGTGCATCGGGCAGCAAACTGGCCGTTTCACCTGTCAGTTTTTGCGTCTCCAGCGTACGCAGGCACAAGCTATGCACCGGCGCGGGCAAGGTGACTTGTGCCAGCTGTTCGCCCGCCAGGCGCAGCAAATGGGAGGTGTCGCCGCTCGGCTCAAAACTGCGCAGCAGCAGTTGGCCCTGGGGCGCGGTGTTGCGCCGCGCATCCATGTGCCAGACCAACTCCACCGCCAGCACGCCACGCTGGCGCAGTTGCAGCCAGCGTTGCAACTGCGCCAGCAAGCGGCGCGCGCCAAATAGCAGCGCCGGCGCGGTTTCAACATGAAAGCCGAGCTCCAGCGTGGCCTCAAACACCTCGGGCAGCGCCAGCCAGGGGTAAACGTCGCTCGCCACGCCATAAGCCTGGTCCAGCGCTGCCAGCAGGGGTGCGCCAAAGCGCCGTGCCACGCCGCCCCGCGGCAGCGCGCGCAGCTGGCCCCAGTGGCTGCAGCCCAGCCGCTCCAAGGTGGCCAGATGCGGCCGCGCCGCCACCAGCGTGTGCAGCGGCAGATCGTCGGGCAGTGTGCGCGCCAGGGCGGGGGCCTGGAGCCGCGCATAAGCTACTAAAGACGTAGCGCCTTGCGCATAATGGACGGGAGCTAGAGGCTTATTTGATGTATAAATTTGGCGTAAGAGTGCGCGCTTGCCTCCCCACAGGCGCTCGCTGGCCGACAACTCCAGCAACAAGGCATCTTGGAGCCGCGCGACCTTGGGCGTGTACTGCAGCGCCCACTCGGCCAAGGCGAGCAGCGCATCGGGCACCTCACCGGCCACGCTGGCGGCGGCGCTGCTCCAGACGGCATCAGGCCGGGGTTGCAAGGCAATCCAGTGCATGAGCGCTCTCCTTTCTGGCACCGAGTGGCTGAGCAGGCTTTGCACGCGTCGTTTGAGCATCAATCGCAGCCCGTCCGGCCTGCGGGCACACACCCCGCAAAGCCAGCAACACCGCCAGGCTGGCAGGGCGGGCCGGGAGCGCCAGGGTGCGCGCCAGCGGCGCGCCGCGGCGTTTGAGAATCTGCACGTGCAAGGCGTCGCTCGTTACATCGCCCTGCGCCAACGCAGTCTGCGCAGCGGCGCGCCCTGCGTCCAGCGCCGCTTTGAGGGGCCGGGCAGCGCCCAGCAGCAGGCGCAGCACGGCAGGCGAGGACTCGCTTTGCGCCCCAGATTGGCGCAGCACAAACAGCAGCTTGCTGTGGGCCTGGGCAGCAAACTGCAAACGCCGCAATTGCTCAGAGCGCACCTGCGGTAACCAGGCCAGCACGGCACCCACCTCGGCGCAGCGCAGCGCCTGCTCAGTGGCCCACAGCCGCTGCGCCGCAGTCACCGCGCCGACCCACAGCAAGCGCCGGGCATCCAGGCCTTGCGCCGCCAGCCCGGGGCCAAAGGGCTCATGCGGCGGGCCCACCAGCACCAGCGGGCCGGGGCTGCGCGCCAAGGCTGGCAGCAACAGGCGCCACTCCTGGCAGACACCGGGCGGCTGCAGGATTTCACAGAGAGCGCCAACCGGCCAACCGCCGCCAGGCAACTCGGCGTCGAGCGCGCCGTGGCCGCTGGCAAGCGTGGCCCCGCAGGCGCCAGCCAGCGCATCGGCGCGCCAGACGGCGGCGCCAAAGTCAAGAGAGGCAACAGGCAGGGAATGCGGCGACATGGCAAATTTCTGAAAATCAAGGGTAAATAACTGTATGAATGAACAGTATAGTGAATTGCCTGACTCGCGTCTTGTCAATGTGAGCGCAAGCCGGGCTCGTTATCATCCGGCCATGCCGACCCGCTCTTACGCCTACCTTGACAGCGCTGCCTGGGGCAGGGCCTTCTTGCGCGGGGCGGCCAGCTGGTGGCACATGATTCACCTGGGGGCCATCGTGCTGGTGCTGGCCTTGTCGCCCTCCACCTACAACCGCGCCAACCGCGCCAACACCTCAAGCCATATTTACGCCAGCACCTGGCAGGTGCTGCCCTGGTTCACCGCCATGGCCGCCCTGCTCAGCTTGGTGTTGATCCGCATCGTGGTGGTGACGGCGCTGAGCTACGGCCTGTCGCAATACGCCCTGCAGATGGTGGTGCGGGTGCTGGTGCTAGAGCTCATTCCACTGTCAGCGGCGCTATTTGTGGCGCTGCGCGCCGGCATGACCTTCAACGCGAGCGCGCAAACCAACGCCAGGCCTAGCCCGGTTGACCCGAGTGTGCCCCTGAGCCTCAACCGCCTGCGCGCGGAGGTGGTGCCGCGCGTGATGGCGGGCGCTTTTTCGGTGCTGACGCTGGCCATGATCAACAGTGTGATTGTGCTGGTGCTGGCCTACCTCACGGTCTATGGCTTGTCGCCCTGGGGCTTGCCAGGCTACACGCGCACCGTCGGTCAGGTGTTCGACCTGTCCGTTACGCTGGGCTTTGCCCTCAAAACCATCTTCTTCAGTCTGGCCGTGGCGGTGGTGCCAATGGCCGCCAGCCTGGAGACTGCGCGGGACCAGGCCAGCTTAAGCGGCGTGCAGCCCGGTGCCGTGCGCCTGTTTTTGGTCCTGTTATTGATAGAAGCCGCCTCGCTGGCGATCAAATACATCTAAAGGCTTGCTTAGCTCACATCGTATGGAAACCCAATCCCCGCCCACACCACCCCCCGCGCCAGCGCCTCCAGCTGTCGCCCACGTCGAGTTCAAGGCGATCTTGCTGCTGGCCCTGGTCACCACCGTGATCTGCGGTTTTTTGCTATACGTGATGTATGCGCGCGGCGTGTTCGACAAAACCCAGCAGTTGGTGCTGATCGCCGACGACTCCGAAGGCGTCATCGTCGGCATGGACCTCACTTTCTCGGGTTTTCCCATCGGGCGCGTGCGGCGCATCGAACTGGCCGCCGACGGCAAGGCACGCATGCTGATCGACGTGCCGCTCAAGGACGCGCCCTGGTTGCGTACTTCTAGCATCTTCACAATGGAACGCAGCATGGTGGGTGAGACCAAGTTGCGCGCCTTCAGCGGCATCCTGAGTGATCCGCCGCTGCCGGCCGATGCCGAGCGCACGGTGCTGCGCGGCGACACCAACGCCGAAATCCCACGCATCGTGGCATCAACGCGCGCGCTGCTGGAAAACCTGGAGAACATGACCGGCGCGGAGTCCAACATCAACACCAGTCTGGCTAACCTCAAAACCGTTAGCGAACGTTTGACCGGGCGCTTTGGGCTGCTCAGCGGCGTCATGGGCGGTGAGGACAACGCCAAAAAAATCATTGCCACGCTGGACCACACCAACGCCCTGCTGGCCAAGGCCGATCAGCGCATTTTTGGCACCAAAGGCGTGATGGACAGCGCCCAGGCCGCCGTGGATGGCTCGCAGGTGGCCATCCGGGAACTCACCGGTGTCTTGACCGACGCCCGCGCCAGCCTGAAAAAAGTGGATGCGGTGCTGGCCGAGGCCCAAGCCGTGGGCGCCAATGCGCGCGTTGCCAGCGCCGACCTCGGTGCGCTGCGCGCCGAAGTCGAAATCAGCCTGCGCAAGGTGACGCAACTGGTGGAAGAGGTGAACCGCAAATGGCCATTTGCGCGGGATACGGAGATTAAATTGCCCTGATGTTTTTGTCGTTTTTTTGTTTTTTGCTGACGCATGTATTCCCCCCTATCCCCCCAACCCCTCTCCACCCCCGGCGGGGCGGGAGAGGGCGGGGGGAGTGAGTGGGGGAAAAAGAAGCTTAAAAATTCAAGCTCAGTAAAGGCCGCAACCGATGCAATCGACGGGAGTTAAAAGATGAAATTAGCAAATCCAGATCAATCAGGAAAAAAAGTGACTGCAAGCAAACCACCACATGCAAGCCAGCACAGCACCCGCGCCAGTCACTGGATCACCCTGCTCAGTACCGTGTTGACAAGCGCCCTGCTCAGCGCCTGCGCCAGCAAGCCGGTGCCGCCCGACTGGCAGAGCAATGCCTTTGCTGCGCTCAAGGGCTTTTCAACCGCCTACCTGCGAGGCAACAGCCGGCTGGCCGACCTGGAATTGACCCGCGCTCGTAGCGAGCTGTCCAGCACCGGTCGCGCTGATTTACTGGCGCGCGCCGAGCTGACGCGTTGCGCCGTGCGGGTGGCGAGCCTGGAGTTCGACCAGTGTGCAAGCTACCAGCCGCTCGCCTTGGACGCCACACCCACAGAGCACGCTTATGCCGCTTTTTTGAGCGGGAACTGGAGCGCGCCGGACACGGCGCTGTTGCCCGAGCAGTATCGCGCGCTGGTGCCCACGGCGGCGCCCGATCAAGCGAGCGACAAGGCGACAGCGCCTGCCAGCCGGCTTGACGACATGCAGGACCCGTTGGCGCGCCTGGTGGCCGCAGGCGTGCTGCTGCAAAGCCGTCTTTTGACACCCGCGGACGTCGCCACCGCCGTTGATACCGCCTCCAGCCAGGGCTGGCGCCGGCCCTTGCTGGCGTGGCTGGGCGTGCAACTGCAGCGGGCAACCGAGGCCGGCGACCGTGACGCGATGACGCGCCTGCAGCGCCGCATCGACTTGGTGCTGCAAACGCCAGCTTAGGGCTCGTAAAGAAATGAGTTGTACATTTTGACGGCCAGATTTGGGATGAAGGGCTAGGCGCAAAGCGCGCCGTTTAGCTCCGCTAAACAAGCGATTTGCAACGACGCCATGCGCCCAAAGATGGCTAGGCAAAAGTACAAGTTATTGCTTTGCGAGCCCTTAGTGAACGGGGTGCTCCACGGTTCGGCCAATGTCGGGCCAGCGGCGGTGCAGATAGATCCACGCGAACAGCCCCAGGCACATCATGGCCAGCGAAGCCGCTGCCAGCCACACCGCCGAATGCATCACCAGTGGCGCAATGACACCGGCGACGATGCCGTTGGCCGACGCGCCGACAAAGGCTTGCAGGCTTGACGCCATGCCGCGGCGCTGCGGGTACAAATCCAGCACCAGCAAGGTAATCACCGGCACCATCAGGGCCCAGCCAAAGGCAAAGATGGCAATCGGGAACAGCGACCACGCCACATGCGCCTTGAACAACCCATTGGCCAGCAAATTCAGGCTGGAAATCAGAAGCATGATGAGCAAGCCGTACCTGATTTGTAGCTTGGGCGTCAGTTTGCCCGCCATGCGGCCGCTGACCCAGGCGCCGCCCATGATGCCGCTGATGGTGAGCACGAAAAACCAGAAAAACTGCGTCGGCGCCAGACCCAAAATGTCGCCCAAAAAAGCGGGTGCCGACAATACGTACAAGAACAAACCGTTAAACGGCACCCCACTGGCCAGCGCCAGCAGCAAAAAACGCGGGTCCAGCCCGAGCTGCCAATAACCCTGCAGCAAGTTGCTGACTTTCAGCGGCTGGCGTTGCGACAGGTGCAAAGTCTCCGGCAACAGTTTGTAGTTGGCCACCCACAGCACCACGCCCACGGCAGTCAGAAACCAGAACACGCTGTGCCAGCCCAAGTGCACGAACAAGGTGCCGCCAATGATCGGCGCAATGGCCGGTGCCACACCAAAATAGATGGTGATCTGGCTCATCACTTTTTGCGCCTGGGCGGGGGCAAACATGTCGCGCACCACGGCGCGCGCCACCACAATGCCGGCGCCCGTGGTCAGCCCCTGCATCGCCCGAAAGAACACCAGTTGTCCAATGCTTTGCGACAAGGCGCAGCCCACGGACGCGAGCGTGAAGGCCGCCAGGCCCCACAACACCACCGGGCGGCGCCCCACGCTGTCGGACAGGGCGCCGTGAAACAGGCTCATGAAGGCAAAACCAAAGAGATACGCAGACAACGTTTGCTGCATCTGTACGGGCGTGGCACCCAGCGACTCGGCGATGCCAGAAAAAGCAGGAATGTAGGTGTCAATCGAGAACGGCCCGAGCATGCCCAGCACCGCCAGCAACACCGCCAGCGCCCAGCGCGGCGCGCGCCAGAGTTGTTGCGCGTCAGGGTTCATGCGCTCATCTCAGAGCGACAGGCCCAAGAGTGTGACCAGCACAATCACAACGCCAATCCCCAGATTAACCATCACCCAGGTGCGAATGCTGGCCAGTGCGGCGCCGCCCGCGGGCCAGTCGCTCGCCGTCACCGCACGCGAGAGGCGCGCATAAAGGCCAAAACGAATGTGGCCAAAAATGGCCATCATCAGCAGACCGAGCAGCGACATCACGATCCATTCCAGCGGCATGTTGAACTTGACGCCCGCTTGCGCCATTTGCCGCGCCATCCGCCCGATCATCCAGATGCCACTGCCCAGCGTCAAGGTGGCTGCGACCAGCACGGCGTTAAAGAAGCGGCCCAGCGCGTCGTGCATCAAGCGCACGCGTTGCGGGGCATCCAATTGGGTCAGGGCCGGGCGCAGAAAAAACTGGGCAAACACCATGCCACCAATCCAGACGATGATGGACAAGAGATGAATGGTTTTGAGCGCGGTATAGAACATGAGCGGGGGCGAATCGGTGGGATTCAGAAGGAAGACGTCGTCGATGATGCCACAGCTGCTGCATTTCGGTTGGCGGCCCAGCGGCGCGCATTGAGATCAATGGCGGCAAAAACACGCGCTTGAATTGATCGGTTTAATCAAAGCGCAGTCGGAACGTGGAAACTCAAGACGCAGCGCTGTCTTTGGCGCATCTTTTAACCATGACAATGGCATTGATCGGGCATACCGAGGCGCACTTGGCGCACCCGGTGCAGCGCGCGCCATCATGCAGCACCGAGGTTTTTTTCCAGTCATGGGTCTCGAAAACGAAGAGTCGCGGCGCACAGGCGGAAATGCACCGCCCACATCCGGAACAACGTACGGCATCGATCTTCGGAATTTGGCTGGCCATCGCAAGGGTTTCATTGAATTGCGGAGTTTAGGAGCAATGCTGCTGACCCAAGCGGTTGCAAGGGTCAAAGGCGTCACCGGCAGCAACAGGGGGTCAACCCGGAATTGGTCGGTGCTGCAAAACAGGAACAGCACCCAAGGACTCTCTAAGCGCAAAAATCGCATCCTGCAGTCGGCTTTCCCCCGCACCTGATACCTCTATGCTCGGGCAGCGCAGGGCCTCAAGCGCCGAACCCACGCGGGCGTGAACTGCCGCGCGCACGGATGCGCCATCACGCAGCAGGCCATCAGGTTCCCATGGCAAATCGGGTTGCAGGAACAACGTCAAGGCATAGCGCCTGTGCCAGACCTGGGCCTGTTCAAACAGTGATCTGTCCGCAAAATAGTAGTCACTGTAAATCGCCGTGAGCAGCGCCGGGCTGTCACAAAACACAAAGAGGCGACTGCTTTGCTCGGCCAATGCGGCCATCCGCTCTTCTTGCTCGAACTGCGCGCGCATGATCAAGGCTTGCTCACTGGCCAGGGGCGTGCGGCCGTGCAAAGCACAAAACGCACGCAGATGCTCGGGCACCCATAGTCCGCTAAAAACATCGGCCAAGGCCTGGGCCAGCGTGGATTTGCCGGTGCACTCAGCGCCGATCAGGCAAATCAGTTGCGGCTTGGCCATGGCATCACAGGCCCTGCGGCACCATGAAATTTAGGCAATTAAATGGCCTGTATCCCTCGTCTCCCTTGGTTTCAAAGCTATGCATTAGATAGCTAACTCAAATCCTCGTTGTCGTTCAGGCGCAAACCTTTGGGCAGCGGAAACTTGACCGTCTCGGGCGTGCCCGCCATGGTGCGCACCGACACCGCGCCCAGCGCCTTGATGCGGTCAATCACCTGGCGTACCAAAATATCGGGTGCCGAGGCACCGGCGGTCAATCCGACGTGTTGGCGACCCTCGAACCACTGCGCCTGCAACTCCTGCGGGCCATCCACCATGTGGCTCTCGGTGCCCAGCTTGCGCGCCACCTCACGTAAACGGTTGCTGTTGGAACTGGTCGGGCTACCCACCACGATCACCACATCCACCAAGGGGCTCATCACTTTGACGGCGTCCTGCCGGTTTTGCGTGGCGTAGCAAATGTCTTGTTGCTTGGGCTCACGCACCTGCGGAAATCGCGCCTTGATGGCGGCGGCAATGTCCGCTGCGTCGTCAACACTGAGCGTGGTTTGCGTCACCACTGCCAGTCTGTCGGTCTGGGCCGGGTTGATGCCCGCCACGTCAAGCACACTCTCCACCAGATGGATACCGCCGTCCAACTGGCCCATGGTGCCTTCTACCTCGGGGTGCCCTTTGTGGCCGATCATGATGAATTCATAACCCTCTTTGTGCAGCTTGGCCACCTCCACATGCACCTTGGTCACCAGCGGGCAGGTAGCATCAAAGACCTGAAAGCCCCGGGCGGCGGCCTCCAGTTGTACCGCCCGGCTCACGCCGTGGGCAGAGAAAACGAGCGTAGACCCGGCAGGCACGTCATCCAGTGCTTCTATAAAAATAGCGCCCTTGGCCTTCAGGTCATTGACAACGTAAGTGTTGTGCACAATTTCATGGCGCACATAAATAGGGGCGCCAAATTTTTGCAGCGCGCGCTCCACAATTTCGATGGCGCGGTCCACGCCGGCACAAAAACCGCGTGGTTCGGCCAGCAGGATCTCCTGAAGTGCGGTGCCTGTCACAGAATACCGATCACATGCACCTCAAAGGTCACGGCACGACCGGCCAGCGGGTGGTTGAAGTCAAACAACACCGCATCACCCTTCGCGTCACTTCTGAAGTCTTGCACCGAGCCGGCAAACTTGCCTTTGCCATCGGGTGTGGGAAAGTGCAGCACATCGCCCACCGCATACTCTTCGTCGGGCTCACCCATATCGATGAGTTCCTGGCGCGCCAGCCATTGCAGCATGGCCGGGTTGTGCGGGCCAAAGGCCGTGCCGGCGGGTAGCTCAAAAGTGCTGTGGCTGCCCTCGGGCAAGCCCAGCAAATAGGCTTCCAGCGTGGGCGAGAGCTCGCCAGTGCCCAGTGTCAGCGTGGCAGGCTTGCCATCAAAGGTGTTGATCACATCACCGACCGGACCGGCCATGCGGTAGTGCAGCGTCAGGAAGGAGCCGGGTTGAACGGTTGCGGGCGTTGAAGTCATGTCTGAGTCCTGGTATCAAGTCGGAAAAAACCCGCGACACCTGCGCTTGAAGGGCTGCGGTGTTGGGCGAATAAGCAGCTGCGATTGTAAAAGCCTGCGCCAGGGCTGGCGCCAGCCCATACTAAAGCACCCAGCATCTTGATTTGCCGGCGCGCTTGGCCTCGTACATGGCCGTATCGGCGACATTGATCAACTGGTCTGGCGACATATCCGCACCGGTCGGGTACAACGCAATCCCGATGCTTGCGCTGACCTGGACCGATGCCGCGCCAATCTGCACTGGCATGGCGATGCTCAACAGCAGCTTTTGCGCGACCGCCACGGCATCGTCACGCAGGGCGACCAGATTTTCCAACACCACGGTAAATTCATCGCCCCCCAGCCTGGCGGCTGCGTCGGTTTCACGCAAGTCGGCAGACAGTCGTCGGGCCATCTCCTGCAGCAAGCTGTCTCCGGCCTCATGCCCCCAGGTGTCATTGACCGCTTTAAAACCATCGAGATCGATAAACAGCAAGGCAAACCCGGTGCGACTCCGATTGGAGCGGCCCATGGCCTGCGGCAGCCGTTCGAACAAGGCGCGGCGGTTGGGCAAGCCGGTCAGCGCATCCTGCCGGGACTCAATCTCGCGGACCTCTTCGCGGCGCTTGCGCGCGGTGATGTCATGCAGAAAAGCACTAAAGACCTTTTGCCCTTGCAGGTCGAGCGCCCGAACGCGCACCTCCACCGGCAAGGTGCTGCCATCGCGGCGAACTGCCTGAAGCTCCAGCCTCTGGTTGAGCATCGTGGATTCGCCTGAGCCCAGGTAGCGTTTCATTCCCGCACGATGTGCGGCCCGCAAGTTGGGGGGCACGATCAAATCTTCCAGGCGGCGCCCAATCGCCTCTTCAGCGCTCCAGCCAAAGGTTTCGTGGGCCTGACGGTTCCAGTCACTCACGACGCCAGTTTGGTCCATGCAGACGTATGCGTCGTTGGCGTTCTCAATCACCGCGCTCAGTTCAGCCTCGCGTTTGACCAAGGCCTGCTGATACCTGAGCTGCTGCGCCATGCTGCGAGACAGCATGTCATTGGTCGTGCGCAGTTCACGGGTACGCTCGTCGACGCGCTGCTCCAAATCGCGCCGCAAGGCGGCCAGCGAGGCCTCAGCCTCCTTACGGGCCTGAATGTCCTGAATGAAAGAAATAAAGTAGTCCACTCCACCCTGGGCATCGACCTTCTTGGTGACGCTGAGGTTGATCCATACCACCTCACCGGTCTTGCGCAAGTAGCGCTTTTCAAGCTGATATTGGCTAATTTCACCCGACACCAACTGCTGCAACAAGCTCAGATCGGACTCCAGGTCATCCGGGTGGGTGATGTCCTGAAACGTGAGCTTGGCCAATTCCTCCTGGCTGTAGCCCACAATTGTGCACAACGCTTCGTTGACGCTGGTCCACCGGCCATTGGGCGCCACGATCGCGATACCGAGCCCGGCGCGCTCGAAGATGGATCGAAAACGTGCTTCACTCTCTTCAATCGCGGTTTGCACATGATTCACATGCTGGCGCGCCAATAGAACGGCCTCGCGCTGCTGAATCTCCTTGCTGACCAGATTGGCCAGATCAGTGAGCGTGTCCAGTTCATCCTGCATCAGAACTCGCGGCTGCGAATCGATGGCGCACAGCGTCCCGAGTGCGGTTCCACCCGTGCTCACAATCGGTACACCGGCATAGAAACGAATGCTCGGATCGCCCGTGACAAGTGGGTTATCGGTGAAACGATCATCCAGCGTCGCATCTCCGACGACCATCAAATTTTTTTGCAAAATGGTGTGCGCGCAGAAGGCAAATTCACGCGGGGTTTCGTGCACGTTCATGCCAACCCGCGACTTGAACCATTGACGGTCCGAGTCCACCAAAGACACGAGCGCAATCGGCACGCGCAGGGTGCGTGCCACCAGCCGGGTGATGCGGTCAAAAGAGGGCTCAGCCGGCGTGTCCAACAAATCCAGGGCATGCAGAAGAGAAACTCGCTCAGTTTCGTTGGAGGGAAGTGCTGCTGAAGCCATGAGTTGCCTTTGGAATATATTCAGAATTTCAAGTGACCTGGGCTTACTTGGTGCACGGCACGGGTCATTCAGACGCCTGCCGACGCATTCAGGCCCGCTGCGCAAAGCTGCTCAAACTCTTCGAGCGGCACCGGGCGGCTGAAGAAATAGCCCTGATAGGCCGGGCACCCGGCCTGGGCCAGAAAGTCGCGTTGTGCTGAGGTTTCCACGCCTTCTGCGATGACACTCAGCGCCAGGCTCTGGGCCAGCGCAATGATGGTCTTGGCAATGGCAGCGTCATTGGGATCGGTGAGAACGTCACGCACAAAGGATTTGTCAATCTTGAGCTGGTCCAGCGGCAGGCGCTTGAGGTAAGACAGCGAGGAAAAGCCGGTGCCAAAGTCGTCCAGCGAGAAGCCCACGCCTTGGGCTTTTAAGGCCACCATTTTCTCGATGACATCTTCCACATTCGACACCAGCAGGCTTTCAGTGAGCTCCAGCTTGAGGCGCTGCGGGTTGGCCCCGGTGCTAGCGAGCACCGCCAGCACCTGGGCCACAAAGTCAGGCTGGCGGAACTGCTGAGCGCTGACGTTCACCGCCACCGTGAGGTCGGCGGTCTCGGGCCGCGCCGCCCAGACAGTCAACTGGGCACACGCGGTTTGCAGTACCCAGTGACCCAAAGGCAAAATCAAACCGGTTTCTTCGGCCGCAGGAATAAAGTCATCGGGCCACACCATGCCGCGCTGGGGATGCTGCCAACGCACCAGGACCTCCGCCCCGGTCAATCGGTAATCCCCCGCGACCTGGGCTTGGTAATGGAGCACGAACTGATGTTCCTCCAGGGCCTGGCGCAGGTCGCGCTCCAGCGCGGCACGCGCCAGCATGACGGATTCCATGGCCGGATCAAAGAAGCGCACCGTATTGCGGCTGGCTGCCTTGGCCCGGTACATCGCGAGGTCAGCCTGCTTCATCAACTCCTCGATCGCGACGCTCTGCCCATTGAACAGCGTGACCCCAATGCTCGGGGTGCTGCGGTAGGCGACACTGCCCAGCGGGTAGGTCTTATTGAGAGCGCCAAGAATCTTGTCTGCGACGTTCTCGGCACTGGCCGCGGCTTCTGCCGCCACGGTGCCCAGACCCGCCAGCTTGACCACGAATTCATCGCCGCCGAGCCGGGCGACGGTGTCGCCGTCCCGGACACAGGCGCTCAGACGCTGCGCCACCTGCTTGAGCAAGACGTCCCCCATGTCATGGCCGAGCGTGTCATTGAGCATCTTGAAATTGTCGAGGTCGATGAACATCAGCGCGCCGAAACTGCCGTCACGGGAACTGGCGGCCATGGTCTGGCCAACTCGATCGAGCAAGAGCGTGCGATTGGGCAGTCCCGTGAGTTGGTCAAAAAAAGCCAACTCCTTGATCCTTTCCTCTGCGTTCTTGCGATCAGAAATATCATGATGCGCGGCGATGTAATGGGTCACGGTGCCGTCCGGGTCCTTCACCACCGAGATGCTGAGCAACTGCGGATAGACCTCGCCACTCTTGCGCCGGTTCCAAACTTCGCCCTGCCAGCCGCCGGTGCGGCGGATTTCTTCCCACATGGCACGGTAAAAGTCCTCGCCGTGGCGGCCAGATTGGATCAGCCGCGGTGTCTGGCCCACAAGTTCTTCGGCCGAGTAGCCCGTGATTTCGGTGAACGCCTTGTTGACCCGCAGGATCACGCTGTGGGCATCGGTCATCATCAGCCCTTCGAGCGAGTCGAAGGCGACCGCGGCGATGCGCAGTTCGGCCTCGGCCTGCTTGCGGTCGGTGACGTCGCGTCCGCTGGTGCGAAAGCCGGTGAAGACGCCTTTGGCGTCTTTGATCGGAACCCAGGACACGGACAACCAGAACACGGAGCCATCCTTGCGTACACACCGGAATTCCAGGTCATCGCCACGCAAACCCTGCAGCCCCTTCTGCAACTCGGGTGCAACCCGCGGCAGGTCTTCAGGATGAACCAGCGTGCCAGCGAAGTCGGGCATGGCCAGGCACTCCTGCACGGTATAGCCGCTGTAGTCCTTGACCGAGGGGTTGATCCAGCGTGGCCGGCCGTCCAGGCCCCACCAGACTTCCAGATTGACGGTGCAGTCGGCGATGGCTCGGAATTTTTCCTCGCTCTCGCGCAGTTCCTGTGTCATGCTGGCAGCAAGACGGATGGCACGCTCGCGCCCGGTTGCCATGAGCCAGGCAAGCAGGGCCAGCAACAAGCTCAGGCCGGTGCCGGTGACGGCGATCAGCGACTGAGCGCTGCTGCCGACTTGGTCCTTGAATACATCCTTGGCGCTCATGGAAAGCAGCCAGGTGCGCCCAGCGACGACCAGGTACTCATCGGCCGCCATGGCGGCGCGACGCGCATCGGGCATTGCACCCGAGGACGAATAGAGCAGCGCGTTCGCTGCGGGTTCGACGCCATCGTAAATGGCGACGGCGAGGCCGGGCGGCTGTTCGCCATACAGACTGGCCATCAGGTCGTTCATGCGGAACGAGGCATAGACCCAGCCGCTCAGGTGGGCCTGGCGCAGCGCCACGCTGTCGTGCGGCTGACCGCGGGTGTAAACCGGCAGAAACATGATGAAGCCGGGCTGTGCATCTGCCTGCCTGTCCACGCCCAGGCGGACCTTGGCCGTTATCGCCACCCTGCCAGAGTCCCGGGCCTTCTGCATCGCCAGTCGCCGCACCGGCTCTGACCAGGGGTCAAAGCCAGGTGGGATCAGGTTGTTGCCCACGTAGGGTTCGCGCTGGATGATCGGGGCGTAATTGTCGCGCTCACCCAAGGGGGCAATGCTGTAGTCAGCGAAGCCGTGCCGGCGCATGGCGGCCACGTGGGCGTCTTTGCCTGCCGCTGGCACCCACTCAGCGAGGCCGACGGCCTGGATGCCGGAAAAGTTGGCGTCGAGTCGCAGCGCGCTGACGTAGTCGCGGAACTTGTCGCGGTCAGCGACATCGGTGGTGGCGAGCAGGCCTTGCACGCCCCGCAACATCTGCTCGTAGCTGGCGATGCGTTGCTCGACACGGCTGACAGCCTCGCGCAGCGCAAAGTCGAACTGGGAGCGCACCTGATTGAGGGAGACTTGCCGCTCGTGACTCCATAGCAGCCAGGTCACGCCAAGCGAGGCAAGCAGGATGAGCAGGGGTAAGCGGCTCAGGCGGGCCCAGCTCATGGCGGGGGCTGGAAATCAACCAAGGCGCCAGCGAGTCCGGTATCGAAGTATTTCTCGAAGATGCGCCTCACGGTGCCATCGGCGCGCATGTCATTGACCAATGCGCGCCATTTATCCTGCTCAGCCTGTGACAAGGACTTCTTGGACATGATGAGGCCGTGGGGCACGGCCGGGTCGTCAAACTCCATGACAGAGCTAATGGCACGGATTTTCTTTTGCTCCAGCGCCGGGTAGTCGAAGGGCTCAATGATCATGCCCTGGATGCGGTTGAGCAGCAGCGTCTCATACAGCGGCGCGAGGCCATTGGCCTGGCTGACGCGATTGGCAAGCGTGAGTTTGTCGACCAGTCGGTTGGCAGACTCGCTGTAGCGAAAGCTACGGATGACGCCGAGCCGAAACGACTCATTGCGCTCGAAGTCGGCCAACTGGCGCACACCGGCGTCCTGGCGCACCAGTAAATAGTATTTGTTGCTGAAATACCAGGCAAAGCCGGCAAAACGGTTGCGCTCGGCGTTGGTGATTCCAGACAGGCTGAAGTCGAGCGCACCGGACTCGATCAGCTGCCAGATGCGCGCGCGCGACATCAGGCTCACCGTAATTTTGCAGCCGCTGCGCCGCACCAGTTCATCGGCAAAATCCTTGTCGATGCCGGTGTCGGTATCGGCCGAGTAGAGCAGACCGTGGTCATGCAAGGCCAGCGTGAGAGGACGCGAGCAGTCCGGCCCGGCCACCGCAGCAGTGGCAAGGGCGCACAGCGCTAGCATCAAGCTGCCCAAATAGCGTAGTTTCATGGTCTGACCCGGGTGAATAAGTGACTGGGCTGCAATTTGTGGATTGATCGTACCCGATGCGATCGCAAGCTGCACAAGGGCATTGGCAACAGGACACGCCCCAGGCAAGCCGCGAGCCCAAGCCCAGAGCCCAGAGCCCAGAGCCCCGAGCCAGCGTGACAGCCCTTGCGCAGGCTGGGAATATCCGGGCATCGGGCAGCTGGCAACGGTTGAGCGTCTAAACTGAAACATCTGCAAGAAGACCGAACCATGCCCCTCAAAGACCTCCCCCCCGATGCCCGCCCGCGTGAGAAGCTGCTGGCGCGCGGCCCGGCTTCCTTAAGCGATGTCGAACTGCTGGCGATCCTGCTGCGCACCGGCATCAAAGGCAAGGGCGTGCTGCAGATGGCCGATGAACTCCTCAGGCTAAAGGCCCCGGCTCAAGTGGTGACGGGTAATGCTGTTTCAGACAACGCGGCAGTGGCCCCGGTTGCCGCAGGCTTTGACGGTCTTGCCGGGCTACTGGATGCGAGCGCCGACGATCTCAAGCGCATCAAGGGGCTGGGCCCATCCAAGCGCTCTGAAATCGTCGCGGTGCTGGAACTGGCCCGCCGCGCCATGGCGCAGCGGTTGCAGGAGCGCACCGTGTTGGACACGCCCGATGCGGTCAAGCATTACCTGCAGCTGCACCTGTCCGCACGCCGCCATGAGGTCTTTGCGGTGCTGTTTCTGGACGTGCAAAACCGACTGATTGCGCTCGATGAGATGTTTCAGGGCACATTAACGCAAACCAGTGTCTACCCGCGTGAAGTGGTGCTGCGCGCCCTGCACCACCAAGCCAGTGCCGTGGTGCTGGCGCACAACCACCCCAGCGGCACGGTGCAACCGTCGCGCGCCGACGAGATGCTGACGCAGACCCTGAAAACCACCTTGGCGCTGATTGACGTGCGGGTGCTCGACCACGTCATCGTGGCCCCAGGTCAAGCGCTGTCGATGGCCGAGCGGGGCTTGATGTGATGACCCAGGCCGTTAAAGTGAAATCGATGACCGACCTCAAGGTGGTCAAGAAAGCCATCGCCGAGCAGGCCAAGCAGCGCAGCGAGCAGGCCAGCGCCCAAGTGAAAGCCGTCAAACAGGCGGCCAGCGACAAGGATTTATTCGTCAGAGCCGCCGGAGTCGTCCAGCCCTTGACCCACAAGCCCAAGGTACTACACAAAGTAGAGCAAAAAGTGCCACTGATGATGCAGTACCAGCAGGACGAAAAAGCGGTTCTCAAGGAGGCGATCAGCGACGAGTTTGACGTCGGCACGCTGCTCGACAGCGACGATCTGCTGAGCTTTCGTCGCCCCGGTATCGGCCCGGACGTGACGCGCAAGCTGCGCCGGGGCGACTGGTCGATCCAGCGCCAGCTGGACCTGCACGGCCTGCGCCGCGACGACGCCCGCGAAGTGCTCAGCATCTTCATCCGCGAGGCTTTCAAACAGGGCATACGCTGCGTGCGCGTGGTGCACGGCAAGGGGCTGGGTTCGCTCGGCAAGGCGCCGATCCTCAAAAGCCGGGTGCACAGCTGGCTGGTGCAAAAAAACGAAGTGCTGGCCTTTGTGCAAGCCAAACCGGCTGACGGCGGCGGCGGCGCGCTGCTGGTGCTGCTGATGGGCTCGCGCGGTTAAGGGCAGTGATGCCTTAGCCATCCTGGTTGCGCATAAAGTCTGCGGTCTTGAAGAAGGCCTCGCGCAGTTGGCTGCGCAACGCGTCGGACACGGCGACCCCACCCATCGCCTGGTCCATGCAGGCCAGCCACTGGTCTCGCTCGCGCAGACCAATCTTGAACGGCAGATGGCGGCCCCGCAGGCGCGGGTGGCCAAAGCGCTGCACATAATGCTGCGGCCCACCGAGCCAGCCACACAAAAACCAGAACAGCTTTTGCCGCGCATCGTCGAGCACGCTGCCATGCACGGCACGCAGTTCAGCGTAAGCCGGCTCCAGGTCCATCAGGTCATAGAAACGCGCCACCAGGGCCTGCACCTGGGGCTCACCGCCGATCTGATCGAACGGCGTACCAGCAACAGGTTCTTTCTCGATATTCATAGTCAAATTGGCCTATAGCCCACGTATCCATTGAATAAGTAGCTATCAACAACATAGCATTATTGCAAAATACCTCACGCCACCTGGCGCGTGCCCCGACACTCGGTCTGAGCGTAACGGCTGCATCCTCAAAGCGGCCTTCTCGGCGGAGGTAGTCATTGATGAGAAGTTGACTCATGCTGTCCCTGATGTTGTGGGGCAATTCTAGGGGGGCCTCAATATCTAGAGGAAATTCGGCTCTAGTCCTCGTCGATAGTGCGCAAAAAGCTATATGTTTGATAGCAAATATGAAAGGCCAAAAACTCTGAGGCCACAGGCGCGTGTAGGTTCTCAGAATGAATGCAAAAATCTCAGAACTTGCAAAATCGCAGAGGCGTTGACGCCTTGTAGTGTTTGTCATAACATACAAACATTACTTCCTTGAAAGGAGATCAACATGTCAGTTCACACTTTTTCTAGCCGCGACTTCACTCGCGACGTATCGGCGGCCAAGCGGGCTGCTGTCGATGGGCCTGTGTTCATCACTGATCGTGGTCGCCCAGCCTTTGCGCTACTCAAGATTGACGACTATTACCGTATCGTCGGCCAGGGCGAACCAACGTTCCTGAGCGTGATGGACGGCATTCCTGGAGGAATCGGTATCGAGTTCAACCCGCTGCGACTGGACATTCAGAGTCGTCCTGCCGAATTTGACTAAAGGCACTGATGTTCATCCTCGATACCAATGTGATTTCCGAATTGCGTCATGGCAAGCCTAACCAGTCACCCGAAGTGCGCAAATGGGCCGCAGAACAGTCCACTGGCGGGCTATTCTTGTCGGTCATCACGATCCTGGAACTGGAAAAAGGAATTTTGGCGTTGGAGCGACGCGTACCACCGCAAGGCGGTGCGCTGCGCATCTGGCTGGGTGGCGTTCGATCCGCATTCGCAGGTCGAATTTTGCCTTTTACAGATCACGCTGCAACCATCTGCGCGGCACTTCATGTGCCTGATCCGCGTTCAGAGCGTGACGCCATGATCGCTGCTACAGCCATCGAGCATGGATTCACGGTGGTCACACGCAATAGGCAGGATTTTGTCAACACAGGTGTGCCTCTTTTAAATCCCTGGTCCGAAACTGTACCGTAGGATTTTTGCAGGTATTTTGCGAAATTTGGCTGTCTCATTGTCAAAATGGATGCAAAAGTCATTGGCTACAAATGCGTTGTTTTTGCGCCAGTTCTGAGAGAAAAAGTGCGTCAATCAGCCTCTAGCCCCCGTACCTATTGCTTCAGTAGCTATCAAATTTACTGAGCTGCACGCCGCAGCGTTTCGACCACCGGGCGGCGCAGCACGTCGCGCAGGCCCCACCAACCGGCCGCCAGCGCCAGCAGCGCGCCGCTCAGGGACCCCAGCAGTGGTACCCAGAGCGAGACGATCCAGTCAAACTCGAACACATAGCGCGCCAGCGCCCAACCGACCGCGCTGGCCACCATGGAAGCCAGAAAACCGGCCAGCAGGCCGACTCCGATCAGCTCGATGCGCTGCACCTGGCGCAGCAGGCTGCTTTTGGCGCCGACGGCGCGCATGATGGCGAATTCACGGGCGCGCTCCTCGCGCGTGGCGGTGACGGCGGCAAACAGAACCACCAGGCCGGCGGCCAGCGTGAAGGCAAACAAGAACTCCACCGCGCCGATCACCTGATCCATCACGCGTTGCACCTGGGCCAAGGTGGCCGTCATGTCGACGCTGGTGATGTTGGGGAACGCGCGCACCAGCGAATTGTCAAAACCGGGCAACGGCGGCGCCTTGAAAGCGCTCATGAAAGTACTGGGCACGCCCGGCAACTGGCTGACCGGGTACATGACAAAGAAATTGGCCCGCATCGAGCCCCAGTCGACCTTTCGCAAGGAGGTGATCTCGGTCTCGGTCTGGACGCCGCCGACATCAAAGCGCATGCGGTCGCCCAGATTTAGGCCCAGCGTCTTGGCAATGCCCTCTTCCACGCTGATGGCGCCCTGCTCCTCGGCCAGCCAGCGCCCGCCAACCAGCACATTTTGGGCCGGTTGCTGGGCACTGTGTGACAGGTTGAACTCGCGGTCCACCAGGCGCCGGGCACGCTCATCGGCATAGTCGTCGGGTGTGACCGCCTTGCCATTGATCGCAACCAGACGCGCGCGAATCATGGGGTACCAGTCAAATTTGGAAACACCCGCAGTGCGCAGCGCAGCAGCAAATGCATCGCCCTGCTCCGGCATGACGTTGATGACAAAACGGTTCGGCGCGTCCTTTGGTGTGGCCTGACGCCAACTGTTGATCAGGTCGGTGCGTAAGAGCACCAGCAGCACCAGCGCCAGCAAACCCAGCGCCAGACTACTCACCTGGACCACGGCATAGGCCGGCCTGGCCGAAATCTGGCGCATCGCCAGAATCACGGCGCGCGGCGCGGTGCGCTCGTTGACCAGGCGGCGCAGCAGCATGACCGCGCCCCAACTGAGCACCGCAAACAGCCCCGTGGCCACTGCAAAGCCGCCCACCGCAATCAGACCGAGCTTGACATCACTGCTGGCGGCCAGCAGCAGCACGGCAAAACCGACCACGCCCAGACCCAGCACACCGATTGAAGCGGGTTTGAGGTTGCCCACATCGCGGCGGATCACGCGCAGTGGCGGCACCTGCGCCAGTTGCAGCACCGGCGGCAGGCCAAAGGCCAAGAGCAGCGTCAGGCCCATGCCCAGGCCAAAAAACACTGGCCACAGGCCTGCGGCGGGCAGCGCCGCTGCCACCAAGCCCGCCAACAGCAGCACAAAGCCGTAATGCACCGCGTAACCGATGGCAACGCCGAGCGTACTGGCCAACAGGCCGATCAGCGTGAACTCAAAGGCGTAGCTGGCGGCGATGCTGCGCTGGCTCAGGCCCAGCACACGCAGCATGGCGCAATCGTCCAGATGATTGGCCGCAAAGCCGCGCGCCGCCAGCGCCACCGCCACGGCACTCAGGAGCGCCGCGAGCAAGGCAATCAGGTTGAGGAATTTCTCGGCGCGCTCGAGCGTCTGGCCCAGTTCCGGGCGCCCCCCTTGCAGCGACTCCACGCGCACGCCGCGTACCTCGGGCTTCTTGACCTCAAGCTCGGCCCAGTCGACAAAGGCCTTGACGCTCTTGTCGGTGCCTGCCACG
The DNA here is from genome assembly GCA_013791765.1 of Rhodoferax sp. Taxonomy (GTDB): domain Bacteria; phylum Pseudomonadota; class Gammaproteobacteria; order Burkholderiales; family Burkholderiaceae_C; genus Rhodoferax. The sequence goes on from VMTC01000082.1 coordinate 39,357, forward strand.
GCCAGACGATAGGTCAACCGGCTGGCGGGCTGGATCAAGCCGGTGGCGACCACGTCGGCCTGGTTGATCATCACGCGTGGCGCAAAGTTCATGAAGCCCGCGCCGCGGTCCGGCTCGCTCACAATGATTTTCCCAATGCGCAGGCGGCTGTCACCCAGCAGCACGGCGTCGCCCATCTTCGCCCCCAGCGCGTCCAGCAAGGTCGCGTCGACCCATGCCTCCCCTAGCTGCGGAATAGTGTCGGTGATGCCAGCGGGCGCACCCGGCTCACTGCTGAGCTGCAACTTGCCGCGCAGCGGATAACCGGGTGCCACCACCTTCAAGGCCACCAGTTTGCTCATTCCACCAAGGGCCTCGGAGGCGCGCGCCATGGTCGGAAAGCCCAGAGTTTGCACCACATCCAGGCCCAACGCGCGCGCTTTCTCTGCAAAAGCTGCGGGTGTGACGTTGTCGCTGGAAATCAACGCGTCGCCCCCGAGCAACTGGCGCGCATCGCGCTGCAAGCCTCCCTTGAGCCGGTCGGCAAAGAAGCCCACCGCCGTCAAGGCCGCCACCGCCAGCGTGACCGCCACAATCAGCAAGCGCAGTTCGCCGGAGCGCAAGTCGCGCCATAAAGAACGGGCGCCCAAGCGCCAGAATGTAATGTTCATGGCCGCTACCTTAGCGCACTCGCCAAAGCTTTGCCGCCGGGGCGGTGTATGGCCTTGAAACCAGTCAGCCGATGCAATCGAAGTTGCCCCTCAGCAATAGGGGCTAACCCGCCGCACGGGCGGGTTGGCAAGTGGTCGGTCAGCGCTTAAACACCGCCACACCGGAGACCGTCCCGGCGTTGGCACCTGTTTTTTCAAAACCATAGGTGATGGCTGCCGCCGCCGCACCCGCGCCAGCGAAGCCCCCGCCCAGGGTGCCGAAGTTGCTGGTACCGCAGGCGCCTGACTGGCAAGTGACGGCCAGGGCGCCCGGTCCGCTGAGTCGGCTGTCGGTGAAGAAGCTGGCGCGTTGCTGGATCGGCACGTTGGTGGCCACAGCGTCCAGGGTGGCGCCGCCCGCCGTCACATTCACGCCCACATTGACAGTCTGCGCCGTGAAGTTGGCACTGAGAGAAGCGGTGTTCAGCGTCCCGGCCACGCCCGCCTGATCTGTTGGCTGCGTGTTACCCGCCAGCACATAGGAATATGTTCCAGTGGTCGGCAAGGTCACCGGCCCGGTCATGACCGGGCCCCACAAGGTATGGGCACCGCCGGTGAGCGTCACCTCGTGTGACGCACCGGTCGCGCGGTCAATCACGTTCACCAACGTTCCTGCATCCCAACGGCCCCAACTGAAAGCCTCGCCAGCGATCATCACGCTGCCCCGGTCAGAAAAACTGCCACTCTCATGCTGGATGGTTTCACTGCCACCGCCGCCCGATGTGTGGTCGAACTGCGTCAGATTGCCCGCCCCATCGGTCACAACCTGCGTCTCGTTGTTGTAGGCGCCATCCGCCATGACCTTGGGAACGACCGTCCCTGGGTCACTGATCGACGTCAACACCACGCGGTACGGTGTGGCCGGGTCATTGGCCACGGCGGCCTGCAGTGCTGCGACACCCTGCACAAATTCATAATTTATATCGGGCACCGTCACCTGGCCCTGAAGATTGAATTTGAGCATGGCACCATCCATGGCGGCGCCCACCAGTTGGCCGGCCAGACTGCCATTGGCACCAGCACCGTCAACCGTCACGCTCAGGTAGCCTGCTTGCGCAGGCGAGCGGTAACTGTCAGCAAAGAAACCGCTCATGGTGTTGTTATTGAGGTAGTGCAGCGGCGCGCTGGCCGTGCTGGCAATCCAGTTATGGCCGTTCACCGTGGTATCGAGATAGACCGCCACCGTTTGCGCCGTGAAATTGGCGGTTAGCGACGTGGTGGCGTCGAAGGTGCCATGGATGGGACTCGACAGGCTGGTGACATCACCTGCCACAAAGGTGTAAACAGCATTGGTGGCGGTCAGCACCTCGGCCAGATAAACCGGCGTAGGCTCGGGCGCAGTGATCCAATGGAACTGTCCAGCGCCCGGTGTATAGCTGAAGCTATTGGCAACGGTTGACCCTTCATGCCACTTCCCCCACTGGATCGTTCCGCTGCCGCTGCCCACTGGTGCAAACACGGTCGAACCCGCTGGCGTGACCAAGGTACTGCTGCCGTTGCCGCCCCAACTGGTCAACACGCCAGCCGCGCCGGTCGTGATGGCATCCGTTGATTCCTGAATATCCCAGCCATTGGCAATCAACGTTGTGCCGGTCGGCGCCGCTGCCGCGTTGCTAACGCCCGGGTTGGCGCTAACCAGCATGCGGTCAAAGGCCAGCAGGCCTGCCACATTCATGCCCTCGGCCGGCGCGTTGTCCCAAAAACTGTAGTGAACCATCGCACCGGCATAGTTCTGGCCGGTGAACGCACCATTTATATTACCGCTGCACGTGACACAGAACTCAGTCGCCCCAGAAATGGGGAATGTGTCGACCTTAATCAACGGCGCTGATTCATGAAAACGCGCACCCGTTATTCCAAAATTAAAATTGATCGGCAGGTTGTTGCTGTCCAGGCTCCAGTACTTGGCGCCGATCTGTCCAGCCAGCGCCAGACTTACCGTCTGATTGGTGAAATCCGCGCTCAACAAAGCGGTGCTGACAGAACCACTGGCCCAGCTGTTCTGGTCCATTGACGAAGAGGCCACCAAGTCATACGCAAAAGTGCCCATCAACGGACCGGTCTGAATACCGGGGTAAATCACGGAAAAGTCCAGATAACCTTCTTGCCCGTACATGTAGACCGGCAACATGCCCGAGCCCGAGCCGTGCTCGTTGGGCGCCAGCACATACTGTGAGCTTGAGTTGACGCTTGACACGGTGTCCCAGACGCCAAACGTGATGCCGTTGGGCGTGGTGGTCGACACCGTGGCCGTGCTGGCACCCACCAGCTGATCGGTTCTGTAGCCAGAGCCATTGCCATTGCCATATTTTTCAGTGAAAAGGGTTGGGTTGGCCAGCGGCATGACATCGCCCGGCGCCGCCATAAAGTTGAAGCCGCCACCATAGGCGCCGGTATAAGCCACCGCCGTAGCGGTTGCGCTGTAGGCAGCCAGCGGGCCTGCCACGTTCACCGTGGGGGCGGTTGCAGTGGTGAAGGCGAGCAGACCCTGGATCGAATCAGTCGCCGGGCCATAGGGCATCACACTAGGCCAGAGGTTGTACGACATGCCGGCACTGGCGGCCAGGCTACCGGCAAAACTGCCGCCCAGATCAGCGCTGTAACCGGTTGCCCCGGCGGCACAAGTACCCACGCAACTTGTCGTCAGGAAGCTGGCGCTGGGCACACCGAAGCCACCGTCCGGGCCAATGGGCAGCGCGGTTGCGGCGACGTTGAAGGTACCTGCCATAGGCCCACTGGCCAAGGTCAGTTTCAGCGCCGCATCCACCGTTTGCAGGGTGAAGTTGGCGCTAAGTGTCGCGCTGTTAAGGATGCCCAGGTTGCCGAACGCATCAACCGGTGTGGTGCTGGCGGCCAGGGTGTAAGTGCTCGTTCCCACCAGCGACGGCATGTAGTTGGCGGGCGGCGGCAACAGCACCGCCCACAGGCTGGCGACGGGCGTGTAGGCGTAGGTGTTGGCCGAATTGGCATTGTCCGTGACGGTGACGGTGGCCCCCGCCCAGCGCCCGCCGTAGATGCTGTTGTCGGCGAGCTTGAAGGTGTCCGCCGCCACGCCGCCGCTCCATTTGAGGTTGGCGCCACCGGTGCCGATGCTGGGTACGCCGAGCACATCGCCATTCGGATTAGCCTGCACCTGAAACGGCAGCTTGCGAGCTTCGACCAGATTGCCAGCGCCATCGAGCACATAGGTGGTGTTGGACTGGGGCGCAGTGCTGGGCGTCAAGCCCTCATTGAAACCGCCAGCTACGGCGACCGGAAACATCGCGACTGCCACGAAATCGCCCACAACCGCCGGGTTGTTGTAGGCAGCGACTGGGGTGCTGGCGGCAACCGATGCAGCATTGCTGTTGACGCTTGCCAGAGAGCTCACGGAGGCACTGATGGCAGCGCTGGCATCGGCGCTGGCGGTCTGCGCTTGCGTCGCCTGAAGGCTGGCAGTGTTGGCCTGGGCGTCAGCCACGCTCACTTTGGCGCCCACGTCAGCGGCGGCCGCGCTGGCCGCAGCGCCAGCCGTTTGCGCCAGCGTGGCCTTGGCACTGGCAGCGCCCGCTGCGCTGGCGGCCGTTGTCGCTTCGCTGTTGGCGCTGCTGACGGCTGTGTTTGCGCTGCTCGCCGCTGCGGGCACCAGGGCGGCCTGCGTTGTGGCGGCGTTGGCTTCAAGTTGTGCAGCGGCCGCGGCGCTGGCCGCACTGCTGACCTGGGTCAATGCATTGGTCTGCGCAGTTTGCGCGCTCGCGAGCGACGCAGCCACGGCGACCTGCGCGGCGCTGGCCACACTTTGCTTTTGCTGCGCCAGCAGGAGCTTATTTTGTGCAATTTGCAGTTGTGCCTGCGCGCCGGCCAGGTCACCGGCGGCCTGCAAGATCAAGGCTTGCTCGGCGGCGCTTTGTGCCTCGTTAGCTGCGGCCTGTGCACCCGCACCTGCGGCAAGCGCAGCGGCAAGCTGTGCCTGGGCTGCGGACTGCGCGTTGGTCAAGGTCAGGTTATTGGCTGAGGCCTGCGACAGCCCGGTCGTCGCACTGCTGAGCTTGCTTTGCGCCTGAGTCAATGCGCTCTGGGCTGCGCTTTGGGCGGCAGTCAAGGCCGCATTTTGAGAGCTGGCCGTGCTCAGACTGGCATCGGCGTTGGCCAGGCTGCCTTGCGCGGTCGTAAGTGCGCTCTGCGCTGCCAGTTGCGCGGCGCTCAAACCTGCATTTTGATTGCTCAGCGTCGTCAGAGCGGCATTGGCAGCAAGCAAACTCGATTGCGCAGTCGCCAGTGCGCTTTGCGCTGCCGCTTGCGCCGCCGTCAGGTTGCTGTTGTTGCTACTGACCGTAGCTGGCGCCGTTTGCACCGCGCTGTTGGCAGTTTGCAGGTCGCTGTTGGCCGCTTGCGCTGCGGCCAATGCCGGGGCAGCCGTGGCGTCGGCAAATACGCCATGGCTTGCAAATTGGCTGGCCGCGTTAGTGGTTTGTATCGCCGCCACCGACGCGATGGCACCCGCCGCGCTGGCGTTCGCAGTCGCCGTTGCAAGATCGGCCGCTGTCAGTCCATTGGCCGCGAGCACCAGCGCATCGGCAGTTGCAACCTGGGCACTGGTGCCACTGATCGCCGTCGCCAAGGGCGCACTCGCCACCGGCAACAAGGCATTGGCGGCGGTCACGGCCGCAGCGGCGGCGCTGACCTTCGTGGTCGCCGTGGTTACTGCGGTTGCCGCGCCCGTGGTGACGGCGGGCGCCATTAGAGCAATACCGTTGACATCTGCCGCTGCGCCACTCACCAAGGGGCTGGCGGCGTTGATGGCGGTTTCGGCTGGCGTCGTATCCACCGGCATCAGGGCCAGCAGCTGCGCGCTGGTAGTCTGCGCGGCCGCTGCCGCAGCCTGGGCGGCATTGGCTGCCAGCGTAGCTGCATCCGCCGCCATCTGAGCCTGCGTTGCGACGACGCTCTCGCTCACCGGGATCACTTGCCCATTGGGCGTGGTGATGGTGCCAGCACTGATGTTGAACTTTGTACCGTCTGGCATGAGGCCCGTGGGCGGCTCAACTTGCGGGCGCAGCTGCGGTGGCGCCAGCAACAGAGCCGCTACCGCCAATGGCGCCGGCGTCGGCGTGACCGGGTTGGGGATCGACCCGGGCGGCGGCGCAACCGCGTCGATCACGGCGTTGGCACGCAGCGGGGCCGCTGGTTGCTGGGCTGCAGCTGTGTCCTGGAGGGCCACAACCACGCTGGGCGCCTGTTCTGCCGTCTCGCCCGATTGCGCAACCTTGGCTTTCTGCGTAGGCGCGGCGGCCACCGTGAACACCTGGGTATTGAGCGCTTGCACTTGCGGTAACTGATTTAGCCCGCCTGCAAATCCCATTTGATTGGGCAGCACATTGATACTGCCCCGGTCAGTGGTCAAGGTGGTTTCGCCCACGTTGACCTTGCTATAGGCCCCGGCCGGCGCCAGCAGCGCCATCGCACTGCCCGGCACGATCAGAATAGTTTCATGGTCGGTGCCGCGAATCCCGACGGTTGCCACCGGTGTCGTGATGCGGTAATTTCTCTTGTTGATCTGCCCGATCAAGCCCGTGACCGCACGGAAACCGCCTTTGAGCAAGGAGAAGAAACTTTGTTCCTGCCCATCTTGTTTGCCGCTGAAGACGAAACGGTCGAATTTGAGCTGGGTTTCAGGGCGCAGTGCAATGAAGCCCCCATCTTGCATGCGGACCTGGGCTGTTGCCGATGCCGCCGAAATCAGGGTATCGCCTTCACTGACGGCGTCGCCCTTTTTGAGCTGACGCGCGCGCCCGGCCGAGTCGCTGATCTGAACATCGCCATTGACAAATTGCGCGTGCCCGGCCACTGCGGCATAAGCGGCAGGCGCCACCATGACAGATGCGGCAAACGCGACTGGCAATAAGGTGAACAAATTGTTCGATTTCATGATGGCACTCCAGAAAATTATTTGAAGTCACGCCGGATCGTCACGGAGACATCGGTGCGATCAAAGCCGTACAGGGCAATGTTTGATCTCTTGGTGGAGTAGGCAATTTGCGGCTTGAGCGTCCACCATTTGTCAAGGTGCCAAGCCAGGCCCAGCGTCAGGTCATACTGGAATTCGCTGCGATTGGCCATGATCATGGGGTTTACGTTGCCATAGCTGGCAGACTGCCAGCCCAGACTCGCCGTTCCATCCCACTTGTCGCTGAGCGCCATTTGCCCGCCCAGACGCGCCCCATAAAAATCTTTCTTACCATCGGTACGACCGCCGTTGGGCAGACCGGCGGAAATAACCGGCGCAACATCGAGTTCGCGACCGGCATAAACGCTGCCAAACAAGGCCTGCTTGCCGTCTGCAAGAATATGCACCCACCCCACACCCAACACCGTTTGATCGGTGTCCCCCTCTATGCGCGCATCGGTGCCGGGCGAAGTGGCAGGGAAACCGCTGGCACGGTACTGCGCCCATTGCGCAAACGCACTCACCTGGTTGGCAGGACTGTAGACATGCTGCCATTCCGCGTTCACGCCTCTGGCATTGCGGTGCGTCGTGTCGGCCGTGTCCACCTGGCCACCGGTCAACGACAACTTGTACACGTTCTGCGCCTGCAACAGCTTCACACCGACTCGGCCGTCCAGACTCTTCGTGTTGTAGTCACTTTCACTTGAATTGCCGTGCTGGCGCAAGTCGGCACCCGCGAACCAGCCCCAACTGGCATTCAGACTGCGGCTGATGTCCACCCCGGCATTGACACCTTCATAAACACCCGACAACTGGCTCGCGGCCGGCAGCTGGCCACCTGGGATAAAAGGGATCCACGGTGAATTGGCTGCGAAGGTAAAGGAATCGGTGCTGCTGTTGGCAATGTTACTGTCATGCCCCACCACGGCTTCTGCATACCCCGTGATACGTGTCAGCTTCGCCTGCTCATAGGCGGCAATCGCCATCAGGTATTTTTGAATCGTGACGCGCGCGGCTTCGGGCGGGTCTTGCTTGAGCACGGCTTCAAATTCGGTCTTGGCACGCGGCAAGTCACCAAGTTGGTAGTAGGCACGCGCCATGTCCAGCCTGGCGCCGGCAAAATTCGGGTCCACGGCCAGCACCCGCTCAAACGCCAGCGTGGCTTTGTCTGGCTGGCCACTGTCAAGGGCGGCAACGCCGAGCAAGTAGTCAAAACGAACTTCGCCCGAGCGTTCAAATTCCAAGGGCTGCAACAGGCTGTAGGCCTGGGCGGGCTGGCCGGCCTTGAGCAGGGCTTCGGCCTCGCGCAGGGCTTGTAGCTGCGCATTTTGCTCAGACTGGCCCTCTGGTGAGGCAGATTTGTCGACTGGCTGGGCACCCACATTGCCCAGCATCATGATTGAACCAGAGAACACCCAAGCGGCCAAACTTACGAGTTTCATAACGTCTTTCACACTGGTTGATAAATCGCAAGTGCAAATGATATTCTTAACGAATCTAGGGTTAACACTTAACCCAAGTGCCGCGTCTCGCATTTTTCAGGCCTTGCCAACCGCGTCCTGGGCGGCGGCAAACAGCTCGAATGACCTGTGTCCACCGCCACCCTAGAGGGCACTGACACGCTTAAACTGGGCGAAAGCCATTTCACCGATCGGTGGCACGGGCAGGTACTGACCCCAGCGCGCTGGAATCGGGCTGACCCTGGTTATTACCGCAACAGGCGATCTCCCGCCGCGCGCCGGGGCAGATCATTGTCATCTACCCCGTCCCTTATTGGCTTGCTCGCTCCTGGCCGGGGCCTGGGGCCGCGCGGCTGCACCTCACCGCCAGCATCGGTTGCCGCAGCAGGCGCCGGTGGCCTGAGCGTCGTACCTGGCGCAGCAGGTGCCATGGGATTGGCGGAAGCGGGTGCGACCTGCCGCGCTGGCGGCGCGGGCGCCTCGGCTCTGGGCGCAGGCGGCGGTGCCGGGGCCGGGGTAGGGATGGCCGGTGGCGGCGCTAAACGGTGCGACGGTGTCGGCACCGATGGCGCAACAGGCCGTGATTCGGGCGTGTTCATGGGGACTTCGTTGAATTGATCACGCCGTTGATCCTTGCCCTGCGGTTGCGACCAACGACGCGACTCGGATGGACGCGTCAATGGCCGCGAGGGCACGCGCTGCTGCCACTCGGCGTCGGGCGGCACCACAGCGGGTGGACGCGCCGGTGTTACAAGTGCAGGCACAACTTGTGGCGGTGCAGTCTGTACGGGCGCCGCGACGACTGTCGGAGCAAGGGGCCGTGACTCGGGCGCACGCACCGGCCGCGACTGCACAAAAGTGTTGGTGGGTACCGCGATGACCGCACCGGGCACGCGCCGGTTGACGTAATCCTCTTGCCGCAAGTTCCTGTTGCTGTGCTGGTAATGACGGTCGTAGCTGCGGTTGATGACATTGACGTCGACCACCGTGTTGCTGCGGTTGACCCGCTCAAAATAGCTGCGACTCACCGGAAAAGCGGGGCGATAGACCTCGCGCGGCGCCAACGGGAACCACGCGACACCGCCCACCGGCCCGCTGGAGAGGCTCAAGCGAAAGTTGTCACCGCCAACAAACACCACCAGTGCTGGGGCGTAATAGGCAGGCGCACGCACGGGGCCTGGCACCCAGGCCCAGGCACCGCGCAAATGGGCCCAACGACCGTAATGCGATACCGCAAAGCCCCAGGGTGCATCGTCCACCCAGGTCCACCCCCAGGGATTGATCCAGGCCCAATGACCGTCGCGATAAGGCGCCCAGCCGAGCGCCACGCGATGGGGGGTCCAGACCGGTCCGTAACTTGTGTCTTCGCGCCAAGTGCCATTGGCATCGAGATCCTGGTAGCCGATCACGTCGGGAGAGACATAGCGCGCTGAGCGTGAGGTCTCGAACGCGCGCTCGCGCTCCAGTGCCCACTGGTCGAATTCGTCCAACGCCGGCACGTCCAGATAGTCGTAGGTTCGCAAATCGGGTCTGTCAAAACGATAGGCCTGACGCGCATCGACTCTGTAGGCGGCGCCTTTTCCCAGCACCTCGGCCTGACCTGCGCGCACAATGACCTCGGTCGCCAGGCCGTCCGGATCAATGCCAATGCGGTAGTCACCCGGTTCGCGCAAGGTCACAGCCAGGTTCGGCGCCTCGACCTCGATCAGCTGATCGGGCGCCAGGCGGCGCACCCGCACGCTCAAGCTGCCCTGCGTCAACTGCAATTGGGTGCTTTGGTCATCGAGATTAAGAACGGAAACGCCAGTGTTGGCATTTAAGCGGATCATGCTGCCGCCAAGTTCGACTTCGGCGCGGCCGCGCGGCCCGACCCACAGGCGGTCGCCTTGGGTCAGGGTTCGATTGACCGTGGCTTGAACCCAATCGCCATCGCCGGAGGAGGAGAAACTGACCGCACCCAACGCATAAGCCAACCGCGCTGCGCGTGACGGCGGGTCCGCACTGGCCGCACCACTGAACAGCAAGCCAGTCACAGCGATGAGGAACGCAAAAACGTGAATACCGAGCAATGTTCTCTTCATGACAACTCCGAATGAGAAAGTCGGCCAGCGCGGGCATCGGCGGCGATTCAGGTGTTCTTCTAAATTTTGATGGTCGGAAACTTGGAAGAAAAGTCCTTGTTCTTGGCCGCAATCGACAGCGCCACCTTGCGCGCCACCGCCTTGTAAATGCCAGCAACCTCGCCGTCGGGGTCAGACACCACAGTCGGCTTGCCATTGTCCGCCTGCAAGCGAATCTGCATATTCAGCGGCAAGGCGCCCAGGTAATCCATGCGGTAGTCAGCCGCCATTTTTTTGCCGCCATCGGCGCCAAAAATATGTTCCACATGACCGCAGTTGCTGCAGACGTGAACGGCCATGTTTTCCACAATGCCCAAAATCGGCACACCGACTTTTTCGAACATCTTGATGCCTTTTTTGGCATCGAGCAGCGCAATATCCTGCGGCGTGGTGACAATGACCGCGCCGGTCATGGGCACGCGCTGGCTGAGCGTGAGTTGAATGTCGCCGGTGCCGGGGGGCATGTCGACGATCAGATAGTCCAGATCGCGCCAGTTGGTCTGGCGCAGCAGCTGCTCCAACGCCTGTGTGGCCATCGGGCCGCGCCAGATCATGGCGTCATCCTGGGCGACCAGAAAACCGATCGACATGACTTGCACACCGTAGTTCTCCAGCGGCTCTATGGTTTGCCCATCTGCGCTCTCTGGGCGCCCCTCAATGCCCATCATCATCGGAATGCTGGGGCCGTAAATATCGGCATCCAGCAAGCCGACACTGGCCCCCTCGGCGGCCAGCGCCAACGCCAGGTTGACGGCAGTCGTGCTCTTGCCAACGCCACCCTTGCCAGAGGCCACCCCCACGATGTTCTTGACTTTGGGCAACAGCTGCACACCACGCTGCACAGCATGCGCGGCAATTTTCATCGTGACATTCACGGAAACGTTGTTGACGCCAGCCACGCCTTTGGCTGCTGCAATCAGGGCGCTGCGAAAAGCGGGAATCTGGCTCTTGGCCGGGTAACCAAGCTCCACGTCAAAGGCGACATCATCGTTGGTGATTGTCAAATTTCTGATGCATTTGGAGACAACAAAGTCGGCTCCGGTGTTGGGGTCAATCACACTCTTGAGTGCATCCATCAGCGTCTGTTCGGTCACGATCATTAATTTCTCCTTAATCCGATAGTCTAACGAAGACCATTTTGACCTTGTGCCACTGCGAGAATTCGGGTTAACCCCGGCGGCAATGCCACTGGTCAGCGGCTGATAATGATGGCGTGCCCATCCTGACCCCGCCCCCTGCAACCACTGGACTTGTGCTCAGTGGCGGCGGGGCGCGTGCGGCCTACCAGGTCGGCGTGCTCGAAGCCATTGCCGACATCCGAAAAGCCGCTGGCGTGAGCAGGCGCAGCAATCCCTTCCCGATCATCACTGGCACCTCGGCCGGGGCCGTCAACGCCGCTGCACTGGCCTGCGGCGCCGATGATTTCGACACCACGGTGCGCCGCATGGTCGAGGTGTGGCGCAACATTCATGCGAAGCAAGTCTATCGGTCTGATTCCTTCAGCATGCTGCGTTCGGGCGCCACGCTGATGGGTTTACTGGCGCTGGGGTGGGCTGTGGCGCGCTGGCGCCACAAAAAGCCGCGATCTTTGCTGGACAACTCGCCCCTACTTGGTTTTCTTGATGCCTTGGTGCCTTTGGCACGCCTGCCAGGGCTCATTCGCGCCGGCCATCTCCACGCGCTGGCGGTCACCGCGTCGAGTTACAGCTCGGGCGAGCACATCACTTTTTTTGAGGGTGACGCGCAGCTCGCGCCCTGGGTACGCTCGCAGCGGCGCGCCGTGCGTGACCGCATCACCCATGCCCACCTGATGGCCTCGTCGGCTATTCCCTTTGTGTTCCCGGCCGCACCCCTGCCCATTGACGGATTGACCCAGTATTTTGGTGATGGCTCAATGCGCCAATCGGCCCCTGTGGCGGCGGCGATCCACCTGGGCGCAAGCCGCATTCTGGTGATTGGCGCCGGACGCATGAACGAGCCCAAGGATGAGGCTCACCTGCACACCACCAGCAGCTATCCGTCGCTGGCCCAGATCGCGGGCCACACCTTGTCCAACATCTTTCTCGACGCGCTGGCGGTGGACGTGGAGCGTCTGCGCCGCATCAACCAGACCCTGTCGCTGGTACCGCTCGAGGCGCGCAAGAACAGTGCACTGCGGCACTTGGAGTTGTTGATGATTGCGCCGTCGCAGAGGCTCGACACCATTGCCGCGCGCCATGTCGCCGACTTGCCACCGGCGGTGCGTACCATGTTGGGCGGCGTGGGCGTCTCAAGCAGCCCGGCCGACATCAAAGGCGGCGCGCTGGCGAGCTACCTGCTGTTTGAGGGAGGCTACACGCGCGAGCTGATGGCGCTGGGCCACGCCGACGCGACGCGCCAACAAGCCGAGGTATGCACTTTTTTTGGCTGGAACGACCCGGTGCCCGCTGGCCAGCGCCGCAACACTGCGGACAAGGCCATCATCGAGCGTCGGCGGGACTCGTTGCGTTTGCGCTGAACTCAAGTCAGTGCGCATTCAAGGACGCGCTGCGCGGCTCGGTCCTGCAAAAAATCACTTTAAAAATATTTTTCTCTGTGTGCGCAAACGTACACAGAAATTTTTGGCCAATATCTACGATACAGATTGCGGGTTACCCAGTAACTCACAAGCGCTGATATTCATCTAACTCATCAAGGAATACACCATGAACAAGAACCAAGTCCAAGGCACCGTGAAAGACATCACAGGCAAGATCCAAGAGGAAGCCGGCAAACTCGTTGGCAACAAGGAGCAGGAAGCCAAGGGCATCCACAAGCAAGTCCAAGGCAAGGCAGAGAAGCGCCTCGGTGACGTGAAGGAAGTCGTCAAAGATGCCAAGCAGGCGGTAAAAGACGCTGTCCACAAGAGCTGAGCCCGAGCTACATGCAGCCATTTGGCTGCATCGTTGCCCAAAAAATCCGGTCGCAACCCGCATTGCGGCCCATGGCGCCATCAAATGCAAGCCAGGGTTCGGACTGCGCAGGGAAATTGCAGCCGACTAAAACCAAAGCCTGCCTGCGTGGCGTTTCTTGAACAATGGACACAGGGCAGCAATTTACAGGGCTAGGCGATTCGCCAACGCCACACGCTGCGCTCGGTCACACGCAGGTTTCAATCCGCGCCCGGCATTAAAGCCGGGCGATCCCTGTAATCATCGCTTCGCCCACCCACCAAAGACGTTTCAATCCGCGCCCGGCATTAAAGCCGGGCGATCCCTCCTTGGCCTTGCCTGGCCATATCCCACGCTGGTTTCAATCCGCGCCCGGCATTAAAGCCGGGCGATCCTGGCAGATAGGTAGTCCTGGCCGTCGCGTGGCGTAGTTTCAATCCGCGCCCGGCATTAAAGCCGGGCGATCCCAATCGCAGCCGGTGAGCGCCAAATGCGCGCGCGCGTTTCAATCCGCGCTCGGCATTAAAGCCGGGCGATCCGTCTCTAGACATCGGCTACCGTGTTATCCAACATGTTTCAATCCGCGCCCGGCATTAAAGCCGGGCGATCCCCCCGGTGGCGCCTACATGGATGGCGCCTACATACGTTTCAATCCGCGCCCGGCATTAAAGCCGGGCGATCCGACAGCAGGCGCGCGGCTGGTCACGCATGGGGGTGTTTCAATCCGCGCCCGGCATTAAAGCCGGGCGATCCGCGCAGTTCGACGTTTGCCGCGTTGCCGGTGTCCAGTTTCAATCCGCGCCCGGCATTAAAGCCGGGCGATCCCTATCGTGCTGGTCGCTGTGCTATGGATGCGCAAGTTTCAATCCGCGCCCGGCATTAAAGCCGGGCGATCCAGCCAGCGCCACACGCTGCGCTCGGTGACATGCAGGTTTCAATCCGCGCCCGGCATTAAAGCCGGGCGATCCCTTTAGCCCTCGCACGGTCTAACAAGTGCGCTATTGTTTCAATCCGCGCCCGGCATTAAAGCCGGGCGATCCGCTTCACATCCAAGATGTTGATATTCAAAACAATTTCGACGTGTTGGCGCGAACGCCGTTGCTCAGCGGCATTCGCTTGCAAATTTTTCATCAAGAAAGTAAAAAATATCATCTATATCAATGAGTTGGGAAGCGCGCGAACCTTAAGGTGAAAAGGCTGTCACTTCAGGTTCGCGGCAATGACCTTACCACAGCGTCCATGCCAGAGCCGTCCAAATTAGCAATCAAAGCACCAGTGGCCCGTCAAAATCTACTGCCTTAAAGGCGCCGTGCTCCAGCACCTCAAAGCCGCGCGTCCCAGGCATGCGATACAGACGCAGGCAGTCTTGTTGCGCATCGATTTCCGCCAACAACTCTCGCTCAAGTGTTTCAAACTGCGCCAGATCCAACTGGCACTCGAACACTGACTTTTGCACGCGCTGGCCGGTGCTTTCGCACACGCGTGCCACCCTCCTCAAGCGCCTGCGGCCAGCTTTGGTTTCAGTGTTCACGTCATAACAAACCAATACCAACATCAAAACTCCTTACTTCGCCACAAACGGCACATAGGGCGCGCCGTCTTCGCGCAGAGCGCGTGCCATCAGGCGGGCTTGCACCAACGGCACCAAGCCCAACGGCACGGATTGGGCCAGCAGCGGGTGGTTGATCTCGTCCTTCTTGCGTTCCTGATACGCCACCACCACTGCTTTGCGTGCGTCGGGCTCCAATGACACGCCGCCGCCTTCGCGCAGCACAAAGTCTTTCGCCGACAACTGCCCACGGTTGATCAGCGTGAGCGCCAGCCGGTCGGCCCAGGGGCGAAACTCTTCCATCAAATCCAGCGCCAAAGCCGCGCGGCCTGGCCGCAAGGCGTGCAAAAACCCCACCTGCGGGTCGAGCCCGGCGGCTTCCAGGGCGCTGCGGCAGTCATTCATCCACATGGCGTACAGAAAAGACAGCATGGCGTTGAAGCGGTCACGCGGTGGGCGGCGCGTGCGCCCATCCATGACAAAGGCGCTGCGCTGGTCGGGGCGCACCAGCAGGTTTAGGCCGCTGAAATATTGGCGCGCCGCCTCGCCTTCGACCCCGCGCAAGACATCCAGATTGGCGACACCAGGCAAGGCACGCAGACTGGCGGCCAAGTCATCGGCCAGCCGGGTCAACGTGGCGGCTTCGTCTTCCACCTTGGCTTCGCGGGCTCCGCGCTGCAGCACCTGACGGGTGTTTTTGATTTTGCCGGCCACGCTGGCGCGCGCCATGTCCAGCGTGAAGGCCGGGTCTGCCACGCGCTGAAACTGGGCCTGGCGCAGCAGCACGTTTCCGCTGACGGCCCCTTCCAGCCGCGCTTTGAAGCGACCGTTGTCGTCCAGCAGCACCAGTGCGATGCCGCTTTCTGCCAGCCGGTGCATGAGCGGAGCAGACAAGCCCGTGTGACCAAAACACACCACCGCGCACAGATGGTGCAGCGGCACGCGCAGCCGGGTTTCGCGGTCTACTTCTACGCGCAGTGTGTCGTTGTCCAGCCGCAGGTAGGTGTCGGGCGTGGTGACATAGAGGGTGTTGAGGAGTTGCATGGTTTGGCGGGCGAATGGTGCGGCTACACGTCTGGGTCAAACAGGGCGGCTCGTCTTCAAATCAACGCATCCATTGGCACGCCAAAGCGTCGCGCCAGTGCTTGGGTTTGGCGCAAGTTCAGCTTGCGTTTACCAGACAACACATCAGACACCACGCTTTGCGCCCCCACCTCGGGCAAATCACATTGGCGCAAGCCATGTTGATCCATCAAAAACGCCAACCGTGTGGCAGGCGTACTGGCATCAGGCCAGGGGTGAAGTCGGTCTTCATATTCCTTGATGTGCTTGGCCACGATGTCAACCAGGGCAAAAATGGGGTGATTGTCTTGCGCGCCAAAACGCTCGAAGCACTCATCCACAAAAGCGAGAAGTTCGGTGTAGTGCGCTTCGTCCCGCACAGGGGAAGACAAACCCAGCGCGGTATTTACCGAAGCCCAGGGGGCCAGCACGTTATCGGTCAATTTCATTTCCAGTCTCCTTTGTCATATTCGCTGTGGGTTAAAACTGCCTTGACCCACACCAGCCCGGCCTGAAAGGCAATGGCGGCCACCAGCCGGTACTTGTTGCCGCCAATATTGAACACATACCGCTCCCCCACTTTGTCCACGCTGGCAAACGTGGCCTTCAACTGGGCAAAGTGCGCAAAATGGCATTGCTCCATCAACCTCCTGAAGTCCTGCAGTGGCGTGTCTGCATCCGGATGGAGAGCAGCAAATTCACGCAGCGCTTTGTTGGAGATCAGTTTCATTCTTGGCACTCATCTTATAGCAATTTGCTATATTTTGTCGATCTATCGTCGTCGCAGACTTGGCTGGCGTGCGGATAAGGCTATGCGTCTGGGTCAAACAGGGCGGCGCGGGCAGAAACCAAGTCGGCATGGGTGGCTTGCGGCTGGCAGCGATCTTGCAGGGAGCACGCCTTGCAGCGCCTGGCCGCTTGCTCGCCGCTCAGGGGCGGTGGCAGCGTGCCGCTGGCCAGCATCTGGCGGATGGCCTGCGCGGTTTGCACCACGTCAGCGCGCAACTGCTCGGTGATGGGCACGACCCGGCGGCGCTTGGAGGTGGCATAAAAAAGCGCGCCCTCGTTGACGGGCTTGCCGGTCATGGCCTGCAAACACATGGCTTGCGCAGCCAGTTGAAGGTCATCACACGCGGCAATGTCTGCCGCCTTGTTGCGGCTGCCGTGTTTGTATTCCACCGGATAGGGCACGCCGCCGGCCAAAAACTCCACCACGTCGGATTTGCCAATCAGCCCCAGCGCGTCATGCCACAGCGGCAAGGCACGTTCCACGCGCACGCCTTTGGCTGTCTCGACACCGGGCTGATCTGCCTTGGCATGCACCGCTTGGCCGCGCAGGGTGTGCACGTTGTCGTCAAACACCTGCTCCAGGTGGATCAGACCGCACTGACACGGTCAGTACTGCCAGTGCTGCAGGGCGGACAGTGCGATGGGTTCTACCGGTTCCATGAGTGTTTTATGCCACTAGACCCCGTCTAATCTAGGTTACCAGCTATCTTTTTTGCTGTTTTTGACAGAAAATTTTCGCCCGTTACCACCGATTTGCCCGTTTGGTTCTCCAATTGCTGACGCGCTTGCCGGGCAATACGCCCACCAGCTTTCGCAGCGGTCTTATTTTCTGCCATGCCGGTGGCATCGACCTTTTCGGCAATTTGCCGGGTGGATAACTCAGCCAGCGCCGTGAAAATGAGTTCAGCCTCGCTCATGTGATCACGCAGGTTGTGGCTTGTGAGCCCCTTCGCTTCCTTGTGCTGGACCACGCTTACGCCGGCCCATTCCTGGTGAATGATGTTGGTCAGAATCGCAAACTCACTGCCCTTCTTGATGTCGTGCTCGCTCCAGTAATCGGTGAGTTTGTTGCGGGTTTCTTGCCCGGTCATGCGCTGCTGTATCCACTTGTCGCTGCGGCCATGCTGCTGCCAGGTCTGGCGGGCACGATTCAATGACAAGGCAGGGTCGGCCAGCTCTTGCATGCGCTCATAGCCTACCTTGGCCAGCCAAAGCTTGATGGGCTCGGCTTTGGGGCTGGGGACGGACTGCACCAGGCGCAGCAGGGTTTCGGCTGTGGCGACGTCGGTAAGCCGCTGCTTTCCATCGGCTGCTGGCATTTTCAACTGGTGACAAGTTGTCACCAGTTGACTGCCTTCGTTGGCGAGCCGTCGTTTGAGTTGATTCCAGTACTTGCGAGCAGTGAGGTCATCCGGCTGTTGTGTGAGTACCTGTACCACGTCAATCACGGAAAACCACCAGGTTTCCGTGTCTTCGTCATACACGCGGCGGATGGACTGACCGTCGAATTCGGTGGGCAGGATTTTCATAGACGACTCCCTTTATCTTTTCGATTTGGGTACAGCTTACCCTTGCAAAGGCGCAGCAGCGGACCCTCAGGCTCCGTGGACCCAAAAATACTTCAGCCGCGCTTTCTGGTCATCCGGGCCAACCCAGCGCAAGCGGCCCTCAGCCGGCGCAACAGACAGCATCGCCCCGACTAAAATCTCCAGCTGTCCTTGAAAGCCCTGCCCCATGCCACGCCAACTCTTCGTTACCACCGCCCTGCCCTACGCCAACGGCAATTTCCACATCGGCCACATCATGGAATACATCCAGGCCGATATCTGGGTGCGCTATCAGCGCATGATGGGCAACGCGGTGCACTTTGTCTGCGCCGACGACTGCCACGGCGCGCCAATCATGATCGCCGCTGAAAAAGCAGGCAAGACGCCGCAACAATTTGTGGCCGATATCGCGGCTGGCCGCAAGCCCTATCTGGATGGTTTTCACATTGGTTTTGACAACTGGCATTCCACCGATGGCGTGGAGAACCACGAGCTGGCGCAGGCGATCTACATCGCCCTCAAAGCCAATGGTTTGATCAGCACGCGCGTCATCGCCCAGTTCTTTGATACCGAGAAGAACATGTTTTTGCCCGACCGCTTTATCAAAGGCGAATGCCCCAAGTGCGGTGCCAAAGACCAGTACGGCGACAACTGCGAAGAATGCGGCGCGGTCTACAGTCCGACCGAGCTGAAGAATCCTTATTCCGCCCTGAGCGGCGTCACGCCAGTGCTGCGCGACTCGGAACATTACTTTTTCAAGCTGTCAGACCCGCGCTGTGTGGCGTTTCTTGAAAAGTGGACGCAAGGCAGCAACGCACAGGGCCAGGCGCACCTGCAGGGCGAGGTCTACAACAAGATCAAGGAGTGGCTGCTGCCCAATGAAGAAGGCAAGCGCGACCTGGGCGACTGGGACATCTCCCGAGACGCGCCCTACTTCGGCATCGAGATTCCCGATGCGCCGGGCAAGTATTTTTACGTCTGGCTCGATGCGCCCATCGGCTACCTGGCGTCGCTGAAAAACCGCTTCATCAAGCTGGCGGGAGATAGCGCGCTGGGCGCACAGAACTACGACGCCTTCATGGCCGACCCAGCCACCGAGCAGTACCACTTCATCGGCAAAGACATCATCACATTTCACACGCTGTTCTGGCCCGCCATGCTGCATTTCAGCGGCCGCAAGACGCCCAATGCGATTTTTGTGCACGGCTTTTTGACCGTCAACAGCGAGAAGATGAGCAAGAGCCGTGGCACCGGCCTGGACCCGCTCAAGTACCTGAGCCTGGGCATGAACCCGGAGTGGCTG
The DNA here is from genome assembly GCA_013791765.1 of Rhodoferax sp. Lineage (GTDB taxonomy): Bacteria > Pseudomonadota > Gammaproteobacteria > Burkholderiales > Burkholderiaceae_C > Rhodoferax. The sequence continues at coordinate 58,711 of VMTC01000082.1, forward strand.
CGCTACTACCTGGCGACCAAACTCAACGCGCGCAATGAAGACCTGGAGTTCAGCCCGGAGGATTTCATGGCGCGCGTTAACAGCGACCTGGTCGGCAAATACATCAACATCGCGTCACGCGCGGCCGGCTTTCTGGCCAAGCGCTTTGGCGGCCAGCTCGGCGCTATCTCCAGCGATGGCGCTGCGTTGCTGACGCAGATGCAGATCGAACGCACCAGCATCGAACAACTTTATGAGGCGCGCGAATTTGCCAAGGCGCTGCGCGAGACCATGCTGCTGGCCGACCGCGTGAATGAATATGTGGATGCCAACAAGCCCTGGGAACTGGCGAAACAGCCCGACATGGAAGCCCGCTTGCACGATGTGTGCACGGTGTGCATGGAGGCCTTTCGCGCACTCACGGCTTACCTCAAGCCGGTGCTGCCGCAACTGGCGACGCAAGTGGAGGCGTTCCTGAAGATCGAGCCTTTGAGTTTTGCCAGCGTCAGCCAGCCCTTGGGCGCCGGCCACGTCATTGGCAACTACCAGCACTTGATGCAGCGTGTCGATATCAAGCAACTTGAAGCATTGTTTGAGCCTGCAGCCCACGTAGAACCTGAGCATGCAGCTATTGAATCAGTAGTGCCAGGTGGCGAAGCCATCGCCCCGGTGATTGGCATCGAAGACTTCAGCAAGATCGACCTGCGCATTGCCCGCATCGTCAACTGTGAGCCGGTGGCGGGCTCCACCAAGCTGTTGCGGCTGACACTGGACGTGGGCGAAGCGAGCACGCGCAACGTGTTCTCCGGCATTGCCAGCAGCTACCAGCCCGAGCAACTGGTGGGCAAACTCACGGTGATGGTGGCGAATCTGGCGCCGCGCAAGATGAAGTTTGGCATCAGCGAGGGCATGGTGCTGGCCGCCAGCCATGCCGATGAAAAGTCGAATCCTGGCATCTATGTTCTCGAGCCCTTTGCTGGCGCCTTGCCCGGCATGCGGGTGCATTGACGCACGCAAAATTCCCGGCCTCATGGTTAGGCTCCATCCCTTGAAGCCCGACCACGCTGGCGTTCAGCTTTGCCCCCCAAACGCGAACCCGGCGGTCAGCGGCGCTTAGGGATGCGGAAATGCCAAATATCCCATTTCTCGCAGCACTGGCGGGACATAGGCAATTTCCGCATCCCTTAGATCCTGACGGTCGCCAGCCCATCCCAGCGCCGGCCCGATCGCATGGTATTGGCGCGGCGCCGATGCCGATGCCAATGCCAATGCCGAGATTCATGCACATCATCTAGCTGGGGCCACAGTTCTGCGCTGAAATTTATGAAGAATCAGGCTGTAGCCCACGCATTACAAGCCTTTCGTGCTATCTTTTTTTATATTGAGCGCATGGTCATGCACTGCCATCTTGGCGGCGGGGAAGGCTGGGGTTTTATTTGCCCCAAACCCGTGTCACACGTGAACCCGTGTGGTTGAAGTTCCTGTCCGTCGTTTTAAACAACTCGATGGTGGGCGGCGGGCAGTGCCAGAACGGCGCGCAAACCACCTGCTGGCGAAGCGCTGAGTGCCACACTGCCGCCATACAAGCGCGCCAGGTCATCCACAATCGCCAAACCCAAACCGGAGCCGGGCACTTGCTCGTCGGCACGCACGCCGCGTTGCAACACCACCTCTCGCTGCGCAGGTGCCAGCCCTGGGCCATCGTCATCGATGGTGATGACCAAGCCGTGGCCCTGCACATGGGCATTCACATCGACACGATGCTGCGCCCACTTGCACGCGTTGTCGAGCAAATTACCCAGCATTTCCTGCAGGTCCTGGGCCTCACCCCGAAAGGCGATCTCAGCCGCCACCGACCCAAGCTGCACACACAGCGCGCGCTCAGCATGAATGCGCTGCACGACCCGCACCAAACCAAGAACGACAGGCAACACGTCGGTTTTGGTGCCGTGCAGGCGACTGGCGGCGGCGGCCTGCGCGCGCGTGAGGTGATAGTTCACCTGTTTGCGAGCAATCTCAACCTGCTCGCCAACCAGATGCGCCAACGCGGCGGTGTCGTTACCCGGCTGTTGGGCTGCGTTGGCCAGCACACTCAGAGGTGTTTTCAGCGCATGGGCCAAATTGCCCGCATGAGTGCGGGCGCGAGTCACCACGTCTGCGTTTTGAGCCAGCACTTGGTTGAAGTCGTCAATCAAGGGCTTGACCTCAATCGGAAACTCGCCATCCAGGCGCTGGGCTTGGCCGCTGTGAACTTGCCCCAGGGCACGACGCAATGCACGCAGCGGTGCCAGCCCCACCCACACCTGCACCGCAGCGGCCACCACCAAGCCAAGCGCCAGCACCGCCAGCGCCAGCCACATCGTGCCGCCAAACTGGGCCACAGGCTCCAGCATGAAGCGATCATTGGCCGCAGCCATCAACCGAAACGTGACCGGTGCCTGGCCCGGCGTCTCATCGAGTTGCACCGTGCGCTGCACCGCATTGAGCCACTGCCCTTGTGGCCCGGCAATGTGAACATGACTTGAATCACCCTTCGCTGTCACCGGCGGGGGCAACACCAGCACGTGATCCCAGAGCGAGCGCGAGCGCAAGACCCCCACTGCATCCGCGCCACCCGCCATTCGGTCGATTTGCCAGTAATAGCCCGAAAAGGGCCGCATCAGGCGCGGATCACTCAAAGCCAATTGCAGCACCGGGGCGTTGCGGGCATCCACGGTCAGCTGGGCGGTCAGTTGATCCAGATGACTGGTCAGCTCGGCCTGAAATTGGGTTTGCACATGCTGGCGAAACAGGCTGCTCAAACCCCAACCGGCCACAACGATCGACGCGGCGATCCAGAACAGGGTGCCAAACAGCAGGCGCACCCGCAGCGAGCCACGCAAACTAACCCAATTCATGCCACCACAGCCAGCCGATAACCCAAACCACGCACCGTTTCGATCATGCCCGCAGGAAGTTTTTTGCGCAGTCGCCCGATGAAGACCTCCACCGTGTTCGAGTCCCGATCAAAGTCCTGGGCGTAGATGTGTTCAACCAGCGCCGTGCGCGACACCACTTCGCCCTGATGGTGCATCAAATACGCCAACACCCGGTATTCATGGCTGGTCAGCACCAGCGCTTGACCCGCCAATGTCACCCGGCTGTTGCGGGTGTCCAGACTCATCGTGCCGCAAGTTAATGCGGCGCTGGCATGGCCGCCCGAGCGACGAATCAACGCACGCAGGCGGGCCAGCAACTCTTCCATATGGAAAGGTTTGGTCAGGTAGTCATCGGCACCCGAATCGATACCGGCTACTTTTTCATGCCAACCATCTCGTGCGGTCAGTATCAGCACAGGCATGGTCCGCCCCGCGGCCCGCCATTGGCGCAACACCGACAAGCCATCCATTTTGGGCAGACCCAGGTCCAGCACCACCGCATCATAGGGTTCGGTATCGCCCAAGTGGTGGCCATGCACACCGTTGTCCGCCAAATCCACGGCATAGCCCGCTGCACCCACGCCGTCGGCGAGTTGAATGAGCAACTTGGGCTCGTCCTCCACGATCAAGATACGCATGGCAAAAACTCTCGGCTCAGTGTGTGGCGGGGCAATGCAGGGGCCTGGTCATGTTAATCCTGGCGCTTGCGGCGGATCAGATCACCGGTTTTGGCATCTATTTGGAGTTTCAGCCGCGTGCCCGCTGTTGTTAGCACCTTGATCTTGTAGACCCAACGCACCACGCCATGGTCTTTGTCGCGGTCCAGTTCTACATCCAGCACTTTGCCCGCATGTTCGCGCTCCACGCGCGCAAGGATGGTGGCCAGTGGTAGCACCTCACCCGACTGCAGGGCTTCACGGGCACGGTCATGGTCATGATCACTGTCAGCCCAGGCCCCAGCGCTGCACCCCATCAGCACACCCGCACACAGCGCCGCGCCCCACAACCGCCAAAAATGGCTGGGCAAGAGCAATCGCTGTGGGCGACAGATGGATGGGGCGTGTTGCATAAGTCCTCTTTATAACGGGTTGAACATGAACGCCAGATGAACGCAAGGTTCACCTTGCATTCAGACAGCGCTAGGCACAGTACGGGCCTTCACCACTTCATCACCCCCCTCCAGGAGCCCACCATGCAATCCAGACTCAGCACCATTCTCACTGCCTGCATCCTCGCCTCGGGCCTGAGCGGCGTGGCCCTGGCAGGCCCCCGCGAAGACCTGCTGGCGCAATACGCCAGCGCAGCCAAAGCGGCCAACCCTGCGTTCAGTGGATTTTCTGCGCAGCGTGGTCAAACCCTGTATGCCCAAAAATTCACCACCGGCAAGCCAGACAGCCCCAGTTGCACCAGTTGCCACGGAACCAACCCGCGCACTGCCGGCAAAAACGCCACCGGCAAAGTGATTGACGCGGTAGCCGTGTCCGTCACGCCCGCGCGTTACACCGACGCCTCCAAGGTTGAGAAATGGTTCAAGCGCAACTGCAACGAAGTGATCGGACGCGCATGCAGCGCCACTGAAAAAGGCGACTGGCTCACCTACGTGACGAGCTTGTAATCACCCGAACTTTGAAGGAATACCCCAATGAACCTGCCTTACCGTCCCATGGCCCTGATGCTGGTGGCCGTCAGTTTTTTCGCCATTGTGCTGGGCCGTGCCCAGGCCGGTGGCGGACACTTTTACACACCGGTGGCTGACGCTGTGGTCAAAGAAGAGTGCGCCAGCTGCCACCTGGCGTTTTCGCCCGCGATGCTACCGGCCAGTTCCTGGAAACGCATGATGGGCAACCTGCAAAACCACTTTGGTGAAGACGCCAGCATCGATGCCGCCACCGCTGCCAAGATTGAGGCCTACCTGAGCGCCAATGCCGCAGACAGGGGCGGGCGCAATTTCAGCGGCAAACTGCTGCGCGGTGTGTCTTCTGCCAGTGCGCCGCAACGCATCACCGAGTTGCCCAAATGGATTGACAAGCACCGCGAAGTACCCGCCTGGGAATGGAAACACAAAGACGTGCGCTCCAAATCCAACTGCCTGGCCTGCCACCGTGACGCTGAACGCGGCTACTACGACGAGTGACCCAAGCCAGCGCACAGCGCAACAACCGAGCCGCTAAAAAGTCATTGAGGCACATCGCCCCGCTGCGGCACAAACCATTTCTTTGAACCAAAGTGCACACCATGAATTCATCTTTCTCCCTCTCCACCCTGTGTCTGGCGGGTTGCCTGCTGGCTGGGGCGGCCACACTGACACCTGCTCATGCAGACGACGACAGCCAATGGCATGATGCCGCCGCAGCGCTGAGCGTGCCACAAGTGCTGCAAAAGCTCGACGCTGCGGGCTACCGCAACATCGAAAAAATTCAGCTCAAGCGCGGCAGCTACGAGGTGCGCACCACTGGTCGCGACGGTGAGCGGGTCAAGCTGCATGTCAACGCGCAAACCGGCCAGATCCTCGGCCAGCGGGAGTCCCGAAAAGCCGACGATCACGCTGGCAGCAAGATTCAAAAATTGATGGGCAATTGCAATGAGCGCCGTTGCCGTGATGACTTGGTGCCCGCACCCGGTGCTGCGCCAGCGCTCAAGCCCTGAGGGCTTGTCCCCACCCAACGCCGCTAGAAAACCGCCATGAAAACTTTGATTTTGAGCCTGTTGTCACTTGTCACCATGGCCTGGGGCTGGGAGGTTTTCTCAAGCGTTGCCCCCGCAGACGCCAGCACATGGTGGCTGGCGCGCCAGCAGGCACTGCACCTGAGTGGCCTGCTGTCTGTAGCGATGATGTCGCTGGTCATGTTTTTGGCCACCCGCCCGGCATGGCTTGAAACCCCGCTGGGCGGCATGGACCGCATTTACCGCACCCACAAGTGGGCCGGAATCACGGCTGTGGCTTTTGCCGCCGCGCATTGGCTGATCGAGATGTCTGACGACATCCTCAAAGCCATGGTGGGTCGCGAGGGACGGGTTGACAAAGAAAAATTCACCGGTTTTCTGGAAGTGCTGCGCGATCTGGCCGAAGACATGGGCGAATGGGCCATCTATGCCGTGCTGGCCATGCTGGTGATTACCTTGTGGAAGAAGTTCCCCTACCGCGCCTGGCGCATGCTGCACCAGGCCATGCCCGTGCTGTATCTGATGCTGGCCTTTCATGCGGCCTTGCTTGTGCCCACCAACTACTGGGCGCAACCTGTGGGCCTGTTGCTGGGTGCGCTGTTGCTGGCAGGGGTGTATGGCGCAGTGGCGTCATTGCGCAAGGTCATCGGCAAATCACGCCAAGTCATAGGTCAAGTTGTCTTGGTTGAAGACTTGCCCGGCGATGTCTGCGCAGTACGCTGCCGCCTCAATGCCAGCTGGCACGGCCACCGGGCGGGCCAATTTGCGTTTGTCACCTTTGAGGGAAGAGAAGGTGCGCACCCCTTTACCATTGCCAGCGCTGACCAGGGTGATGGGGCCATTGACTTCCAGATCAAAGCCCTGGGCGACTACACCCGGGGCCTGGCCCAGCGTCTGCAAGTGGGCCAAAGCGTGCGGGTAGAGGGGCCCTATGGTCGCTTTGACCTGTCCCGGCGCCACCACAAAGCGGACCAGATCTGGATCGCGGGCGGCATTGGTGTGACACCATTTTTGGCTTGGCTGGAGTCCTTGCAACCCAACCCACAGCAAGCGCCAAGCGCAAACCTGCATTACTGCACCCGCAACCAGGCCACCGACAGCTTGGCCCAGCGCTTGATTCAATTGTGTGCCACGCTGCCCAGCGTTCGCCTGAGCATCCACGATGCCAGCCAGGGCGCAAACCTTAAAGCACACACCTTGGGCGCCACGGGAAAAAGCGAAATCTGGTTTTGTGGCCCCACAGGCTTGGGGCAGTCGCTGCGCGAGGGCCTGAAAGCCATGGGCGTGACGCCACGCTTTCACCAAGAAGCCTTTGAGATGCGCTGAAAAGCCACTGTATGCAAAGTGCAAGCCACGCATTCACCCGCAAAAGTCACACCATGACCCTGGCACAACAACGCTCGCCAGCAGCCGATAGCCGTGGCTACACGATGCGCCGTCGAACCGCGCTCAGAATCCCGCGCAAAATCTCAAGCGGTGGTGGCGGGCAACCTGGCACGACCCAATCGACCGGGATCACGTTCGACACACGGCCACAACTGGCATAGCTCTCGCCAAAAATACCACCATCGCAACCACAGTCGCCCACGGCCACCACCAGCTTGGGTTCAGGAATGGCCTCATAAGTGCGTTTCAGCGCCGTGACCATGTTGCGTGACACCGGGCCGGTCACCAGCAGCATGTCGGCGTGGCGTGGGCTGGCAACGAACTTGATGCCCAGGCCCTCGATGTTGTAGTAGGGGTTGCCCAACGCATTTATTTCAAGCTCGCAGCCGTTGCATGAGCCGGCATCCACCAGGCGAATCGCCAGCGACTGGCCCAAGATCGCCAGCACCTCGGCCTGCAAGCGCCCGATCTCGTTGGCGACGGCCTCCCCGATGTCGGGCGCGGGCTCGGTGCGAATGCCATTTTTGGCGATTTGCTTGGCGATTTTCCAAATCATAAATCGTGGCCCGAGTAGCTGAGGTTGAACGACTTGTTGATGAGCGGAAAGTCCGGCACGATATTGCCGATGATGGCGTGCTCCAGCACCG
>VMTC01000108.1 GCA_013791765.1 Rhodoferax sp.
AACCGCATGCGCATGGCCCAGTCGCCGGGCCGGGTTTATACGCAAAGCCGGGTTTGAAGTGAGGCCTTGATCCCCTCAATCGAGCGTGCGCCCCTCGCCCGCTTCTTCTACCGTTTGCCCGTCGCGAATGTGGTAAATCCGCCTGAAGGTGGGAATGATCTTTTCATCATGGGTCACCACAATGATGGCGGCCTGGAACTGCACCGCCATGCGGTTCAGGATGCGCATCACGCCCAACGCCCGCTCGCTGTCCAGCGGTGCCGTGGGCTCGTCGGCCAGAATCACCGGCGGGCGGTTCGCCAGGGCGCGGGCAATCGACACCCGCTGTTGCTCGCCCCCGGAGAGTTGTGAGGGCTCGGCTTTGGCGCGGTGCTGCACATCCAGTGCAGTCAGCAGTTCCAGTGCCCGCTCGCGTGCCTGGGCGTTGGCTACCCCGGCCAGCATGGGCAGTAACGCCACGTTGTCGGTCACGTCCAGAAACGGGATCAGGTAGGGCGCCTGAAAGATAAAGCCAATGCGGTCGCGTCGCAACGCGCGCAGGTCGGACACTTTCCAGCCGTTGTCATAGATCACATCACTGCCCAGCGTCATGCGCCCGGAGGTGGGCTCAATGATGGCGCCCAGGCATTTGAGCAGCGTGCTTTTGCCCGAGCCCGATGGGCCGACCAGGCCAACCACTTCGCCTGGTGCCACCACCAGGTTGACGTTTTTTAGCGCTTCAACGGCACTGTCGCCTTTGCCGTAGACCTTGCGCAGGCCTTCAATGCGGATGCCACCGGCCTCAATGGGTGTGTTCATGCTGTTCATCCAATCGCCTCGGCGGGGTCTACTTTTAGCGCCACGCGAATCGCCAGCAGGCTGGCCAGGGCGCAAATCAGCAGCGTGGCGAGCAGGCCGGTAAACGCATCTTGCGTCAGCAGCAGCACGTACTTGGGGAACACCGGAGCCCAAAGGGTGGCGGCGATCTTGCCCACAATGAAACCGATCACGCCCAGCCCCAGGGCTTGTTGCAGGATCATGCCGGCAATGGTGCGGTTGCGCGTGCCGATCAGCTTGAGTACCGCAATTTCGCGGATTTTGCCCAGTGTCATGGTGTAGATGATGAAGGCCACAATGGCGGCACTGACCACGGCCAGAATGGCCAGAAACATGGCGATTTGCTTGGCGGCCGTGGCAATCAGCTTGGCCACCAATATCTCTTCCATATCAGCGCGGGTGTACACCTGCACATGCTTCCAGCGTCTGAGCGAGTCGGCCACCTCGTTGGCCTGCCAGCCGGGCTGTAACTGCACCAGCACCGCATTGACGTTGTGGCTGCTGGTCTGCAGGCCTTGCACCGCATCGAGCAAGCCTGGCACGCCGGGGCGGTTGAAGATCGGGTTGGCCTCTAGGCGAGTGCGCTCGTTGATGATGGTGTCGTTGTCTTTGAGGAATTGCGCCTCCTGTGCATCTTTCAGGGGAATGAACACCATCGGGTCGCCACCGGAGGACACCATGCGCTGCGTCAGACCAACCACGGTGTAGTGGTGGCGGCGCACCTGCAATTGTTCGCCCAGCTTGAAGCCGGTTTTGATGTCAACCACCGCCTCGTAATGGCTTCGTGTCAATTGCCGCCCTGCAATCAGGTAACCCGGTTCACCCGCAAGACCTGGCTCAATGCCAACCACCATCACGCGGACCTCGTCGCCACTGCTCTTTTGCACTTGCTGGGTCAGGTAGGTGACGTTGGCCGCCTGGGCTACACCCGGCATGCCGCGCACGCTGCGCACCACGTCGTCTTTCAGGCTGGAGGCCTCGGCGTAGGGGCCCTGGGTGTCTTTTTGCACCACCCACAGGTCGGCGCCGCTGTTGGTCAAAAGCGCTTGGGCGTCATTGACCATGCCGCGATAGACCCCAGCCATCGTCAGCGTGACGCCAATCAACAGCCCCAGCCCCAGGCCGGTCAGGGCGAACTTGCCCCAGCCGTGCAGAATGTCGCGGCCCGCCAGGCTGATCATTGCGGCGCCCCGGGCTTGACGAGTGCATCTACCACCGCAATGCGGGCGTCGTTGCTCAGGGCTTTTTGGCTGTAAACCACCACCTGGTCGCTTTGATCCAGGCCTTTAAGCACCTGCACCTGGCCGTCCAGGCTTTGCACGCCGAACTGCACCGCGGCAAATTCAGGCTTGCCGTCTTTGATGCGCCACACGCCGCTTTGGCCTTTTTGATGCCCGATGGCGGCGTTGGGCAGCAGCAGCGCTGGCGCCGTGGCGGGCAGTTGCAGGGTGACTTCAGCCATTTCGCCCACTGAGAGACCGGTGGGAGGCACATCAAACGCGACCTGGGCAATGCGTTCTTCGGTCACGCTGTCGGCCAGCAATTCAATCCGGGCGACCTGGCCGGGTAGTGCGGTTTGCGGTCGTGAGCGCAACACGATGCTGGCTTTGACACCGTTGGCCAGCCCGGCAGAGCGGCCCTGATCGACCCGCAGTTTGACCCACAGGCTGGCCGGGTCCATCAGGCGCAGCACCGGCTGGCCGGCCACCACGGTGCTGCCCGCCTCGGCATCACGCGTGGTGACGACGGCGTCAGCGGGCGCGAACAGGCGCACGTTGTCGCGCTGTTGCGCCAGGGCCGCGCGCTCGGCTCTCAAGCGCGCTGCATCCTGGCCAGCGCCCGCCAGATTGGCTTGCGCGGCCAGCGCCGCCGCGTCTGCCGAAGCCTGTTCTTGCAGTTTGGCGTCCAGCGCACCCGAGCTGATGAAGTTTTGCCGCGCCAGGTCTTGATTGCGCTGGGTGTTGATGGCGGCCAGTTTTCGCCGCGCGCTGGCGTCAAGCACCAGGGCCTGTGCGGCTGCTTGCGTGCTGCCCGCGCGCGCCAGTGACGCATCCAGGGCGGCCAGGCGCTGGTTCAAGTCCACCGGGTCCATCTCGGCCAGCAGTTGCCCTGCTTTGACAACGTCACCCACATCCACCTTCACACTCAACACCCGCCCGGCCACCGTAGGGCCGACCATCCAGCTGCGGCGGGCCTCGACCGTGCCGATGCCAAAGATGGCAGGGTTCAAAGTGCCCTCGGTGGGCTGCACCACGGTGACCTTGATGGGGGCCAGTGGCCCGGTGCGTAGCAACACATAAGCCATGCCACCGACCAAAGCTAGGGCGACGGCGCCCAGGGACAGGCGGCGTGTGAGTAAAGCGTGTGAGTTCATGGGGTTCCTTGTGTGTCGCTCGCGTGGTTTTGAAGGCCGCGCTGGTAAATGGCAAATACGCCGGGTGCCTGGCTCGCCATGGCCGCGACGTCGCCTGAAATCAGTGACTGCATCACCAAGCCTTGCACCGAGCCGATGAAAAGCACAGCGGCGGCCTGCAGGTCGGTGCCCGGCGCGATGCTATGTTCTTGCTCCGCTTGCTGCAAGAGCTGCATCAGCAACTGGCGGTAGCGCGCAAGCAGGGCGCGCACACGCAATTTCAAGGCGGTGTCGCCCGGGCTTTGCAGCTCCTGAAAAACGACCCGCGGCACGCCGGGCTGTTCCACCACAAAATTCACATGCGCCAGAAAGACCGCCCGCAGGGCCGCCAGTGCAGGCCGGGTTGCGTGCGGCGCTGGCAAAGTCGGTGCTGCACTCGCAGGCTGGCCTGCCGGGGAGGGCGCCGCATCTTGGGCGGCAGTTTGCAGGCGCGTCATCAGGGTGTCGGTGGCCCAGTCCAACACGGCCAGCCAGATCGCTTCTTTGCTGGCAAAGTGCTTGAACACCGCGCCCTGCGTGATGCCCACCGCACGCGCCAGGTCGCCGGTGCTGATGTCGGACGGGCTGCGCTGCGCTGCCAGTTGCAGCGCGGCTTCAACCAGGCCGGCCTGGCGGACTTCGGTGCGTTGCTTGGTGGGTCTGTTGCTGACGTGCATGGCAATTAAAGTAATTGATCTATTACTTATTGTAAAACCATACTGCAACGGTTGGCGTGAAGGCTGGGTAAAGCCGGCCGGTCAGGTGAACCGATCCAGCGGGGACCTCAAATCAAAGAAATCAGAATTGGCAGGAAATTTATGCCAAAAGGGCTTCTAGCCCACATGGATAAATCATATGTAGCTATCTAAATAGGAGTTAACCCGGGGCCTGCAAGGGGCGCTGAGGGATGGACGCTGGTGGGGGCCGTCTGCTGTTGCCTTGCGCCGGCCGTCAAGCCGCTGTCACCTGCACCAGACAGTCGTAAAACGTGGGTCCGCCCCCCAGGTCGGTCAGCTTTTGGCTGGTGAGTTGGTTCACATTGGTGCCGCTTAAGCCCAGTTTGCGCCACCAGACACCCAGGGCGTTGACCACGCCGGGGCGCGCGCGCGCGCTGATTTTTGCCTTGCAGCGGTACTCGCCACGGGCGTTGAAGATGCGCACGATGTCGCCACTCTGGATATGCCGCGCCGCGGCGTCGATCGCATGAATTTCCAGCAGCGGCTCGCCTTCCATGTCTTGCAGGCTCCTCACATTGACGAAGCTGGAGTTCAGGAAGTTGCGCGCCGGTGGCGAGATCATGGCCAGCGGGTAATGCGCTGAAGTGGCGAAGGCCTCGTGGTTAGGCACATGGTCGGGCAAGCCATCGAGGCCCTGCGCCGCCAGGCGTGCGCTGAAAAACTCGCATTTACCGGATGGTGTCGGGAAGTTGCCCTGCGCAAACGGTGCCTCGGGTGTTGGCAGGGTGGCAAAACCGTGGGCCAGCAAGGCCTCAAAATCAACCGCCTCGCCATAGGCCTGGCGGCACAGCGCCAGGTCATCGTCGGCAAAGCAGGAGTCGGCAAAATCCATGTGCGCGGCCAATTCCCTGAAGATTTGCGTGTTGGGCCAGGCTTCGCCCAGGGGCGCAATCGCCGGGCGGTTCAGCAACGCGTCGGTGTGGCCGTAGCTCAAATGCACATCCCAGTGCTCCAGCTGGGTAGTCGCCGGCAGGATGTAGTCGGCATAGTCGGCGGTGTCGGTCTGAAAGTGCTCCAGCACCACGGTGAACAGGTCGTCGCGCGCAAAGCCTTGCACCACTTTGCTTGAGTCCGGGGCGATCGCCACCGGGTTGCTGTTGTAAACGATCAGCGCCTCGATCGCCGGACCAAAGGCGGCGCTGGCCGGGCGCAGCAGGTCGTCGCCAATCGTGCTCATGTTGACCGTGCGCGGCGTCTTGCCGGCCAGCAGGTCGGGGCGCTGCAACGCCGTTTTTTGCACCGGGAAGCTGCTTGAACTCGAAAGCAGAACGCCGCCAGCCCGGTGGCGCCAGGCACCCACGAGCGCGGGCAATGACGCGATCAGGCGCACCGCATTGCCACCGCCGTGGACGCGCTGCAGCCCATAGTTCATGCGGATGGCAACGGGTTCGCGGCTGGCTACGCTGGCACCATAGTCTTTGGCCAGTGCGCGAATTTGTTCAGCGCTGACACCGCACACACCCGCGGCACGCTCAGGGCTCCACTGCAGCGCCCTGCTGCGCAGCAACTCCCAGCCCAGCGTGTAGCGCGCCAGGTAGTCATGGTCGAGCCAGTCATGCGTGATGAGCTCGTGCATGAGCGCGAGTGCCAGCGCGCCGTCGGTGCCGGGCAGCAGTGCGATGTGCTCGTGGCACTTGTCGGCGGTCTCCGACTTGCGCGGGTCGATGCAGATCAGCCTGGCGCCGCTGCGCTTGGCGATCTGCGCGTAGCGCCAGAAGTGCAGGTTGCTGCTGATGGAGTTGCTGCCCCAGATCAATATCAATTTGGCTTGCGCAAAAAATTCCACCCGCATGCCAACCTTGGCGCCCAGCGTTTGCACCAGTCCCTCGGCGCCCGCCGTGGCGCAAATGGTGCGATCGAGCAAGGACGCGCCCAACTGGTGGAAGAAGCGCGCCGCCATGCTCTCTCCCTGCACCAGGCCCATTGTGCCGGCGTAGCTGTAGGGCAAGATGGCCTGAGCTGCATCTGGTCCGCGATCGGCAATGGTTTTGAGGCGCGCGGCAATGTCTTGCAGCGCAGCGTCCCAACTCACGCGCTCAAACTGGCCCGCCCCTTTGGGCCCCACGCGTTTGAGTGGGTGCAGCAGCCGCTCCGGGTGGTAGGTGCGCTCTGGGTAGCGTGACACCTTGGTGCACAAGGCGCCATCGGTGTGCGGGTGAGCCGGGTTGCCCTGCACCTTGATGGCGATGCCACCCTGCACCGTGGTCAAAAGGGAGCAGGTGTCGGGGCAGTCGTGCGGGCAGGCGCCCAGCACGTGGGTGGTGGCGGCGTCAGACTGGGCGCTGGAAGTTGAATTCATGAGTTTCACCTGAATGCGGTCCAGCATCCTACTTGACGCGGTGCTGAAGCAGCGGCGGCACCGTCTTTTTGGTGCTGATTTCCGCGACCAGGTACAAGAGCGTCGCCAGCGCCAACGGGGCCAGGTAGTAAAACAATCGGTAAGCCAGTAAGGCCGCCAGCAACTCGTGCGTTGGCACCTGGTGCGACAGGAGCGCAATGAAGACCGCCTCCAGCACGCCAAGCCCGGCCGGAATACGGGCGATCACGCCAGCCACTGCAGCCACCAGCAGCACGCTGGCCACGGTAAAAAAATCTACTTTTTGCTGTAGCAGCACGTAGATGATGCTGCCCATGAGCAGCCAGTTGGCCGCGCCCATGCCCAGCTGCAGCAGCGCCAGCCGCAGGGAGGGCAGACTCAGCGCGTGGCCCCACACCGTGAAGTCGCGCCGGCGCGCCAGCGCACACAGCAACAGATAAAGCAGCGCCAAGGCCAGCAACACAAAACCCAGAATCTGCAGGTCGCCGCTGTCAATGACCCAGTCGGGGGGCAGCTTTGGCGCGTGAAAACCAAAAACAACGCCCGCCAGCAGCAGGTAGCCGATCCAGTTGGCCAGCATGCTCAAGCTCATGACCCGAGTGATCACGCCGGTGCCCAGTCCCAGCCGGCTATAGAGCCGGTAGCGCATCGCGACGCCGCCCACCATCGAGCCCAGGTTCAGGTTGAACACATAGCTGATGAAGGTGACCCGCATCACCGTCGCCGCCGCCAGCGTGTGGCCGGTGTAGCGGCGCCCGAGCAGGTCAAAGGCGCTGTAGTTCAGCAGGCCGAGCAGGGCCAGGGCGCCCGCTGCGAGCAACACGCGCGCCGGGTAGTTGGACAGGGCCGTGAACACCTCGTGCCACTCGATGGCACGCGCCTGTGTCACCAGCAGCCACGCCACCAGCAGAAAAAAAGCCGTGATGACTGTGCGCTTGACCCAGGGCCACCACGGCCTGGACGTGATGCCCCAGGGGCGCCGCGTGGGCGCAAGCGTCACGACACCTGACCTTCGTTGACGCGGTCGCTGCCCGCCTGCTCCTGCATCATTTCTGCCGACGTCAGGCGTGGCGTATGCACCGGCAACCAGCCAAACCAGGCCGGGTAGTGGCGCAGCAGATGGAACACAAGAAAGCGGCGCACGCGCACCCACAGACCCGTTTCAGCCACGTCGCCAATCAGAATCTGGCGGCAGCTGCTTTGCATCAACTGCTGCAGGTGCTCGCCCAGATGCTGGTTGAACGGGCGGTCGCGGATGATGACGTTGGCCTCCAGGTTGAGCGCCAGGCTCAGTGGGTCCAGGTTGCTCGATCCCACGGTCGACCAGGTGTTGTCGGTCAGGGCCACCTTGCCATGCAAGGGGCGCGTGTTGTACTCAAAAATTTTCACCCCGGCCACAAGCAGGTGGTGATACAGCAGCGTAGCTGCCGTCTTGACAATCGGCATGTCGGGCTGGCCTTGCAGGATCAGGCGCACATCGACACCGCGCTTTGCGGCCCTGCGCAATTGATTGAGCAAGCGGTAGCCGGGGAAGAAATAGGCGTTGGCGATATAGACGCGCTGGCGCGCCGCGCGGATGGCGATGCGGTAGTGGCGTTCGATGTCGCTCTTGTGCAGGCGGTTGTCACGCGTGGCCAGCAGTGCCTGGGCAGTACCCACCGCTGGCAGCGCCGGGTCCACGGGCAGCTCCGGCTCGCGCCCAAGCAGGCGATCGCGCAGCCGGGGCGCCGCATCCGCGCCCTGGCCCAGCAATAGCTGGCTGCGCACATAGTGCTGAATCCGGGGCACCAGCGGCCCCTCGATTTCAATCGCATAGTCCTGTTTGGCGGTCGGGCCAAAGTCTTCCAGGTGATCGGCCGAGTAGTTGATGCCCCCGACAAAGGCGCGTGCGCCATCGACCACGACGATCTTGCGGTGCATGCGCCGGAACACATTGGTGCGGTAGCCCCACAGGCGGGGGCTGGGGTCGAACACGTGCAGGCGAATGCCCGCCTGGGTCAGCGCCGAGATGAAGGGCGCAGACAGATCGGGTGAGCCGTAGCCGTCGATCGTGAGGTCAATCTGCACGCCACGGCGCGCCGCTGTGAGCAGCGCCGCGTGCAGCGCCAGGCCGACCTTGTCTTCAAACCAGATGAAGGTTTCCAGCAGCACCTCGTGCTGTGCCGCGGCAATGCACTCGAACACGCGTGGGAAGAACGCATCGCCATTGATCAGCAGGCTCACCCGGTTGCCGCTGATCCACCGGCTGTTCATAACTTGATCGTAGCTGCCAGCGGGGCGTGGTCGGAAAGTTTCGACCAGGGCTTGAGCGGCAGCACCAACGGCGCATGCGCGACGGCGTTGCGCACATAAATGCGGTCCAGCATCAGCACCGGCAAACGCGCTGGAAAGGTGCGGGCCGCCCTGCCATAGGCCTGCACATACACCTCTTGCAAGTCTGCACCCGTGGCCAGCACCGTGTGGGCGCGGGCGCGCCAGTCGTTGAAGTCGCCCGCCACGATCACCGGGTCGCCGGGGTCGATGTCCCGGTGCACCAGGTCGCACAGCATGTGCATTTGCTTGAGCCGGTGCGACTCGGCCAGACCGAGGTGCACGCAAATGGCGTGAACTTGACTGTCCAGACCCGGCACCTGCAGCACGCAGTGCAACAGCCCGCGCCGCTCCGGCCCCATGATGGACACGTCGTGGTTCTTGAAGCTGACAATGGGGAACTTTGACAGCACCGCGTTGCCATGGTGACCGCCAGGGTAGACGGCATTGCGACCGTAGGCAAATTGCGGCCAGATGCTGTCGGCCATGAACTCGTAGTGCGGGTTGCTGGGGTAGTCGGTCACGCGGCGCTCATTGCGGGCATGCGAGCCTGTCACCTCCTGCAAAAACACCACATCAGCACCGACCAAGCGAACTGCGTCACGCAGCTCATGCAGGATGAATTTGCTGTTGAAGACGGTGAACCCTTTGTGGATGTTGACCGTGAGCACCTTGATGGAAAGCCCCGGCGGTGCAGCGGCAAGGACTTCCTGGGCCGCGGCCCGCGCCTTGGCCTCCAGGCGGGCGGATGCAGCGGCGAGTGCCGCCTTACTGGCTTTAACAGGGACTTTGGGCAAAGGCATAAGGAGCCAAAACAATGGAAAAGCCCAATCTTGCACCATCCGCGCCTGCATGACTGTAGGACAGTCCGCCAATTTCGGTATTTAGGTTGATTTCGGCGCGATGAGGCCGGCCGAAACTCGTGGGCAACGCCGGGGCTGACGTCGGCCCGAGGCCGCGATCAGGCATCGGGGCCGGGATTAGTTCATGGCGCTTGCCAACCACCGTCACGGTGGGCAATTGCACCACACGCAGCTCAAGCGGGCTGCGCGGTGCAGAGCTTGCGCTGATGGCGCTGATCAGGGCCAGGTTGACGCTGCCGCTAAGCAGCAATGCCAGCAGGTGGGGGAAGCTCAGGGCAAGGTCTTTCATGGTGTTCTCCGGTTTCATGAGGGGCAGACTTCGAAATGAAATTTGCTGCCATGGACCGGACTTTAGAAAACGCAGAGCCAGTGTGCACGCGGCATGCGACGAACTGCAGGAGGCTGCGAAATTCGGTCGTTTTGCCGCCATGAGCGCAATACCGCGTGCCCCATTCGGCCTATCCGAGGCGCGCCGGTGCGCAAGGTGGCGTGGCGATAAACTGGCGTGGCAGGAGTGACCATGAAAATTATCGATTCCATCCGTACCAATGCCGCCGGTATGGCCGACATCCGGCGCGACATCCACGCCCACCCCGAGCTGTGCTTCCAGGAGCTGCGCACGGCCGACTTGGTGGCGCAAAAGCTCACCGAGTGGGGTATTCCCATTCACCGGGGCTTGGGGCAGACCGGCGTGGTGGGCATCGTCAAAAGCGGGACATCGAGTCGCGCCATTGGCCTGCGCGCCGACATGGACGCGCTGCCGATGCAGGAGCTCAACACCTTTGCCCACGCCAGCACGCAGCCCGGCAAGATGCACGCCTGCGGCCATGACGGCCATACCGCCATGCTGTTGGCGGCGGCGCAATACCTCAGCGCGCACCGTGACTTTGACGGCACGGTGTATCTGATTTTTCAACCGGCCGAAGAAGGCGGCGGTGGCGCGCGAGAGATGATCAAGGACGGTTTGTTTGAGCGTTTCCCGATGGACGCGGTCTTTGGCATGCACAACTGGCCGGGCGCTGATGTGGGCCAGTTCTCGGTGAGTCCCGGTGCGGTGATGGCGTCGAGCAATGAGTTCAAGATCACCCTGCAGGGCAAGGGCGGCCACGGCGCCATGCCGCACAACGCGCTCGACCCGGTACCCGTGGCCTGCCAACTGGTGCAGGCCTTTCAGACCATCATCAGCCGCAACATCAAGCCGATTGACGCGGGTGTGATTTCCGTCACCATGATCCACGCCGGTGAGGCCACCAACGTGATCCCCAACAACTGCGAGCTGCAGGGTACGGTGCGCACCTTCAGTCTGGAGGTGCTGGATTTGATCGAGCAGCGCATGCGCACCATTGCCGAGCACACCTGCGCGGCCTTCGACATGAGCTGCAGCTTTGAATTCAAACGCAACTACCCGCCCACCATCAACAGCGCTGCTGAGGCCGAGTTTGCGCGCCAAGTCATGGCCAGCATCGTCGGCGCCGACCAGGTGACGGCGCAGGAGCCGACCATGGGCGCGGAGGATTTCTCTTTCATGTTGCAGACCAAACCAGGCTGCTACGCCTTCATCGCCAATGGCGACGGCGCCCACCGCGACATGGGCCACGGCGGGGGGCCCTGCATGCTGCACAACGCCAGTTACGACTTCAACGACGAATTAATCCCGCTGGGCGCCACCTACTGGGTGCGGCTGGCGCAGGCCTGGCTCAAGACCACGGTCTGACGACCTTTCTGAATGCTATATAAGTAATAGCTATATAAGATTATAGGACGTGGGCTACAGCCTGATTTAGTCTATAAATCGGGTTGATGCCAGCGCCAGCAGACCATCAAAAATAAGATTGTCCACCAGCTCAAACTGCCCTGGCATGCTGGGCGCCATCTTCCAGCCAGCACCGCCCGCCATGATGCACCTGGGTTCGACGCCGCAATGCGCCCGCAGATGCTGCACCATGCAGTTCACGGCGCCGGCGATGGCAAAGGTGCCACCACTGGTGAGTGCGTCGCTGGTGTTGGTGGGGAATTCACGTACCTCGCCAGTGGGCACATGCAAGCCGGCGGTGCCCGATTCAAGGGCGCGCAGCATGATGCCGTGGCCGGGCAAAATCAAACCCCCCAAGAATTTGCCGCTGGCGTCAATCGCATCCACCGTGACGGCGGTGCCGACCATCACCACCACCATCGGGCGCGCCGGACCGGCGCTGAGCGCGCGGTGCCAGGCGCCAATCATCGCCACCCAGCGGTCAGCACCCAGTCGCGACGGGTGGTCGTAACCGTTGCTCAGGCCCGCTTCCGCCGCGCTGGCCACGACCCATTGCGGTGCGATGTCCCAATTTTCCATTTGCGCCTCGACACGCCGGCGCACAACATCCCCGGCGACGATGCAACCCAGCATGTGCGTGGGCGGCGCCAATGTGGCCCAGGCGCCATCGGCGAGCTTGTCGATGTTGTCCAGGAATTCCGCGCCTTGCGCCAGCAGCGGCGCATCGCAGTGGGGGTGGGTGTACAGCGCCCACTTCAGGCGCGTGTTGCCAACGTCAATAGCCAGAAAAGTCATGGGTTGATTATCGTCAAACAAGCAGGAAGAGTCGGGTTGAACGATTCAGCGGCGCACTCAACCCTGGCGCCAGGGCAGGCCGTGAAAGCGCCAACCCCCGGTGCGCCCGCGCTGGCCCTGCTCATCGGGGTCGCCTTCAAAGCCTTCCAGGACGTTGTAGGCCTGCAGGCCAAGCTCGGTCGCGCGTTGCGCCGTTGCCACCGAGCGTATGCCACTGCGGCACAGCATCAGGACTTTTTTGCCCGCTGGCACCGCCGCCAGCAGTTGCGCGTCAAAGTCGGGGTTCAGGGTCATGCCGGGCCACTGTTTCCAGACCAGCGCCACGGCGCCCGGTACAAATCCAACCCAGGCCAGTTCGGCCTCGCTGCGCACATCGACCAGCACCGCGTCGCCGCCCTGCCACCACTGATAAGCGAGTTGCGGCGAGATATCACCGGCGTAGCCCTGGGCCGGGTGCGCCTGAGGCGCAGCGGCGTTGCTTGATTGCGCGCAAGGCGCGTCGGGGCTCGAGGCGGTTGTACCGCTTGGGGGGGGTGTCATGGTGTGCTCGCCATAGAAGTTGAACGGTGAAAAAACGCTGGGGTGCGGCAGAACGCGCACTCTAATGGATTTCGAGAAGCGCTGTTTTTGAAAAAGCCGCTAAGATTGACGTTTACGTAAACGTCAAGTCAGCCAGTGCTGCTCTGATCGCTGGCGCATCACAGAATTGCCCCGCTCTTTTACTTGAGACAAACACCATGACCGACCTGTCCGCTGATTTCAAGGCCCTGGCCCAATACCGCCCGACCCACAAGGTGCGCTTCGTGACCGCTGCCAGCCTGTTTGACGGCCATGACGCGGCCATCAACATCATGCGCCGCATCCTGCAGAGCATGGGCGCCGAGGTGATTCACCTGGGTCATAACCGCAGCGTGGAAGAGGTGGTGACGGCTGCTTTGCAGGAAGATGCGCAGGGCATTGCCATCAGCTCCTACCAGGGCGGCCACGTGGAGTATTTCAAGTACATGGTGGACCTGCTCAAAGCCCGTGGCGGCGCCCACATTCAGGTCTTTGGCGGCGGCGGCGGTGTCATCGTGCCGCCGGAAATCCGCGAGTTGCAGGCTTATGGCGTGGCGCGCATCTTCAGCCCCGAAGACGGCCAGCGCATGGGCCTGGCCGGCATGATCGGCGAGATGGTGCAGCGCTGCGACCAGGACCTGACTGGCCTGGCGCCCACCAGCATCGACGCGATTCAAGGCCACACCGAGATGAGCTGGCGTGCTTTAGCGCAGCTCATCACGGCGCTGGAAAACGAAAGCGCAGCGGGTCAGGCCAAGGGCGAGCTTTCCAAGCCATTAACGGCGCTAGCCCAGGAGATACGGGCGCAGGCAGCTACTAAAAAGATACCGGTTCTGGGCATCACCGGCACCGGCGGCGCGGGCAAGTCGTCACTCACCGATGAGCTGATCCGGCGTCTGCGGCTCGATCAGAACGACAGCTTGCGCATCGCCATGATCAGCATTGACCCGTCACGGCGCAAGAGCGGCGGCGCACTCTTAGGCGACCGCATCCGCATGAATGCGATCTCACCGTGGAACATGACCGTTCGGGCGCAAGACAGCACAAGCGCAGGGCGAACAGTGACTGATTCTGGTCAGAGAGTGTTCATGCGCTCCCTGGCCACGCGCGACTTTGGCTCGGAAATCAGTGCAGCGCTGCCCGATGTGATTGCCGCTTGCAAGGTGGCCGGCTTTGACCTGATCGTGGTCGAGACCTCGGGCATCGGCCAGGGCGACGCGGCGATCGTGCCGCATGTGGATGTGCCTCTGTACGTGATGACGCCCGAGTTTGGCGCCGCCAGTCAGCTGGAAAAAATCGACATGCTCGACTTCGCCGAGTTTGTCGCCATCAACAAATTCGACCGCAAGGGCGCGCTTGATGCCTTGCGCGATGTCGCCAAGCAGGTGCAACGCAACAAGGAAGCCTTTGGCACGCCAATCGAGCAGATGCCGGTGTTTGGCACCATGGCCGCGCGCTTCAACGACGATGGCGTGACGGCGCTGTACCAGGCGCTCAGAGCCCGTCTGGGCGAGCTCGGCTTGCCACTGGGCGAGTCGCATCTGCCCACGGTGGCGGTGCGCCACAGCACCAATCAGACGCCGGTACTGCCGGCGGCGCGCACGCGCTACCTCGCCGAGATCAGCGAAACGGTGCGCGCCTACAAGAAGCGCGCGCGCAGCCAGGCCAAATTGGCGCGTGAAGTGCAGCAACTCAGCGCCACGGCTGGCATGCTGCTGGCGGACGACGCCACGCGCGATGGCGCCAAGAACACCGTGCTGCGCCTCGCTGAGGAGCGCCGCCAGACCCAGGACCCGGCCGCGCTGAAGCTGCTGGCGCAGTGGCCCACCATGCAAAGCGCTTATGCCGGGGAGGAATACGTCGTCAAAATGCGCGACAAGGAAATCCGCACCGCGCTCACCAGCAAGTCGCTCAGCGGCACCACCATCCGCAAGGTCTGCCTGCCGCAATTTGAGGACCATGGCGAAATCCTGAAGTGGCTGATGTTGGACAACGTGCCCGGCAGCTACCCCTACACCGCCGGCACCTTCGCCTTCAAACGCGAAGGCGAAGACCCGACCCGCATGTTCGCCGGCGAGGGCGACGCCTTTCGCACCAACACGCGCTTCAAATTGCTCAGCTCCGGCATGGCGGCCAAGCGCCTCTCCACCGCGTTTGACTCGGTCACGCTGTATGGCAACGACCCCGATCCGCGTCCCGATATTTACGGCAAGGTTGGCAACTCGGGCGTGAGCATCGCCACGCTCGACGACCTGAAAGTGCTCTACAGCGGCTTTGACCTGTGCAGCCCCTCGACCAGTGTCAGCATGACCATCAACGGCCCGGCGCCGAGCATTCTGGCGATGTTCATGAACACCGCGATCGACCAGAACATCGACAAATTCAAGCTTGACAACGGCCGCGAGCCGACCGATACCGAGACGGAGAAGATCAAGGAATGGGTGCAGGAAAACGTGCGCGGCACGGTGCAGGCCGACATCCTGAAAGAAGACCAGGGCCAGAACACCTGCATTTTCAGCACCGAATTCAGCCTGAAGGTCATGGGCGATATTGCCGAGTATTTTGTGCACAACCGCGTGCGCAATTTCTACAGCGTGTCGATCAGCGGCTACCACATTGCCGAAGCCGGCGCGAATCCGATCTCCCAACTGGCATTCACCTTGTCCAACGGCTTTACCTTTGTCGAGGCCTACCTGGCGCGCGGCATGCACATTGACGACTTTGCGCCGAACCTGAGCTTCTTCTTCAGCAATGGCATGGACCCCGAATACACCGTGATGGGTCGCGTCGCGCGCCGCATCTGGGCGGTCGCCATGAAAGAGCGATACGGCGCCAACGAACGCAGCCAGAAGCTCAAATACCACATCCAGACGAGTGGCCGCAGCCTGCACGCGCAGGAGATCCAGTTCAACGACATCCGCACCACCTTGCAGGCGCTGATTGCGATTTACGACAACTGCAACAGTCTGCACACCAACGCTTTTGACGAAGCCATCACCACGCCGACCGAAGACTCGGTGCGCCGAGCCATGGCGATCCAGCTCATCATCAACCGCGAATGGGGTTTGGCCAAGAACGAAAACCCGTCGCAAGGCGCCTTCATCATCGAGGACTTGACCGAGCTGGTGGAAGAAGCGGTGCTGCTCGAATTCGAGCGCATTTCCGAGCGCGGTGGCGTGCTCGGTGCCATGGAAACCGGCTACCAGCGCGGCAAGATTCAGGACGAATCGATGCACTACGAAATGCTCAAGCACACCGGCGAGCTGCCCATCATCGGCGTCAACACCTTCCGCAACCCGCATGGTGACGCGGTGCATGACACGCTGGAACTGGCGCGCTCGACCGACGAGGAAAAGCAGAGCCAGTTACAGCGCCTGGCCGACTTCCACGCGCTGCACGCCAAGGAGTCTCCGGCGATGCTCAAACGCCTGCAAAAGGCTGTGATTGACAACAAGAACGTGTTTGAGGTGCTGATGGACGCAGTGCGCTGCTGTTCCCTGGGCCAGATCACCAACGCCTTGTTTGAAGTGGGTGGGCAGTACCGGCGCAATATGTGAGACATTGGGGAAAGACCAAACTACAAGAGCGCGGCGAATGAGTTTTCTCTGTCTCCAACTGATTGTCGGATGGCGGATGTCCGCCAGAAATCCGCAGATGCACTGCACTTGATGCAGCAAAAAAGTAATGTAAAATAACATTACTTTTAGCTTCTTCGAGGACATTGTCGTGACCGCATTGACCATCACCACCAAAGGCCAGATCACCCTGCGCCGCGAGCTGTTGCTGTACCTGGGCATCGCTCCAGGCCAGCAAGTCGAGGTTTATAAGCAGGCCAACGGGGTGCTGGCCTTGCAAGCCAAGGCCCCTCAAGGGCTGGAAGCGTTTGCAGGTTGTTTGCCACCCCCTCAAAAAGCATTGAGTGTGGAAGAAATGAACGCCATCATCACCAACGGCTGGACCGGGCAGGCATGAAGGTCACGCTCGACACCAACGTACTGGTGCGACTGGCCACGCAAGACGACCCGGTGCAAGCGGCACTGGCGTTGCGTGTCTTACAAAAAGCCAGCCTGATTGCCGTGCCAACCTCGGCGCTGTGCGAGCTGGTGTGGGTGTTGCTGCGCGGCTACCGCTACACCCCGGCGCAGGTATCCCATGCGCTGCGCACGCTATTGCAGGTTCGGCAAGTTGTTTGCCACACGCCCACCGTGCTGGCCGGATTAGCGCTGCTGGAAAGCGGCGGCGACTTTGCGGATGGGGTGATTGCCTATGAAGGGGATTTGCTGGGCGGCACCGAATTCGTGTCATTTGACCAGCAAGCCATCAAGTTGCTCAAGGCGCAAAAACGCAAGGTGCGGTTGCTGGCGCCTTGAAGCAAAAAGCCCCGAGCTGCCAAGCTGCCAAGCAGGCTGTGCCTGAATACGCCATTTGTACAGCCTGCACACCAACGCGCTTGACGAAGCCATCACCACGCCGAACGAAGATTCGGTGCGCCGTGTCATGGTGATTCAGCCCATCATCGGTGTCAACACCTTCAGCAACCCGCATGGCGATCCGGTCAAGCGCCCGCGATGCTCAAACGCCTGCAAAAAGCCGTGATCGACAACAAGAACGTGTTTGAGGTGCTGATGGACGCCGTGCGCTGCTGTTCCCTGGGCCAGATCACCAACGCCTTGTTTGAAGTGGGTGGGCAGTACCGGCGCAATATGTAGCTGGCCATGCGGACATTAGTTAAGCAAAACAGCGCTAGCCCGCGTGAACCTGCGCCAGCATCTTCCAGGTCAGCCCAAGCGGCCTATCGGTCTTGAATGAGACCAGTTGTCTGGACAGCCTGGCTATCTCCATTCCCTTGCGCAGATTCACGCCCACCTGGCCACCGACCTTGTCGGCATTGGCGATCAGTCGGTCAAGATTGCCATTGATTCGAAGCAGCCTGGCTGCGGTTTTGCGGCCGACCTTGTCCACCCCGGGGACGCCATCCACCGCGTCCCCCATGAGGGCCAGCAGATCGCCCATTTGCGATGGCATGACAGCAAATTTTGCCTGTACATAAGCGGCGTCACGCCAAAGGTCTTTGAAGTGGTCGTAGATACAGACTTGGGCACTCAGCAGCTGCAAAAAGTCCTTGTCGGTCGACAAAATGATGGTTTGTTCCGATGTGGCCTTGCACCATTTTTCGACCAGCGTGGCAATGGCATCGTCCGCTTCAATGCCCTCAATGGAAATCCAGTGCAAGCCCATTTCATTCAATTCATGCTGGAGGGTCGGCAGGCCATCGCGCAAGGGTTGCGCCATGGCTTTGCGGTTGGCTTGATAGCCTTCATAGAGCTCATGTTTCCAGGTGCGACCCCCATGGTCAAAAACTGCCACCGCGTGCGTCGGCCTGTGGGTCTTGAGGGCGCGTTTGAACGAGCTCAGGCCGGATTTGAGGGTGTCCGCCACCGTCGCCTCTCCGTCTGGAACGGCAATAGCCTCGTGAATACGCCTGATGATGTTCAGCGCGTCAATAATTAGCAGGGACATTTTGTGATCACGTCGGTTTGAAAATTCCCATCAAGACAAAGATTATCCGGCCATGAAGCAATTTAAATTTCGACTCGATATTACGGAACAGCAGTACCTGAACTACTACCGAGGCGCGGTCAGGCAAGTCATTGTCAGTAGCACCACGGGCGTGACGATTCAGTTCCCGGCTTCGTTGCTCACAAAATTTGTGACTTCTGGCGGGATCCATGGTGACTTTGTTCTGTCTTGCGACGATGCACTCAAGGGATCTGAAATCCGTCGGGTGCAATGAGGACAGAACCGGTATTCAGGCGGCGCGCTCGTCGCACCCGGTGACGCCGCGTGTAGACGACCAGGCCTGGCAGCAGCAACTCGCAGCCAGTCGGTCGCGGACTGCAGGCTGCAAATTTTGATGATCCTTACAGTGCGACAGTTGGACCGGCATTGGGACAACAAGTCCGCCCTGGCCTACAAACATGTGCAAGAAGCGGCGTAACGGCGGCTTTGCAGACCGCCGTTACACGCAGTGAACAAGCTCTGTCCCCAATCAATTTTCGAGTCGGTGCTCTTTTTTATGTAGCTTATTAGTCAATAAACACGTGGGCTGGAGCCCGAAAAACCTTGTAACTTTGGCCGATTGTCATTCGCCATGGCGGCGAAAGCAGCGGCGGCGTCAGCGCGATCGATAGAATTTGATCCCTGTTTGTGCACTTGATTGGCCGGCTTTGAACTTGAACCTGATTGACTTGAACCGCTTTGACGCCGCCATTGTTGACCTTGACGGCACCATGGTCGACACGCTGGACGATTTTTGTGTCGCGCTGAACCGGATGCTGGGCGATCTGCCGGCACCTTTTGCAGCCAGCCGGGTCGACCGGGGTGCAATCGAGAAACTGGTTGGAAAAGGCTCCGAACATTTACTCAAAAGCGTGCTAGCCCTCGTTTACAGGGCGTCAGAAGCTACTAATTCAGAAGTAAACGACGGGCCGGCGGCAAGCGGTGAGGCCGATCTGCTGGAGCGGCTCTATCCCCCGGCTTGGGAGAGTTACCAGCGCCATTACCACCAGGTTAATGGTCAATACGCCCGCGTTTTCCCCGGCGTTCAGGCCGGCTTGCAGTATCTGCAAGCGCGCGGCCTGAAGCTGGCTTGCCTGACCAACAAGCCGACGGCCTTTGCCCAGGCGCTGTTGCAGGCCAAAGGGCTGGACGGCTTCTTTGACCTTACGTTTGGCGGCGATGCTTTTGAGCGCAAAAAACCCGACCCCTTGCCGCTTCTCGCCACCTGCGCCGCTCTGGGCACGGCGCCGCAGCGCACCTTGATGATTGGCGACTCCAGCAATGACGCGCAAGCGGCGCATGCGGCGGGCTGCCCGGTGCTGCTGGTCACCTACGGCTACAACCACGGCGAGCCGATTCGCGAAGTCAAAGCCGATGCTTACCTCGACTCCCTTCAGCAACTGATGGCGCCTGATTCTTAGGTAAGCCGGAGCAGGCCAGTGGGCCCGCCCGTTGATTCGGGCTCGGCGTTGCCCAGCTTGAACATCGCCACGGTGTGGACCAGCGCCTGCGCGCGGGCTTTGAGGCTGCCGGCCGAGGCGGCCATTTCTTCCACCAGCGCCGCGTTTTGCTGCGTGACCTGATCCATCTGGGCGATGGCCTCGCCGACCTGCGAGACGCCATCGCTCTGGTCGGTACTGGCGATGCTGATTTCAGCCATGATGTCGGTCACCTGGCGAATGCTGCTCACCACCTCACTCATGGTGGCGCCGGCCTGGTCGACCAGCGCAGTGCCTTTGGCCACGCGCTCAACACTTGCGTTGATCAGGGACTTGATCTCGCGGGCCGCCTCGGCCGAGCGCCCGGCGAGTGAGCGCACCTCGCTGGCAACCACGGCAAAACCTCGGCCCTGCTCACCGGCCCGCGCCGCTTCCACGGCGGCGTTGAGCGCGAGGATGTTGGTCTGGAAGGCAATGCCGTCAATCACACTGATGATGTCGGATATCTTGCGCGAGGCGTCGTTGATGCCTTTCATGGTGTCCACCACCTGGCTCACCACGTCGCCGCCGCGCGCGGCCACGCTGCTGGCGTTCAGCGCCAGTTCGTTGGCCTTGTGGGCGTTGTCGGCGTTTTGCCTGACGTTGGCGCTGAGCAGTTCCATCGACGCTGAGGTTTCTTGCAGCGAACTGGCCTGACTCTCGGTACGGGCTGACAGATCGAGGTCGCCCTGGGCGATTTCGGCGCTGGCCGTGGCCACGCTGTCGGCGTCATCGCGCACCTCGGCCACCACCGTGCTCAGGTGCGCCTGCATGTCCTTGAGCGCCAGCAGCAAAAGCGCGGTCTCGCTCTTGCCGTTGGCCTCGAACTGCTGGCTCAAGTCGCCAGCGGCAACGGCGCGCGCCACCGCCACCGCCTGGTTGAGCGGGCCGGTGATAGAACGAATGATCCAGGCCGCCATCAGCACGGCCAGCAGCAGGGCAATGGCGAGCGTGGCCCAGATGACGAGCTTCATGCTGGTGGCGGCCTGCTGGGTGGCGTTGGTGGATTGATTCAGTTGGCTGTCCAGATGCGTGAGCAGGCCGTTCAGGGTCTCAAAGTAAGCTTCTTGCGCGGGCGCCACCTTGTCCATCAGCAGCGTCCTGGCCTCAAAAAATGATCCTGCATTGACCAGGGCCATGACTTCTGCCTGCATGGGATCGTACTGGCGGCGCACCTGGGCCACCCTGGCCAGCACGGCCTTGCCGGTGTCGGAGGTCGTCTGCGTGTCAAGCTTGCTCAGGTTGGAGTCAACGCGCACGCGCGCTGACTCAATGCGTTCAACCTCTGTCTTGATGCCGTCGGCGTCGCGCATCATCATGGTGTTGCGCAGCGCTATCGAGATCAGGTTCAGGTCGCCCTTGACTTCGTTGGTGGTGGCGATGCTCGGCACGCGCTCATCAATCACCTGGTTGAACAGCGTGTTCATGACGCCCACCTTGAGCAGCGACACGCCCCCCATGAGGGCAATCAGGAGGCCCAGTACGCCAAAGCCGAAGCTCAGGCGGCTGGAGATTTTTAGGTTATTGAGGTTCACGAAGCGCGTCCTTAAAAAAATGAACTTGGCCGGTGCAAGGCCGGCAATCGCCGGGGTGGTCGGCCCGGTCGTCGTCCGGTCATCATGTGCTGCTTAGTCGCCGAGAAAAAATAACTTGAACATTCCCCATCCTCCATGCGAGCGCCATGCTGCGTTGCAAATCGCTTGTTTGGCTTGCCAAACTGCGCGCTTTGCGCCTTGCCTGGCATCTCGCCTGAAAGCGGGTCATTGTCCAATTTATTTTTTCTCGACTCCTTAAAACGTCTCCCAGTCGCCCTCGCTGCCCCCGGCTGCAGGCGGCGCTTTGGGCGGGCTGGCGCGCGCCACCACGGATGACGCGGTGGCAGCGGGCTTGCCGGCTGGGCTGCTGGCACGCGAGCGCGCCGCTGCCCCCTTGGGAACGCCGGCGCCGCGCCGCTCAGTGCCCTTGAAGGGTACTGCACCCGGCTTGTGCGAACGCACAGCTGCCAGCGTGGCCACACCGAGTTGGCTGTCATGGGCGCCAAGCTTGAACAAGGCCACCACTTGCACCAGTTCCTGCGCTTGGGATTTAAGACTGCTGGCGGCAGCGGCCATTTCTTCAACCAGGGCCGCATTCTGCTGCGTCGCCTGGTCCATTTGGGTGACCGCTTCTCCGACTTGGGCCACGCCCAGGCTCTGCTCGGTGCTGGCAGCACTGATTTCGCCCATGATGTCCGTCACGCGCTTGATTGAGCTGACCACTTCGGTCATGGTACTGCCAGCCCGGTCCACCAGCGCCGTGCCTTGCTCGACCCGCTCCACGCTGGCATTGATGAGGCTCTTTATTTCCTTGGCCGCCTCGGCCGAACGGCCTGCCAGCGAGCGCACTTCAGAGGCCACCACGGCAAAGCCGCGGCCTTGCTCCCCGGCCCGCGCCGCCTCCACGGCGGCGTTGAGCGCGAGGATGTTGGTCTGGAAGGCAATGCCGTCAATCACACTGATGATGTCGGAGATCTTGCGCGAGGCGTCGTTGATGCCTTTCATGGTGTCCACCACCTGCGCCACCACCTCGCCGCCTTGCACCGCGACCGTGCTGGCGCTCATCGCCAGTTGGTTGGCTTGGCGCGCGTTGTCGGCGTTGGCTTTGACGGTGGAACTGAGCTGCTCCATGGAAGCAGCCGTTTGCTCTAACGCGCTGGCCTGACTCTCGGTGCGGCTTGAGAGATCGTTGTTGCCTTGGGCGATCTCGGCGCTGGCGGAGGCCACGCCTTCGGAGCCCTGGCGCACGTTACTCACCACCTTGGCCAGGCTGGTCTGCATATGGGCAAAGCCGCGCATCAGGGCAGAGATCTCGTCGGTGCCGCTGCCCACGGGAATGCTTTGGCTTAAATCTCCTTGCGCCACCGCTTCAGAGATTTCGACCGCCCGCTGCAAGGGGTTGGCTATGCCCCGCGCCAACACCCAGCCAAACCAGGCGGCAAACAGGAGACCCATGGCGATGGAGGCAACGCTGACAGTGCGGATGGTGATGTAGCGGGAGCTGGCAGTCTCGAAGCTGTGTTTGGCTTCGTCCAGCTGGTATTGGTTCAAGGCGTCAGCGGCGTCGCGTGCGGCGTCAAAGGCCGGGCCAATTTTTTCCACGGCCAGCCGTTTTGTCGCTTCAATGTCGTTGGCGCGCAAGGCCGCAATGGCCGGCTTCAACCCGTCTTGCACGTATTGGGCGCGCTTTTCGGCATAGGCTTTGGCCAGCTGCGCCTCGGCAGGCGATTGGGGTCCGGCCATGTAGCCTTCCCACATCTGGGCGATTTTGGCGATTCCGGCTTCGACCTCCTCACCGGTGCGCGTGATGCCTTCTGGCGTTGGCTCAATGATCGCGTTGGCGATCATCAGGCGGTTGCGCAGCATCAGGAACGTGATGTTGCTGATGTTGGAAATCTGCAGCGTGGAGTCTTTATAGCTGGTCTCGAGTGCCTGGTCGCTCTTGCTCATGCCAAGCAGACCAATGGCGCCAATCAGCACCAGTAAAAACGACATTACGCCGATCAGGATGGCAAGTCGGGTGGAAATCTTCAGTCTGTTCATTCACTTGGCTCCTGGGGCCTGCGCACCGCAAAACCGCCATCATAAGGCCGCCCGCAGGCCAGACGCGCTGGCCTGCGGGTGGGTTTTTCCGCCTACTTATCGCCCAGCAGCGCTTCTTTGAGTTTTTCGTCGGCCGGTACCGGGCCCAGCCAGATCATCATCAGTGCCTTAAAAAATTCCGGCTCCTTGAAGGGCTCGCCTTGGACCACCCCCTTGACGGTGATGAGGGTGCCAGAGCCGGGCACCCACTCGATCATGAACTGGTCACCTGGCGTCAAGTCCTTTTGCGCAGCAAAGATCTCCCCCATGCGAATCAGGCCTGGAATCAGCTTGGACATCGCCGCCTTGCCCATGTTGTCCTCCACGCCGCGCGTGAGCAGCTTGCCCAGTTCTCCGGAGTTAATTTTTCGCAGCATCGTGACGCTCAGGCGCTTGGGGCCACTCTGGTTGACGACCTCATCGGCTGTGGTGGCCTTTTTTGCCAGATACAAGCCCGCCACGTAGACCTTGAAAATGGCTTTGTAGCGGGTGCCCGCACCATTGAGCTGCAATTGCGTGCCATTCATATCTACAGGGTCAGCCAGCTTGACGCCGTGAATCTCCATGGGAGCGGCCAGGGTGTTGAGTGCGAACAGGGTGGCGCCGAGCGTCAGCACCAGGTATTTAAAGAGTTTCATAGGTCTTCCAGTTAGAAACGAAGGGTACAAGTGCCCGCTGCAGCCAAGGGCTCGTTCAAAAATAAGGTGTGCATGTTGTTGCTTGGCTAATCCTTGGCACCCAGCAGCGCGTCCTTGAGGCGCCAGTCCGCTGGTGAGGGGCCCAGCCAGATCGACATCATGGCCTTGAAGAACTCCGGCTCCTTGAACGGCTCGCCTTGGACCTTGCCCCTGAAGGTGGTGATCATGCCGGTGCCGGGAATCCAGTCGATCAGGATGACGTCGCCTGCGGCCATCATCTTGTTGGATGAAAAAATATCGCCCATGCGAATCAGACCGGGGATCAATTTGGACATTTCAGCGCGGGGGGTGTTGTCTTCAATTCCCCGAGTCAGCAGCTTGCCCAGCGGGCCGGCCTCGACGTCACGCAACATCGTCATGGTCAGGCGCTTGGGGCCGGGTGCAGCCACGAGCTCGTCGAGTGATTTGATTTTCTTGCTGGCATAGATATCAGCCACATAGACTTTGAACGGGCCTTTGTATCGGGTGCCGGCCCCGTTGAGTTGCAGCTTGACGCCGTTGACGGTGGCGCTGTCTTCGACCTTGACGCCATGGATGTCCAGGCTGGCCGCCAGCGCAGGCAAGGTGAGCAGGCTGACGCTGACGGCCAGCGCCAGACGTTGAATGAGATTCATGGGTTTCCTTTGAATAGAACGACCATACTTTTCGGTCGGCGGCGCCATTTTGGGGTGAACGCCAGCGGTGCGCAAGAGGGTTTTCGCTTAGGGTTTTTTATCCCCTGTCCCGCAGGAGACGTCGCACCCGACCGTCGCCGGGGGTTTGCTACACTGACGCGCATGTTCATTCACCGCGTCAATATTACAGGTTGCAGCGACCGGGGAGCCTGGCTCTGGCGGTCTTGGCGGGCAAGCCGCGCTTGCGACTGAGTCTACTTTTACGCTTTGCCTGAATGAACCGCAGCACCGGTGCTGCCTGATGCACCAGATCAGATTGCCCGCAGGGACGTGCAGCCCCGCCAGAGGGGAATGGTCTTGAAAAGGTTCGCTACTGTATTGAAAGAACCCACGCCGTGATCTCTGAACTCGAATTTAAAAGCCTGAGCGCCCAAGGCTACAACCGCATTCCCTTGCTGGCAGAAGCCTTTGCCGATCTGGAAACCCCCTTGTCGCTGTACCTCAAGCTGGCGTATTCCAAAGACAGCGGCAAGTACAGTTTTTTGCTGGAGTCGGTGGTCGGTGGCGAACGCTTTGGCCGTTACAGCTTCATCGGCCTGCCGGCGCGCACGCTCCTACGCTCCATGGGCTTTGGCATTGACGCCCGTACCGAAGTGGTGACCGATGGCGTGGTGGTGGAGACCTCACACGCCAACCCGCTGGATTTCATCTCGGAGTACCAAAAACGCCTCAAGGTGGCGCTGCGCCCCGGTTTGCCGCGCTTTTGCGGTGGTCTGGCGGGCTACTTTGGCTACGACGCGGTGCGCTATATTGAGAAAAAATTGGAGGCATCGTGCCCGCCCGATACCCTGGGTTGCCCCGATATTTTGCTGTTGCAGTGCGAGGAGCTGGCCGTCATCGACAACTTGTCTGGCAAGCTGTATTTGATCGTCTATGCCGACCCGGCCCACCCTGAAGCCTACGCCAATGCCAAGAAGCGATTGCGCGAGCTCAAGGAGCAGCTCAAATACTCGGTCAGCGCACCCATGGTCAAACCGACGCAAAGCTACCCCATAGAGCGCGACTTTGCC
Source organism: Rhodoferax sp. (assembly GCA_013791765.1). Taxonomy (GTDB): domain Bacteria; phylum Pseudomonadota; class Gammaproteobacteria; order Burkholderiales; family Burkholderiaceae_C; genus Rhodoferax. Next base: position 25,578 of record VMTC01000108.1, read on the forward strand.
AAGGCCGATTACCTGGCCGCGGTGGAACGCGCCAAGGCACTGATTGCCGGGGGCGACTTCATGCAGGTGCAGGTCGGTCAGCGCATCAAGAAACGCTATACCGAGTCGCCCTTAAGCCTGTACCGGGCGCTGCGCGCGCTCAACCCCAGCCCCTACATGTATTACTACCACTTTGGCGACTTTCATGTGGTCGGGGCGTCGCCCGAGATTTTGGTGCGCCAGGAGCAGATCAGCAACGACGGGCAGACCGAACAAAAGATCACCATCCGCCCGCTGGCGGGTACTCGGCCTCGTGGCGCCACGCCCGAAAAGGACAAGGAGGCCGAGGTTGAATTGCTGGGCGACCCCAAAGAACGCGCCGAGCACGTGATGCTGATCGATCTGGCGCGCAATGACATTGGCCGCATTGCCAAAATCGGCAGCGTGAAGGTCACGGAAGCCTTCAGCGTGGAACGCTACAGCCATGTCATGCACATTGTGAGCAATGTGGAGGGCACGCTGCTCGAGGGCATGAGCAGCATGGACGTGCTCAAAGCCACCTTCCCGGCAGGCACCTTGACCGGTGCACCCAAGGTGCACGCCATGGAGCTGATCGACCAACTCGAGCCGACCAAGCGCGGGCTCTATGGTGGTGCTTGCGGTTACCTGAGTTATGCCGGCGACATGGATGTGGCGATTGCCATTCGCACCGGCATCATCAAGGACCAGGTGCTTTATGTGCAGGCTGCGGCCGGCATCGTGGCCGATTCGGTGCCCGAGCTGGAGTGGAAAGAGACCGAGGCCAAGGCGCGCGCGCTTCTAAGGGCGGCGGAGTTGGTGGAGGAGGGCCTGGAGTGAGGCACTTGGCACCCCAATGGCGGCCGTGGCTGCTGTTGGCCTTGTGTTTGGGCGGCTTGGGTACCTACCTGGCCGTGAATCTGGCGCGCGACCGCACGCAGATTGCCGTGGCGGAGCAGGAGCGGCTGAGCGCACAGTCGAGAGTGATTGAAGTCAACTTGACGCGTCAGCTCCGCGCCATCAACCTTGCGCTGGAATCGATCATCACTGATCTGCCCTATTGGGCGGGTCAGCCCGACGGCAAGGCACGCGCCATCCACCAGATCAAGAGCATGGAGGCGTCCATGCCGTCGGTGCGCACTCTGTTGGTGCTGGATGCCAACGGGACAGTCATCCAGTCTAGCCGTGCACAGCTGATGGGGCTCAATTTTTCCCAACGTGACTATTTCCAGGCACCCTTGCGCTCATTGAATGCCCAAGCCCTTCATGTCAGTGCGCCGTTCAAGTCGGTAATGAATGTCTTCAGCGTTGCCTTGAGTCGCACCGTGCTCAATGCCAATGGCGGTTTTGGCGGCGCGGTGGTGGCGAACGTGGAGCCGGCCGATATCGAAATATTGCTCAATTCGGTGCGCTACGTCGACGACATGCGCTCGATGCTGGTGCATGGGGATGGAACGATATTTGTCAGCCAACCTGCGTTGGACAATGTGATCGGCAAGAATGTGTCTTTGCCGGGTTCCTTTGTCAGGCAGCATCTGCAGAGCCAACGCCCGGTCAACCATTTCGAGGGCATCACCCAATCCACCGGGGACAAGCGCTTCGTGGTTCTGCGAACCATTCAACCCACTGACCTGGCTATGAATAAACCGCTGGTCGTGTCGCTCAGCCGTGAGTCGCGCGCCTTGTTTACCTATTGGCAGCGCGATGCCAGAAACCAGCTGCTCGCGTTTGGGTTGCTGGCCCTGCTCAGCAGCTGGGGCCTGTGGTTTTATCGCCGTCAACGCCTGCAGCGGCGCCTGAGTCAGCAAAGGCTCAAATTGGCAACCGAAGCGGCCGGGGTCGGCATCTGGGAGTTCGACCTGAAGTCCCGGCGCTACCACTGGGACAGCGCCATGTTTGAGCTGTTCGGGCTCAAACCCCGTCTGACCAATGAGCGCAACGACGACTGGCATCAGCTCCTGCTGCCGGGTGAACTCGCGCGGGTCAAGGCGGCCACTCGCGCGGTGCTCAAGCGCCGCGAAGCCTTCAATTTGACGTTCCAGATCCGGCGCCAGGACGGCGAGCTGCGCTTCATGCGCAACCGCGCGACGCTGCATCGCGATGAGCGGGGCGCGCCCAGTCGGCTGATTGGCACGGCCGAGGACGTGACCGAGCGCAAGCTGCGCGAAGCTGATTTGCGCATTGCAGCGGCCGCCTTTGAATGCCAGGAATCCATCATGGTCACCGACGCGAACCAGACAACTTTGCGCGTCAACCAGGCTTTTACGGCGCTGTTTGGCTACTCGGCCGAGGAAGCCGTGGGTCGCACGCCACGGATCTTGCAGTCGGGCCGGCAGGACCCGGCCTATTACGCCGCTATGTGGGGCGGCATCAAGCGCAGCGGGGCCTGGCAGGGGGAAATCTGGGACCGACACAAGAACGGGCGGCACTTTCCAGTTTGGCTCAGCATCACAGCGGTCAGTGGCGATGACGGTCTTGTCAGCCATTACGTGGCCACCCACACCGACATCACGCTGCGTAAGGCGGCTGAAGAAGAGATCAAGCAGCTGGCTTTTTACGACCCCTTGACGGGCCTACCGAATCGGCGTTTGCTGCAAGACCGGTTGCATCAGGCGATGAGCCAGGCCAAGCGCGAGCGCAGCCGCCTGGGGCTTTTGTTCCTGGATCTGGATAAGTTCAAGCCGGTCAACGATACCTTTGGTCACGGCGTCGGTGACGAACTGCTGCGGGCCGTGGCGCAGCGCCTGCAGGCCTGCGTGCGCGAGTCAGACACGGTGGCGCGTGTTGGCGGCGACGAGTTCGTGCTGCTGTTGCCGGTTATTGAAGCCGCCATCGATGCCAGCGCGGTTGCCCGCAAGATTCACGACGCTTTGATGGCGCCCTTCACTTTGTCACAAGGGCAAAGCGTGCACATGTCGGCCAGTACCGGCATCGCTATTTACCCGGAACACGGCAGTGATGAGGCTGAGTTGACGCAACACGCGGATGCTGCCATGTACGAGGCCAAGGCGGGCGGGCGCGACCGCTTTGCGGTGTACGCGCCAAAGTTTGAGCCTGCCAATGCGCCATCAGGCGCCGATGCTGGCCCCGCTGACACGCCGGGAACGCCATGACTATTGAACGGACAGCCCCATGAAACTCTTGATGATCGACAACTACGACAGCTTCACCTACAACATCGTGCAGTACCTGGGCGAGCTGGGGGCAGAGGTGACGGTGGCGCGCAACGATGAAATCACGCTGGCTGAGATAGACGCGCGCCTCACGGCGGGGCAACTGGACCGGCTGGTCATTTCACCCGGCCCGTGCTCGCCGGCTGAAGCGGGTATTTCGGTGGCGGCGATACAGCACTTTGCCGGCAAGCTGCCTATTTTGGGCGTTTGCCTGGGGCATCAAGCGATTGGCGCGGCCTTTGGCGGCAAGATCATCCGGGCGCAGCAGCTGATGCACGGCAAGACTTCAGTGATTACCACCACGCAGGAGGGCGTTTTTGCGGGCTTGCCCCAGCAATTCACGGTCAACCGCTACCACTCGCTCTCAATCGAGCGCGTCACTTGTCCGCCCTGCTTGAAAATCACCGCCTGGACCGATGACGGCGAAATCATGGGCATCAAGCACAGCAGCCTGGACATTGAAGGTGTGCAGTTTCATCCCGAGAGCATCCTGACCGAGCATGGGCATGCGATGCTGAAGAACTTCCTGAGACCTCGCGGGACAGACCGCAGTGACGCGAAGCGCACAAGCTCTGTCCCCGACACCTTGTCGGATGTCGGAAGTTCACCTCGCGACTAGTATTTACTCTCTATTAGATAGCTGCTCACGCTTATTCCATAAGGGCTAGAGGCCAAAATGACTCAAAAACACAATGAAATTAATGTCGACCTTCGCAGCGACACCGTGACGCAGCCAACACCCGCCATGCGCGCAGCCATGCTGGCAGCGCCCGTGGGTGACGACGTGTTTGGCGACGACCCCAGCGTCAACACCTTGCAGGACAAGCTGGCGGCGCTGCTGGGCTTTGAGGCGGCGCTGTTTGTGCCGACCGGCACGCAGAGCAATTTGTGCGCGATCCTGGCGCATTGCCAGCGCGGTGACGAATATATCGTGGGGCAATACGCGCATTGCTACCGCTGGGAGGGCGGTGGCGCGGCGGTGTTTGGCAGCGTGCAGCCGCAGCCTCTGAACCACCAGCCTGATGGCACTTTGCTGCTGGCCGATATTGAAGAAGCCATCAAGCCCGACGACGAGCACTTTGCCCGTACCCGGCTGCTGGCGCTGGAAAACACGCTGGGGGGTAAGTTGTTGCCTTTTGACTATGTGCAGCAAGCCACCGACATGGCGGCCCGCCGCGGTCTGGCCCGGCATCTGGATGGCGCGCGCCTGTTCAATGCCGCGGTGGCGCAAGCGGCCGCTCAAGGCACGGACGCACTTCTGGAGGCGCGCCGTATTGCCCAGTGTTTTGACAGTGTGTCGGTTTGCCTGAGCAAGGGTCTGGGCGCGCCGGTCGGCTCGGTCTTGTGCGGCAGCCGGGACTTCATCGCACGCGCGCACCGCATCCGCAAAATGGCGGGCGGCGGCATGCGCCAGTCGGGTCTGCTGGCGGCGGCGGGCAGCTACGCGCTGGCGCATCACGTGGCCCGGCTGGCCGATGACCACGCGCTCATTCAACGGCTGGCTGAGGGCCTGGGCAAGCTGGCCGGCCTGGTCGTGGAGCCGCCACAGACCAACATCTTGTTTGTCGATCTGGTAGGCGATGCCAAAGCGCGCGCAGCGGAGTTGATCCCGTACCTGGCGGCACGCGGCATTGGGGTTACCGGCTTGTACCGCCTGCGCTTTGTGACGCATCTGGATGTCGATGCGCCGGGGATTGAGCGCACCGTGGCGGCGATGCGAGATTTCTTGGCGGGCGAGCCCTGAGTCGCTGGATCTGCTCACGTTCTTGCTGCTCGGGCTGGTCTTCAAATTCAACAGTCTGTGGGTCAACCTGGGCTACGCCGCACTGGGCCTGACCGACAATCCACTACCGTAACACCTGGCGCGAACGAGCCCAACGGGGCTGCGTGAATCAACTTTCATTCCAACTCAAAATCATGTCCAACACCCTCAAAATCACCCCGCAAGAGGCTCTCTTACGCACCATCGAGCACCGCGAGATTTTTCATGATGAGATGCTGCACATCATGCGCGGCATCATGAACGGTGAGTGGTCGCCGGTCATGATGGCCGCCTTGATCACAGGCCTGCGCGTCAAGAAGGAAACCATTGGCGAAATCACGGCCGCTGCGCAGGTGATGCGCGAGTTCTCCACCAAGGTCAACGTCGCCGACATCCGCCATCTGGTGGACATTGTGGGCACCGGTGGTGACGGCGCGCACACCTTCAACATTTCAACCTGCGCCATGTTTGTGGCTGCTGCTGCCGGGGCCCGCGTCAGCAAGCACGGGGGCCGCAGCGTCAGCAGCAAGAGCGGCAGCGCCGACGTGATGGAGTCGCTGGGCATCAACATCAACTTGTCGCCCGAGGCGATTGCCCGGTGCATTGACGAGGTGGGCGTCGGCTTCATGTTTGCGCCCAACCACCATCCGGCCATGAAAAACGTGGCACCGGTGCGCAAGGAGTTGGGCATCAAGACCATCTTCAATCTGCTCGGGCCGTTGACCAACCCGGCCAGTGCACCCAATATCCTGATGGGCGTGTTTCACCCGGACTTGGTGGGCATTCAGGTGCGTGCGCTGCAGCGTTTGGGCGCCGAGCATGCGCTTGTGGTGTATGGCCAAGACGGCATGGACGAGGTGTCGCTGGGCGCAACCACGCTGGTGGGAGAACTCAAAAACGGTGAAATCACCGAATATCAGATTCACCCGGAAGATTTCGGCATGGTCATGGCCAGCAACCGCGCCCTGAAGGTCGAGACGCCGGAGCAGTCCAAAGCCATGCTGCTGGGGGTGCTGGACAACGCGGCGGGCGCCGCCAAAGACATCGTGATTCTCAATGCCGGTGTGGCGCTGTATGCGGCCAATGTGGCGCCGACCATGCGCGCGGGCATTGACAAGGCCCGGGCTGCGATTGAATCGGGCGCCGCCAAATCAAAATTGGCGCAACTTGTTTCTATCTCCCAACAACTCAAAGGTGCAGCAAAGTGAGCGATATTCTGGAAAAAATCGTGGCGGTCAAGCGCCTGGAAGTGGCTGCAAATCTACGTCGCAAGCCCCTGGCCGTGATGCGCGCCGATGCCGAGTCGCGCGTGTTGACGCGCGATTTTTTGGCCGCGCTGCGTGCCAAGATCAGCGCGGGCCAACCTGCCGTGATTGCCGAGATCAAAAAAGCCAGCCCTTCCAAAGGGGTTCTGCGCGCGGATTTTATTCCTGCCGATATCGCGCAAGCCTATGCCGAGTGCGGCGCTGCGTGTTTGTCGGTGCTTACTGACTCGCAGTTCTTTCAGGGCAGCATCGACGACCTCAAGCAGGCCCGGGCCTCCTGCCCCTTGCCGGTGCTGCGCAAAGACTTCATGGTGGACGCCTATCAAATTTATGAATCCCGCGCCTGTGGGGCTGATGCGGTTCTGCTCATCGCCGCCATTCTGGATGACGCGCAAATGAAGGACTTTGAGGCCATTGCGCGCAGCCTGGACATGGCGGTGCTGGTGGAGGTGCATGACGCGGTTGAGTTGGCGCGCGCGCTCAAGCTCAAGACGCCTTTGATCGGCATCAACAACCGCAACCTTAAAACTTTTGAGGTCTCGCTCGACACCACCTTGGCACTCATGCGCGAACTGCCGGCGGACCGATTGCTGGTGTGCGAGAGTGGCATCCAGACCCGTGACGACGTGCTGCGCATGGGGGCGGCCGGCGTCAATGCGTTTCTGGTGGGTGAGGCCTTCATGCGCGCGCCGGATCCCGGTGCGGCTTTGGCGGAGTTGTTTGCGCCAGCCTGACATGTTCACCAGCGACGCGCCCCATTTGACCGAGTGGGCGCCGAGGCACTGGCCGGTCGCCCCCGACTGGCAGCCCTTGGTGGAGCGTTTTCTGGCCAGCGAGGCGGGCCAGGACTTGACGCAATTCGTGCAAGCCCGACTCGCTGCTGGCGCCATCATTTACCCGCCGCAGCCCTTGCGGGCGCTGGCTTTGAGTGCGCTGGCGCAAGTCAAGGTCGTTATTTTGGGGCAGGACCCCTATCACGGCCCAGGTCAGGCCGAGGGTCTGGCGTTCTCGGTGGCGCCTGGCGTAAAACCACCGCCTTCACTGCGCAACATCTTTTTAGAGATCGCTCAAGAGCCCTTGCTGGGGTCAGGCACCGTGGCTCCGCGCCGTCACGGATCCCTGCTTGCCTGGGCGCAGCAGGGCGTTTTGCTGCTCAACACCTGCTTGAGCGTCGAGGCCGGTCAGCCCGCCAGCCATGCCCGGCGCGGCTGGGAGGCGCTGACTGACGACGTCGTCAGGGCAGTTGCCGCAAAAGACACGCCGGTGGTGTTCCTGCTGTGGGGTGCGCATGCGCAGGCCAAACAGCCTCTGATCGCTGCGACAGCCAAGGCGGGCTCAGGCGCCAGGGCGGAGCATCTGGTTCTGACCGCCAACCATCCGTCGCCTCTGTCCGCCCGCCGCCCGCCGCAGCCTTTTATCGGCTGTGGCCACTTTGGTCTGACAAACGCCTATCTGCAGCAGCAGGGTGGCGACCCAATTGCCTGGTAAAAAAAGTTATTCGCTTAAGTTTGCGTTCAAGTCTTTTCTTCGTGGCATAATTCGTGGTTCACCAAGGAGAGGTGGCCGAGTGGTTAATGGCAGCAGACTGTAAATCTGCCCTCTTACGAGTACGATGGTTCGAATCCATCCCTCTCCACCAGTGATAATTGAACATTGGTTCGCCGTCGCAGTGCGTGGTCATGTGTTAGCGGGGACGCTGCAGCGGCTGCTTGTTTGCAGGCTTATGCGGGGTTCGTATAGTGGTAATACCTTAGCCTTCCAAGCTAAAGCGAGGAGTTCGATTCTCCTACCCCGCTCCAAATTTGACGTGCTGAGATGGTTATTTAGTTTCAGGTTGATCTGCAGTTGGCAGGTCACTCAAGCCCATTTGGCTCAGTGGCAGAGCACCCCCTTGGTAAGGGGGAGGTCCCGGGTCCGATTCCCGGAATGGGCACCATGATTTTTGATTTGACAGTCCTTTATTTTTCGGAGTCTGAAAATGGGAAAAGAAAAATTTTCGCGCACCAAGCCACACGTTAACGTTGGCACCATTGGGCACGTCGACCACGGCAAGACCACGCTGACCGCAGCCATCACCAGCGTACTGGCAGCCAAATTTGGCGGCACCGCCAAGG
>VMTC01000131.1 GCA_013791765.1 Rhodoferax sp.
ACGCCGGCCAGCCGAGAGCCGCACGCGTGCCTTGGGCATCGTGATGCGCGCTACGGCGATGGTGCGCACAAATTCAATCGGGTCGAGTGGGTCGATGCCATACAGCGGCGTGCCTTGCACCTGCACCAAATGATTCACCGGAACCGATTCCGGATACGGATTCAGATTGGCCAGCTGCGCAATCAGGCCCGCCCGCTGTTGGCGCGATTCCCCCATACCCACGATGCCGCCGCAGCAGATTTTCAGTCCGGCAAGGCGTACCCGCCCCAGCGTATCGAGCCGATCCTGGTAGTCCCGGGTTGAGATGACGTTGTCGTAAAACTCCGGCGCCGTGTCGAGGTTGTGGTTGTAGTAGTCAAGCCCAGCCTTCTTCAAGCGGTTGGCTTGGTCGCCTTCGAGCATGCCCAGCGTGGCGCAGGTCTCCAGCCCCAATCGCTTGACGCCGCGCACCATCGCCTCCACTTTTTCCAGGTCGCGCTCTTTGGGGGAGCGCCATGCCGCACCCATACAAAAACGGGTGGCACCGCTGGCAAGTGCCTCGCGCGCGGCGTCCAGCACTTGTTCTAATTCCAAAATCTTCTTGGCCTCGACACCAGTGTCATAGCGTGCCGCTTGTGGGCAATAGCCGCAATCTTCCTCGCAGCCGCCGGTTTTGATCGACAGCAGCGTCGCCAATTCAACGTCCCCGTGTGGGAAATGCGCGCGGTGCGTTTGCTGGGCCTGGTACATCAAATCGTTGAAGGGCAATTCAAACAGGGCCAGCACGTCGGCCAGGGGCCAGGTCGCCGTTTCAGGCAAGGTGATGGACGCTGCAGGCGGATGCAAGGCCACGGGACTGGACGGTTGCGACACGGTTGGGGACATTGCTACTCCTTGGGATATTCAGTTGGTTTGGGGGTGGCTTGGCCAGTTGGGCAGGCCGGAAAAATCAAGATGGTTGACCGCAGCAATAGCGTTGGGCTGCACCAGCCGCGGCACGCGGCCCAGCAACGGTGCCGGGATCCGCTGCAACAAGGCTTCGATAGTCTCGTTGGCGCAGTGCATGTCAGGCTCAAGCTCATTGGCAACCCAGCCGGCCAGCAGCAAGCCGCGCGCCTTGATCGCTTCAACCGTCAACAAAGCATGATTGATGCAACCCAGGCGCAGACCCACCACCAGCACGACCGGAAGATCCAATTGCTGCGCCAGTTCAGCGGTGTCGAAACTGCCCGACAGCGGCACGCGGAAACCCCCAACGCCCTCGACCACCACCGCGTCCGAAGCGGCAGCGATCTCAATGAACGCAGCCAGAATCGGCGCCGATTCGATGGCAACACCTTGCAATTCGGCGGCAATATGCGGTGCGACTGGTTCCCTGAACAGGTAGGGAGTGGTCAACGACGTCAGCATCACAACATTGCCGGCCGCGGTCAGCGCATCGGCATCATCGTTGTGCCAGACGCCACCGCGCAAGGCGGCCCCGGCTGCCACCGGCTTCATGCCGCAGGCACGCACGCCGCTTTGTACCAGCGCGTGCAGCATGGCCGCCGAGATCAGCGTCTTGCCCACTTCGGTGTCGGTGCCGGTGACAAAGCATGCATAGGGGGTAGACGGCCCGCTAACGTGCGGGGTCGACTGAAGCTCGGTCGCTGGCAGCGGGGCCAACAAGGGGGTACTCACTGCAACCGATTCGTCGTTGGTGTTCATGTCAACTCCATGTTCAGGGTATTTAAGGCGACGATCAGCTGCGCCACTTGCTGCGTCGTGTGCGCTGCCGACAAGGTCAGGCGCAAACGCGCCGTATGCAAAGGCACCGTCGGCGGCCGAATCGCCGGCACCCACAAGCCCTGTTCAAGCAGGGCGGCGAGTCGCATTTTAGTCACCACCGGCAGTGGTCGCGAAAACGTGGCAAAGTTGGGGTCCGCTGTTCAATGAGGTCTTCATGGGCCGTAATTCGACTTTCATTTCGCTGCAAAAGTACACCAAGGCGCTATCAGTCGCTCTGGGTTACCGCGATCAAATGACACGACTGCATTCTGATCGGGTGCTTGCTCTGTCGGTGGAGATGGGCGTGCATTGCGCTTTGTCGGGTGCCGAAATCTCTGCGCTTCGAATTGGTGCTGCCTTTCATGACATCGGCAAGATTGGCATTCCAGATCGTGTCTTGTTCAAGCCCGCAAAGCTGGATCAGACGGAGTGGGACTGCATGAAAAGACACTCTGAAATTGGACAAGAAATTCTTTTGAGCACCGATCTGAAGGGCGCTCAACCAGCGGCGCTGGCAATTCGCCACCATCATGAGTATTTTGATGGACGCGGTTACCCCGACGGCCTTGTCGGTGAGCAAATTCCGATTGCAGCACGCATCATCGCGATCACCGATAGCTACGACGCGATGGCGGTGACTCGCGCCTACCATGGCGCCCGAAATCATCGCGAAATCGTCGCTACTCTGCGCGCGGAAAGCGGGACAAAACACGATCCTGAGCTGATGCGTGTTTTCCTGGCCTTTATTGAGTGCAGTTCGCTTAAGACAGAACTGGCATGATGAAAAATTGCGCACGGCCCGGTGCGGCGCCGATGCGTGTCCCGTGCGCAAGACACAGACTCAGCTCAAGCTTGCCTTCAAGGCTTGATGGAGGTCAGCCTGCAAATCGGCGACCGCCTCCAGACCCACCGAAAAGCGCACCAGCGTGCCTTGCTGCAAATGAGCCGGCCATGCGCTGCGCATAGAGGCCAACTCATAAGGCATGACCAGACTCATGGGCCCGCCCCAGCTGTAACCCAACTGAAACAGATTGAGCGAGTTGCAGAACGCATCAATCTGGTCCTGGCTGAATCTGGGGTCAAAGATCACACTGAATAGGCCCGCTGCACCGCCCGGCCCAGGCTGACACAGCGCCAGCCAATGCCCATGCCCGGGTGACCCGTCAAGCGCCGGATGCAGCACCTGCACAAATTCAGCGCGGGTCTGGCACCAGCGCGCCAGTTCGCGCGTTGTTGCGTCGTGCGCGCGGTAGCGCAGCGCCAGGCTGGGCAGCGCGCGCAACACGGCTTCGGCATCATTGGCGCCCACGCCCAGCCCCAGGCGCATGTGGGTCAGCTTGAGCTTCATGTGCAGCGAGGCGTCACGGGTGATGACACTGCCCATCAGCACATCACCACCACCGCTGGGGTATTTGGTCAGCGCATGCACCGAGATATCAACGCCCAGTGCGGGGCTAATGCCAGGCGTCAGGTCAAACGGCGCAAAGGCCATACCCGCGCCCCAGGTGTTGTCTAGCGCGGTCAGCACACCGCGCGCCTGGCAGACGCGCACCAGTTCACACAGATCCGGAAATTCCAGGGTGACTGAACCCGCCGCTTCCAACCAGACCAGGCGCGTGCGCGGGCCGATTTTGGCCGCCAAGTCCAGCGGATTCATCGGGTCATAAGTTTGATGCGTGATGCCCCAGGCCTTGAGTTCGCCCTCGGCCAGCACTTTGTTGGGGCCATAGGCATTGTCCGGCAGCAGCACTTCGTCACCGGTGCGGAGTAGCGACAAGGCCACATTGGCAATGGCCGCCAACCCGCTGGGCAGCAGCAGGCATTGCAGGCCACCCTCCACGGTGCACAGACGCTCTTCCAGCATGTAGGTGGTGGGTGTGCCATGCAGGCCGTAGGTGTAGGCGCTCTTGTCTTTCCACTCGAAGTTGCGCATGGCAGCCACATTGGGAAAGATGACCGTTGATGCCTTGAACACGCCCGGCTGGGGCGCAGCAAAGCCCTCAGGGGGGACGTAGGGGTGGTGAATCAGGGTGGTGGTGAGCTCAGCCATGGTCAGATGCCCTTCTTTCAACCAGCCGCTAGACGCTCCACTTTTCGATCAACTGCTCCGGGCTCAAAGCGTCATAGCCTTCAAAGGGCTGGTGAATCCAGGGGTTGGTTGGCAAGAATTCAACTGAATAATCGGGCGTGAAGGTCGACACACCCTTGGTCCAGATCACGGCGCTGCGCAGTTCGGTAATGGGTTTGTAGTTGTTCTTAAGCTGATGGATGACTGCCTTGAGCGTCTGACCGGAGTCGGCCAGGTCATCGACTAGCAGCACTTTGCCGGCAATCTCGCCCTTGGGTGTGGTGATGAAGCGCGCAATGTCGAGCTCACCCTGGATCGTGCCAGTGTCCGCGCGGTAAGAACTGGTGGACATGATGGCCAGCGGCTTGTTGAAAATGCGCGACAGAATGTCACCCGGACGCATGCCGCCGCGAGCCAGACACAGGATGGTGTCGAAGGGCCAATCCGACTGAAATACCTTGATGGCCAGTTTTTCAATCAGGTTGTGGTACTCGTCGTAGCTCACATACAGGTGCTTACCGTCTTCTGTCAACATAAATTTAATCCTAAATTAATAGCGCACTATGTATATAGAACGTGGGCTAGAGGCCGATTCGGCATAAATTATTCGACAGTTGTCATCTGACGACTCATTCGGCCAAGTAGGGATGACGCAGCAGAATGGTCTGCGCCCGATCCGGTCCAGTCGACACCATGTGAATCGGCACACCGGTGACCTGCTCAATGCGCTGCAGGTACAGGCGCGCGTTTGTTGGCAGCTTGTCAAACTCAGTTACACCCACAGTACTGTCGCTCCAGCCGGGGATGGTCTCGTAGACTGGTGTGCAGCGTTCGATGTCATCAGCCCCCATCGGCAGGATGTCGGTCAGTTCTCCGTCCAGCTGATAGCCAGTGCAGAGTTTGAGTTCAGTCAGGCCATCGAGAACGTCGAGCTTGGTGATGCACAAACCGGAGAGGCCGTTGACCTGCGCCGAGCGTTTGAGCAAGGCAGCATCGAACCAGCCACAACGCCTGCTGCGGCCGGTGGTGACACCTTTCTCAGCACCAATGGTGCTCATGTGGTAGCCCGGCGTGCCTTCAACTTCCCAGTCCAGTTCGGTCGGAAACGGACCGCCGCCGACCCGGGTGCAATAGGCCTTGGTGATGCCCAGGATGTAATGCAGCATGCCGGGGCCGACACCGGAACCGGCAGCGGCATTACCGGCCACACAATTGCTCGATGTGACGTAGGGGTAGGTGCCATGATCAACGTCCAGCAGCGTGCCTTGCGCGCCTTCAAACAGCAGGTTCGCGCCCTTGAGATGCGCTTCATTGAGCTCACGCGACACGTCGGCCATCATGGGCCTGAGAAGCTCGGCATGGTGCATCGCCTCGTCAAACACCGGCTGAAACAATACTTTGCCGTCTGCCATATAGGGTGCCAGCGTCGGGCCAAAGTCAAAGGTGGCAGAGCCCAGATAAGTGCTAAGCACATGGTTGTGCAGGTCCAGCAGTTCCTGCAGTTTGCGCGCAAAGCGCTCTGGAAACTTGAGGTCCTGCACGCGCAGTGCGCGCCGCGCAATTTTGTCCTCGTAGGCTGGCCCAATGCCGCGCCCGGTGGTGCCAATCTTGGCCTGGCCACCTTGCTCGCGCGCTGCTTCCCGCGCCACATCCAGCGCGGCGTGAAACGGCAAAATCAAAGGGCAGGCTTCACTGATGCGCAAACGTGAACGCAGTTCAACCCCAGCCTTTTCCAGCGTCTCGATTTCTTCGAAAAGTTTAGCTGCGGACAACACCACACCGTTGCCGATATAGCATTTGACGCCTGGGCGCATGATGCCGCTGGGCACCAGATGCAGCGCCGTCTTGACGCCGCGGATCACCAAGGTGTGGCCGGCGTTGTGGCCGCCCTGAAAACGCACCACGCCTTGGGCGCTTTCGGTCAGCCAGTCGACCAGCTTGCCCTTGCCCTCGTCGCCCCACTGAGTGCCCACGACCACGACATGACGTCCTTTGGTTGCTATCATTTTCTGCTTTCGTTTCAGTTGTTCTTAAATAGGTGTCACGATCCATTGCCCGCTGTGCGAGATCAACTCGCGATCGCAATGGAACTCATCGACTTCGCTTTCATGGCCGGGCAAAACGCAGACCACGGTCTCACCTTGTGCCCGCAAGGAAGCAATGGCTGCGCGCAAGTCTGCGGCATCAGACCATGGCGCACAAATCGCCGCGCGCAATGGCCGTGCCGGCAGCACGGCCACGAGGGCCTTGACGTCCAGGCTGAATCCCGCCGCCGGACGATTGCGGCCAAACACGGCGCCCACTTCGTCATAGCGGCCACCGCGCACCAGTGCATCGCTGGCGCCAGCCGCGTAAATTGAAAACCGGGTGCCGGTGTAGTAGGCGTAGCCGCGCAGATCAGCCAGATCGAAGCTGACCTTGGCGCCGTCGAGTTGACCCGCCAGCCACTTTAAGTTTGATAGCGCCTCACGCACAGCGGGCAAAGGCTGGAGTGCTTTTTCAGCTTCAAGCAACACCTTTTGATCACCGTAGAGTTGCACCAATGCCAACATGCCTTGACGCGACGGCGCTGGAAAACTCTTGGTCAAACCGGCCAATTCACTGGCATCCTTGGCTGCAAGTGCTGCGTAAATTTGCTCAGCCTGAAAACTATCGAGCGGCACACCCTTGAGCAACGCGTGCACGATGCGGGCATCGGCCAAATCCACGCTGGGCGACTCCACCTTGACCACTTTGAGGCAGTCCAGAGCCAGCATCAGGATTTCGAGATCAGCTTCCAACCCGCAATGCCCGTAAATCTCAGCGCCAAACTGCAAGGGCTCGCGACTGGCATGGGGCGCGCCGGGGCGCGTGTGCAAAACCGGGCCGCAATAGCAGAGACGCGTCACGCCCGGACGATTCAGCAGGTGAGCGTCAATACGGGCGACTTGGGGGGTGCTGTCCGCCCGCAAACCCAACATGCGGCCGGAGAGTTGGTCGACCAATTTAAAAGTTTGCAGGCCCAGCGCAGCACCAGCGCCGGTGAGCAGCGACTCAAGATGCTCGACCAGGGGCGGCATCACCAACTCATAGCCATAGCAACGTGCCGCATCGAGCAGGTTGCGACGAAGTTCTTCGATGTGCCGCGCTTCAGACGGCAAGACATCGGCAATGTGATCCGGCAGGACCCAAGCAGACATGTTATTTTGGGGGGCTGTTAAAAAGGTGATTTTACTGGGCTATGAGACCAGAATCGGTCACAGCAGCCACCAAATAAGCAGTGCACCGCAAGATAGCGTGCATAGCGCAAAAAAACGCAGCTGGCCATCGCTGAGCTGAAGAATCTGCAAAATCGTCTGGCGCCAACGTGCTGGAGATACAAACGGAAAAAAGCCCTCGATCACCAGAACGAGGGCCAGCGCCAACCAGATTGCCTCAGCATTCAAATCGGCTTCGTTTCAGCTCATTTCTTGATCGACGTCGAGGCGGCGTTGCCGCGCAACTCCTTGAAAAATTCAGAGCTGGAAGGGTCAACTACCATCACGTCACTCTTCTTGCCAAAACTCGCTTTGTAGGCGTCTAGACTGCGATAAAACTTCGCAAACTGAGGATCTCGCCCAAACGATTCGGCGTAAACGCTGGCAGCTTCGCCATCGCCCTCGCCTTTGATTTTTTGAGCATCACGGTAAGCATTGGCCACCGTGATTTCACGCTGGCGATCCGCGTCGGCGCGAATCTTCTCACCCTCGGCCGCACCGGTTGAACGCAATTCATTGGCCACCCGCTTACGTTCGGCTTCCATGCGTCGGTAAACCGATTCGGTAATGGCATCTACGTAATCAACACGCGTAATGCGTACATCGATCACATCCACACCCCAGGGTTTGGCGCCACGCACCTGAGCCAGCACCTCGCTTTTGACATCGGCCATCAATGCTTCGCGCTTGTCGGACAGCAGTTCCTTCACGGTGCGTTTGTTAACTTCCTCTTGAAATGAATTTCGAACCACGCGGCTAAGCTGACTCGCACCAGCGGATTCATTGGTGCCTACATTTCGGATGTATTGCGTCGGGTCTGAAATGCGCCAGCGCACATACCAGTCGATCACGACCCGCTGCTTCTCGGCCGTCAGCACCGGTTCGTTGTCGGTGCTGTCCAGCGTCAATAAACGCTTGTCAATGTAGGAGACATTTTGAAACGGCGGCGGCAGTTTGAAGTTAAGACCCGGCTCGGTAATGACTTCCTTGATCTGTCCCAAGGCGTACAAAACACCGAACTGCCGCTGATCCACCACAAACAGCATCGAACTGGCAAGCGCCAGCACCACCAAAAAAGTAGAGAATATAAGACCTAGTCTGTTCATGTGGGGCTCCTAGCGGGTATCGCGATCACGGGCACGGGCAGCATCCCGGGCGCGCGCATCAAGGGTGGGAATAGCCGCCGAATTCGTCGATGCCGTTGCGGGCGACGTCAACGCCGCGTCTTCAGCGACCTGCCCCGTCATCTGGACAATCTTGTCCAGGGGCAGGTAGAGCAAGTTGGAGCCCTGCCGGGAGTCAATCATGACCTTGGTGACACTGCTGTAAATCTGCTGCATGGTGTCAACATACATACGATCGCGTGTAACTTGAGGTGCTTTCTGGTACTCCGTCAGCACCGAGCGGAAACGCTGCGCATCACCTTGAGCCTGCGCAACAATTCGTGCTTTGTAAGCATCGGCTTCTTCCTTAAGCCGTGATGCAGAACCAACGGCCCGCGGCACCACATCGTTGGCATACGCTTGTGCTTCATTCTTGGCGCGTTCACGCTCCTGGCCGGCTTTGAGCACATCATCGAAAGCCGCCTGAACCTGCTCGGGCGGACGCACACCACTTTGTTGCAAGTTGATGCCAACCACTTCAATGCCGACCTTGTAATGATCAAGTATTTTTTGCATCAAGGCCCGTACCCGCGGAGCGATTTGGTCGCGCTCTTCAGCCAAGGCACTGTCCATGCGCATCTTGCCAACGACTTCACGCACCGAGGTTTCCGCTGCCTGCACCACGGCCGCAGTCGGGTCCTTGCTTTCAAACAAGAAAGCGCGCGCATCGTTGAGCCGGTACTGCACTGCAAACTTGATTTCAACAATATTCTCGTCTTGCGTCAGCATGGCAGACTCGCGCAGGCCAGTGGCCTTGATAATTGTGTCGCGTCCGATATCTACCGACCGAATCTGCGTCACGAAAACGAGCTCGTGGCGTTGAATCGGGTAAGGAAGGCGCCAGTTAAAACCGGCACCCACACTTGAGCGGTATTTGCCAAACTGGGTGATCACCGCTTGCTGACCTTCTTGCACAATAAAGAAGCCGGTTCCCAGCCAAATCAACAGCACAACGCCAATGATCAGACCAACCCCAATTCCGGCGCTCTTCATATCAGGCTGAAAGCCACCACCGGCGCCATTGCCACCCATACCGCCGCCGGCACCGCCACGGATCGGGTTTTTGACATTGCCAAACAAGCCGCCCAATTTACGATTGAAATCGCGCCACAACTCGTCGAGGTCCGGCGGGCCCTGGTTAGGGCCTCGCCTTTGCCCGCGCTGGTTGTCATTTCTGGGAGGCGTATCGGGTGCTTTGGAATCTTGGCGTTCAGGTTCGACCTCGGGCTCGCCCGCGTCGGTCGGTCTGTCATCGCCGCGACCCCACCTGGGGTCATTCAGATTAAACATCCCCCGAATTCGCTCTGGCCAGAGGGCTCGGCGATTGGTGTGTAAATGAAGTTTCATCTCAAAGTTCTCTCGTGTAGCGTTAGCGCATTGTGACCAATCCTCGGGCCACCTCATGACATTCAGGGAATTACGTATCACCTGCTTCAGGTGATAGATCGCCGCTCACCCTGCTCACCAAGTGCTGGCGCAGGGCCGGCACACCCTCGCCATTCTTGGCACTCAAAAATAAGCGTGGCGTTGGAACCCCGCTCAGATCAAAAATATCTTCCAGCTGCAAGGGATGCTGTGCCGAATCAATCGCATCAAGCTTGTTAAAAACCAATATCTGGGGAATATCGGCAGCCCCAATTTCACCAAGAACACGCTGCACCTCAGCGATCTGCTCCAAAAATTGAGGACTGGCAGCATCAACCACATGCAACAGCAAGTCAGCATCAACCGCCTCTTGAAGGGTGGCCTGAAAAGCATCAATCAGCCCGTGCGGCAAATCCCGAATGAAGCCCACGGTGTCTGACAGCGAGACCGAACGTCCAGCCTCACCCAGATAAAGCTGGCGCGTGGTGGTGTCCAGGGTTGCGAACAGCTGATCTGCCGTGTACGCACGGGCCTTGACCAAGGCATTGAACAGCGTGGACTTACCGGCATTGGTGTACCCGACCAGGGAAATATTAAAGGTGTCTCTGCGCTCGCGCTGTCGCCGCTGTGTCTGGCGTTGCTTCTTGACTTTGAGCAGGCGCTCTTTGATCTTCTTGATGTTGTCGCCAATCATCCGGCGATCGAGTTCGATCTGACTCTCTCCGGGGCCCCCGCGCATGCCAATACCGCCACTCTGGCGTTCCAGATGCGACCAGCGGCGCACCAGACGTGTGCTCAGGTACTGCATACGAGCCAGTTCAACCTGCAGCTTGCCTTCATGACTACGCGCTCTCTGGCCAAAGATTTCAAGAATCAGCAGCGTGCGGTCATTGACGGGTAGATCCATATGACGTTCGAGGTTGCGCTGCTGCGCCGGACTCAGGCTCTGGTCAAAAAGCACTTCCACGGCCCCAAACTGGGTGGCCAACAACTTGATTTCGTCGGCCTTGCCACTACCCACAAACAGCGCGGCATCAGGTGCTTTGCGCTTGCAGGTAATGCGGGCAACCGGATTTAAGCCTGCTGTCTGCGCCAGCAAGCCCAACTCTGCGAGTTCAGAATCGAAATTGGGGTGTCCAAAATCAACCCCAACCAGGAGGGTCGGGGCAGACTGACGATCAGGCGGCTGCAGGTTCGTCACCCTCACCAGTTGAAAAATTCACAGAACGCCCCGGCACAATGGTGGAGATCGCGTGTTTGTAGACCATTTGTGTGACTGTATTGCGAAGCAGTACGACATACTGGTCGAAAGATTCAATCTGACCTTGCAGCTTGATTCCGTTGACCAGATAAATAGAAACAGGCACATGTTCTCGCCGCAAAGCATTGAGAAAAGGGTCTTGGAGTAACTGACCTTTGTTGCTCACGATATTCTCCGTGTTCAAAAATTAAAGAAGTATTGACGATACCACAGCAAAATGCTACCGACGGAATGAAAATCATAATCCCACAATTAATTGAGCCCCGTTGATGCAGCCACCTAGCGGGTAAAGACCCTGCCTGCCTTGGCACCCACACAGCCCGACTCGACGGCGGTCAAGCGGCTTTGTCGGCGTAGGGATTGCTTGACGATTTGAACTCGATGCGCATCGGCGTGCCGATCAAATCAAATTCCTTGCGAAAACGCCCTTCCAGAAAGCGCTTGTACGCATCGGTCACATGTTCAAGCGAATTGCCATGAACAATGATCACCGGAGGATTCATGCCGCCTTGGTGGGCATAACGCAACTTCGGGCGGAACATGCCGGAACGTTTGGGGCTCTGAAACTGAACCGCCTCCAGCAACAATCGCGTCAATATCGGTGTTGACATCTTGCAGTTGGCCGCTTTGTATGCTTGCGCAATGGAAGCCCACAGCGGCCCCAGGCCCTGCCTTTTTGTCGCCGATATCAAATGCATGGTGGCAAACTTCAAGAATGGCAACCGGGTCTCGATCGAGCGTTTGACCAGTTCCCGCTGGTATTCATCTACAGCATCCCATTTATTCACCGCCAGCACCACGGCCCGGCCATTTTCCAGAATGTAGCCAGCGATATGAGCATCTTGATCCGTCACGCCCTGCGTGGCATCAATCAGCAGCAACACCACGTTGGATGATTCAATCGCCTGCAAGGTCTTGACCACCGAAAATTTCTCGATGGCCTCAAATACCTTGCCACGGCGGCGCAGACCGGCCGTATCGACCAGTTCAAATTTTTGGCCATTGCGCTCGAAGGGAACAGAAATTGCATCCCGCGTTGTCCCTGGCAAGTCAAACGCCACCAGGCGTTCTTCGCCAAGCCAGGTGTTGATTAAAGTTGACTTGCCTACATTGGGGCGTCCGGCCACGGCCAACTTTATGACACCGGGCTCCTGTTGCTCGTCAGCTTCGTCTGCATCTTCCAAATTCAGTGGCGCCAGAGCCAAGTCGATCAGCCCACGCATGCCTTGGCCGTGAGCCGCTGAGACTGCATGGACCTCACCGAGACCCAACTCAAAAAATTCAACCAGTTGAGCGCTTGCGAGTAGGCCCTCGGCCTTGTTTGCGGCCAGCACGCAGGGCTTGCCCAGGCGGCGAAGGTATTTGGCAATTTCGTGGTCTTGCGCCGAAATGCCTTCGCGTGCATCCACCACAAAAATCACAACATCCGCTTCGGCCACAGCCTGGGTCGTCTGCTTTGCCATTTCCTTGAAAATGCCAGTGGCAGCATCGGGCTCGAAGCCGCCGGTGTCGATGACGATGAACTCATGCTTGCCATGCTTGGCATTGCCGTAATGACGATCTCGGGTGAGCCCGGCGAAATCAGCGACGATTGCATCCCGCGACTTGGTCAAGCGGTTGAAAAGCGTCGATTTACCGACATTGGGTCGACCAACCAAGGCCAAAACAGGTTTCATAATGTAGGATCGCGCCGCTGCCAGGCTATTCTGGCAAAAAACCAAAAATGCCACCGCCACGTGTGACGACCACCAGTGCGCCAGCAGCGAGCACCGGTGCGGCAACCACAGCGGAGCCATCGGTTTCGACACGCGTCAGGGCCGACCCATCTTCACGGGAGAGCAAATGAACCAGACCGTTTTCGTCACCCACTGCTATGGAGCGGCCTACCACCAGCGGGGCCGTGAGCTTACGGTAACGCAGACCCTCAGACACCCAGGCACGCTCACCGTCTAGACGCCGCCAAGCGATGATCTTTCCGTCACTTTCAACGCCATACACCTGCTTGTCATCCCCATGAACCCCCAC
Source organism: Rhodoferax sp. (assembly GCA_013791765.1). Classification (GTDB taxonomy): domain Bacteria; phylum Pseudomonadota; class Gammaproteobacteria; order Burkholderiales; family Burkholderiaceae_C; genus Rhodoferax. The sequence goes on from VMTC01000131.1 coordinate 12,865, forward strand.
ATAGCCAAACGCTGGCTTGGTCCAAAGCAAGTTGCCACGCGCTGCATTGACACAACCAACCATCGCTTGGAAAGCGCGCGCGCATACGACCTCGCCATCACGGCTGACGCGCCCGACCAAGTCGACCAGCCGCTCAATGTCATTGGTGCCACGCGGTGAAGCAATGGGGGACTCCCACTGGATGACCCCGTTGGTTGGATTGAGGCCGACGAGTCGTCCAGCCAACCCGGCAACCAGCGTATCGCCAACGGCCAGCAAAACACCTGCCTGACGCAACACCAGGGACTCGCCGGGGCGTTGTTGAGCCCAGAGCTTGCGCCCCGACAAACCATCAAAGGCCGTGACAGAACGATCCGCCGCCAAGACAAAGACGCGTCCACCCGCGACCAGAGGGGCCGTAAAACCTTGCGCCGGCAGCTTTTGACGCCAAATCTCACGTCCACCATCCAAGCTGACCAACTCATTGCTACGTGTGACGACGGCAGCGAATCTGCCATCGCTTCCCACGCCGGCTGCGATCTGGCTGCCAATATTAGCGCGCCACAACTCGGCGCCAGTACGAGCGTCCAATGAGGCTACAACGCCATCTGAGCTGGCAACCGCCACGGTGCCATCGCTCACCTTCACGTCCAATGGAAAGCCAATGGCCCCCACCTTCGCCGTCCAAGCCAGACGCACGCCCAACAAGCTGGCGTTAGGCGCCAACTCGGCTGGTTTGGGTTGGTCTGGGGTGCTTGAGCAACTAATGAGTGAAACCACCACAACGGTGCATACGGCAACCTTGGACGCCGCAGTTAGGAGAACATCAAACTTCACTTTGTTCCTTCCAATGTCGGCGCAATCGCCACAGGTCCAGCGCCAGCAGTTGTCGACCCAGCCACATGACTGCCAGCCAACGGGTCCACCCCGAGGGAGTTCAATTTAACTTCCACCAAACGCCGGTATTCGGTCTGCTGATCAAAGCCTTTGAAGGCCTTTTCGTATTCTGAAATCGCCTCTTTGCGCTTGCCCTGCAACAACAGGATGTCACCTTTTCGATCGGCCACCAGCGCCTCAAAACTGCTGGGGAAGGTTCCACCTAGCAGCTTCAAGGCCTCGTCAAATGCTTTCGAATCCAGGAATATGCCAGCCAAACGGAGCTTCGCGACAGCTTGGTATCCGGGATCAGACCCTTTGTCGGCCACCCAGCCCAAGGCTGACTTGGCGGCTTCAACATTGCCGTCAGCGTAATAGTACTTGGCAACCAGCAGGCCGGCCTGATGGGCGTAAGTTGTCGATGAAAACCGGTCTTTCATGTCTGCAAAGGCACGGTCAACTTTAGCGGTCTCTGCCGCCGTCACGACACGCTCCACTTCGTCATACATGGCTGCGGCCTGGGTGGCCTGATTGCGCTGCCAGTACTGATAGAAATTCCAGCTGGCAAACGCGCCCAACACCACAATCAGAGCCCAGGTAATCGCATTACCGTAAGTCTTCCAAAAATGTTTGATTTCATCAAGTTGCTCTTGTTCTTCGAGGTCTAATTGTTTTGCCATGGGATATTTTGGTTAGTTTTGTAATTGTAGGGTGGACGACCAGCCCAGTACGTCGCTCAGCGATTGGCTGACTTGCGCGCCATTGCCATCACGCAGCGATTTAACGGTGACCAGATTCTTGGCCATTTCATCAGCACCAAAAATAAGCGCAAACCGGGCACCACTGCCATCGGCGCGTTTAAATTGGGATTTCATGCTGCCCATGGCGTCACCCGAGCTGGTGTGCATCTGAACACTGACCCCCGCTGCTCGCAGTGTTTGCAAGGTCTGAAGTACCAAAGGCAATGCGTCGACGTCAAGTACGATGGCATAAGCATCGAGCGGTGGCACAACGCTAGGCAAGCCCTGTTCCCGGATCAACTCAAGCACGCGGTCAACGCCCAGTGCCCAACCCACTGCCGGCGCCGGTTTGCCGCCCAGTTGCTCGATCAAATAATCATAGCGACCGCCGGCACATACCGTTCCCTGAGAACCCAGACGATCGGTTGTGAATTCGAACACTGTGAGGTTGTAATAATCCATACCACGAACCAGGCGTGGATTCACGATGTAGGCAACGCCGTTGGCATCCAAAATGGTTTTAAGTGTGTTGAAGTGAGCAAGTGACGCCTGGCCCAGGTAATCAAGCGGCCGCGGTGCGGATTCAACCACTGACAACATGGCCGGATTTTTGGTATCCAGAATCCGAAGTGGGTTGCTGTAAAGGCGGCGTTTGGCGTCTTCATCGAGCACATCGGCGTAGCGCTCAAAGTGACTAATCAACGCTTGTCGGTGCGCCAGGCGCTCTTGCGGTTGACCCAGACTGTTGAGTTCGAGTTGAACATCTGTCAAACCCAGGTCTTTCCACAATGCCACCGCCAGCAAAATCAGCTCTGCATCCACTTCAGGGCCAGAGAACCCAAGGGCCTCTGCGCCAATTTGATCGAACTGCCGATAGCGCCCACGTTGGGGTCGCTCATGGCGGAACATCGGGCCCATGTAGTACAGCCGCTTGCCACCGTCGTAAAGCATGGAATGCTCCACCACCGCTCGCACCACACCGGCAGTGGCTTCAGGCCGCAGCGTCAACAGATCCCCATTGAGGCTGTCTTCAAAGGAATACATCTCCTTTTCGACAATGTCAGTAACTTCACCCAAGCCACGAACAAACAATGGCGTGCGTTCCACAATGGGCGTGCGGATGTTGCGGTATGCATAGCCCGCCATCAAGGCGCGCACTTTGGATTCCAGCCACTCGACCGCAGCAGAATCCGGCGGCAACACATCATTCATGCCCTTGATGGCCGTCAACTTCTCTGACTTCGCGCGAATTTCTTTATCACTCATGGGTTCAATCAAGACAGTTCGGTTCTGGTTTGCACACCAAATCGCTTATCAACATAGGCCTCAACGATTTTTTGAAATTCTTGTGCAATCGTGTCGCCCCGCAAGGTCAGGCGCTTTTCACCGTCAATGAACACGGGTGCCGCAGGGGCCTCCCCCGTACCGGGCAAACTGATGCCTATATCGGCTTGCTTGCTTTCACCTGGGCCATTCACGATACAGCCCATGACCGCCACCTTGAGCTTTTCCACGCCCGGATATTTTTCACGCCAGACCGGCATTTGTGCCCGCAGATAGCCTTCAATCTGCTGCGTGAGCTCCTGAAACGTCGTGCTGGTCGTACGGCCACAACCAGGACAGGCCGTGACACTGGGGACAAATGACCTCAACTCCAGCGCCTGCAGTATTTCAGTTGCAATCACCACTTCCTGCGTCCGGGATTCGCCCGGTTGGGGTGTCAAGGACACGCGAATGGTGTCGCCAATGCCCTCCTGCAACAAAATGGAGAGCGCCGTGGCGGAGGCTACTGCACCTTTGGTGCCCATGCCAGCTTCGGTCAAACCCAAGTGAAGCGGGTAGTCACAGCGTTTGGCCAGTTCACGGTACACAGAAATCAAATCCTGAACGCCACTGACCTTGCAAGACAGAATGATCTGGTTTTCGTTCATGCCCATTTTGACGGCTTGATGAGCCGACTTGATGGCAGACGTAATCAAGGCCTCATACATCACCGGCTTGGCACCCCACGGCTCAGAACGACGATTGTTTTCGTCCATCAAACTCGCCAACAATTCCTGGTCCAGACTGCCCCAGTTCACACCAATGCGAATCGGCTTATCCCATCGCATCGCGGCCTCGATCATCAGTCCGAACTGCCTGTCGTGCTTATCCCCCTTACCGACGTTGCCGGGATTGATCCGGTACTTGGACAAGGCTTGTGCACACGCCGGATAGTCAGTCAGCAGGCGGTGGCCGTTGTAATGGAAATCTCCAACCAGGGGAACATCGACGCCCATGCGGTCAAGTTGTTCGCGTATGTGAGGAACAGCCTGTGCGGCTTCTGGCGTATTGACCGTCAAACGCACCATTTCAGAACCCGCAAGCGCCAACTCCTTGACCTGAATCGCCGTGCCGATGACATCGAGCGTATCGGTATTGGTCATTGATTGGATTCGCACGGGGGCATCACCGCCAACGGTGACCACGCGCGCATCCCAGACCACCCGGGCCTGCCGGGAGCGCCGCGCCTTGGGCGTTGCGGATTCGATGGGCAAAAATGACATTACTATTTCACCTCAAAACGTGCCACATTATTTTTTGCCACACCAGTTAAGTCAAAGGGTTTTCCTCGCACTTGAAGCTCCGTGCTGTCAGCCCGGCCGACCACCACAGACAGTGGCAAGGCCCCCGACACGCCAACCACTTCACGGTCACTCATTGTCTTGCGCACCTGAACGACGCCGTTGGCGTCGACCACCTCGATCCATGAGGACCCCTTTGCAGTGAAGGTGAGCAGGCCAGTGCTTGCACCAGAACCCGACACGATTGCAGCCGAAAAATTGGCCGCGGAGGCGGGCACAGCTCCGGCGTGGGCATCAGCACCGGTACTCGGCACTGCGGAACCATCTGTATCTGACGCAAGCAAACTTGGAGCCAGGCCTGAGGTTGCGACCTCAGTCGCCGACACTGCGTCTTCAGCCGACGTTGAAAGTGGCGTCACCGAAACCTCGGCTGTGGGCTGAACTGTACTGGCGACCTCAGTGCGCGGCTTGAAAGGAAAAAAAACAAGCACCACGATGCCGACCAGAAGCGCCAGCACGGCCAGTACAAATGGTTTGGAGAGTTGATGCCAAAAGGAAAAGCCAAAACCATCACCAGCCGCACGGAATGGGGTGTTGATGCCGGCCTCGTCAGTCTTGAGAAGCGGTGCCGACGTGCGTGGCAATTGTTCCAGGATCGGCGCGGAATCGATCTTCAGCGTCCTGCAAACACTGGCAGCCAGTGCGCGGACAAAAACCATATCTGGTAACAAATCGAAACGGTCAGCCTCAAGGGCCTCCAGCTTGGCTACAGGAACCTTCAGCGCAACGGCCAATGCGCCAATATGCAAGCCTTGCGCCTCGCGTGCCTTGCGCAGCATCGCACCACCCGACATCGGCTTCACTGCCTCAGCGGCAGAAATCGTTGCCTCGGGGACAGTCGCAATAGGCTCACTCATCAAAGGCACTCCGTGCATAGGAAGCAGATTCGCGGGACTGCGGAAAACGCTTCTGCAGTTGCGTGGCAAGTTGCAGCATGGCGTCGCGGTTGTTCATACGCCGTTCAACTTTGATTCCTAGCCAAAGGGATTCTGCATTGGCCAGCTCGCTGTTATTTAACCGCCGAACATAAAACTGGGCTCGAACATAGTCGCCGCGTTGGAAAAGCAAGGTGGCCAAGTTATACGCCGTGACCGGATTGCCCGCATCAAACTCATAAGACTTCAACAGGCTGGCTTCGGCGTCGGCCGGTCGTCCAGCCCCCATTTGGCACAAGCCCTGCGCCATCAAGGTCTTGGCACGTTCACCATATTGGGGGTTTGCCAGCGCTTGCGAAAACAATGTGAGGGATTCAGGATATCTGGCCTGCTGGCAAAGCAACCAGCCGAGGTTATGCACAACATTTGCATTCTGAGGGTTCATGGCGAGCGCTTTTCTAAAGCTCTCTTCCGCGAATGGGCGATCATTGAGCCGCATGTAAATCAGACCGCGCAAGTTATAGGCTTCACCGAACGTCGGATCCGAGGCGATGGATTGCTTGAGCTCATCGAGTGCAATCGTAGTTTGCCCCTGCTCGAAATAGCCGACCGCGAGTTCCAGTCGAATGCGAGCGCGCCTGCGTGCATCGGGCTCGTCCGAAGCCGTTATCATTTCGCCCTTACCGCCTGCTGGGCCAACACCCGCCACCTTTGAGGCGCAGCCCAAAGCGCTGGCCAACCCGGCGACAAGCAGACAAACGAAGAGCAGGCGTTTGCCCAGTTGAATCAATCCTGAACTATTCGTTGTCATGTTTCAGTTCTCCTTGACCTGACTGCCAATTTCGGACACGGGCTTGAGCATGAAAGTGCGCTGTCGCGCGATCCGCTCGCCGACACGGGTACGGTCCTTCACTTCACCGGCCAATTGACCGCAGGCAGCATCGATATCATCGCCGCGCGTCTTGCGCACGGTGGTCACGATGCCGGCATCGACCAAAATTTTGGCGAAAGCCTGAATGCGCTGCGGCGTCGATCGCATCAACCCAGAGGCTGGGAACGGGTTGAACGGAATCAGGTTGAACTTGCACCAAACACCGCCGCTTGAATAATGTTGAACAAGTCTGACCAACTGCTGAGCATGCTCTGGCTGGTCATTGACTTCCTGCAACATGCAATATTCAAAGGTGATGAAGTCACGCGGCGCGTAGGCGAGATAACGATTGCAGGCATCCAACAGCTCAGCGATCGAATATTTCTTGTTGAGTGGCACCAGATCATCGCGTAACAGGTCATTTGGCGCATGCAACGATACCGCGAGCGCCACGGGGCAGTCTCGCGCAAGCCGATCCATCATGGGCACAACACCCGAAGTGGAAACCGTTACACGCCGACGGGACAGCCCATAACCATGGTCATCAAGCATGGTGCGCAGCGCTGGCACCAATTCGGCATAATTTTGTAGGGGCTCACCCATGCCCATCATCACGACATTCGAGATAACCCGTTCATCGCGATTCAAGTGCTTGCGCAAAAAATGTTCTGCAAACCACAATTGCGCAATGATTTCACCGGCTCTAAGGTTCCGGCTAAAG
>VMTC01000037.1 GCA_013791765.1 Rhodoferax sp.
CCACGCTGCTGGTGCCGCTGAGCAGGTTGCCAGTGGTGGCAGCGCTGTCTTCAGCCACGCTCAGGGTTTCATCGGCGTCGGTGTAGTCATCGTTGACCGCCGTCACGCTAAAACTCACTGTAGCACTTCCCGACTCAGCCGTCCCATCACTCGCTGTGTAAGTAAAGCTGTCGCCCGCTGTGCTATTGACAGCGGGCTGATATTCGGTCGTGCCATCGCTCTTGATGAACAGCGTGCCGTTGGTCAGAGCCACTTGCTTCCAGCCGTCAGCCGCCAGATGGGCAGGATCTGTGCCACCGGCCAAACTAGCAAAAGCCGTTCCATTGACTTTGGCGATGGTTAAAGGATTGGATTCAGCATCGCTGTCGGTGCCGGCCGTGCCGTCATTGTCGGTGATGATGTTCCTGGCGGTGAGTAGTACGTCTTCGGTGGCGGTGTAGGTGTTATTTTTAGCGACTGGTGCCGTATTGCCACTATCGTTATCCGTAATAGTCCCCACCCCTATAGCATCGCTAATCGTAGCTCCACTTGCAGCGGAAAGCGTGACATTGAAAGTTTCACTGCTTTCAGCGGTGCTATCGTCCGTAATGCTTACCGCAATGGTCTTACTCGTCTCGCCAATAGCAAAGTTCAACGTAGTCGCGGTGATGGCGGTGTAATCACTACCCGCTGTCGCCGTACCGTCGCTGGTGGCGTAGCTCACCGAGGCGGTGGCGACGCTGGAGCCTGAGCGGGTGACGGTGAAGGTGGCTGTGCCCGCAGCTTCATTGACGGTCACGTCGTTGATGCTCAGGCTCGGTGTTCCATCCGACAGGCCATTGATCGTGATGGTGAGTGTGGCATTGCTCACATCTCCATCACCATCCGCAATTTGGTAAGTAAATACTTCGGAGAGGGAAGAGCCGGTATTCAGCGCGTCGACTGTGGCGTTGGTGTCATCCAGGTCGTAGATGTAGCTGCCATTGGCGCCGATCGTAAGGGTGCCGTAGGAACCAGTGACCACTGTTCCGCCGCTTGCACTCGTGCTACTGGCGGCGACAGCGGTGGCTGGTGTGCCGGTTCCGGCAATCACTTTGACAACCGGGTTGCTGCTGCCATCGGCACCCATGACGTCGGCCACATCGCCCGCTACACCGGAGGCATAGACATTGCCGGTAATATTTGGGGCAGGTGATGCCGTGGAGCCTTCGGTCACACTGCGTACATCTGCATTGGCCGTTGCAACATCATCTGTCACTGTTACCGTGACCGTGTTGGTCACTGCATTACCCGTAGCGTCATAGGTGGTGACGTTGATGCTTCGTGTACTGGATGCACCAGAAACTGAGGGTGCGCTGGTCAGGTTGTAGGTAAAGACACCTGTGCCGACATTAAGAGTCCAGGTGCCGTAGGTGTCGGTGCCGCTTTGCGCTGTGGCGCCAAATGTTTGGCCTGAAGGCGCCAATAACGTCGCGGTTGCGGATTCGCCCATACCTGCGGCGTTACTGCCGGAAGCCAAGTCGCTCTCCAGTACGGTGGGGCCGGTGAATACGGTGGGGATGTTGATGGCAATGCCGTCGCTATCGGTGACGTTGAGCGCATCTTGACTCATGATGGTCAAGAAATCAGAACCCACAAAGTTGAGGCCGGGCGTGTAGATTAATGACGCCAATGTGGCATTGATATCTACTTGCGTGCCAGAAATAATGAGATAGGCCGTGCCTGTTGCGCCGCCACTGATAGTGGCTGCGCCTGACAAAATAACCGCCAATGTGCCGTGGTCAACGTTCAGAACGATTCTGCTCAGATTGTTATCGGCATCTGCCACGCTGAGTAGTTGGCTGCCAGTGAACGTGATGGCGGTATCCATTGCCGTCGTTACGCTGGTCGTCGTGCTTGAACTGAAGGTGGCTCCGTTGAATTGATTGACCGGGGGTTCATTTGCGCCTGTCACGCTAATGGTCAAGGTGGCGTTTGAAGTAGCGCCATTGGTGTCTTTTACTTCATAGGTGAAGACTTCATTGACGACGGTGCCATTGATCAAAGCCTGCAGCGCCGAGTAGCGTGTGGCATCGCCGGATGTGGCCAAGGTGTATAGGTAGGTGCCGTCCGCGCCCAGCACCAAAGTGCCGTAGGTGCCGCCGATGGACAAGCCGTTGACTGACGTGGTACCCGCTGTCACGGCTGTTGTAGGCGCAATCGCACCGGCTATCGCCTTGGACACGGTTTTTGTATCGCCACTGTCCACGTCGGTGTCGTTGGTTAAGACATTGCCAGAGTTTGTCAGTACGTTGTCTTCAGAAACTGCACCTGTATCAACAACGGCAACCGGGGCGTCGTTGGTGCCGTTAATCGTTACGACCAGTTTGGCCCATGATGGGCCGGAAGATGACAAGGTATTCTTGACCTCATACACAAAGGTTTCTGTCAGTGCCTGCCCGGGCAGCAGCGCATTGACCGTGGAGTTGGCGTTGTTAATGGCATAGGTGTAAGCACCCAGATCGCTGATCGTCAGCGTGCCATACGTTCCGATTACCGCTGCTGATTGGCTGGTCGTTCTCCCATTGGCGGCCGTGTCAATCGTGGTAAAACTAACCGAACCCAGCAAACCGACTCGGTTGACATAGGCTGTACCAATCACGTTAGTGCCTGCAGCGGCAGATTCTTTGTCGTTCGACAGAACATTACCGGTGGCATCGGTTCCGGCAGTGACGGTATTCCCCCCTGTTACCACGCCTGACTCTGTTGCAGATACTGCGTCATTGGTCAACACCGGGTCATTAGTGCCAGAGCCATATACCGTGATGTAGAGCTTGGCGCTACTGGTTACCCCGACGGTATCGCGCATCGTGTAATCAAATACCTCTACAGCGGATTCGCCGACTGACAATAAAGTGTTGTCGGTGTTGGGTGTATAGGTGTACGCGCCGTTTGCAGCAAGGTTCAATTTGCCATGAGCACCAATTAAGTCAACGCCGGTTGCGCCTGAGCTAGAAAAAGTAAAACCGCCTCCCGTGGTTGCTGTCAATTCTTGATCGAGCTTGATCGAAGTCAGCATGCCTGCGCTGTAGACGAGCTCACTAACCTTGGTTCCGACAGGGACACCTGTGCCTGATACTGACATTCCGACAGCAACCGTACCAGAAATACCAGAAAGACTTGACAAGGTTGTATAACCAAGTGAGGACGACGAACTTACTGTTGCCTCCTTACCCCCGTTACTATTCTCGGTTTGCGTTGTAGAGTTCTCGAATAATACATTACTGTATGTCGATAAAAAAGTTCCAATATTGGAGATAGCAACATAGCCAGAACCATTCCAATAGTGAGTGGGATCAAAATTGAGTTGAATAGCGTCACCGCCAGTCACTGTCGTTTTTGAAGCCACATTTACAAGGGTATAGGTAGATCCATTAAAGTTATAAACCCCATAATATGTAGCACCAGCGCCTACAGCACCCGTTAAACTAACGTACAACTCTTGCCCTGCATTTACCGAGTTAAAACCTGAGCCCCCAATAAATATCAACTCCGTCGCGCCTTGAGTTACAGCCACATTGCCAATTGTTGCCGCACCACTTAAAGATAGGCCATTGATCGCTTTAGTGTCCCCCGCATCCACATCGGTGTCATTAGGCAAAACATTACCCGTCGCGGTATAACCAGAGCCGGTCACGCCAGTTAAAAACTCCTTCGCCGTGCCGTAATCATTCGCCGCCACAGGCGCGTCATTACTGCCATTAATTTGTACAGTCAATGTTGCGCTCGCCGCGCCGCCCTTGCCGTCGCTCACCGTATAGGTGAATGCCTCACTCACATTGCCCGCAAGCAAGGCGTTGACTGTGGCGTTGCTGTTATCTACCGCATAACTGTAAGCGCCATTGGTGCCAATGGTTAAGGTGCCGTATTGACCCACCACATTTGTAGAACCAGTGACACTCGCGGTTGTGCCTGTGGACCCGCTGACGATTTTGCTGACGGTGAGGGTGTCGCCGTCGGTGTCAACGTCGTTGGTCAACACGTTACCCGTAGCATTGACGGTTGCAGTGATGGTGGTGTTGGTATTGCTGTTGTAGCCTTGCTCCAAAGCGGCCCCACCAGAGGTGCCAGGCGTTCCGTTGGCCGCATCGTTGTTTGCCACAGGCGCAGTATTAACGGGTTGAGCAGCCAGCAAAGCATTCAATGCGCTGTCGACACGGTCGGATGATGACTTGACGTTTGAATAAGTCCGCAAACTGGTGTTGTCGATCGCTGTGCTAACCGTAGTGGCTGTACTGGAAATTTGCGACGTAAACCAAGTTTGATCAACGACTAACAAGAAACCTTTGTTGTCAAGTGCATTGCTGTCACCATCCTGATTACCATCAGCCTGGGCGGTCGCAAGGTTCACGAATTGCGGGTCAGTCCAAAAATAAAAGCCACGGATAACACCGCCAGATTTAATCGGGCGACTGATCCAGCCGTAGTAAGTGGTCCCGCCAATGTTCAGACCAACGGCCGACACGTCATTACCGCTGAACAAATTGCTGTTGGTGTCATCATTGATTGTCGCAATACCAAGACTTGCGGCATTAAAGTTGTGCGAGCTTTGCTCCTTAGCCGCCTCTGTCTCACCAGTGCTGCCAACGATCGCGCCGCTGTTATCCAAGTCATAAACCATCGCATAGGCATTGCTAAAATTCAAGTTTGCAAATTCCGCTACGACACTTTGCCCGTCAATAGTGAGCTGCCCACGATCATCTTGCGCAGACAAGAACGACACTGACAAAGGGTTAGCCCCATCCACCACCACACGCGCGAAGACTTCACCCTCGTCGCCCGCAGTGTCCACGGCACCATTCAGAGTGGCATCAATACTGTGCCCCAACTCCTCCACCAAAACCTTGGTGATAGACGCGCTGTCAGCCGCGCCGATTCCCGCGTCCGGATTACCCGCCAACCAATCGGCATTCAAATAAATGGTGTGCTGCCCCGTGGTGCCCGTTGCTGAAAACGCACCTTTGGCACCTTGCAACTCTGCGTTGCTGCGCAACTCCACGCGCACAGAGACCTCGCCGTTTTGCATGGCGGTCAAAAACGAATCGGCGGCCTGTTGCCACTCGGCGGACGGCTCGGCCTGCCCGCCATTGAACAGACTGAATAACTGCTCGTGCGCATCAGGGCGCTGCAAAAACTCAGCCACCAAGCGCTCCGCCGCAATTTCAGCCGCGGCCAGGGGCGATGCGCTGTCCACCGTCACATTCGCGAAACGCAGCCAGTCTGCCGCCGCAGCATGGCCATCGGCCAGCGGCGCATCTGCTGGCGCGCTGGCGTCAACGCTCGGGCTGGCCAGCATCTGCACCGCATCCCCCACCGCAGCCCCGTCAAACATGAAGCGCTGCTCCAGCGCCAGTGGGCTGGGCTTGCGGCGCACCAGTTTGTTGCCGGGCTGCACCCTGGGGGTTGCCGAGGTGGACATGGCACTGGCGAAGGCGCTGAGTTCAAAGAGGCTGGGCTTGTTCATGGGGATACTCCGGCTATCTGACAAAGGCGTTGTTCAGGGGGGACTGCGTTCAGTTGAATCGGGGGCGGGGGCGCACGGGCGTGGCTGTCAAAGCGGGGCGACTTGCACGCGGCCGCTCATGCCGGCAATGAGTTCAGGAAATTTGCCGTCGATGGCCGCGGCCACCTTGACGGACTGGCTGACCGGGTCAACCCGGGCACCAATGCGGATGAATTTGGCGGGGTAGCGCTTGCCGGTCTCGTCAATCTGCACCTCAAATTTGCCGCCCACCTTGAGCCAGCTGAGCCAGCGCGAAGGCACCAAAAACTCAAGCTCCAGGACGCTGTCGTCAATGATGTCAAGCAGCGCTTGGCCAGGCTGCACGTACTGTTGTTCGCGTATTTTTTGCTCTGCCACGCGGCCGGCAAAGGGGGCCGACACAGCGCACTTGCCCAAGACGGCGTGGTGGGCACCCACCTCGGCGCGGGCTTTGTTGACGGCGCTGCTCGACAGGTCCAGCTCCAGCTTGCCCACCGAATTGAGTTCGGCCAGGCGCTGGTTTGACTTGAGGGTTTGCGCGGCGCCATCCAGGTCGGCATCGGCTTTGCGCAACTGGGCTCGTTGCAGCGTGCAGTCAAAGCTGACCAGCAGTTGCCCGGCGCGAAAGGCACTGCCTTCAGGCACCGGCAAGCGATTGACCTTGGCACCAATTTCAGCGGCGATGGTGGTGTAGCGCCGTGGCAGCAATTGCGCCCGAATTTCCTGTCGCTCGGTGGCAGACTTGGCCCCTGCAGCCGGGACGCTTTGGGCGCTGGCCACACCGCTGTGCCACAGCAGCATGGCGGTTGCTGCAGCGCCTGCGGTGGCCGCCAAACGCCTCACGGCACTGCCTTGGGCTGCAGGGCTTTGGGGGTTTGCAGCGCGGTCCAGGGGTTGCCATTGCGCTTGACCTCTTCAGTCAGCCGTGCCAGGGTCAACTCGCCAGAGCTGCCAATTTGGGGGTCTAGCCCCAAATTGGCCAACAAGCGGTCTTCGGCAGCTTGCACTTGCGCCAAGGCCTGGTAGCGGCGCAGCAAACTCAAAATGGCCGAGGTGGCGTTGCTCACGCTGTCAAGCTTGCTTTGCGCTTGCGCGGCTTCGCGGTTGCGCACAATGTCGGCAATTTTGACGTCGGTGTTGTAAATGGCATCGGCGCGCTGAAACTGGTTGCGTGCGTTATGAAGTTGCAAGCGACCCAGATGCACCTGGGTCAGCACGGCCATTTGGGTCGCCATGCGGCGCTGGTCTGACAACTTGATACCGGCTTCTGCCAGCTTGAGCTGGGTTGGGCCGGTGAGCACGTTAAACAGGTTGTAGGACAGTTGCAAACCAGCTTCGTTCCAATTGCGGTTGACCAGATAGTTGTCTGAGTCGTACTTCAGGGCGTAGCTGAACGATACATTGGGAAACAAGCGCACCAGGGTTTTGCGGGTTTCTTCACGGGCCACGCGGGTGTTGTAGTGCTGCTCGCGCAGTTCGGCGTTCAGGGCCAGGGCAACGTCTTCCATGACTTGCACGGGGATGTTCAACACTGTGGCATCGGCGGGTTTGGCGTCGGTTTCGGCCAGCTGAATAGCTTGCCCCAATGGCGCGTTGATGAGCGAGGTCAACTCCACTTGGGCAGAGGACAGCTCTTGGTCAATGGCTTCGAGCAGGCGCAGGTTTTCCATCAGTTGGCGCTGGTAGCGCAGGGCGTCCAGCGGGTTGCGCAGGCGCTCGGCCTCGGCTTTACGCGAGTCTGCCAACGCCTCTTCTGCCAAAACCACGGTTTTTTCAATTTCGCTGCGAAGCTTTTGGGCGCTGGTAGCGCGCCAATAGACGGTACGCACGTCTTGCATGAGCAAGTGCATGGCCTTGCGGCGCTTTTCTGAGGCAATCAGCAAGCGGTTGGCTTGCTGATGCGCGCCGTAGTAACCCAAGCCGTAGTCCAGCAAGTTCCATGTGAAACCGAGTTCAAACTGGCTGTGGCTTCGCTCCTGCGAGATAAATTGGCCGGTGGAGAGCACGCCGTCCATGTTGCGACTCTGGCTGATTTTGTCGTTGTTGCGGGTGGCGTAACCGGCTTGCGCCATGAGCCTGGGCAGCATGTCAAAGTGCGATACGTCCAGCTGATTCAGGGCCAAGGCCTCTTCCATCAATTTGGCACGACGGTCAAGGTTGTATTTGAGCGCACGCGCCAAGGCTTCTTCGAGCGTGAGCGGGCCGGTGATGGGCTGCACGTCTTGGCGCATGGCTTGGCGGTCGGCTTGGGTGCTGACCTGCAAGTCGTTGGCGGCCAGGGGCGCCGGGACAATGGTCGAACAACCGGCCAAAGCCAACACAGCTGCGGCAAGCACCAAGGGTTTGAACACGCGGGGCAACGTCGACACGTTGGGGGCTGGAGCTGAATGCAAAATGACCGCCTTTTTGGGTGACTAACAGTGGGAGGTAAGGAAATGTAATATTTTGGCTGTGATTTGAACCGAAAACATCGCCGTAACAAGCCCAAATTCTTCACCATTTGTGAAAAATGCCCAGTTTATTTGCTTATCTGCTTTGCGTCACAGCCAAATTGACAAATATCAGCTTTTGGGCAAAAGCCACCGAATACCGTCCAAGGCCTTTCAAAGTGGCGCCACAACACGTCTGAATCGTCGCACCGATCAGACACCCGCTGAGGCGCTGGGCTAGGCACGGCAAGGCGGTGCAACAACATGTCGGATGAAAATGGATTTGAGCCATCAGGCGGGCAACAACGCCCTCAGTTCGCCCAACAGCCGCTGCCCATCTTACCCATCGGCATCCGGTCTTGCCCATGTACTTTTAACGGCCTTCTCCAGTTCAAACCAGCCCACACCGGCCAGCCCCAAGTCGGCCACTGCCCCCAGGTACGGCAGCGGCAACACCTCAAAGACAAACAGCCGCGCCAACCACGGCACATACAGCGCCAGCAGCAGCAGGCTCAAAACGGCCACCACCACCCACCACAAACTGCGGTTGGGCACCCGCAGACTGGCCCACAAGGGGCCAGCGCGGCTGCGATTTGAAAAGATCAGCACCAGTGCCAGCGCACCCAGGCCTTGCAGCAGCGCCAGCCCCAGCGTCATGCCGCCAAACAGCCGGGTTGACACATTGCGCGGCGGGCGTTGCATCACATCTGCTCTGCTGGCTGGCGCCATGCCGTCTGCCGCCAGCGCCATGACCGCCCGGTTTTCGCGCAGGGATGCCTGGCTGCCCGGCCGGCGCAGCTTTGCCGCGGTCATGCTGCTGGCCGGGCTGTGGTGGGTGGCGCAGGGTTTGGGGTTTTAAGTCTTTCGAGGCCGGACTCTTCCAAGTGCCGGTCAGTTTGACGGCCAAGGCGAGCACCCCACCCCGGCACCCTGCGTAGAGAAGGCGTTTCGCAAGTACCAGAGTCCGTCCGCAAGAATGCAGTCCTGGTCTCAGATCGTTTGGCCGTTTCCATGGACATCCCTCCGAAGTGGAGCAGCCCCCCCCCCCCCCCCCCC
>VMTC01000013.1 GCA_013791765.1 Rhodoferax sp.
GCGCCAAAACCGGGCAGGGTGCAGCGGCTGGCGCTGGCGCTGGCAGCAGCAACAGCACGCTGGAGTTTCTGCTGCGGCGCATGCGCCACAAAAGTGATTTCCCGGCGCTGTCGGATGCGGTGCTGCGCATCCAGAGCATGGCCAGTTCTGAAAAAGAGAGTATCAACAGCGTTACCAATGAGATTTTGAAGGACGTGGCACTGACCAACAAGTTGCTGCGCCTGGTCAACAGCGCCCATTACGCCCGCGGCAGCAGCATCGGGACCGTGTCTAGGGCGGTCAGCCTGGTGGGTTTCAACGGCATCCGCAACATGGCACTCAGCCTGGTCCTGTTGGAACACATGCAGGACAAAGCCCATGCGCAGGTATTGAGAGAAGAATTTCTGCGCTCACTGATGGCGGGCTCGATTGCCAGTGAACTGTGCCCAGGCATGCAAGGCACAGAAGAATCCTTTATTGGCGCCATGTTTCATAACCTGGGGCGTTTGCTGGCCTCGTTTTATTTTCCGGAAGAAGCGCGCACGGTGCGCGGCCTCCTGCAAGCCAGCCGCCAGCCGGTGAGCGAGGCGACGGCGTCTGCCAGCGTGCTCGGCTTGAGCTATGAGGCGCTGGGCGTGGGGGTGGCCAAAGCCTGGGGCTTGCCCGAGGGCTTGCAGCGCTGCATGCATAAACCCAGCGGCGACCCGCCGGCGCGCGCGCCGACCGATGCGCTGGAGCGTCAGCGCTGGATGGCTCTGGCCGCCAACGAGATGGCCGATGTGATGCTGCATGCCGAATCCGGGGCAGTCGACGGGCAACTGGCGCAGATTGGCAAACGTTATGCCAAGACGCTGGGTATCAGTACCGGCGCGGTGCAGGTGGCGACCGCGGTGGCTCGCAAAAAATTGATCGAGATGGCCGCTGTGATGGACATCAAGGTGTTGCCCGGCTCGGCTGCCGCCAAGTTGTTGAAGGCGCCGGCTGAACCGGAGGGTGCCCTGCGCGGCCCGGGTCAAGAAGTCCCTGACACCTTGACACAGCTGACGTTAGAGGCGACCCAGGCGGTCCAACTGCCGGCGCAAGCGTCGGGCTCGCGCGACGAGACCCAGCAGGTGGCCCAGATACTGGCGGCGGGTATTCAGGACATCACCAACACGCTGGTGGAAGACTTTAATTTGAGTGATGTGCTGCGCATGATTCTGGAGACCATGTTCCGCGCCATGGGCTTTCAGCGCATCGTGTTTTGCCTGCGCGACGCCAAGACCGACACCCTGACGGGTCGTTTTGGTTTGGGGCAGGGTGTTGAGACGGTGGTCAAACGGTTTAACGTGTCGTTCAAGGCCACGCCGCCCGACCTGTTTGCGGTGGTCTGCGGCAAGGGCGTTGACACCATGATCCGGGACGCCAGCGAAGCAACGATCGCCGCGCGCCTGCCCGCCTGGTATCACGAATTGTTCAATGCGCCAGCCTTTTTGCTGCTGCCGGTGAATATCAAGGGCCGACCTTTGGGCTTGATTTATGCCGACAAAGCAGAAAAGGGCGGCATGGTGATTGATGAGAAAGAGTTGGCCCTGCTCAGAACACTGCGCAACCAGGCCGTGATGGCGTTCAAGCAGTCAGCCTGACGCAGCCACCACGGGCGGCCTGCCTGTGAAGTAGACACGGGCCCAAAAGGGCCCGTATGTCATGCTGGCATTGCTGAGTGCCCGCTCATAGGCGGCCCAGCAGCAAATACTCCATCAACGCCTTTTGCACATGCATGCGGTTTTCGGCCTCTTCCCACACCACCGATTGCAAGCCGTCAATCACTTCAGCCTGCACTTCCTCGCCCCGGTGCGCTGGCAGGCAGTGCATGAACAGCGCATCGGGCTTGGCGGCGCGCATCATGTCCAGGTCGACGCACCAGTCGGTAAAAGCCACTTTGCGGGCTTCGTTTTCAGCTTCAAAACCCATGCTGGTCCAGACATCGGTCGTGACCAGATCGGCGTCGGCGCAGGCCTGCATCGGATCCTGAAATACCTGGTAGCTGTCGCTTGAACGCAGGCCCGCGATTGACTGATCCACTTCATAACCGGTGGGGGTGCTGACATGCACCTTGAAGCCGAGGATTTCGCTGGCTTGCAGCCAGGTGTTGGCCATGTTGTTGCCGTCCCCCACCCAGGCCACGGTCTTGCCTGCAATCGAGCCGCGGTGCTCGATGAAAGTGAAGATGTCGGCCAGAATCTGGCAGGGGTGAAATTCGTTGGTCAGACCGTTGATCACCGGCACGCGGGAGTGCTGGGCAAAGCGCTCGATCTTGGTTTGCTCGAAGGTGCGGATCATCACCAGATCGACCATGCGGCTGATCACCTTGGCGCTGTCTTCAATTGGCTCGGCGCGACCGAGCTGGCTGTCGCCGGTGGTCAGGTTCACCACGCTGCCTCCTAACTGGTACATGCCAGCCTCAAAGCTCACCCGCGTGCGGGTGGAGGCTTTCTCGAAAATCATGGCAAGGGTGCGGTCGACCAGCGGTTGATGTTTTTCGTAGTTTTTGAATTTTTTCTTGATCAGGGCGGCGCGCTCAAACAGGTAGGCGTAGTCGGGGGCAGTCAGATCACTAAATTGCAGGTAATGTTGCATGGCGGATGCTCGCAGGGCAAGGGTTTGTTGGCAAAGTTCTTCAGCTAGCATTGAGCAGCTGCTTGATCAGCGGGCACAGTATGCTGACCACTTCGTCGGCTTCGGTTTTGTTCATGATCAGCGGCGGTACCAGGCGAATGACGGTCTCGGCGGTGACGCTGATCAGCAGACCCTTGTCGGCAGACTGCTGTACCAGGGCTGAGCAGGGCTTGGCCAGCTCAACGCCGATCATCAGGCCCATGCCACGAATTTCCTTGACGCTGCCTGCGGCCAGTTCTGCCGCCAATGCCTGCTCAAACGCAGCGCTCAAGTGCTTGCCCACGCGCGCCGCGTTCTCCAGCAGGCCCTCTTCTTCGATGATGCGAATGGTCTCGACCCCGGCCCGCATCGCCAGCGGGTTGCCGCCAAAGGTGGTGCCGTGATTGCCGGGCTGAAAGATGGAAGCGGCCCTCGGACCCGCCACCACGGCCCCCACCGGCACGCCCGAGCCCAGGCCCTTGGCCAGGGGCATGACGTCCGGTATGACGCCCGCCCATTGATGGGCAAACCATTTGCCGGTGCGGCCCATACCGCATTGCACCTCGTCAATCATCAGCAACCAGTCACGCTCGTCGCACAGCTGTCGCACCGCCTTGAGGTAGTCCATGTGCATGGGGTTGACGCCGCCTTCGCCCTGAATGGCCTCCAGAAATACCGCCACCACATGGGGGTTGCCGTCGGTCGCAGCCAGAAGACTGTCCATGCTGTTGATCGGCACCCGGATGAAGCCTTCCACCAGCGGGCCAAAGCCAGCCTGCACCTTGGGGTTGCCGGTAGCGCTCAAGGTGGCAATGGAGCGGCCATGAAAGGCCTTCTCATACACCACGATCTCGGGCCGGTCGATGCCCTTGTCGTGGCCGAATTTGCGCGCCAGCTTTAAGGCGGCCTCGTTGGCTTCCAGGCCGGTGGAGCAGAAAAAGACGTTGCTCATGCCCGACAGCTCGGCCAGTTTTTTGGCCAGCAGCTCCTGGTTGGGCACGTGGTAGTAGTTGCAGCTGTGGATGATTTTTCCAATCTGATCCTGCAGCGCCGGCACCAGCTTGGGATGGTTGTGGCCCAGGGTGTTGACCGCGATGCCACCGAGCGCGTCCAGATACGACTTGCCATTGACATCCCACACGCGGCAACCCTGGCCATGCGACAGGGCGATCGGCAAACGACCGTAGGTGTTCATGACGTGGGGCGATGCGGCTTCAATTAACGGGGTGGCAGTCATGAATGGGGCTCCAGTGGGTCAGTCGGGGATGGCGCCTGGTCGCTCTGCGTCGCAGCACACGGTTCCCAAGAAAACAAAAAGGCCCGTTCAATGGCGGGCCGTTGAAGAGCGATTCTAGGCGCACACAAAAAAGCCGTCCTAAGACGGCTTTTTTGCTTTGCTTGAGCAGCGCACCCGTTACAAACGGCGCATTCTCAATTAGCTTGGGAATGCGTGCGAGTTGCCTGAAAAATCAGGCGGCTACGGCGGCCAGGGCTTTCACCTTGGTCGACAGGCGGCTCTTGTCGCGAGCTGCCTTGTTTTTGTGGAAGATGCCTTTGTCAGCCACGGTGTCAACCACGGCTTGCATCTTGGCAAACAACTCGGTTGCCTTGGCCTTGTCGCCAGCGACCACTGCTTTTTCCACGTTCTTGACCGCCGTGCGGTATTTCGAGCGCAGCGAGGTGTTTGCAGCGTTGATTTTGACGTCCTGACGGACGCGTTTGCGGCCCGACGCCAGGCGCGGGTTCTTTTTCTTGGGTTTGGTAGATGCCATATTGATAGTTCCTTGTGTCTGAGGATGTTGCCAGCAAAGCCTGCGATTCTAACAGGTGCTGTTCTGGCGCAGCTACACTTCGGCCGGTGAGTCTCCTTAAATCTGCTTCCATTGTTTCCCTGCTGACCCTGGTATCGCGCGTCACCGGTTTGGTGCGCGAACTCCTGATTGCATCGACCTTTGGCGCCAACGCCACCACGGACGCCTTCAATGTGGCGTTTCGCATTCCCAATCTGTTTCGCCGTTTTTTTGCTGAAGGCGCCTTCAGCCAAGCTTTTGTGCCCGTATTGGCCGCCTCCAAGGCGCAGCACGGCGAGGTGGCCACGCAAGCCGTGATCAACCATGCAGCCACGGTGCTGAGCTGGGCGTTGCTGGTTCTCAGTGTCATCGGCGTGGCGGCCGCCCCGGCCTTGGTGTGGGCCATGGCCAGTGGCCTGCAGCAGGACCCGCGTGGCTTTGAGATCGCTGTCGTCATGACGCGCTGGATGTTTCCGTACGTTGCCTTCATGTCGCTGGTGGCGCTGGGGGCAGGTGTGCTCAACACCTGGAAGCGTTTTGCCGTTCCGGCCGCCACGCCGGTCCTGTTGAACCTGTGCATGATCGTGGCGGCCTGGCTGGGGGCGCCTTGGTTCAAGAGTCTGGGGCTCGAGCCGATCTATGCGCTGGCGGGTGGCGTGCTCGCGGGCGGCGTGCTGCAACTGGGGGTGCAGTGGCTGGCGTTGAAAAAGCTCGGTCTTGCCCCGGCTGTGGGTCTGCGCTGGCGGGCGCTGCGCGCGGCATGGAACGACCCGGCCACCAAAAACATCCTGCGCCTGATGGGGCCGGCCTTGCTGGGGGTGAGCGTGGCGCATATCTCAATGTTGATCAACACGCAAATCGCCTCGCATCTGGCGAGCGGCAGCGTGAGCTGGATCACCTACGCTGACCGCCTGATGGAATTCCCCACCGCCATGCTCGGCGTCGCCATGGGGGTGGTGCTGATGCCGCAACTCGCCGGTGCGCGCGCTGCGGGCGACCCGGCCAAATACTCGGCCATGCTGGACTGGGGCCTGCGCCTGGTGGTGCTGCTGGCCGTGCCGTGCGCGGTGGCGCTGCTTGTGTTTCCGAAGCCACTGGTGGCCGTGCTGTACCACTACGGCGCCATGACCGACTTTGACGTGCAGCAAATTACTTACGCCCTGATGGGCTGGGGTGTCGGCCTGGTCGGCATCGTCGCGATCAAGGTGCTGGCGCCGGGCTATTACGCCAACCAGGACACCAAAACCCCCGTCACCATCGCCGTTGCCGTGCTGGTGATCACGCAGTTGCTCAACTTGGCGTTGGTGCCGGTGTTTGCCCATGCGGCGTTGACCTTGTCGATTGGCATCGGCGCCATGATCAATGCCATTTGGCTGCTGGTGGGGCTGCTTAGGCGGGGCAGCTACAAGCCCGAGCCAGGTTGGGGTGTCTTTGTGTTGCAGGTGATTGCGGCTTGCGCCTTACTGGCGGTCTTTTTGATGTGGGCCAACAACGCTGTGTCCTGGACCCAGTTGCGTAGCGAGAGTTTTAAACGAGTTTGGCTTCTAGCCCTCGTCCTTATTGGCTCAGGTGCTATTTATTTTGTAGCTATCTGGGCGACAGGCCTGAAGCTGCGGCAGTTCTTGCGGCGCTGAAATAGTCTTCACTGGCTTACTCACCGCGTTAAAAAGCCGTCGCGCCCTGTCGGGGCGCGACGGCTTCTTGTTCTCGGTAGTGGCTTAACTGCGCTGGGCTTGCACCATCTTCATGGCCGATGAGATCAGCGCTGACACCTCGGTCATGTTGCTGGGCACGATCAGGGTGGTGGTGGCATTGGTGGCAACCCTGGAATAGGCGTCCACGGCCTTTTCAGCCACCTTGAGCTGCACCGCGTCAGAGCCACCGGGCTGGTTGATGGCGGCCGCGATCCGTTCAATCGCCTGGGCGGTGGCTTCAGCGACGGCCAAAATGGATTGCGCGTCGCCTTGGGCCTTGTTGATGACCGCCTGCTTTTCGCCCTCAGAACGGGCAATAAAGGCTTCACGTTCACCGGTGGCAATATTGATCTGCTCCTGACGCCTGCCTTCTGAGGCGGCAATCAGCGCGCGCTTTTCACGTTCGGCCGTGATTTGCTGCTGCATCGCATGCAGAATTTCTTTGGGCGGGGTCAAGTCCTTGATTTCATAACGCAGCACCTTGACACCCCAATTCAGCGCCGCTTCATCAATGGCTTGCACCACCTGGGCATTGATGATGTCGCGCTCTTCAAAGGTCTTGTCGAGTTCGAGCTTGCCGATGACGGAGCGCAGCGAGGTCTGCGCCAGTTGTGAGATCGCCATGATGTAGTTGCTCGAGCCGTAGCTGGCGCGCATCGCATCGGTCACCTGAAAATACAAGATGCCATCGACCTGCAGTTGCGTGTTGTCACGCGTGATGCAGACCTGGCTGGGAATGTCCAGCGGCACTTCCTTGAGCAGATGCTTGTATGCCACCTTGTCGACAAAGGGCACCAAAAAGTTCAGACCCGGCATCAGCGTGCCGTTGTACTTGCCCAGTCGCTCGACGACCCAGGCATGTTGTTGGGGAACGACCTTGACCGACTGCGTGACAAATATCACCGCAATGACGAACAGGATGACTGCAACTTCCATACTTAACTCTCCAAAAAATAAAAAAACCTACAATTTCTCGACCACCAGACGGCTGCCGACCACTTCCACAATGCGGTGCAGACCCGGCGCTGAGACAGCGCCGGGACGCAGCGACACGGTCCACGCAGCACCGCGGTATTTTGCGGTGCTGGTACCGTCCTCGTCCCACACCTCGACCTGCAGAGTTTCCCCAACGTCCAGATTGACATCCCGGTTGGCTCCTGCGGGCAAGGCCGGCGGTTGGTGCTTCTTGTAGCTGCGCCAGGCTACGACCAAACCACCGCCCAGCACGGCGGCCACCACCAATTGAACCGGCACCGTGGCACCCAGATGGGCGGCGATGGCCCCGCCCGCAAGGCCCAGCGACAACATCAGCAAATAGAAGGTGCCGGTCAGAAGTTCGACGGCGATGAACGCCCCTGTTAACAGCCACCAGATCGTCGAATCAGCCATGTTTGTTTCCAATTGTGTTGCCCTTGCCACATTCTGGGGCAAAAGTCGGCGCGTGCAAGGGTCGCGACTTGATAAGTCCTTACACTTCGCGCCTTATTCGTGAAATTGTTTTGTATGCGGCTGGAGTTATCCATGAAATTTCGTTTTCCCATTGTCATCATTGACGAAGATTTTCGTTCTGAAAACACCTCCGGCCTGGGTATCCGGGCCCTGGCCCAAGCCATCGAGTCAGAAGGCCTGGAAGTGCTGGGTGTCACGAGCTACGGCGACTTGAGCCAGTTTGCGCAGCAGCAAAGCCGGGCCAGTTCATTTATTTTGTCGATCGACGATGAAGAATTCACGCCGGGCCCGGACCTGGATCCGGCGGTAGTGAATTTGCGTCACTTCATTGAAGAGGTGCGTCGCAAGAATCTGGACGTGCCGATCTATATTTATGGCGAGACCAAGACCTCGCGCCACTTGCCCAATGACATTCTGCGCGAGCTGCACGGTTTCATTCACATGTTTGAGGACACACCCGAATTTGTGGCGAGGCACATCATTCACGAAGCCAAAAACTACCTGGAAGGCGTGCAGCCGCCGTTCTTCAAGGCCTTGCTGGACTACGCCGAGAACGGTTCCTACTCATGGCATTGTCCCGGCCACTCGGGTGGCGTGGCGTTTCTGAAAAGCCCAGTGGGGCAGATGTACCACCAGTTCTATGGTGAAAACATGCTGCGGGCGGACGTCTGCAACGCGGTGGAAGAACTCGGCCAACTGCTGGACCATGACGGTGCCATCGGCAAGAGCGAGCGCAATGCCGCGCGCATCTTCAACGCCGACCATTGCTTTTTTGTCACCAACGGCACCAGTACCAGCAACAAAATGGTGTGGCACCACACGGTGGCGCCCAACGATGTGGTGGTGGTCGACCGTAATTGCCACGTTTCCATCTTGCACGCGATCATCATGACCGGGGCCATTCCGGTGTTTTTGAAACCCACGCGCAACCACTTCGGCATCATCGGGCCGATCCCCAAAAGCGAGTTCGAACCAGCCGCCATCAAGGCAAAGATCAAGGCCAACCCGCTGATCAAGGAACATCTCCCCGACACAGACCTCAGCCAGATCAAGCCACGCGTGCTCACGCTGACCCAATCCACCTATGACGGTGTGCTGTACAACACGGAAACCGTCAAAAACATGCTCGACGGCTATGTGGAGAACATCCACTTTGACGAGGCCTGGTTGCCTCATGCCGCGTTTCACCCTTTTTACGGCACTTACCATGCGATGGGAAAAAAGCGGGCGCGCCCGAAACACGCCATGGTGTACGCCACGCAGTCGATTCACAAGCTGTTGGCCGGCATCAGCCAGGCTAGTCAGGTGCTGGTGCAGGATTCGCAAACGGTCAAGCTCGACAAGCACCTGTTCAACGATGCGTACCTGATGCACACCAGTACCAGCCCGCAGTACAGCATCATTGCAAGTTGTGATGTGGCCGCGGCCATGATGGAGCCCCCCGGTGGCACCGCGCTGGTGGAGGAAAGCATTGCGGAAGCGCTTGATTTTCGGCGCGCCATGCGCAAGATTGACGAAGAGTACGGCGCAGACTGGTGGTTCAAGGTCTGGGGACCCGACAAACTGGTGGATGAAGGCATTGGCCGCGCCGATGCCTGGGTGATCAAAGGGGAGTCCGCCAAAGCCAAGGTCGGTGTCAACTGGCACGGCTTTGGGAAGATGGCCACCGGTTTCAACATGCTTGACCCGATCAAATCCACGGTGGTCACGCCCGGCATGGACTTGAACGGCAAGTTTGCCAAAACTGGCATACCTGCCAGCGTGGTCAACAAGTTCCTGGCCGAACACGGCGTGGTGGTCGAGAAGACTGGGCTCTACAGCTTTTTCATCATGTTCACCATCGGCATCACCAAGGGCCGTTGGAACAGCATGTTGACGGCCTTGCAGCAGTTCAAGGATGACTACGACAAGAATCAGCCGATGTGGCGCATCTTGCCGGCGTTTTGCCAGAAACACCCCAAATACGAAACCATGGGCCTGGCCGACTTGTGCCAGTACATCCATCAGCTTTATGCCAAGTACGACATCGCCCGCCTGACCACCGACATGTATTTAAGCGACCTGACGCCGGCCATGAAGCCCAGCGATGCCTATGCCCACATTGCGCTGCGCAAAACCGAGCGCGTGCCGATTGACGAACTGGAGGGCCGCATCACGGTCGGTCTGGTCACGCCTTACCCACCCGGCATTCCCTTGTTGATTCCGGGTGAAGTGTTCAACAAGAAGATCGTTGACTACCTGAAGTTTGCGCGCGAGTTCAACACCCAGTGCCCCGGTTTTGAAACCGATATTCACGGGCTGGTGGAAGAGCAGGAGGCTGATGGGCATCGGCACTACTACGCCGATTGCGTCAAGTCCTGAATAGTGACTGGCTAGGTAACTATTATTTAGATAGCTACCTAGGTAGTATCGATGCGGGCTAAGACCCTATTTTATCAAGATTCAACGACCGCCACGGCAGTCTGGCTGACGCCGCAATCGACATACGAGATTTGCCCGGTCATGCCCGAGGCCAAGTCGCTGAGCAAGAAGGCGGCCACGTTGCCGACCTCTTCAATTGTCACGTTGCGCTTCAACGGTGAGGCGCTGGCGGAAATGGCCAACAATCGGCCGAAATCCTTGATGCCACTGGCTGCCAGGGTCTTGACAGCGCCAGCGCTCAGACCATTCACGCGCATGCCGCGCGGGCCGATCGCGTCGGCCAGGTAACGCACCGAGGACTCCAGCGACGCCTTGGCCAGTCCCATGGTGTTGTAGCTGGGCACCACGCGCACGCCGCCGAGATAGGTAAGTGTGAGCAAAGACGACTTGTCGTTGAGGTAGGGTAGGGCAGCCTTGGCCATCGCCGGGAAACTGTAGGCGCTGATGTCATGCGCAATGCGGAAATTTTCACGCGTGAGGCCGTCCAGAAAATTGCCAGCAATAGCTTCTCGCGGCGCGAAGCCGATGCTGTGCACAAAGCCATCGAATTTGGGCCAGTGAGTGGCCAGGTCGGTGAACAGTTTTTCAATCTGGGCATCGTCTGCCACATCGCAGTCAAACACCAGCGTGGAGCCAAAATCCGCCGCAAACTCGGTGATGCGTTCCTTGAAGCGCTCGCCGACGTAGCTGAAGGCCAATTCCGCTCCCTGCGCGTGGCAGGCTTGCGCAATGCCATAGGCAATGGAGCGTTTGGACAAAACACCCGTAATCAATAATTTTTTTCCTGTCAGGAATCCCATAGTGGCCTTTTCTCTGTGTTCTCTATGCTGTTAAAACGTCATCGTCTCGGCGACGGCTTGAAGCCGTTTTGACGGAATTTGCCGCGCTCGCCTGACGGCAGTGGTTATCGAGAGAGAATTGTCGCATGCAAGGTTGATTTTTTGCGCACTGTGACTTTGGGGGCTCCTTCAGGGTTGTTCTGTCGGTCAGTGCCAAGGCGGCGATGGACCAGCGTCCCAGATTGAGCTGCAACGGGGCGTTTTGGCTTGTGATATGGTCGCCAGCTTTATTGACGGGGCGACAACATGAGACGATGCATCTGGCTGGCTGGACTTCTTTGCTTGACTTTGACCGCACAGGCGCGTGTTGTTGCTGAGGGCTTTACCCACGTCAAAACTGTGGGCAGCATCGACGAGTACACCCTCTCATCCAACGGTTTGCAGGTCTTGCTGCTGCCCGAGCATTCCAGCCCCACGTTGACGTTCATGGTGACCTACCGGGTTGGCTCAAAAAATGAAGTCACGGGTACCACAGGTGCGACCCATATTCTTGAGCATTTGATGTTCAAAGGCACAACGCAGCGGGACCGCAGCAAGGGCAATAACGTCGACCAGTTGCTGGAGCGCACCGGCGCCAGGTACAACGCGACCACCTGGCTTGACCGCACCAATTATTACGAAAACCTGGCAAGTGAGCATCTTGCCGCCGTCGCCGACATGGAGGCGGACCGCATGCGCAACCTGCTCTTGCGGGAAGAAGATCGTCGAACTGAGATGACGGTCGTACGCAATGAATTTGAACGGGGCGAGAACTCGCCGATTCAGTCCCTGTACAAGGAAATCTACCAAAGCGCGTTTGTCGCTCACCCCTATCACCACAGCACCATTGGGCATCGCAGTGACATTGAGAAGGTGTCAATTGAAAAACTTCGTGAGTTCTACGACACTTTCTATTGGCCTGATAACGCCACTGTCTAAATCGTTGGGGACTTTCAGCCAGCGCAAGCGCTGGCGATTGTCAAAAAATCATTTGGCGTTTATCCGCGCTCACCGCAACCGATCCCCGCCATGTATACCGAAGAGCCAGCACAAACCGGCGCCCGTCGGGTGACGGTGAAGCGTGCGGGCCAACTGGGTGTGGTGGCCATTGCCCATAAAATCCCGGCTGCAACCCACCCAGACTACCCGGCTGTCACCTTGCTCAGCGCCATTCTGGCAGACGGTAAAAACAGCCGCCTGTACAAGGCTGTGACTGACAAAAATCTTTCGACCGGCGTTGAAGCCGATGCTGGATTCAACAGTGACCCCACGTTGCATATCATTTTTGCACCGCTGGCGCCCGGCGTGAAACATATCGATGTCGAGAACGCCATCGTGCAAGAAGTCGAAACACTGAAGCGGGATGGCGTTTCTGAGTCTGAACTGAAGGCGGCGATTGCAAAGACGCTGGCCGATTCCGCTTTTAAGCGCGATGGTTCATTTGCCGTTGCCGGCAACCTTAATGAGTGCATTGCAGCAGGGGACTGGTCGTTGTTCTATTCCTTGGACGCTGCGGCACAGAAGGTCTCTGTCGCCGACATCAAGCGTGTCGCCCAACATTACCTGAATGAAGATCAAAGCACTACCGGCTGGTTTCTACCGACTGCAGCGGGTGGCTTAGCTGCCCTGAGCACGTCCAAATCGAACTTTATCCCGGCGGGTGGCCCAAGCTATTACCGAGATCCTGGCGTAGATGCGCCGGGCCTGGCGCAAGTTGCTGCGCCAGGGGTCGGCGGCGCTTCAGGTGCAATGATTACGTCCAATGTTCGGCGCAGCAAAATTGCCGGCATCGACGTGATTGCGTACCCGACTGGCGTGAAAAATGTCATCACCGTGCGTGCCTCGTTGCCGGCAGGTCGGGCGCTGGGGGGCAAAGGCAACCCCAGCATCCCGATGCTGACCGGCATGCTGCTTGACCAAGGCACTCAAAAACGAGACAAGTTTGCCATTGCTGAAGAGCTTGAAGCCGTTGGCGCAAGCATTGACTTTAGGGTCGGTGTCGACCTCCTAGAAATCAGTGCCAAATCACTCAAAAAAGATGCGCCCCTGCTGTTGAGCGTGATTGCCGAACAACTGCGCACGCCAGCCTTCTCGGAAGATGAGTTTGCCAAGGCAAAGCAGCAATACGCCGGAGCCCTGCAGCGGCGGCTTGAGAGTACCGATTTCCGCGCCTCGGATGCCTTTACCCGTGCCGTCTATTCAGAGACACACCCCAACCGCAACCCTGCGCCTGAGGCTTTGCTGGCCGCCATTGGTACGGCCACACTGGACGATGTAAAAGCCTTTTACAAAGCCCACTACGGACCGGCGCACATGACGCTAGTGATGACGGGTGACCTTGACATAAGTACCCTGCACGCGACCATCAGGCAGTCGTTTTCCGGGTGGTCGGGTGGCGCCAGTGTTGCACGCATTGCCAAGGCAGAAGTAACCCAGGCGCCACAGGAGCAACTGGTCGCCATGGCTGACAAGACCAGCGTATCCGTCATCTTGGGCCAAGCCAGTGGCCTGCGCTACAGTGACCCCGACTACCAGGCGTTGCGAATTGCCACTGCCATTTTGGGCAGCGGATTTACCGGGCGATTGATGGCCAACGTGCGCGACAAGGAGGGCTTGACGTATGGCATCGACGCGAACCTGGCCAATGACATGTTCCGCGCCGGAGATTGGAAGATTTCCGCCAGTTTTTCCCCCGCTTTGCTCGACAAAGGCATCGCCTCGACCAAACACCAGCTTGAGCGGTGGTATGAGGCCGGTGCCACGGCCGAGGAAATCGAGTCCCGCAAAAGCAATCTGATTGGCTCCTTCAAGGTCAACCTTGCCACGACGGGCGGCATGGCAGACGCTTTGTTGGCCGCTGTTAATCGGGGCTACGATGTTCGATGGCTGGATGAGTTCCCGGTGAAAATCAATGCCATCAGCGACAAACAGGTCAACGGCGTCATCAAGAAATATCTCAAACCTGACCACTTGGTGCTCATCAAGGCTGGCACTTTGCCGACAGCCAAGCAACAGTAAAACTCTTGAAAATCAAGGCACTTAGGCCAAATTCCTTGGGCCGAAAGAGTTGAGATCGAAGTTTTTTAGGCTATAATTTGCCCCTTCACGACCAAACGGGCGGGTTACTACCGCCCGTTTTTTTTGGTCGATTGTTTTATACAGGGCATTTGAACTCTCGTGGCGTTGAAAGAAATTGTTGATCAAACCGTGGCCGGGCTAGGCTACGACCTGGTGGAAACCGATCGTTCCGCGGGCGGTTTGCTGCGCATCACAATTGATTTGCCTTGGGAGTCGGCGTCGGCTGGTGTTAGAGCGGAACAGTTCATTACGGTCGAAGACTGCGAGAAAGTCACGCGACAGTTGTTGTTTGCGCTGGAAGTGGATGGTGTTGATTACAAGCGGCTGGAGGTCTCCTCGCCCGGTATTGATCGCCCCTTGCGCCATGAGAAAGACTTTGAACGCTTTGTTGGGCAAGAGATTGATGTCACGCTGAAGGCGCCTATTGGCGCTGCAGCCGCTGGTCAGGTGAGTGCCACGCGCAAGAAGTTTCGCGGTACCTTGGAGTGTGCGCCACGCGACGCTGGCGAGTCAGGCGTTGCGCCGGGCTGGCAAATCGTCTGGAGCGATGCGCCCGCAGTCAAGCCCGGCCAAAGAATCAGTAAAAAGAGGTTGCCCGCACCGCTGCAGGCCTTGGGTTTTACGCTTGATGAGTTGAAGGAGGCGCGCCTGGCGCCCATTGTCAGTTTTAAAGGCCGCGGTGCCAAGGCTGACACAGAGTCGAATTTGGATTGAATTGAAACAGGAGAGTCATGGCATGAATCGCGAAATGTTAATGCTGGTAGAAGCCATATCACGTGAAAAGAACGTGGAGCTTGATGTGGTGTTTGGCGCCGTTGAAGCGGCGCTGGCCCAGGCCACAAGAAAGATTTACCAGGGTGATGTTGATATCCGGGTGGCGCTTGACCGCGACAGTGGCAACTACGAAACCTTTAGGCGCTGGCATGTGGTGCCCGACGAAGCCGGTTTGCAGTTGCCCGATCAGGAAATCCTGTTGTTTGAAGCCAAAGAGCAGATTCCCGACATCGAGGTCGACGAATACATCGAAGAGACGGTCGAATCGTTGCCGATTGGTCGCATTGGCGCCATGGCGGCCAAGCAGGTCATTCTGCAGAAAATTCGCGATGCCGAGCGTGAGATGCTGCTCAACGACTTCATGTCGCGCGGTGACAATATTTTTGTCGGTACCGTCAAACGTCTGGATAAGGGCGATCTGATCGTCGAGTCCGGCCGGGTCGAGGGCCGCCTGCGCCGCACCGAGATGATCCCGAAAGAAAACTTGCGCGTGGGTGACCGGGTTCGCGCCATGATCATGGAAGTCGATCTGACCTTGCGCGGTGCGCCGATCATTTTGTCGCGTTCTGCGCCTGAATTCATGATCGAGCTGTTCCGCCAGGAAGTCCCCGAGATTGAACAGGGCTTGCTGGAGATCAAATCCTGCGCCCGCGATGTCGGTTCCCGCGCCAAGATCGCCGTGTTGTCGCATGACAAGCGGGTTGACCCGATCGGCACCTGCGTTGGCGTGCGCGGTACCCGGGTCAATGGGGTAACCAACGAGTTGGCCGGCGAGCGCGTCGATATCGTGCTGTGGAGCGAAGACCCGGCGCAGTTTGTGATTGGTGCGCTGGCGCCTGCCAATGTCAGCAGCATCGTGGTCGACGAAGAGCGCCATGCCATGGATGTGGTGGTCGACGAAGAAAACTTGGCGATCGCGATCGGCCGTGGCGGCCAGAACGTGCGCCTGGCCTCCGAGCTGACCGGTTGGAAGATCAACATCCTGGATGCGGCCGAGTCGGCCCAGAAGCAGGCCAGCGAGACCGATTCGGGTCGCAAGTTGTTCATGGAATACCTCGACGTCGATGAAGAAATTGCCGATCTTCTGATTGCCGAAGGCTTCACCAGCCTGGAGCAGGTGGCCTATGTGCCGCTCGAAGAAATGCTCGAAATCGAGAGTTTCGACGAAGACACCGCCAACGAATTGCGCACCCGGGCCAAGGATGCGTTGTTGACCATGGAAATCGCGCACGAAGAGAGTGTGCAGGCGGTTTCGCTGGATCTGAACGATTTTCAGGGTCTCAGCCCTGAGCTGATCGCCAAGCTGGCAACAAGCGGCGTTAACAACCTGGACGACCTGGCTGACCTGGCCGTTGACGAATTGACAGAAATCACCGGCCAGTCTGCGGACGAGGCCAAGACCTTGATCATGAAGGCGCGCGAACATTGGTTTACCAATGACGCCGCTTCTCAAGAGTAATGGTCATGAAAGGTTACCCAACAAATGTTCAGTACGACAGTCGCCGAGTTTGCAAACGAACTCAAGAAATCAACCGCTACGCTGCTTGAGCAGCTCAAATCGGCGGGCGTTGCCAAAACGGCACCGACCGACAAACTCGATGACGCTGACAAGCAGCGCCTGCTGAGTTATCTGCAGTCTACCCATGGCGCTGCAGGCGCAGAGCGCAAGAAAATTACCTTGGTCAAGAAGTCGACCACTGAAATCAAGCAGGCGGACGCCAGCGGCAAGGCGCGCACCATTCAGGTCGAAGTGCGCAAGAAGCGCACCTTCATCCGACGCGAGGACGGCATTGATGTGAGCGCGCAGGCGCCTGCGCCTGAGCACGAACAGGAATTCGATGCGGTGCCTGCCGTCGACCACGTTGAGTTGGCGCGTCGCGAAGAAGAAGCACGTACTCAGGCCGAGTTGATTCGCCGTCAGGAAGAAGAGCTGACTTTGCGCAGGCGTGAGCGTGAAGAGCAGGAAACGCGCTCGCGTGAAGCCTCTGAAAAGGCCGCCGCCATCGCCTCTGAGGCGGCCGCGGCTGCCGCGGCTGCACAGGCGCTGATTGAAAAGAACAGGCCGCAAGAGCCCGCGCAAACAAAACCGGATGCGACTGAAATTGAAGCCGCCAAAGTGTTGGCTGCGGCGCAAAAAGAACAGGACCTGGCCAGAGAAAAAAGCGCGACACGCGAGAAGGAATTGGCAGATTCGAAAGCGCGCGCGGCTGAAGATCTGGCCCGTGCGGCTGATCTGGGTGATCGTCGCCGCAAGGCGGAAAACGAAGCCGCTGCCATTCGCCTGATGATGGCTTCGCCCGCCAAAAAGGCGCCGCCACCGCCCAAGAAGCCGGAAGAAGTGAAGCCGGCCATGAAGGGCACGCTGCACAAGCCAGCTGTGGGCGCCGTGGCCGCGAAACCAGTCAAGCCCGGGGCGCCCGGCGCACCGGTCGCTGGTGCCGCCGCGGGCGCTGGCAAAGAAGTCAAGTCAGCCAAGCTGTCGAGCAGTTGGGCGGGCGATCCGGCCAAGAAGAAGGGCATTCCCACCCGTGGCGCCACGGCGGCACCGGGCGCAGGTCGTAGCACCAACTGGCGCGCTCCAGCCCGAGGTGGTCGGCGTGGCAGCAGTGATCGCGACCGTGATGACCATCGTGCGCAAGCCGCACCCGTTGAGCAGCGCGTGATTGAAGTGCACGTGCCCGAAACCATCACCGTGGCCGAATTGGCGCACAAGATGGCCGTGAAGGCGTCCGAGGTGATCAAGCATTTGATGAAGCTCGGCCAGATGGTGACCATCAACCAGCCGCTGGACCAGGACACCGCCATGATTTTGGTGGAAGAAATGGGTCACAAAGCGATTGTGGCGGCGCTGGACGACCCCGAAGCCTTTACCGACGACGAAGTGTCGCAGCAGCAGTCCGAGTCGCTGCCGCGCGCACCCGTTGTTACCGTCATGGGCCACGTGGACCATGGCAAGACCTCCTTGCTCGATTACATTCGTCGCGCCAAGGTGGCCACGGGCGAAGCCGGTGGCATTACCCAGCACATTGGCGCGTACCACGTGGAAACACCGCGCGGCATGATTTCCTTCCTGGATACCCCAGGTCACGAAGCCTTTACCGCGATGCGTGCCCGGGGCGCCCAGGCAACCGACATCGTGATTTTGGTGGTGGCAGCGGACGACGGCGTGATGCCGCAAACCAAAGAGGCCATCAAGCATGCCAAGGCTGCGGGTGTTCCTATCGTGGTTGCCATCAACAAGATCGACAAGCCCGATGCCAACCCAGAGCGCGTCAAGAACGAACTGGTGGTCGAAGAAGTCGTGCCTGAGGAATTTGGCGGCGAGTCCCCCTTCGTGCCTGTGTCCGCCAAGACCGGCGTTGGCATTGACGCCTTGCTGGAACAGGTATTGCTGCAGGCCGAGGTGCTGGAGCTCAGGGCGCCAGTGGACGCCATGGCCAAGGGCCTGGTGATTGAAGCCCGTCTTGACAAGGGTCGTGGCCCGGTAGCGACCATTTTGGTTCAATCTGGCACGCTCAAGACGGGTGACGTTGTGCTGGCGGGTTCCACCTTTGGCCGCGTGCGCGCCATGTTGGATGAGAACGGCAAAAACATCAAAACGGCAGGCCCGTCGATTCCAGTCGAAATCCAGGGCCTGACGGAAGTTCCGCAAGCCGGTGACGAGTTCATGGTGATGTCCGACGAGCGCCGGGCCCGTGAAATTGCGACCTACCGCGCTGGCAAGTTCCGCCACACCAAGCTGGCCAAGCAGCAAGCCGCCAAACTGGAGAACATGTTTACCGACATGGCTGCCGGCGAAGTCAAACTGGTTCCGATCATCATCAAGGCTGATGTGCAGGGTTCGCAGGAAGCACTGGCGCAGTCGCTGCTCAAGCTCTCGACCGACGAGGTCAAGGTCCAACTGGTTTACACCGCCGTCGGCGCCATCAGCGAGTCGGACGTGAATCTGGCGATTGCTTCCAAGGCCGTCATCATCGGTTTCAACACCCGCGCCGATGCCGGTGCGCGCAAGTTGGCCGAGAACAACGGTGTCGACATCCGTTACTACGACATCATCTATGACGCTGTGGATGAGCTCAAACTCGCCATGTCGGGCATGTTGACGCCGGACAAGAAAGAAGAAGTCATCGGCACCGCCGAAATTCGCCAGATTTTCAAGGTGTCCAAGATCGGCACGATCGCTGGCTGTATGGTCACCGCCGGTGTGGTGCGACGCACCGCACGGCTGCGTTTGCTGCGCGACAACATGGTCATCTTCACGGGTGAACTCGACTCGCTCAAGCGCTTCAAGGACGATGCCAAGGAAGTGCGTGAAGGCTTTGATTGCGGTTTGAACATCAAGAACTACAACGACATCCAAGAGGGCGACGTGTTGGAATTCTTTGAAATCCGCGAAGTGGCGCGCACGCTTTGATGAAATCACTGTAAATCGTGCGAAAAAAATCAAAAACTCCGAATCGCGCCTTCAAAGTGGCCGATCAGATCCAGCGTGATCTGACCGAGCTCATTGCGCGTGAGCTCAAAGATCCCCGGGTGGGCATGGTCACGATCCAGGGCGTGGAGGTCACGCCCGATTACGCGCACGCCAAGGTGTTCTTCAGTCTCCTGGCCGGCGATTCGAAGCTGTGTACTGAAGGTCTGAATCAGGCGGCCGGCTTTTTGCGGGCCGGTCTGTTCAAGCGCCTGCACATCCATACCGTGCCAACGCTGCACTTTGTTTTTGACCAGACGACCGAACATGCCGCGGACATGAATGCCTTGATAGCGCGAGCGGTGGCATCCCGGGCTAAAGAGGACTAACGATGAGCACCGCCGGGCCGCCCCAAGGTGCGAAGGCCCCCTTGGGGGGTAGCGACGTACACGAAGTGATCAAGCGTGGGGGCAACAGCTCTGCGCCGTGTGCACGGGTTGCCAGGCGCCCCGTACACGGGGTGCTGTTGCTAGACAAGCCTTTGGGTTGGTCCAGCAACGATGCGCTGCAAAAAGTCAAGTGGCTCATGCGGGCTGAGAAAGCCGGCCATACGGGCACGCTTGATCCATTGGCCACGGGGTTGTTGCCGTTGTGCTTTGGTGCTGCCACCAAGTTCAGCCAGCTTCAGTTGGATGCGGACAAAACGTACGAGGCGGTGGCGCGCCTGGGTGTGAAAACCACCACCGGCGATGCCGAGGGCGAGGTTATTGCAGAGCGGCCTGTCAAGGTGACAGCGGAGGAGATCAATGATGTGGCGCCACGGTTTACCGGGTTGATTCGGCAGATACCGCCGATGCACAGTGCCTTGAAGAAGGATGGCAAAGCCCTGTACGAATACGCACGGGCCGGTATCGAGGTAGAGCGGCAAGCTCGTGAAGTGACAATTTATGAGCTAAATTTGGCGCTAGCCCACGTGGATATTGAATATGAAGCTATTAAAATAGTAGTTAAATGCAGCAAGGGAACCTACATAAGGACCTTGGCAGAGGATATTGGTGAAGCCTTGGGTTGCGGCGCGCATTTGACCCAATTGCGCCGGATTGAGACGGGTGGCTTTGATGTCGCGCAGTGCGTGACGCTGGCGGCCCTGGAGGCCATGACGGACGAAGAAAGATGGAGCCAGTTGCTGCCGGTGGAGTCGCTCTTGCGCGAGCACACGGTGGTTTCGCTGGACGATGAAAATGCAGGGCGTTTTCTCAGTGGCGTGCGGCGCCGGGGCAGGTGGCCCGATAGTGGGCAGGTCGCTGTGTATGGCCCTTTGATCGGCGCGTGGCAGGCACAACGCGTCTTGATGGGCACTGCCCATGTGGTCGCGGGTGAGTTGATACCGGGGCGGCTGCTGAGTCCGCTTGAGATTGAGCAAATAGCGGGAGATGGCGGATCGGGGTCAGGCGAACTGTGCGCCGTCCCGCCTTCAACCCCTCAGAAAACAGATTTTGACCAGATTTAAGAGAAAGTGAACCATGTCGCATAAACAGATCCGAAACATCGCCATCATCGCCCACGTCGACCATGGCAAGACCACCATGGTCGACCAATTGCTGCGCCAGTCCGGCACCTTTGCCGACCACGAAAAAGTGGTCGACACTGTGATGGACAACAACGCCATTGAAAAAGAGCGTGGCATCACCATTCTGGCCAAGAACTGCGCCGTGACTTGGCAAGGCACGCACATCAACATCGTTGACACCCCCGGCCACGCCGACTTCGGCGGCGAAGTCGAACGCGCGCTCTCCATGGTCGATGGCGTGGTGCTGCTGATCGACGCACAAGAAGGCCCGATGCCGCAGACCCGTTTTGTGACCAAGAAGGCCCTGGCCCTGGGGTTGAAGCCGATTTTGGTGGTGAACAAGGTGGACAAGCCAGGTGCGCGTCCCCAATGGGTGGTCAACGCAGCGTTCGACCTGTTCGACAAGTTAGGCGCCACCGATGAGCAGCTCGATTTCCCCGTGGTCTACGCTTCGGGTATCAACGGCTGGTCATCCATGGAGGAGGGTGAGCAGGGTGAACAGTGGGGCCCCGACATGTCGGCCCTGTTCAACACCGTGCTAGAGCATGTGCCACACCAGCAGGGCGACCCTGCAGCGCCACTGCAACTGCAAATTTCAGCGCTCGACTTTTCGACCTTTGTTGGCCGGATTGGCGTCGGGCGCATCAGCCAGGGCACGATCAGGCCCATGATGGACGTCGTGGTCATGGAAGGGCCCGATGGCAAGGCGGTCAAAGGCCGTGTCAACCAGGTTCTCACCTTCCAGGGGCTGGAACGCGTTCAGACCACCGATGCCGGTCCTGGCGAAATCGTGCTGATCAACGGCCTGACCGACATCGGCATTGGTGTGACCATTACCGATCCGCTCAATCCCATGCCGCTGCCCATGCTCAAGGTCGACGAGCCGACCCTGACCATGAACTTCTGCGTCAACACCAGCCCACTGGCCGGGCGTGAAGGCAAGTACGTCACCAGCCGTCAGATCTGGGACCGCCTGCAAAAAGAACTGCAACACAACGTCGCCTTGCGCGTCAAGGAAACCGACGAAGAAGGCATCTTTGAAGTCATGGGTCGTGGCGAGCTGCACCTGACGATTTTGCTGGAGAACATGCGCCGCGAAGGTTTTGAGATGGCCGTCTCCAAGCCGCGCGTCGTGATGAAGGACGTCAATGGCGAGAAGCACGAGCCGATCGAGTTGGTCACGGCCGACATCGAAGAGCAGCACCAAGGTGGTGTGATGCAGGCTTTGGGTGAGCGCAAGGGCGACTTGGTCAACATGGAGCCGGACGGCCGTGGCCGCGTGCGCCTGGAATACCGCATCCCGGCGCGGGGCCTGATTGGTTTCACCAACGAGTTCCTGAATTTGACGCGTGGCACCGGCCTGATCTCCAACATTTTCGACAGCTACGAGCCGCACAAGGGCGATATCGGTGGCCGCAAAAACGGCGTGTTGATTTCCATGGATGCGGGTGAAATCTTCACCTACGCCCTGGGTAAGCTCGACGACCGTGGCCGCATGTTTGTGCGTCCCAATGACCCGGTCTATGAAGGCATGATCGTGGGCATCCACAGTCGTGACAACGATCTGGTGGTGAACGCCACGCGTACCAAGCAGCTGACCAACTTCCGTGTGTCGGGTAAGGAAGACGTTGCCAAGATCACGCCACCGATTGAATGCACGCTCGAATACGGTGTGGAGTTCATTGAAGACGACGAGCTGGTCGAAATCACGCCCAAGTCGATTCGCTTGCGCAAGCGCTACCTGACCGAGAGCGAGCGCAAGCGCGCGGGTCGTTAATTTTCAATTTCTTGTGGGACAGACCGCAGCGCCGCGAGGTGAAGCAGCTCTGTCCCCAATTGATTGAAGACGTGTGAAGCTCAACCACAACCGGGCGGTTCTCCTGATGGTGGCGGTGACCCTGATGTGGTCCATCGCTGGCGTCGTGACGCGCCATCTGGAGCAGGCCCGCAGCTTTGAGGTGACCTTCTGGCGTAGCTTCTTCACGGTGCTGTCCTTGCTGGTGATCCTGCCGATTTTTTTAGGACGCGGTGTTTTTTGCCGCATGCGCAGCGGCGGTTTCGCGCTGTGGATTTCCGGCGCTTGCTGGGCTGGCATGTTCACTTTCTTCATGCTGGCGATCATGCTCACCAGTGTCGCCAATGTGCTAATTACCATGGCGCTGGGACCTTTGTTCACTGCCCTGGCCGCACGTGCGTTCATTGGGCACCGAATACCCGCCCGAACCTGGTTTGCCATCGTTGCGGCTGGTGGCGGCATTGTCTACATGTACGGCAACCACATCACGCAGGGCGGCAGTCTGCTCGGGACGATGGTGGCCCTGTGCGTGCCGATCGCTGGCGCCGCCAACTGGACCGTGACGCAGCATGCCCACGCGCAGGGGCACGACGTCGATCTGGTCCCGGCGGTTCTGATTGGCGCCGTGCTGTCGTGCCTGGTGACTTTGCCCATGGCCTTACCGTTTCAGGCCTCAGCGCATGATTTGGTGCTGCTGGCCGGCCTGGGCCTGGTGCAGCTGGCGATTCCCTCCGCGCTGGCGGTTCTGTGCACCCGGGTGCTGCTGGCGCCCGAGGTGTCCTTGCTCGGCTTGCTCGAAGTCATTTTTGGCATTTTTCTGGCCTGGGTCGGCGCCAATGAAGTGCCTGGCCCCAATGTGCTTCTGGGTGGCGCGCTGGTGATCGGGGCCCTTGCACTTAATGAACTGATTGGATGGAGAAACCGAGCATGACGACTATTGCGGCCGACACACCACTGCCTATGCCAGGCGATGAGCCCGCGCACGTGCTGAGTGAGGTGCGCGGCCAGCTCGGCTGCATCACTTTGAGCCGACCCAAAGCCCTGAACGCCTTGTCCCTGGACATGATCCGTGCCTTGACCCAGCGTCTGCTGGCCTGGCGCGATGACGCCCAGATCAAGGCGGTGGCGATTCGTGGCAGCAGCAAGACCGGCCCCTTTGGCGCTTTTTGCGCTGGCGGCGACATCCGATTTTTTCACCAAGCCGCGCTGGCGGGCGACCCGGCGCTGGAGGATTTCTTCACCGAGGAATACGCGCTCAATCACTTGATTCACAGCTACCCCAAGCCCTTCATCGCGTTCATGGATGGCATCGTCATGGGCGGTGGCATGGGCCTGGCGCAAGGCGCCCAGATTCGCGTCGTCACCGAGCGCACCCGCATGGCCATGCCGGAAACGAATATTGGTTTGTTTCCGGACGTGGGGGGCGGTTATTTTTTGAGTCGCTGCCCTGGGCACAGCGGTGAATGGCTGGCCTTGACCGGCGACACCCTGGGCGCCGCTGCAGCGCTGGCGCTGGGTCTGGCTGACCATTGTTTTGACGCGAGTCGCTTGCCCTTGGCCTGGAATGCCTTGGCGCTGCTCGACTTTGATCAGCAGTCTGCGGTGGATGCCTGGCTTGTCGACTTTGAAATGACCTGCTTTGGTGATTTTTCAGAAACCGCCAACCAGATTGACCATTATTTTGGTTTGGATTGCGTGCCTGCCATGGTGCGCGCATTGGAAGCGTCTGACGACGCCTGGGCGCTGCGCTGCGCAGCCACCTTGCGTCGGCGCTCCCCGCTGATGCTGCAGGTGACGCTGGAACAAATTCGCCGCGCCCGCGCCTTGAGCCTGGCCGATGAGCTGCGCATGGAGCGCGACATGGTGCACCATTGCTTTGATCCCCGGCACCTTGGGCGCAGCGCCAGCCAGAGCGAGACGGTTGAGGGCATCCGCGCGCTGGCGGTGGACAAAGACAACACACCGCACTGGCACCCCAGCCGGATTGAAGATGTGACTTGCGAGATGGTGGCGCCGTTCTTCAGCAGCCCATGGACACCCCAGACGCATCCGCTGCGGGCGCTTGTGTAAATCAAAGCTGGCGATACACCGCTTCGGCCAGCTTCATGAGGGTCTCTCGCGGCACTGGTCCGGCCAGCGCATAGCCAAAGCCCTGGTCGACCCAGTAAAAACTTGGAACCGGGCCATCCGCGCGAAACTGGAAGCCGGTCTCGCGGATGTCCGCACCAACTCCAGCACCAGCGCCTATGGCCGTCCTGTCTACGGCGCCAAGGTAAAGCGTGATGCGGGTACCTGCCGTGTTCTGGTACATAAATTGCGCCCGCGCACCGGCTTCACCGGGTAGCAGACGGCCCCCCACCAGTTCAAAACCTTGCGTCTGCAGATGGGGCACCTTAAGCGGCTTACCGACGCGCTTGGACAGCCATTGCACCAGATGCTCCTGCTCGGTGGCGCCCACTTCCACCGGGTGGCGGATTTCCGGGGCGTAGACCGCGTGCGCAAAACTGGCCTGGCGTGCAAATTCCGGCGCTCCCCCGGTGTACGCCAGCGTGGAAGAGGACGGCGGGAAGTGCCCCGCACCGAGCCAGGCCGTGTGGGAGAACCAGCCCACACCAAAAGCCAACATCACCCCGGCGGCCATGCCGCCCCAGCGCCACCGCTGATGAATGTCCTGCTGCGCGGCTGCGGTCTGCTGCCCTGCCGCCATCAATGGGGCCGGAACGGGCTCGTCCAAAATGTGCTGGTGCAGGCGTCGCAGCGCGTCGCGATGCTGTTGCCACTGCGCAATCGTGGACTGCGCGGCCGGGTCGTGGGCCAAGCGCTTGTGCACGGCGGCCAGCGCGTCTGGCGTCAACCGTTCATCCACCAGGGCGTGGATTTCGTCTTCGGTCAATGGTTGCTGCGCAGTCCTGTCCATGGTGTTCTTCCGGTGGCTCATTTCACACGTCGAAGCGGGGTGACGGAGCCGGTTGGTTTGCCCGTTGCAGACGCAGGCTGGGCAGTGCGCGCCGGCTCATCCAGCAGTTCCTGCAGGTGGCGGCGCGCGCGCGACAGACGAGACATGACCGTGCCCATGGGCACTGCGGTGATTCGGGCCACATCGGCATAACTCATGTCCTCCAGGCTCACCAGCAGCAGCACCGCGCGCTGGTCCATTGGCAGCCGCAGCAAGCAGCGCTGCAAATCAATGGCCTGGTCGACACCCGGGTCGGCGGCATGGAACTCGTGGGCCACATCGTCAATATCGACTGTGCCGTCCGGCGACTGCCGCTTGGCTGTGCGCACTGAGTTCGCAAACAGGTTGTGCATCAGGGTGAACAACCACGCTCGCAGGTTTGAGCCCACAGCCCACAAGCGCCACTTGCTGCAAGCGCGCTCCAGCGTGTCCTGCACCAGATCATCGGCCGCCCAAGCGTCACCCGTCAACGCACGTGCGTAACGGCGCAAAGCCGGGATCTGATCGACGATGGATTGAGAATTCATTGGACCGCCTGGGCACAGCGCTTGCTCGCTTCGCGAAGCGCCGCTCTGCTGCGCAAAGGCTAAAGCCAGCTTAGGGCTTGGCGGTCTGCCACACCTTATTGACGCCATCACCGGTTTTGTCGCCTGGCTTGGCATCCTTGACCCAGAAGTACACGGGCTTGCCTTTGACCGCCCATTGCTTGGTGCCGTCGTCGCGTGTGATGATGCTGTATTCACCGGCGGCTTGGTCAGTTGCCGTGGCCATCAAGGGCGGCCAGTTGGTGGCGCAAGGGCCGTTGCAGGCCGATTTTCCGCTGGCGGCGACGTCTTTGTCGAAGGTGTAGAGCGTCATGCCGTTTGAGCCAACCAGTACGCCATCTGCCACCATGGGCGGGGCGGCATACAGGGAGCCGCAAGCGGCCAAAAGGGCGATTGTCAGAGGCCTTGACAGGGCGGCGCGAGATGTGAATTTCATGGTGAACTCCTGAGTTGATGAACGCAAACAAGCGTTTGCACAGAGATAAACACCCGAAGTGGCCCATTTATTCCCGATGCCGGAAAAATATTTAACCGAGATTGTTCATGAGGGTTTGAGATGATGGCGAGTGGATTTGCGAGGCAGTTTGTGTGGCTGGGAGGCGTTCATAGCACCGCTATGGACACCGAGCAGACGCGCAAAATGACCGCAAAGCCGCCGCCAGCGCTCAAACAGGTACGAAGCACCGCCTCATGGACAATCTCGGTTTAACGGTGGTGGGTCTTCATCGCGCGCTCCACCTCGCGCTTGCCTTCGCGGTCCTTGATGGTGTCGCGCTTATCGTGCTCGGCCTTGCCCTTGGCCAGCGCGATTTCGCATTTGATCTTGCCGGCCTTCCAGTGCAGATTCAGCGGCACCAGGGTGTAGCCTTTTTGCTCAACCTTGCCAATTAAACGTTTGATTTCTTCCTTGTGCATCAAGAGCTTCTTGGTGCGCTGCTTGTCCGGGCTGATGTGGGTCGAGGCGGTGCCCAGCGGCTGAATCTGCACGCCAATGACAAACAGCTCGCCATTGCGAATGACCACGTAGCCGTCGGTAATCTGCACCTTGCCCTCGCGCAGCGACTTGACCTCCCAGCCCTCTAACACCAGGCCGGCTTCAAAGCGCTCCTCGAAAAAATAGTTGTAGGCCGCCTTCTTGTTGTCGGCAATGCGGGAGGCGGTGTCAGGTTTCTTGGCCATAAGGTAAGTATCAGGTGGTAATCAGGGGCGGGCCATGGCTTGCGCCACTTCTTGGCCGAGTTCAATCACGGCCATCGCATAGTAGCTGCTCCAGTTGTAGCGCGTGATGGCATAGAAGTTGCCGGTTCCAGCCACGTAGCTGGGGGGCGCCTCGCCATTTTGCAACTCCACCAGTGCCAGCGGGCCGGGATGCTGCAAGGCGGCGCCATCGAGTACGGCGCCATGCGCCACAAACTGCTCGGCGCTGAAGGTGGGCAGGATATCGGGTGCCATGAGCGCCGGCAGGTTCAGCGTTGGGCTGTCAAAACGCACAGCGTAATGGGTCGGCAGGCCAGGTTGCCAGTTGAAGGCCTTGAAATAGTTGGCGACTGAACCAATGGCGTCGGCGGCGCTGTTGAACAAGTCCACCCGGTTGTCGCCGTCGAAGTCAATGGCGTACTTCACCCAGCTCGATGGCATGAATTGCGCCATGCCCATGGCCCCGGCAAAGCTGCCCAGCGGTGCCAGCGGGTCCACGCCCGTGCGGTGCGTCAAGCTCAAGAACTGCTCCAGTTCGGCCAGGAAGAACGCGCTGCGGGCGTCAGCGCGAGGGTGACTGGCCGGAAAGTCAAAAGCCAGCGTCGTCAACGCGTCGATAACCCGAAAGCTGCCCATTTGCTGGCCGTAGATCGTCTCCACCCCGATGATGCCGACGATGATCTCGGCGGGCACGCCGGTCTGTGCTTGCGCCCGCGCCAGCGTCTGCCGGTTGTCTTGCCAGAACTGGACGCCGGCCCGGATGCGCACCGGATCGATGAAGCGGCTGCGGTAAACCTGCCAGTTCTTGGGCGTTCCCGGTGGCGGTGGCTGGATGTATTTGGCCACTTGCGGCAAGTAGCGGGCCGCCCCAATGGCCTGGCGCACCCAGTCAGGCGGAAAATCGCGCCGGGCTGCGATGTCATCGGCCGCCAGCATGGCGTCAGTGCGCTGCGCGTAGATCGGCCCGGGTAGCGCAGGCTGCCTATTGGGTGTCTGGCTCAGCGCCAGGCGGCGCTGGTGGACGGCCCGCTTCGATGGCTTGGTCTTGTGTGTCGATTTGACGAGTTTGGGCGTTGGCGCTGCGGCCAGGATGATCGCTTGAGAATTTGAGCCATTTAGGGCTCTGGCCCCCGTGGATAGGGCGTAAACAGCTATAAAAAATGTAGTGTAAAGAAGAAGCTTTGAAGTCACGTGAGCCAGTGCAGTAGTTTGAGTTCGCGTTCCAGTGTAGCGAGGTGTGATCACTGCACCTGGCGCGAGCGGTGGTTCAAAAAACGACGCTCAAATTTCACCGGATCGATGGAGCGATGCCACGGGTTCACGGCTCAGTTCGCGAGCGCCAGCAAGCTGTGCTGCAAGGGCCAAGCGTTGGTGCATCCGACGCGCGCGAGCGGTAGAGTCTCCCTCAAAAAACGCCTCGCTGCCGGAGTTGGCCGCTTATCTTAAGTCCTACTCCCGCGCTAGGGATGCTCTGCATAACTCTGGCGAGGATGTGGTAGTGCGGATCGGGATGGGATACAAAGGCGCTTTTTGCAGCCAATAGCCGTCTCTATTGGCAAGAAAAGCAACGCAGTAGACCGCCCGAGGCCGTGCTGCCACAGACCGCAGGGAGTTATGCAGAGCGTCCCTTGGGTGGCCTCCATCAATCTCTGCGACCGCGCAAACTCAGACGGAATGTCTGTGCGCTGTCAAACCAAGGTGTGCGTTCGGCACCGCACAGACGCTTCTGGGGCGGCTGCGTATGCTCGATCTCTCAAGCCTTTCACGGACCAAACCCAGGAAAAACACCATGAACATTGAAATGCCATCACCTTCACCAGAACCGATGCCGCCTGTGCCGATGCCACCATCGCCCATGCCGCCGCCACAACAGGCACCGTTTCCCTCGCCACCGCCT
The DNA here is from genome assembly GCA_013791765.1 of Rhodoferax sp. Taxonomy (GTDB): domain Bacteria; phylum Pseudomonadota; class Gammaproteobacteria; order Burkholderiales; family Burkholderiaceae_C; genus Rhodoferax. The sequence goes on from VMTC01000013.1 coordinate 29,012, forward strand.
TCACCATTGCCCACGCCGCTGCCGATGAAGGTCTGAGTGGTGCGATGACCGACTGAGAACACCATGCCTGACTTTCCGCGTTGGGTTTTTGTTGTGGCGGGCGTGACCAGCCTCGCACTGATCGCCGGGCTGCTGATGTCGAATTTCAGCGGCGGAGAAACAAAAATTGAGCGTCGCATCGAACGCCTTTATGCGCTCGATGATCCACGCTTCACGAACGAACTGGGCGTGCTGCTGGGCCCGCCGTTTCTGACCGGAAACAAAATCAGTGCGCTGTTGAATGGCGACGAAATTTTTCCCCCAATGCTCGCGGCCATCCGCGGCGCAAAGGTGTCCATCACCTTCGAGACCTACATCTATTGGTCAGGCGACATCGGTCAGGCGTTCGCCGATGCCCTGTCCGAGCGGGCGCGCCAGGGCGTGAAGGTCCATGTGCTGCTCGATTGGGTCGGGAGCGCCAAGATGGAAGACAGCATGCTCGCCGCCATGCGGGATGCAGGCGTGCAGGTGCGCAAGTTTCATCCGCCGCACTGGTCCCATCTGGGGCGCTTGAACAACCGGACCCACCGCAAGTTGCTGGTGGTTGACGGACGCATCGGATTCACGGGCGGCGTGGGCGTCGCGCCGCAGTGGACCGGTCGCGCTCAAAACCCGGCGCACTAGCGCGACACGCATTTTCAGGTTGAGGGCCACCCTCCCTATCGGGAGCCGCAAGAGCCGCATTGATGTTCAATGTGGCAGTATAAGGAGGGGCGCCAGTGCTGACAAATACATTTGACACAGCATGTTGATGCGGGCTTTCAGCGCGATCAGGCCCGCAAAAAAAGGAAAGCCATTCTTTCTAGCTCGAGTCAAGCTGTTTCTTTCTTGTCAGCGTCAATTTCGCCTCCAGTCCACCCTCGGGTCGCTGAAGCAACTCGAACGAACCGCCGAAGCGCTCGGCAATCGCTGCCACGATGGACAAGCCCAGTCCGCTGCCCCGACCTGATCCGCGTCGCCAGAAACGTTGCGTGGCTAGCACCAACTCCTTATCGCTGAGACCCGGCCCGCGATCGAGAACGTGGAACCTTATCGTTTCCGGCGAGCGGCGTATCTCCAGCCTGATGCTGTTTTCTGCGGGGGAGTGACGCAAGGCGTTATCAAGCAGATTACGCAGTGCGGTGACTGCCAGCGCTTGGGGCAGTGAAAGTTCGGCACGGTTGCCATCGCTGTCCAACACGATGCGCTCAGTCGCGTCGGGTGCCGCGTCGCGTATCGCGAGGCGGGCTACTTCGTTGGCCTCTGCGACGCGCCCGTCATCCCAGGAAAAGTCGCCCTCTACTTGTGACAGCGTCAACAACTGCGAGAGCGAGTGCTGCAACCGCGCCACGCCTTCTTCTGCGTAATCCATGGCCACAACGGCCTCCTGGGCGTGCGTGATGCGGGCGACCTGAAGATGGATCTTGATGGCGGTGAGGGGTGTGCGCAACTCATGGGCCGCATCGCTGGTAAAGCGACGTTCGCGGCTGAATGTCTCGCTCACCCGCGCCAGCAAATGATTCAGGGTGTTGACCAAGGGCCGCAAGTCGCGCGATATGGGCGCATTTTCAATCGGGGTCAAGGAATCTGGCGTGCGGCTGGCCAGGACCTGGCGCAGGCGCTCCAGTGGTCGCAACCCACTGCCTACACCGAACCACAGCACCAGCAGGCTGCCCAGCAGGGCGACGACAAAGGGTACGACAGCGGCCACCATGACATTGCGCAACAGTGTGCTGCGCTCGCTCAGACGATCTGACGTAGTAACGCGCAAACCCAGTTTATCCAGGGTGTAGCTGCGCCAGTCTTCACCCTTGATGTTTCGATCAGAAAACCCCGGCGTGGCGAGGTCAATGGCCTGCGGTGCCGCGCCTGGCGTGCGCGCAATGACCTCGCCGCGCAGCGAGACCTGACACGCCAAACCTTTCACCGTCTCCGGCATGCTCAAGGTGGAGACGCCGGCTTTGCCGCTGCTGCCATCCCACGCAGCCGGGTTCTGCGACATCAGTCCGGCCACCATATGGGCTGACATTTCAAGGCGCTGATCCAGGGTGCGCTGCATTTCCTGCTCCAGGCCGTGCAGCATCCAGATCGCGACCCCACCCCAGAGCAGCAGCATCGACACGCCGATCATCAGCAGCAAGCGCACGCGAAGTGTCATGCGCTCACCATGCTGCATCGGTAGCCCACCCCACGTACCGTTTCGATCACATCGGCCCCCAGTTTGCGCCGTATGTGATGGATATGCACGTTGAGGGCATTGCTTTCGATTTCTTCACTGAAATCGTAAAGGCTGTCTTTGAGCTGATCGGGGCTCAGGATGCGGCCACGCGCCTGCAGCAGGGCAACCAGCAGCGCCAGTTCGCGCCGTGACAAATCGATGGGCCGTCCGTGCAAAAAGACTTCACCCCTGGCCGGGTCAAGGCGCAACGGGCCGTGCTCAATGACATCAACACTGCGGCCAGCGGCGCGGCGCAGCAAGGCATGCAGTCGGGCCACCAGTTCGTCCAGATCGAAGGGCTTGAGAAGATAGTCGTCGGCGCCGGCACGCAAGCCGGCAACGCGGTCTTGCACGGCGTCGCGGGCGCTCAAGATCAGCACCGGCAGCGCCATGTCGCGCGCCCGCAAGCGTCCCAACAAACGCATACCGTCCTCGTCGGGCAAGCCGAGGTCAAGGATCACCACATCACAATGCACCGCCGACAACGTGGCTTCGGCCTGCGCCGCAGTGTGCACAGCATCGACCGTCAGGCCGTGCGCGCGCAATCCGACCAGGATGCCGTGAGCAATCAGTTCATCGTCTTCAATCAGTAAAACGCGCATAGTGGTTCTGCAAGTTGCCGCATCACGTGCAAACGAGGCTTGCTCAACGGCAGGCGAAGTCGCCGCATGAATAATCGCACCAAAGAATGCGGCGAGGCAATGCGGAAGTGGCAGCGCAACCGTTGGGTCGCGCTGGATTAAATAAGTTCCAACTAATGTTCAATCTCCAGAAAGTACCGACGTCAGGGCTTTGCTGGCCGTGCCTCAGCGCGGACCCATGATTTTGACCAGCATCTCCGGCGGTGGCGCACCCTGCATCTTTTGCAGATTGCCGCTGGCCTCCTTGTAGAAGATCGTGGGGGTAGCCGAGGCGCCGAGTTGCTGCATTAATTTGTAGTTGGCGTCGAGCTGAGCACGTATTTTTTCCGACACCTGGCCCAGGGGCTTGACGCCACCACTGGCGTGCTGCTGTTCGTGCTGGGTCAGGGCGGCTTGCGCATCCTGTGCCGAGAGCAGGGCTGCGGCTTTGCCCGCGCTGGTGTCTCTCAGGATGGCCACGATGACGTGGCGCAACTGTACTTTGCCGGCACTGACCCAGGGCCGGGCATCATTCCAGAATTTGTTGCAGTAAGGGCAATTCGGGTCGGTAAAAGTGTAGATGACGCGCGGTGCTGTCTTACTGCCATCTGCAATCCAGGTGCTGCTCTCAAGCTGTTTCCAGATCTTCCCGGTCATGGGTTTGCTGACCAGTTTGTCCAGCGGCTCCTGGCTCAGGTTGGCCCCTTTGGCGTCCATCATTGGGCCGACTATGGCTTGTTTGCCGTCGGCGGTGAGATAGATGGACAGCGGCTGCTGGTCGACGATGCCTGCATAGCCGGTCAGTCCGCCTGGCGCGGCAAAAGTCCCGATCACCTCAACGCCCTGCGCTTCGAGCGCCTTGATTGGTGCGGGCCAGTCTTTCGCCTGCGCCGCCAGCGTGAGGCCGAGCCATGTGAACAGAACTGCAAACGCAGCGAGTGATTTCTTAAGCATGGGGGATTTACTCCTAATTTGAGAGATTTGAGGGCGAACGGAACTGGTCTAATTTGCTCGCCAGCGAGGCGGCCGATAGGGGGCCCAAATGGGTATCTACTAGCCGCCCGCTGGCGTTGTAGAAAAGGGTGGTTGGCAACGCCCCGGAGCCAACTTCGCGGCCAAGGGCGGTGCCGGGGTCGATCACCACGTTGGCGAGATCAAGTCCGGCGCCAGTGAGATAGCGCTGGACCGTCGCTGCATCCTCGCCCTGGTTGACAAAGACAAAGCGCACTGCGGTTTCCTGCTTTTGCGCGGCGGCGAGCACCGGCATTTCACGCCGGCAAGGGGGGCACCAACTGGCCCACAAATTGACAACCATGGGCTTTCCCTGTGCCAACGCGGCAAGGTTCGTTGGCTCACCCGCCAGCGTCGTCACAGAGGCTTGGGGCACAGTCGTCTTGTCCATCAGGCGTATTGCGCCAAACAGCCCTCCCCAGGCGAGCGCCCCAGCCGCCAGGCCGAAGGCCAGTGGTCTGCGCAACGCCGGGCGGCGCCAGGCCCGCCAGAATGCCACCAGCAGAGCCGCCATCATCCCGGCCCAGGGTGTAAACCCGCCGTCGCGGATATCAAGCATGGACCAGGGTGCGTTGCGGTAAGTGTCATACCAGATGGAAACAAAAGCGATGCGCGCCACCAGTACAGCGGCGACCAACATATCGATCGCGATATTGCCGACGCCGATCCGCTGACTACCTCCGACCAGGCGGCCTACGCCCGCCGCAACCAGCAAAGCCACCAGCAACAAAAGAAAAGTGATTGGCAAGGGGAGGGGGCCGATATTAAATGTCAGCATGCTCAGCCTTTCTCTCTTGCACGCGCCACACGGGCGAGAAATTCGTCGGCACTGAGTTCGCCGATGATGCGTTCGCCGCGGCGCTCTTTGCCATCGGGACCGACTAACAGCATAGTGGGCGGACCAAGAATCTGGTGGGTGCGCATCAGGGCCTGGTCATCGGCATTGTTGGCGGTGACGTCCGGGCGCAGCAGTTGCATGTCGTTCAAGGCCTGCTGCACGCGCGGGTCGCCAAACACCTCGCGTTCGATCACGCCGCACGACACGCACCAGTCGGCGTAGAAATCCACCAGCGTCCACTGGCCGCGCTGGCCCGCTGCGCCAGCCAGCACCTCAAGCGCTTGCGGTGTCTTGACCGGTCCGAAGCGGCTCATGAAATTATTCGTGACGGAAGCAGGCGCGAGCGGGCTGGCACTGGCGCCAATGTTCAGCGGCTGCAGCGGGTCATGGGCGCCACCGGCCGCACCGATTACCATGGAGCCGCCCCACAGGCCCAGCAGCAATGCCAGAAAGCGCGAGACTAAGCGGCCCCTGTCGGTACCGAGCTTGTGCACCAGTGACAGCAAACTGAGGGCGATGGCCAGCAACCAGGCGCCCCACAGGCCCAGCGTCAGTGCCGCAGGCAAGACACGCGCCACAAAAAAGATGCCGGTGCCCAACAGGATAAATCCGAACAATGCCTTGACCCGGTTCATCCAGTCACCGGGGCGCGGCAACAGCCGGGCTCCGAGGGTTCCGACCAGCAGCAGTGGCACCCCCATGCCCAGCCCCATGGCGAACAAGACCAGGGCGCCGGTCAGCACATCGCCGGTATTGCCGATGTAAAGCAGGGCGCCGGCCAGTGGCGCGGTCATGCACGGGCCAACCAGCAGCGCAGACAGCACTCCCATCGTCGCAGCACCTGTCATGGTGCCGCCGCGCTGCCCCTGGCTGGCGTCGTTCACGCGGTTGCGCAGCACGGCCGGCAGTTGCAGTTCATAGAAACCAAACATGGACAGTGCAAGCACGACAAATAGCAGCCCGAAGCTGCCGAGCACCCAGGGGTTTTGTAATACGGCTTGCAGATTGGCGCCTGCCAGCGCCGCCGCCGCGCCAACTCCGGCATAAACAAGCGCCATCGGCAGCACAAAAGCCAACGACAGCACAAAGCCGCGCTTGGCACTCGCGCCGCTACCCGCGACCAGGCTGGAGAGAATCGGCACCATCGGCAAGACACAGGGTGTGAACGTCATCAGCAAGCCCAATCCGAAGAACACCAGCAGCATCCAGCCCAGGTTCAGGCGTGACAGGCGGTCGGCCAGGTCCTGATCCGCGCCGAGTGCGCCCGATGCAGTCCTACTCAGGCTGGCAGCCGCCACGGCCGGGCTGGCAGACTGTGCTGCGGCGACATCGGCCAAATTCACGCGTCGGGTTTGCGGCGGGTAGCAAAGACCCGCATCGGCACAACCCTGCCAGCCAATCGTCAGTGCCTGGGCATCAGGTGCCACCAGTGAGGCTGTTACCTGGTCGTGGTAGACCTCGCTTTCGCCGTAGGTCTCATCGGTCTTGAGGGTGCCAGCTGGCCACTGAACCTTGAGCGCACTTCCGACGGGGTCCACTTTGACCTTCATCTGCTGGCGATAGAGGTAATAGCCCTGGCTGATGTCCCAGTTCAGGCGCAGCTGACCATCGGCCTGCTTGCTGACGTTCAGGCGAAAAGCCTGTTCCGGTTGCAAAAAATCTTGCTGTGCTTGCGCCGGCAGTGCCCACGACACTGCCAACAACACGACCAACCATAACAAACGCAGCATCAGTGTTCCTATACCTAGATCAAATGGAACACGCATCATTGCGTGGTCGGATTAAGGCTGCGTTAACAGAAAAAAATACATGCGACGAGTCGGCCTTCTGTATCTGTCCCGGCCTATGAGCACCATAGTTCCGACTTTTCAACACCAAGCGCCAACTCTGAGTTACCCAGTTAGGAGCACCTTGCTGGCCGCCACGGAAGACTGTTGAATGTGCGAGCACAAGTTTGAAATTGAATATTTAGGACGTCGGTGGGCTACGCCCGTTCGCCGCGTTGCGGGTGCAGGCCGCTTGCCACAGCAGCTCATCACAATCTCCAGTCCGCCCCGTTTTTGCTTTGCCAGCGGCAGTTTGAACCTGCATTTAAAAAGTGCGTTGATCATCAAACTTGAGCATAAATTTGACTGATATTGGCTCTAGCCCCTGTAGATAGGGCTTAATGTGCTCTCAAAAATGCAGTAATGGCTTTGACGTCACCGGGGCCAGTGCAGCCGTTTGAATTCGCGTTGCAGTGGTGCCAGACCGCTGTGCTGCGCTGCGGGCGGTGCGTAGCGCAGTGCTTCCAGGCGCAACAGCCAGTCGCCGATGCCTTGGGCTGCCGGATGGGCGGGGCCGAGCTGGGCGCGCAGCTGCTCGGCCATGCGCCGCGGCGGGCTGTTTGGGGATAATTTGATGCCCGCTTGTTGCAGTCGCTTGGAAGCCCTTGCCAGCAGCCGCAGCCATGGGTCGTGGCGGGTGCGCTCCCACAGGGTCCAGGCCGTGCCTCCCAGGCTGGCCAGCACCACGATGCCGATCAGCAAGTAAATCAGGTCTTCCCAGCTTGGCGACGCAAAGCCCAGGTCTTTGAGCAGGTTGAGCTGCTTGCGCTGGGTGTAGTTCAGCACCGACTGGTTCCAGCGGTTGTTGACGGCGTCCCACACCGCGCGCAGGTTCAAGGCCAGCGCCGGGTTGACGTTGCCGAGCAAGGCCTCGGTGATGACGCCGCGCGGCGCCTGCAGGCGCTGCAGGCTGCCCACGCGCCCCGGTGCCACGGCGGCGGTGGGGTCCACACGCACCCAGCCGCGCCCGTTTAGCCAGACTTCGGTCCAGGCATGCGCGTCGCTTTGGCGCACAGTCCAGAAACCGTCGACGGAATTCTGCTCGCCGCCCTGGTAGCCGGTGACGACGCGTGCGGGCAGATCGAGAGCTCGCAGCAGGATGACGAAGCTCGATGCGATGTGTTCACAAAAGCCTTGCTTGCGGTCAAACCAGAACTCGTCAGCGCTGTCACGGCCATACACGCCGGGGTCCAGGGTGTAGACGTAGCCGCCCGTGCGCAGCCGCTCGAGCAGCGCCGCGACGAGCTCGGTGCCGTCGTCGCCCGCGTAGCGTGGGTCGCGCCGCAGCTCGGCGGCCAGTTGCAGCGTGCGCGGGTTGAAGCCGGTGGGCAGTGCCAGGTACTCCTGCAGACCCGCCACCGGGCGCAACGGGCCGTGGCTGAAGTCGGAATAGCTGCGCGCGGTGTAGCGCACTAGGTCGGTGACCGGGCGATCTACCAGCCATTGCAGCTCGGCTGTCATGCGGGCCTCGAAGCCCTTCACCACAGGAGCCTCGGGCGTGGCGTCGAGCAGCAGCAGCCAGGGGCGTTGGTTCGGCTCCAGCGTCACCTGGTAGTTGACCGGAGCACCGCGCACCTGCAGATTGGGCAGTGGCTGCATGCGCGCTGGCAGCCCGGAGCGCAGCGGCTGCCAGCTGCGCCCGTCAAAGCTGGAGAGTACCGGCCCGCGAAAGTACAGATCCGATTGGCGCGGCGGCGTGCCCTCAAAACGGATGCGCATCGCCACGCTGTCATCGAGCGCCAGGCTGGCGATGGTGCCGACCTGCATCGTGGCCGACAGGCCGCTGCGTCCACTCATGGCGTCACTGGGCACCCCCCACAGCGGCGCCATGCGTGGAAACAACAAGAACAGAACCACCATGATCGGTGCGCCCAGCAGGGTCATGGAGGCCGCCATGCGGGCCGACTGCAGCAAGGGCGGTCGGCCCACGGGCATGTGGGCATTGACCAGCGCCGTCAGCAGACCCAGCAGCGCGATCAGCATGGCGCCTGCGGTCAAGAGCGACTGCGAGAAGAAAAAGTTGCTCAGCATCATGAAGAAGCTCAGGAAAAACACCACAAAGGCATCACGACGAGCGCGTAGCTCCAGCGTCTTCAGGGCCAACAGCACCATGATCAGGGTCAGGCCCGCGTCGCGCCCGAGCAGGGTCCTGTGGGTGAACAGCGTGGCGCCAATGGTCAGCACCAGCAGCACCCACAACCACCAGGGCGCAGGCAGTGGCCGAAGCGCCACGGCGAGCCAGCCGCGCCAGAGAATGATCGCTGCGCTTAGCAGGCTGCACCACAGCGGCAAATGACTCACCTGTGGCAGCGCGACCCAGGCGATTACCCCCAACATGAACAAGGTGTCGCGGCTGTCGCGCGGCAGCAGGTACAGGCGATGCAGTGGGTTTAGCATGGCAGTGGGTCCTTAATGCACTGCCAGCGCTTGCAGGCAGTGCCGCTTATGCGCCTCACCATGGGCGGGTTTGATTTCCAGACCCCCCAAGCGCAGGCCGTAGTCGAGCCCCTGCTGCTCGGCTTGCAGTACCCAGGCGCACAGACGCGAGAGCTGCTGTTCAGTTTGTGAAATTCCGGTTTGCTGCGGCTCCAGCCACAGCTCACGGCGTTGTACTTGCTGCGTGTCGCGGCTGACCAGCTCATCGGCCTTGGCGGCTTTTTTCCAGACCACAAGTTTGAGCGGGTCGCCACGGCGGTAGGCGCGAATGCCGTCGTAGTCACCGCTGCCCGGTCCTGGCGCCACGGCGGCGTCGCCTGCGCGGGGCTCACCCAGGGGCAAGGCGGGTGCCTGCGCTTCAGGCGCCGGATAGACCAGCACCTGCGCGGCCGGGCGCCACACCGTCCAGACCCTAAAGGTGCCCAGCGGAAAGCGGGTCTCAGCGGTCAGCGCCGGCACGCGGTGCAGGCCGCGGCGCGTTGGCTGGAAGGCCACATGCACCGTGGCGTTCGCTTGTGCGGGTACATCGGTCCAGCTCCAGTGCTGCGAGCCCAGCAAGGCCAGCCCGATGCCGAAACGGGTGCTGTTGCGCTTGTTCTCCAAATTTATAGAAATAATGGCGGTAGCCCCCGCGAATACTGGGTCAGTAGCTATCAAATGAAGAGTAAGTCCGCGCAAGGTGGCGTGGCACACATGCATCGCCACCAGGCTGCAACCGGCCAGCAAGAAGGTCAGCAGGTAGCCCAGGTTGAGCTGGTAGTTGATGGAGGCCACCAGCAGCACCAGCAGCGTGAGGGCCAGCATGAAGCCCGGGCGCGTGGGCAAGATGTAGACGTTGCGCTGCGTCAGTGTAAAAATGTCGATCAGCGGCAGCCGGGCCTGCCACCAGCGCTGGAACATCGCGCGCACGTACGCCACCGGGTGCAGCAGCGGGTGGGGCAAGGGTGGCGCGACTGGCATCGGGCGTTTGCGCTCAGGGCAGCGGCACGGCATCGAGCATGGCGCGCACCTGCTCGACCGCGCCGCGACCCGCATCGCCCAAGGGCAGCAGGCGGTGCGCCACGGTTTGCGCCAGGATGGCCTGCACGTCATCGGGTGCCACGTAATCGCGCCCGCTCAGCAAAGCCTGCGCCTTGGCCGCGCGCACCAAGGCAATGCTGGCACGCGGGCTCAGACCCTGCAAAAACCACTGGCCCGAGCGTGTGGCGGCCACCAGGTCCTGCACATAGTCCAAGAGCGGCGTAGCCGCATGGATCGCCAACACCTGCTGCTGTAGCATTTGCAGTTCGGCTGCACTGAGCAGGCTCGGCAGTGCCTCCACCATGTCGCGCCGGTCGCGCCCGGCGAGCAGCTCGCGCTCGGTGGCTCGGTCCGGGTAACCCAGCGAGATGCGCATCAGGAAGCGGTCCAGCTGCGACTCCGGCAGCGCATAAGTGCCGAGCTGGTCATGCGGGTTTTGCGTGGCAATCACAAAGAATGGTGCGGGCAGCGCGCGCGTGTCGCCGTCCACGGTGACCTGCTTTTCTTCCATCGCCTCCAGCAGCGCGCTCTGGGTCTTGGGGCTGGCACGGTTGATTTCGTCCGCCAGCAGCACCTGCGCAAACAGCGGGCCAGGGTGAAAGACAAAGCTCTCTTTGGCGCGCTCATAAACGCTGACCCCCGTGAGGTCGCTGGGCATCAGGTCGGCGGTGAACTGCACACGGGAGAACTGCAGCCCAAAGGTCTTGGCCAGCGCCAGCGCCAGCGTGGTCTTGCCCACACCGGGCACGTCTTCAATCAGTAAGTGGCCCCCGGCCAGCAGGCAGGCAACACAGTCTTGCGTTTGCGCCGGCTTGCCAACGATCACCGTGTTAAGCTGTTCGAGTATAGATTTAAGTTTTATTTGTGCATCCATAGCACGACGTTACCAAAATAATTCCAGAGGCAGAACACACCGTGACAATGACCGGTTATTACACCCACCCCGATTGCCGTAAACATGAAATGGGGCCTGGCCACCCCGAGTGTCCCGAGCGCCTTGATGCCATTGAGGACCGGCTATTGATGTCCGGCCTGGGCCCGGCACTGGCGCGGCGTGAGGCCCCGCCGGCATCGCTGGCAGACATTGAGTTGGCGCACAGCCGCCTCCACGTCACGGCCCTGCGCGGGCTGCTCGAATGGAATAATCATTCAACGGAATCGAATGGAATCATCATCGGATGGAAATGAATTGAATCATCATCCAACGGAAGCTAATGGAATCAACATCGAATGAATCAAA
>VMTC01000136.1 GCA_013791765.1 Rhodoferax sp.
ATTGAACGTCTTGAAACCACACCTACAAACAACCCTATCGACTCTGCTGGAGTCCAACACCAGCCACCGCCAGATTGAACGTGTCACCGGAATTGATCGAAAGACCATCCGCACCTATGCCAAACGCATGGAGGAGCGCAAGGTCAAGTCAAATTCCTCCGGGGTGGCCACCGGCACATCCGAGCCCACACCCGATCAAATTCCCCCACCCCGGCCACCGGCTCCGGCCAAGTTAACGACCTCCACCTTCGCCAAACAAGGTGCCATCGGGCAGCACCAGCGCGGCGCGGCCATTGACTTTGAGAATGTGTTTGATCAGCACCAGAAACAAATCGGCCGTCTCTTTGGTGCGCACGTCGCTGGGGAAGCCCTGCTCGATGCCCGGCTCTTCGATGCCGCCAAAGGGCGGGTTGGTGAGCACCACGTCCACCCGGTCGGCAGCGCCCACATCGCGCAGCGGGCGGCTCAGGGTGTTGCCGTGCAGGATGTTGCTGGGCACCTCGACGCCGTGCAGCAGTAGGTTGGTGACGCACAGCATGTGCGGCAGCTGCTTCTTCTCGACGCCGCGAATGCTCATTTGCAGCACGGCCTCTTGCGCGGTGTTGTTGACTTGGCTGCGCATGTGCTCGATGGTGCAGACCAGAAAACCGCCGGTGCCGGTGGCCGGGTCGAGCACCACTTCGCCCAGTTGCGGGTTGGCCCTATCGACCATGAACTGGGTGACTGCGCGCGGGGTGTAGAACTCGCCCGCGTTGCCGGCGCTTTGCAAGTCTTTGAGAATCTTCTCGTACAGGTCGTTGAACTGGTGCCGCTCAGCCTGGCGGTTGAAGTCGATGGCGTTGAGCTTGGTAATGACCTGGCGCAGCAGGTGGCCGCTTTTCATGTAGTTGTAGGCGTCTTCAAACACGCCGCGCCCCACAAAGCCGCGCGGGTTGCGCTGGGCGTCACCGGGCAGGTTTTTGAGGCTGACGAAGAGCTGTTTGTCCACAAACTCCAGCAGCTCGTCGCCGGTGACGCCCTCGGCATCGGCCGCCCAGTGGCGCCAGCGCATGGCCTCCGGGATCGGGCTGGTGTAGTGGTCGCGGGTGAGTTCCAGCTCCTCCTCCAGCGCGTCAAACACTTTGAGGAACAAGAGCCAGGTGAGCTGCTAGATGCGCTGCGCGTCGCCGTCGAGCCCGCTGTCCTGGCGCATGACGTCTTGGATGGATTTGATAACGCCGGATAGGTTGGACATGGAGATGCAGTTTTATATAAGAAATTGGGCTCTAGCCCACGTCGATACTGCGGTAACAGCTATCAATATGCGAGTATTTTGGCAAACGCGGCGTCAGCCACCGGCGGACCCGGGAGCATACAGGGCGCGCTCCAGCGCTTGCAGGGCGCCGAGGTACTGGGCGCGCCCGCCAAAGCTGTTGACGAGTTCGCTGGCGCTGCCCATATGGGTGAAGGGCTGCACCCGCAGCACGGCGTCACTCTCGATGGTGGCGATGCCTTCGTCGGCGTATTTGTCGAGCAGTGCGTCCATCACCTTGCGGGCTACCGGGCCGTACTGGGTGAAGATGTCGCGCCTTTTTAACGCGGCTGGCGCGCTCGCGCCGGGTCAGCGGCGGCTGGTTGTAGGCGCCACAACTCGGCGGGGCTGGGGAATTCGTCGAGCGTGAGGTTTTGCTCCAGCACGCCATCAGCCCGCGTGGCGTCACGAAACACAAAGCCGTCGCCGTTGCTGGCGAAACTGAAGGGCACGTCCAGCAACTGGGCGTAGTGGATGGCCTGTTGAGTGCCTGCGCTCATGGAAAGCCGTGCTTTTTTGGCTTCCACCACGGCGATCGGGATGTTGGGTTTAAAGAACAGGGCGTAATCGGCAAACAGCACCGTGTTCTGGTCCCGCTGCGCACTTTTGCCCCGCACCACCACGCGGCCCGCGCGCAAGGGGTATTGGGCATAAATTTGATCCATGCCATTCCAGCCCGCCTTTTGCATGGCCGGCCGGATGAACTTGTCATAAATGTCGCTTTCAGACAGCTTATTTTTATTCAACCGATGCCTCCAGCTTCAAGCGCATTATCCGGCAAGCTTTTGGGTGCACTTCATCGACTCGGCCACAGCTGACGCGTCAGAATGAGGGCCCAGGGGGTTCTTTTTCAGTGCAAAGGCACTGGTCTGCAACTGATTTGATGATGAAATTCGAGGCAAGCGACGCGCTACCCCGTAATGATGGGCCGCAGCGCATCGACCTCATCGACCAGAAAGTCAAACAGCGCCGCCACGCGCGGCGTGCGTCGTAACGCCGGTGTGGTGAGTACGCGCCAGATGCGGGCCAGTTCCGGGATCGGACCGAGCACCCGCACCAGGTCAGGCTCGGTATCACCCAGCGCGGTCGGCAAGGCCGCCAGGCCCACGCCTGCTCGCACCGAATAGATCAGGCCGAGCACACTGTTGTTGCGCGCCACGACATGCGCGCCGGGGGCCACTTGTTGCAGCCATTGGGTTGCACGGTGATTGGGCATGGTGTCGTCAAAACCCACCCAGTCGTGGCGCTCCAAATCTTCCACGCGATCGGGCTGACCGCGCCGGGCAATGTACTTCGGGCTGGCGTAGACCGCCCAAAGCGAATCCCCGACCTTGCGTCCGACCAGCGCGTTGTCCTGCGTGTCGCCCGAGCGCAGGGCGATGTCCACCTCCCCTTTGGCAAAGTCAAGGTACTTGTCACTCATCACAAATTCCACTTCCAGCCCAGGGTAGCGCGCCCGAAACCGCTCAAGCAGCGTCGAATTGGTGATGCGGTACATCAGCGGTTCCGGACAGGTCAGGCGCACCACCCCCGTGACCTCGCGGTGAAAGGTCTCGACATGCTGGGTCAATGCCGCCACCGATTGCTCAACCTGCTGAGCGAGGGGCAGCAATTGCTCTCCAAAAGTCGTCAGACGATATCCGCTGGGGTGGCGCTGTACCAGCGCCTGCCCCAAGCACCGTTCCAACTCGGCCAGCCGCCGTTGGACGGTGGACTGGTTGACCTGCAGCGCGCGGCTGGCCGCCGTGGTGCTTTTGTGACGCGCCACCGCCAGCAGGTATTTGAGGTCGTTCCAGTCGAACATGGCGGGCGATGGGGGTGAAGTTATGCGTTTGTGCGGCCCCATTATGCAAGGCTGCGGCTTGCGGCACCCACATGCACTGCCTAAACTGGCAGCGCCATATTGCACGAACAAACACACCGAAGGAGCCCGCCATGACAGCAGTTTCCACCGACACCGTCAGCCCCGATCGCCAGGATTTCAAGATCGCGGTGCGCGAGCAATGGGACCGTTCGGCAGCAGGCTGGAACTCGCACACCCCGGAGATTCGCGCCTGGCTGCGCCAGGCCAGCGAGGCCATGCTGGACATGGCAGGCGTCAAGCCCGGTGCTGCGGTGCTGGATGTAGCCGCTGGTGCCGGTGACCAGACGCTCGACATTGCAAAGCGCGTAGGCCCGGCCGGCCGCGTGCTGGCCACCGACCTGTCTCCCGCGATATTGGCGCTGGCCGACATAAACGCCTGCCGCGCCGGCTTTGGCAACGTCCAGACGCTGGTCGCAGACGGCGAGGCGCTTGCCGTGCCTCCCAGCAGCTTTGATGCCGCCGTCTGCCGGCTGGGCCTGATGTTTTTTCCCGACCCGCTGCAAGGCCTGCACAGCATGTATCGGGCCTTGCGGCCGGGCGGGGGCATCTGCACCCTGGTGTTTTCTCGGCCCGAGCGCAACCCCTGCTTGGGCATGCTGATGGGCACCGCGCTCAAACACGCGGGGCAAGCGCCACGCGATCCGTTCCAGCCGGGCGGCCTGTTGAGCCTGGGCAAACCGGGCCTGGCCGATGCGCTATTCCAGACGGCGGGCTTTCGCAACGTCGCGAGCACGGCCCTGGATGCACCCTTTCAGCTGCCCTCGGCGCGCCATTACCTTGACTTCGTTCGTGCGTCGGCCAGCCCGATCCAGCAAATTTTGGGGCGACTCAGTGCCGAAGCGGCCGATGCCGCCTGGGCCGAGATGGAGCAACGACTGGGCGTCTTCACGACCGCCGACGGCTGGATTGGCCCGAACGAACTGCTGCTGACGGCGGCGCAGCGCTGACGCCTTAGCATTGACTGAGCCCGCCTTCAACCCTGGCTGGAGCACGGAGGCGCGTTGAAACCTAAAAGAGATGCGAGTGGTTCTGGCTTCTGGCAACTGCTGCCCCTGATCGCCCGCGAACCTGAGGGTGGATCAGGCCTGGCCGTTCCCGGCGCTGAAAGCCAGATGGCGCGACGTGGGCTGCTGACCGGCAGGCTTGAACTAGCTGCTGATGTAATTGGTCAGCTGCGAAATCGTTTGCTGCTGCTCGGCGATGATGTCGTCCATCAGGTCGCGGATCGAGATCAGGCCCAAAACCTCATCGCCATCGAGCACCGGCAAGTGGCGAATCTTCTTCTGGCTCATCAACACCATGCAGGCACCGGCCTCGGTGCTGGGCGTGACTGTGATGACATCGCGGGTCATGATGTCGGCAACCACCGTTTCTTTGGAGTTCTTACCCTGCAGCGCTACCTTGCGGGTGTAGTCACGCTCGGAGACCACTCCGACTAGTTTGCCGTTCTCCATCACAGTCATCGCACCTACGCCATAGTCAGCCAACAACTGGAGTGCCTCAAAAACACTGACGGAAGGACTGACCTGGTAAATCGCTGTACTACGATTTTTTAACAATTCCGAAACGGGCTTCATCAAAACTCCAGTTAATTTGTTGACATGAGAATCGCAGTGTAAACAAACTGCTGTGCAAGGCAATAGACAGCGACCCCAAGCGCGACAGCGCGCCTGGCCAGCAAGATGCCAGCGCCAGCGAACGCACACCAGGGCGAAGCAAACGCAAGCGATTGCGAACAGCAACGAGCAACGAGCGGGCATCAGGTAAGCTCTGTATTTGATAGCTATTCAGGCAATTTAGACGCGGGCTAGAGCCCAAAATAGCTCAAATTCTCTTGAATTTTCAGGCTTGGCGAAAAGGCGCTTTCAAGTGACTCCAAGGTTTGGAGCCCTGCTGAGGTCTTTGCCGGAGCTTTCCTTCGGACGATCGCATCCAAATGGCTGGCGCGTGGACTCACCTCAGATTGAGATGAACACGGCCATCATTCATGGTTACATTTAGGTCATGTTCCCGCTGACTCTAGTGAGACAGCCACTTTTGATGGCCCAAATACCTCATGACTGCCAAGAAACCATTTGAAATCGCGCGCGAGACGCTCAAACAAATCACGGCGCGCAAGATGGCGCCAACGCCCATCAACTACCAGGCCATCTACAACGAAGTGGCGGGACTGGTCAGCGAGCCGCCCTTTCCCGCTGACCGCTTGCGTGACATTGCGCAGGCTCTGCCGATCAAAACACCGGGGCAACAAAGGCAGCGCGGTCTGCTGGACTCCGCCATCGGACAACTCAATTGGGATGGCGTGAAGAGCGCGCTGATGGCCTATGGGGGCTTCAGTCCGCCCGCCGCTGAACCCGCCAAGGTTGGCGCCGTGACTGGCTCGCCCGCCCACGCGCCCGCGCCGGTCGCCAGTGCGTCAGGCGACGCGGGCGCAATCGCGCTGAGCTTTGAATTCTTCCAGCAAATGGCGCGTCTGATCGAGTACGCGCTGCCTGCCCTGGGCACCGATGATGAACGCTTCAATGAGCAGACCCAGACCTTGCTCAAGGCCCTGCGCCAGCCCGGCGCTGATTTGCTGCTTCTTAAAGCGATGCTCGCCAGCTTCAGCGACCGACTCTCCTTTGCCGCCGAAGACCAAGCCGAGATCAAGGTCACGCTGCTCAAGCTCTTGCACCTGATCATCGAGAACATAGGGGAGCTCAGCTTGGATGACCGCTGGCTCAAGGGCCAGATTGAGGCCTTGCTGACAGCCTCAACGCCACCACTGACCTTGCGCCGCCTTGACGATGTGGAGCGGCGCCTCAAAGACGTTATCTTCAAGCAGACCGAGGCCAAGGGCCGGGCCCTGGAGGCGCAGGAAGACATGCGCCAAATGCTGGCGACCTTCATTGAGCGGCTTTCGCAAATGACCGAGTCCACCAGCGCCTACCATGGCAAGCTGGAAGAAAATGCGCGCCTGATCGAACAGGCCAAGACCCTGGCTGAAATTGCACCGGTCTTGAAAGAGGTGGTCGGTGCGACCCGCACCATCGCGCACGACAGCTTGAGTGCGCGCGACGAGCTGCGCGGTATGCGCGAGAAGGCGCTAACTACAGAGGCAGAACTTGCCAAATTGCATCTGGAACTTGACCGCGTCAGCGCGCAGGCGCGCCACGACCCGCTCACCGGCGCCCTCAATCGCAAGGGGCTGGAAGAAGCGGTGGAGCGCGAGGTCTCCAGCGTGCGGCGCAAGGACACGCCGCTGTGCATGGCGCTGCTCGACATTGACAACTTCAAGGCGCTTAACGACCGGCTCGGTCACACCACCGGCGATGAAGCGCTCGCCCATTTGGCGGCGGTGACACGCGAAGTCATGCGCCCACAAGACACGCTGGCTCGCTATGGCGGCGAAGAATTTGTGGTTCTAATGCCTGACACCGCCCTGGGCAATGGCATTGAAGCCATGACCCGCTTGCAACGCGAACTGACTAAACGTTTCTTTTTGGCTGGCACCGAGAAGGTTCTGATTACCTTCAGCGCTGGCGTGGCGCAGCTGGTCGCAGACGAAAGCGGTCAGAGCGCCATCAAGCGTGCCGACCAGGCCATGTACCTGGCCAAGCGTTCGGGCAAAAATCGCGTGTTGGCCGCCTAACTATCATGGACGCATGCCCACCTCCCGGACATGAAAGTTGTTTCACGTTAACCAGGACCAAGCTCTTATGACCTACTTAATTCTCGGACTGTTCATATTTTTGGGGGTGCACTCGGTGCGCATCGTGGCCGAGGACTGGCGCACTCACACCCGAGCACGCATTGGTGCTATGCAGTGGAAGGGCTTGTACGCCCTCGCCTCACTGCTTGGGCTCGCCTTGATCGTGTGGGGCTTTGGCCTGGCGCGCCAACAACCGGTGCAGTTATGGAGCCCGCCCGTCGGGATACGCCACCTGGCTTCGCTCTTGACCCTGCTGTCCTTTGTCTTACTGGCGGCGGCCTATGTACCTGGCAATCGCATCAAGGAGCGCATTCACCATCCGATGGTGCTGGGGGTCATGGTCTGGGCGCTGGCGCATTTGCTGACCAATGGCACCCTGAGCCATATCGTGTTGTTTGGCTCATTTCTGGCCTGGGCGACTGTCGATTTCATCGCCTCACGTCGGCGTGACCGTCTGCTTGGCACGCGCTACCCCGGTGGCACTGCGGGCGCCACCGGCATCACGGTAGCGCTGGGTGTAGGCGCCTGGATGGCCTTTGCGCTCTGGCTGCACGGCCTGCTGATCGGCGTTCGCCCATTCGGCGCAGTCCTTTGGAGTTGAAATCATGAGTAGCCGTAACCTTGACTCATTGTTTAACCCCACCTCGATTGCGGTGTTCGGGGCCTCGCTGCGCGTCGGAACTGTAGGCACCACAGTCTGGCATAACCTGAGTCACGGCAACTACCAGGGCGCGTTGTACGCTGTCAACCCCAAGCACCGCAAGCTCGGCTCTCATCCGGTCGTGGCCAAGGCCGCTGATCTGCCTGAGGTCCCCGATCTGGCGGTGATCTGTACACCACCGGCCAGCGTGCCAGGCCTGATCGAGGCCCTGGGCCGCTTGGGCACGCGCGCCGCCGTGGTGATGACGGCAGGCATGACCGTCCAGCAAAAACAGGCCATGTTGAACGCCGCCAGCACCCATTTATTGCGTATTTTGGGGCCCAACTGCATCGGGCTGCTGGCACCGCACCAGGGCTTGAACGCCAGTTTTTCCCACATTGATACACAGCCCGGTGAGCTCGCCTTTGTGTCGCAGTCCGGCGCCTTGGTCACGGCTATGCTGGACTGGGCGCAGGGGCGCGGCATCGGCTTCTCGTACTTTGTCTCGCTGGGTGAACACGCGGATGTGGACTTTGGCGACATGCTGGACTACCTGGCCAGCGACGCCAAAACCCGTGCCATTCTGTTGTATGCCGAATCGATCGACTCGCCGCGCAAGTTCATGTCGGCGGCGCGCGCGGCGGCGCGCAACAAGCCGGTCATTGTGGTCAAAGCCGGGCGCTCGGCACCGGGCCAACTGGCCGCTGCCTCGCACACCGGCGCGCTGGCCGGCTCCGACATGGTGTTTGAGGCGGCCATTGCGCGCGCCGGTATGTTGCGCGTCAACACCTTGCAAGAACTGTTTTTGGCAGCAGAGACGCTCTCGCGTTTCCGCACCAACAGCAGCGACAGCATGACCATTCTGACCAATGGCGGTGGGGCGGGGGTGATGGCGGCCGATGCGGCGGCCTATGCCGGCGTCAAACTGGCAGAGCTCAGCGACAGCACACGCCAGAAGCTCGACGCCGTACTGCCCGCCAACTGGTCGCACGCCAACCCGGTCGACATCATTGGCGACGCGCCGGTGGCACGCTATGCGCAGGCCTTAAAAATCCTAAAAGACGACGCCAGCAGCGGGGCGATTCTTTTCATTCACGCCCCCACGGCCATTGTGCCCAGTGCCGACATTGCCCGGGCCCTGGTGCCCATAGCCCAGCCTCAACCGGGTGCGGCGCCCCGGCTGATGAGCTGCTGGTTGGGTGACAAGGCGGTGGCGCAGGCGCGCCAGGTGTTTCAGGCCGCGGGCATTGCCACCTATGACACGCCCGAGCTGGCCATACGCGCGTTTTCCATGTTGCAGCGCTATCGGCGCAACCAGGCTGAACTCATCGAGACGCCGCCAGCCTTGCTGGCCGACTTGCGTCCCGACACAGCGACCATCCGCAAGCTGGTGCTGGACGCCTTGGCCAGCGGGCGTGAACTCCTGACCGAACCCGAGGCAAAGGCAGTGCTCGATGCCTGCCACATTCCGGTGGTACCGACCCGGCGCATCCGTCCGACGGCGGCGGCGGCGGTCAAGGCCGCCGTGGCGATCGGTTTCCCGGTCGTGTTGAAGGTCTTGTCGGATGACATCTCACACAAGTCGGACGTGGGCGGGGTCGCGCTGAATTTACACGACGAGGCCGACGTGCGCGCCGCCGCGCGGGCCATGCTCGCGCGCATCAAGCGCCAGCAGCCGGGCGCGCGTCTTCAGGGCTTCACGGTCCAGGCGATGGTGCAGCGTGAGCATGCGCAGGAGCTGATTGTGGGCAGCACCATCGACCCGGTGTTTGGTCCCGTCATCCTGTTTGGCCAGGGCGGCACGGCGGTTGAAGTCACCGCCGATCGCGCAGTCGCTTTGCCGCCGCTCAATGTGCCGCTGGCCAAAGCACTGGTGTCACGCACCCGGGTGGCGCGCCTGCTGGCCGGTTGGCGCGACACGCCCGCGGCAGACGAGGCGGCGCTGCATCAGGTGCTGGTCGCGGTGTCGCAGTTGCTCGCTGAGGTTCCCGAGATCGCCGAGCTCGACATCAACCCTTTGATTGTCAACTTTGAGGGCGCGATGGCGCTTGATGCGCGTATCCGCCTGAGTGCCGCCACGCCGGCCGGGGCCAATAATTTCGCCATCCGGCCCTATCCGGCGCAACTGGAAGAAACCGTCCAGTGGCAGGGGCGCGCGCTGCTCTTGCGCCCGATTCGGCCCGAGGACGAGACCTCACACATGGATTTTTTACAGCACCTGGACCCGGAAGACATTCGGATGCGGGTCTTTTACACCCGGCGCAGCATCGAGCGCTCAGAGCTGGCGCGGCTGGTGCAAATTGATTACGCGCGCGAAATGGCTTTTGTGGCGCAGGCGCCCGGCCCGGACGGCCAGTTGCAGACCCTGGGTGTGGCGCGCGCCATGGTGGACCCGGACAACGTGGACGCCGAGTTTGGCGTGATCGTGCGCTCGGAGCTCAAGGGCACGGGTCTGGGTCGCCTGTTGATGGACAAGCTGGTGGCCTACTTGCGTGCCCAGGGCACCCAGCGGCTGGTGGCCACGGTGCTTGACCATAACGAGCGCATGCTCAAGCTGGCCCGGGCCATGGGCTTTCAGGAAGACCCCACCAAGAAAGACGGGGGCGAGGGCACCAAAGGCATCTTCCTGCTGCTCACTTGATGCCGATCGCCCACTGAATCAAATACTTCGCCGCGAAGCCGGTCAGGCCGAAAGCCAGCCCCAGAAAGAGGACGAAGGTGCCAAATTTGCCCGCCTTCGATTCCCAGGCCAGGTGGCCAATGATAAACAGCATGTAGAGCATGAAGGCACCCACGCCAAAGCTCAAGCCGAACGCGGCAATTTGCTCTTCCGAATAGCCAAACATCAGCGCCGCTCCTGGTCAAGTGCATCGCGCCGGGGCAGGCCGGTGCAATCTACCAGATCGCGGTAGGCATGCCAGCTGGCATGGCCCAGCAGCGGCATCAGCAACACCAGACCGAGCAGCGCCGTCGCCATGCCGAGCAGCGTTATGCCCATGATCAGCGCGGCCCAGAGGGCCATGGGCAAGGGATTGGCCAGCACCGCGCGCCAACTGGTCAGCACGGCCGGCAACAAGCCAAGCCGCCGATCCAGCAGCAAGGGAATGGTCACCACCGTCGAGGCAAAAATAGGCCCTGCCAAGACGCCGCCCAGCAGCAGCCACAGCTCAAACAGAAAGCCACTGCGCGCCAGCATCACGTGCTGTACAAAGTCGCCGGGGTTGTTGATCGGCACTGGCGCCAGCCAGGTGATGAGCGCGGCCGAGGTCAGCACCCAGCCCGTTCCGGCCAGCGCCAGCAAGGCGCCGAACTGCACCAGGCTCCAGTAGTCGTTGCCCCACTTGTTGAGGTGTTGGTTTTGCCAGTTCAGCCAGGTTTTCAGCACCACGCTGGCCTGGGCTGGCTCGCCGCGTTCCAGCGCCCGGCTCAAGGCATACAGGCTCGATGCCAGCACCGGCGCGACCACCAAAAAGCCCGACAGGGCACCAGCGAGCAACCAGAAGCGGTTGTGGGTGCCGGCCACAATGGCAGCGCCCACCAGCGCCAGCGCCAGCCCGTGCGCCAGACTGATCCAGCCGCAGCGGCGCAGGTCGCGCCAACCCAGTCGCAGCCAGTGCAGCGGTCGGTTCAATTGAATGCTGCGCACGGGGGGCAGCGCGAGGGAGGCAGGCGGCGGTGTGGAGGGATGCATGATTGTTGGCAGTTTAGTGCTCGGGTTCGGACAGCACCAGCGCTGGCAGCTGGCACAGCATAATGCCTGGCTTTTAGCCCCAGGAGATTGCCATGCCGCGCCCGATACTTGTCGAAGCCAACATCCACCCCGCCATTCGGGACAAAATTGCCAGCCACGAGCAAAGCATTGTGCGAGAGGTGCAAGCCGCCGTCGCGAAACACCCGGTCGTCGTTGTGGGTATGGCCATGAACCCCTTCCCCAAGAAGGCGCGCAAAGCCCTGGCCGCAGCCGGCGTGGCCCATCACTATCTCGAATACGGCAATTACTTTAACCACTGGCGCCAGCGCAACGCCCTCAAACTGTGGACCGGCTGGCCCACCATGCCCATGATCTTCGTTAAGGGGGTGCTGGTCGGCGGCGCCGCTGATCTGCAAAAACTGATTAACAGCGGCGAATTGAAGCAGCTGCTGGGCTAAGTCGTCGAGAAAAAAAAGAAAGGCCGGCATCCGCACACGCGTACGCCGACCGCTCTTTTGTTACCGGGCTTTTGCTGCGTTACAACTTTGGAGCCGGGGCGCCCAAGGGCATCTTGTGACCCCGATGGCCGCTCATGCGCCCTTCTTGGCTGAAGTGACGCGTGGTGCTGGCGTCAA
This sequence comes from Rhodoferax sp., assembly GCA_013791765.1. Lineage (GTDB taxonomy): Bacteria > Pseudomonadota > Gammaproteobacteria > Burkholderiales > Burkholderiaceae_C > Rhodoferax. The sequence goes on from VMTC01000136.1 coordinate 11,813, forward strand.
ACATTTTTTGCTGCTCGGGCGTCAACACGGCATAAAAGGCCTTGGTGGCTTCGCCGCGCTGCGCCATCGCGGCAGTCATGTCGGTCATGCGTTTGGTGTGCAGGGCCTGCATGGTGTCAATGCGCTCGGGCGTCGACAGCTTGGCAAGTTGCTCACGGTCCGGGCGGTTGGCCAGCATGGCACCGGTGGGCTTCATGGCGGCGGCAAAAGTCGTCCAGGCGCCCTCTTGGGCCGCTGTGAGCTTGAGCTGCGTCTTGAGGGCAGCCGCGCGCTGTTCCATGCGGGCCTGCATCTTGGCAGGGTCCATTTTGCCCATGCGCTGATGCTGCATGCCGCCATGCATGCCGCCCTGGCCCATCATGCAGTCTTGGCCAGCGCCCGGCACTTGCGAAAAAGCGGCAAAGCCTGCTGTAGCCAAAGCGGCAGCGAGTAAAACAGGTTTGAAGAATGATTTCATCAGAAGCTCCTTAAGGTTCAGTCTGATGCACAAAACTCGGCATCAGGTGAAATTCAGTTTGCGCCCAGCGTGTATCGGCGTCATGACGCCGGCTACTGCCTTTGTAAAGTTAAGTTACACGATTGATACCTCAATTGATGGGATGATGGACGCCTGTCAAGTTGAATCATTTATTGGAAAGAGTGCAAGTGTTCAAGAACATCATCGTGTATCGAATTGGGGCGGGCTGGTCTGCCACTGTGGCGCAAATGCAGGAGGGACTTGAACTCGACCGCTTCGTCGAATGTGGCGCCTCACAGGAAAAATCTGTCGGTTGGGTCGAGCCCCGGGGCGAGGCGCATGGTCCGCTGCTGGAGGCCGTGGCCGGTCAATTGATTTTGAAATTGATGGTCGAGTCCCGCGCCCTGCCGGGCTCGGTGGTCGCGCGCAAGGTCAAGGAACGCGTGGCACAGATCGAGGCCAGCACCGGGCGCAAACCCGGCAAGAAGGAAATCCGCGACCTGAAAGATGACATCCGGCTCGAACTCCTGCCGATGGCCTTCACCAAACAGGCTGCGACACTGGTCTGGCTGGACCCGCAGGACCGTTGGCTGGTGATTGACGCCTCCAGCCAGGCGCGCGCCGATGAAGTGGTCACGATGCTGGTGAAGTCGCTCCCCGGCCTGGCCGTGACGCTGCTCAACACCCAGGTCTCGCCCACAGCGGCCATGTCCGAGTGGCTGGTCAGCCAGGAGCCCCCAAGCGGCTTCACGGTGGACCGCGAGTGCGAACTCAAAGCCGCCGATGAATCCAAGGCGGTGGTGCGCTATGCGCGCCACCCCCTCGACAATGACGAAGTCAAGCAGCACGTCATCGGTGGCAAGCTGCCAACTCGCCTGGCGCTCACCTGGGATAGCCGCGTGTCATTCGTCCTGACCGAGGGCCTGCAACTCAAGAAGCTGGCGTTTCTGGAGGTGGTGTTTGAAGGCGCCTCGGCCGGCAAAGACGATGGCTTTGACACCGATACCGCCATTGCCACCGGTGAACTGCGCAAACTGCTGCCTGATTTGCTTCAGGCGCTGGGCGGCGAGGTGGTGCTAGCCTGAACGGGCAGTCAAAGCAGGAGTGCCTGCAAGTGATCGCACAGCGCCTTAGCTGCCATATCTTGCACGGCGGCTTGTTGCGACAAGCCTGAGACCTGTTCGAGGTCGGGGCGATGCATGCGCCTTTTTGGCTCTTATAGCAAGCACAACAGGTGGCGGTCCGTTTGAAATAGTTTGATCAGCGTCAAAGAATGTTGCTATGCTGCGGTCTTCGTTGTCAACTAACGTTAAAAAAAGGAAGCCATCATGAAGAAAACTTCTCGACTTTCCCTAAGTGCCGTGACCCTTGCGACGCTGGCCCTGGTTGGCTGTCAATCAGTGGAGGACAAGGTATCGCCAGACTCGCTGGTGGCCACGTTCACGGGTATGGCACCCAACCTGGCTGCCGGTGCCGCTGATCCGGTTTGGGCCAAGGCCAAACCACTGTCGGCAGAGTTGACGGGCGGTATCAATTTTGGTGCCGCACCCGGCAAGAAAGGCGAGTCCGCCGTCACCCTCAAGGCGGCCTACACCACAGACATGCTGTACCTGCTGATTCAGTATAAGGACCCGACCAATTCGGTTCGGCGCATGCCCTACCAAAAGCAGGCCGATGGCTCCTGGAAAAAGTTGAAAGACCCGGCAGACAAGGGTGGCGACGACAACATGTACTACGAAGACAAGTGGTCCATGATCTGGCCGACCAATGAGGCGACTGCCAAACAATTTGACAAGGAAGGCTGTGCCATGGCCTGCCACGAAGGTCAAACCAAACCTTATGGCAACAAGTACACCAACATGCCAGGGCAGTTGCTGGACATGTGGCACATGAAGGGCCAGCGCACCGGGCCGTTAGGCTTTGTGGATGACCAGTACACCGACAGCACCCGGTACGACCCTAAAACGGCGCCCGGCGCCGGTCGCAAGGGCGACCCAGGGCCCGTTGGTGGTGAATACACCAACGTCCCATTGGTCAATGGCGTTCCTCAGTTCATGGGACGTGACGCCAAGGCCGCCAACGCCGGTGGCACCTACTACATCAAGCGCGGTGAGGAAGTGGCGTTTGACGACAGCAAATTCAAAGCTGGCGATGAGGTCTCGTCAATCCTCATCAACCCACTGACAGGCACCGATCGGGGTGATGTGCGCGTGGCCAACAGCTACGCCAACGGCATGCACACCTCGGTGGTCAGCCGCAAGCTGGTAACGGGCAGCAAGTTTGACGTGCAGTTCACTGACATGGCCGCACGCTACGGCTTTGGCTTTGCTGCCTTTGACAACGCGCAGGTTCGCCACGCCACGTCGGATGATCCGATGTACCTGGTCTTCGGTAAGAAGTAAGCACGTTGCTGGTTTAGCCCGGGACACCCGTCTCGGGTTTTGAACAAAGGGCTGGCCTGCTTTGACCAGCCCCAGCGGGTCTTGGTAGGGGCATGCTGATCATTTACATTGTGCACTCGCCAAAGATATTCACACAGCGTCACGTCGAACGGGCGGGGGCGGTGCCAATGGTCACCATTGGCATTGGCATTGGCATCGGCCAGGCGGGTGGTTTGCTTTAGCAAAATTGCCCAGCGTCTCGAAGTTGCCGTTGATTGAAGCATCCTGGGGACAGGCAATCGGCGAGGCAATCAGAAAAGGCACGTGCCACCTCCATTTATAGACGACTGGTCTACTTGTGACATAATCGGGCCATGACTCTTGATCAATCTGGCGCCAAACACCACATCCTCGATTGCGGCGAGCGCCTGATTGCGAGCAAAGGCTTTGTCGGTGTCGGTCTGGCCGAGATCCTGAGCGTGGCCGGCGTGCCCAAAGGTTCTTTTTATCATTATTTCGGTTCGAAAGAGCGCTTTGGCGAAGAGTTGCTGGTGCGCTACATGGCGCGCTACCTGGGCCGCCTTGACGCCCTGCTCAAGGCCGACGGCACACCGGCACGGGCGCGCCTGATGCGCTACTGGTCTTATTGGAACGTCACCCAATGCGCCATCACGACAGAGGCTTGCAGCGCGTCCGAAGTGGGCGCCAAGTGCCTGATCGTCAAGCTCAGCGCCGAAGTGGCCGATATTTCGGAGGCCATGCGCCTGAGCCTGCGCGATGGCACCGACCGCGTGGTGCAGCGCATTGCCCAATGCCTGGAAGAGGCGCGCGTGGACGGCTCGGTCCCCATCACGCTGGCGCCCGACACGACCGCCCTGACGCTGTACGAACTGTGGCTCGGCGCCAGTTTGCTGGCCAAGCTGCGCCGCGATGGCAGCGCCTTTAATCACGCTTTGCTCAGCACCGAATCGCTGCTCGGTTCACCCGGCATTTAAGCGCCTGTTGGAATCCATTTTTTTCACCCATTTACTAGCCGACTGGTCTACTTTAACCTGTCATTTACCTCAACTCCCAAGTAACTCTGCAAGGATCCCCATGCTCAATTTTGATTTTTACAACCCCACCCAGATCGTTTTCGGCAAAGACCGCATCTTTGATCTCGCCAAACTGGTGCCCGGAGCAGCCAAAGTCCTGATTCTGGTCGGCGGCGCCAGCGCGGAAAAAACCGGCACCCTGGCCGAGGTCCGCCAGGCGCTGGGTACACGCCAGCACGACATCTTCAGCGGCATTGAGCCCAACCCGAGCTTTGATACCGCGATGCAGGCGGTGCAAAAAGTGCGTGACGGTGGCTTTGACTTTCTGCTGGCAGTCGGTGGTGGTTCGGTCATTGACGCCGCCAAATTCATCGCCGCGGCGGTACCGTTTGAAGGCGACGCCTGGGACATCCTGCTTCAGGGCGGGCGCAACATCAAGAGCGCCTTGCCCTTTGGCACGGTGCTGACCTTGCCCGCCACCGGCTCGGAGATGAACAACGGGTCCGTCATCACCCGGCGCGACATTGGCGCCAAGCTGCCGTTTCGCAGCCGGCATCTGTTCCCGCAGTTCTCGGTGCTGGACCCGACCAAGACCTACACCTTGCCGGCGCAGCAACTCGCCAACGGCGTGGTCGACGCCTTTGTGCATACCGTCGAGCAGTACCTGACCTACCCGGTGAACGCGCCGCTGCAAGACCGTTTTGCCGAGAGCCTGCTGCAAACGCTGGTTGACATTGGGCCACGCCTGCTGGCGGCCCCCGAGCCCGACTACGACGACCGCGCCAGCCTGATGTGGTCGGCCACTCTCGCGCTGAACGGCTTGATTGGCGCTGGTGTGCCGCAGGACTGGGCCACGCACATGATTGGCCACGAGCTCACCGCGCTGCACAACATCGACCACGCGCGCACGCTGGCGATCGTGTTGCCGGCGATGCTCAGCGAGCGGCGCGTGCAAAAGCGCGCCAAGCTCTTGCAGTACGGCGAGCGCGTCTGGGGCATTCGCAGTGGCAGCGATGAGGAGCGCATCAGCGCCGCCATCGACCAGACCCGCGACTTCTTTGAGCGCATGGGCATTCCCACACGCCTGAGCGCCTATGGGCTCGGGGCTGAGGCCATTGACGTGGTGATCCGCCAACTGGAGGCCCATGGCATGACCCAGCTCAGCGAACACCGCGACGTGACACCGGCAGTGAGCCGGCGCGTGCTCGAAGCCGCGCTCTGAAGCACCCGCACGCCAATCCCCCAACACCCCTTTACCCCAACACTGAAAGCAACAACATGAACAAGATTCTCATGGTTCTGACCTCGCACGACCAACTCGGCAACACCGGCGCCAAAACCGGCTTCTGGCTGGAAGAGTTCGCCGCGCCCTATTACGTCTTCAAGGACGCGGGCGCCGCCATCACGCTGGCGTCTCCACTGGGTGGCCAGCCGCCGCTGGACCCCAAGAGTGACGATGCCGCCTCCCAGACTGAATCGACCCGGCGCTTCAAGGCCGACCCCGCCGCCCAGGCGCTGCTGGCCAGCACGAACAAGCTCAGCGAGATGAAGGCGGACGAGTTCGACGCTGTGTTCTACCCCGGTGGTCACGGTCCCTTGTGGGACCTGGCCGAAGACGGCGCTTCGATTGCGCTGATTGAAGCCATGCTGGCCGCCGGCAAGCCGGTCGCAGCCGTCTGCCACGCACCTGCTGTGCTGCGCCACCCCAAGACGTCTGAGGGCAAGTCGGTGGTGCACGGCAAATCGGTGACCGGTTTCACCAACACTGAAGAAGCCGCGGTCGGATTGACCGACGTGGTGCCGTTCCTGGTGGAAGACATGCTCAAGGCCAACGGCGGCGACTATTCCAAAGGGGCCGACTGGCAGCCCTATGTGCTCACCGCAGGCCTGTTGATCACGGGGCAAAACCCGGCCTCGTCAGCACCCGCTGCCCGGGCGATGTTGGAGAAGCTCGCAGCGTCATCGCGCTGAGGACGGCACCCCAACACGACATCGGGGTGGGGCTTGAGGCTGTTACGATGCGTGCGCCGATCCCGGCCTGCCTTCGAGAAAGCCCATGACCCCCACCGACGAACAAGCCTCTGCGGCTTTTGCAAACCGCGCGCTGTTGCCGCTGATGGTGGTGGTCACCCTGGCGCTCGGCTGGATCTTGCTGCCGTTCTATGGCGCCATCATGTGGGGCGCCATCATCGCGATGCTGTTCACGCCGGTGTATCGGCGCCTGCTGGCACGGCTCAAATGGCGGCGCACGCGAGCGGCGCTGGTGACCATGCTGCTCATCCTGCTGGTCCTGATTCTGCCCTTTGCGCTGCTCACGGCAGCGCTGGCGCGCGAGGCGACCCAGGTCTACCAGCAGTTGCAATCGGGCGAGATGAATCCGTCGGTCTACTTTCAGGGCGTGTTCGACACCTTGCCGGACTGGCTGACGGCGCTGCTCGATCGTTTCGGGCTGGTCAACTTCGCCGCGCTGCAACGCCGCTTGGCAGACGGGCTGGCGCTGGGCAGCCAGTTTCTCGCCACCCAGGCGCTGGGCATTGGCCAGCTGACTTTTGAATTCGTCACCAGCCTGTTCATCACCTTGTACCTGTCGTTCTTTTTGATCCGCGATGGCGACAGTGTGGCACGTGCCCTGCGCGACGCGGTGCCGCTGGCGCCTGAACACAAGAAAGAACTGATCGGCAAGTTCACAACCGTGATCCGGGCCACGGTCAAGGGCAATTTGCTGGTGGCCCTGATCCAGGGCACCCTGGGCGGCCTGGCGTTCTGGGCGCTGGGTGTGGGCGGCGCGCTCTTGTGGGCGGTGTTGATGGCGTTTTTGTCGCTGCTGCCCGCGATTGGCGCCGGGCTAGTGTGGGTGCCGGTGGCGGCCTACTTCTTTGTCACCGGTTTCCTCTGGCAAGCCATTGCCCTGGTGGCCTGGGGCGTGCTGGTGATCGGTCTGATCGACAACCTGCTACGCCCTATTTTGGTTGGCAAGGACACGCGCATGCCCGACTACGTGGTGATGATCACCACGCTGGGTGGCATGGTGGTGTTTGGCATCAATGGTTTTGTCATCGGCCCAGCGATTGCGGCGATGTTCATGGCGGTCTGGCACATTTACGCCGTGACGCGCATTGAAGCTGCGCCCTGAGCGTCAGCCTTTGCTTTTTATTGGGCAAGAATTCAAACCCAGCAAGCTATACAGCGGACACCAGCCCAGCGCGCCGGTGGCCAGCGGCACTACGCCAACCCAGCCCCAGACGCCAATATTGCCGTTTAATGTCAGGCCAATCAGTGCCAGGCCAGCGACGATGCGCAAGATGCGGTCAAGGCCGCCTTCGTTTGTTTTCATGAGGAACTCCTGTCAGGGTTAGGGAGCCTGCATTGGACGCCTGATGACACCCTTTGTCTGTGACAAAAGTCACGCACCATGCTGATCAAACGAAGCTCATCAAATGAAAAGTGCTACATATTAAATAGCTGCAAACACATACAATACGAGGGCTACAGCCTAATTTCTTATAAATTTAGGTCGATTGCCCGCGGTTCAGTTGCCCAGTGTTGCCGCCAAGGCGCGCAGAGCGGCGCCATCGACGATCTGAATCTGCTCGCGCCCCAGCGCCACCCAGCCCTCGCGCTCAAAGCGGCGCAGCAGGCGCGTCACGATCTCGCGCACGGTGCCCAGTTCATCGGCCAGCATCTGGTGTGTCACCCGGCGCTGCGGGCCGTGGCCGAGCAGCGCAGCGGCCAGGCGCCGGTCCAGCTTGTGGAAGGCCACCGCGTCGATCAGGCTGGTCAGGTCCGCCATGCGCTCGGCAAACAGGCCCAGCACGTCGTTGCGAAAGGCGGCGTTGTCAAGCCAGCGGCGAAAAATGTCAGGCGCAATCAACAGCAGCGTGCTGGGCTTGGTGGTGACGCCGTCGGCCGACAGGGGTTGGGCGCGAAACAGGCTGCTCGACGACACCAGGCACAGCTCACCCGGCACCACCCGGTACAGCTCCAGCGAACGGCCATCGCTTGAACTGCGCGAGACCTTGACCTCGCCGTCCAGCACCAGCGGAAAGCCCTGGCAGGCGTCGTTTTCGCTGAACAAAACCGTGCCCGCCGGCACGCTCATGGGCGCCACGAGCGGGCCCAATTCGGCCAGGGACGGCTGCACCTGTGCCAGCGCGGGATAGAGTTCGGCGGGACGCACCGCAGCGGCCGTCATGGCGCTGGCCGACGCGTTGGTTGCTCGCAAATCGAGCGTTTGATCATGATAAAAAGTGGCTCTAGCCCACGTGGTACATAGAGAGTAAGCTCTGCAAATACTAGCAACATCTGCCCGCCAAATCGTCCAGTATCGGGCAATCGGGCCGCTCATCACCGTGGCAGTGCTGCAGCAGGGCGCTCAGGGTGCGCTGCATTGCCTGCATGGCTTCGATGCGGTGCGCCAGCTCGTTCACATGCTTTTGGGCGATGCGCTTGACGCTGGCGCTGGCGCGTTGGCGGTTATGCCACAGACCCACCAGTTCGGCAATCTCGGCCATCGAAAAGCCCAAATCGCGCCCGCGCTTGATGAACTGCAGGGTGCGCACGTCGGCCGCGTTGTATTGCCGATAGCCGCTGTCGGTACGCGCTACCGGCGCCAGCAGCCCAAGCGATTCATAGTGCCGCACCATCTTGGCCGACACGTTGGACAGGCGCGCCGCAACGCCAATGGCGACCGGCCAAAGCGTGCCATCCAGCGTCGCGACCTGCAACGGCGCCGGGGCGGTCAATTTCATGCGGCGACGCTGTAACCTTCTTCGGCAATGGCTTGAGCCAGCAGCTCGCGCGGTTGGTCTGACTGGACTTCGACCTTGTTGGCGGCGCGGTCGATGCTGACCTCGGCCTGCGGGTCGGCCTGTTTCACGGCGCGGGTAACGGCTTTTTCGCAGTGGCCGCAGGTCATGCCGGTGACGGTAAATGTTTGGTTCATGGAAAAATTCCTTTAAATGGCAAAGAGCATAGTCTGAACCCTGCCACCATGGGAAGGTCAACCCGCCAATTTTAGAGCTTGACCTTGCCATGATGGGAAGGATTACGCTCAGCGCATGACTACTGCTACAAACCCCTCTATTTCCGCTGAATCCCTGGACATTGGCGTCAAGGGCATGACCTGCGCCTCCTGTGTCGGGCGCGTTGAGCGTGCCCTGAAAAAAGTGCCTGGCGTGCAAAGTGTGGCGGTCAATCTGGCGACCGAGTCGGCGCGCATTGCCTACGAGCCCTCGGACAACATGCAGGCGCGCCTGCGTCGCGCGGTGCGTGATGCCGGCTACGAGCCGGTGGCCTTTGATGCCGCCATCGACGCGCCCGATGCCTCGCCCTGGGTCGGCTTCATGCCGGTGGCGATTGGCTTGGGCCTGTCAGCGCCGCTGGTGCTGCCGATGCTGGGCGGCCTGCTGGGCTGGCACTGGATGCTGCCGGCTTGGGCGCAATTTGCGTTGGCGACGCCGGTGCAATTCATCCTGGGTGCGCGCTTTTACAAGGCCGGCTGGCACGCCGCCAAGAATCTGGCTGGCAACATGGACTTGCTGGTGGCCCTGGGCACGACGGCGGGCTGGGTTCTGTCGGTGTGGCTGTGGCTCACCGCCGCCCCGGGTGTCATGCCGCATTTGTACTTTGAGGGTTCGGCCGTGGTCATCACCATGGTGCTGCTGGGCAAGTGGCTGGAGGCCCGTGCCAAGCGCCAGACCACCTCGGCCATCCGCGCGCTGCATGGCCTGCGGCCCGACACGGCGCATTTGATCGGCCTGGACGGCGAGGTCGACGTGCCGGTGGCCGAGGTGCTGGTGGGCGACCGGCTGGTGGTCAAACCCGGCGAGCGCCTGCCCACCGACGGTGTGCTGCAAGAGGGCCAGACCCAGGTCGATGAGTCGATGCTGACCGGTGAGCCGCTGCCGGTGGTGAAAGACCCGGGCGCGCTGCTGACCGGCGGCTCGATCAACGGTGACGGCCGCATCGTGATGCAGGTCAAGGCGGTGGGCGTTGATACGGTGCTGGCGCACATCATCCGCCTGGTGGAGGACGCGCAGGCCGCCAAAGCGCCAATTCAGCGCCTGGTGGACCAGGTCAGCGCAGTGTTTGTGCCGGTGGTGCTGGTCATTGCCCTGCTCACACTGCTGGGCTGGTGGCTGACCGGGCATCCGTTTGAAGTGGCGGTGATCAACGCCGTGACGGTGCTGGTGATTGCCTGCCCGTGCGCACTCGGGCTGGCGACGCCGGCCGCGATCATGGCGGGCACCGGCGTGGCGGCCAAGTACGGCATCTTGATCAAGGACGCGCAGGCGCTGGAGCTGGCGCACAAGGTCGACGTGGTCGCCTTTGACAAGACCGGCACCCTGACCGTGGGGCAGCCGCGCTTGACGGCCTTTCAAGCCGTGGCGGGTGCCGATGAAGCGAAGCTGCTGGCAGCGGCGGCGAGCCTGCAAAGCGGCAGCGAACACCCCTTAGCACGCGCCGTGGTGGCAGCGGCCAGCGAGCGCGGCCTGCGCATCCACCCGCCCGTGAACGTGCGGGCCGTGCCGGGGCGCGGCACCGAAGGCGAGGTGCGCGCAACCGATGGCAGCGAAGCAGCGCAGCCGGTCTATCTGATCGGCAGCCTGCGCTGGATGATTGAGCTCGGGGTGGACTGGCGCGCGCTGAGCGCCCCGGCAGCCAAGCTGCAAGGCGAGGGCGCCACGGTGTCGCTACTGGCGCAGCGCTGGGCGGCCACGGCATCTCTGGCCGAGCGCATCGAGGTGCTGGCGCTGCTGGCCTTTGCCGATGAACCCAAGCCCGATGCCCAGGCCGCGGTGGCGGCCTTGCGCGCACGCGGCATCAAGACCGTGATGATTTCCGGCGACAACCAGGGTGCGGCTGAGGCCATGGCGCGGCGTCTCGGTTTGCGTCCCGAAGACGGCGAAGTGCGCGCAGAAGTGCTGCCCGGCGACAAGGCCGCGCAGGTGCTGGCACTCAAAAGCGGCGGCCATACGGTGGCGATGGTGGGTGACGGCGTCAACGATGCGCCCGCCTTGACCGCCGCTGATGTCGGCATGGCGATGGCCAACGTGGGCGGTGGCGGCTCGGACGTGGCGATGCACGCAGCCGGCATCACGCTGATGCGCGGCGACCCAGGCCTGGTGGCCGCGGCGCTGGATATATCCGACCGCACCGTGGCCAAAATCCGGCAAAACCTGTTCTGGGCTTTTGCCTACAACGTGGCCGGCATTCCGCTGGCCGCGCTGGGCTTCTTGAACCCGGTCGTGGCCGGGGCGGCGATGGCGATGAGTTCGGTCAGTGTGATGAGCAATGCGCTCTTGCTCAAGCGCTGGAAGCCGGGGAAGTAGCTTTATTTGACCCCCGGCGACGGCTTGACACAGGTCCTGGCCCAGGGTCGGCCGAACCGGCAGTATCCATATAGAATTACAGACGAAATTGGCCTTTAGCCCCCGTATCCATTGGGTTTATAGCTATATTTTTTCATGAAAGATGTCCGGTGGCTTCCAGGGACTGAACTGCTTGGGCGTATCGGCACAGCAAGCCCCGCCAATGCAAGCGCTCAGTCGGTATCGGGTGTTTTCACCCCGCGCTTGCTCGGCAGCAGCGGCACCGGCCGACGATCGGCCAGCAAATGCTGGATGCCCAGCACCGGGTGCCGCAGCAGCATGCGCGGCCCGGCCCAACGCATCACCACCCTGATCCTTTCGCGCATATCCTGGTTGTAGCAGTGCACCACGCACTTGGCGCAGTTTGGTTTGGCGTCGCCAAACACGCAGCGTTGCAGGCGGCGCTGGGCGTAGTCGAACAGGTCCGCACACTCGGCGCACAGGGGGGTGCCGCCATGATGCCTCGCACAATACATGTTGATCATCACGCGGATCGTCTTGAGTTCGCGCACGCGCCGGATGAACTGCTTGTCGGTCGTGAATTCAATGAACTGGTCTGACATTGCTTTGACTCGTTATCTTTCTTTTGGCGCGAGGCGATTAGAGGTCTTCCTGACGGACACCTCAAGAGGGCGCCGTGCAAGCCTTGGCCGGACTTGCGACACTTTATCCTGGCAGTGCCAAGGCCGCGGCATGGTGTGCCAGGTGATCGGCCATGAAGGTCGAGATGAAATAGTAGCCATGGTCGTAGCCGGCTCGCCGGTTCAACCGCAGCGGCTGGCCTACCGCCTGGCAGGCTGCTTCAAATACATCCGGGAACAACTGCGTCGGCAAGAACTTGTCGGCCAGCCCCTGGTCGATCAAGATGCCGTTCGGGAACGGCGCCGACGCCTGGGCCGCCATCAGCGCACTGCTGTCATGCGCCGCCCAGGTGTCTGTGTCGCCACCGAGGTAATGGGTGAACGCCTTGTGCCCCCACGGACAAAGGCGAGGCGCACAGATGGGCGCAAAGGCGGACACGGACTTGAACAACGCCGGGTGTTTGAGCGCCAATGACAAAGCACCATGCCCACCCATGGAGTGGCCAAAAATACCCACCCGCTGCAGGTCGATTGGCAGCTCCTGCGCCACCAGCGCCAGCAACTCCGTGGTGATGTAGCGCTCCATGCGGTAGTGCCGGGACCATGGCGCCTGGGTCGCGTCAATATAAAACCCGGCACCGACGCCCAAGTCCCAGCTGTCGCTGTCGCCGGGCAGATCGGCGCCGCGCGGGCTGGTATCGGGCGTGATCAGCGCCAAGCCCAGCTCGGCGGCCACGCGCTGGGCGCCCGCCTTGGCCATGAAGGTTTCCTCGTTACAGGTCAGGCCTGCCAGGTACAGCAGGGCCGGCACTTTGGTCGGCGCAGCTTGGGCGGCCTGCGGCGGCAGGTAGACCGAAAAACGCATGGGCAAGCCGATAACGCCAGATGCATGCTGGTAAAAGCGCTGCACACCGCCAAAACAGGCGTGCTCACTCAAAAGTTCCAGGGAGGTAGATGGCATATTTTTACTATATTTTTAATAGTTTCATGCGCTTATTTGACAAGGGCTGGAGGCCAATATCATCAAAAAATCACCACGCCGCGAATCGACTCACCACGCTTCATCAGGTCAAAGCCCTTGTTGATGTCTTCGAGCGGCATGGTGTGGGTGATGAGGTCGTCGATGTTGATCTTGCCCTCCATGTACCAGTCCACGATTTTGGGCACGTCGGTGCGGCCACGCGCGCCCCCAAAAGCCGAACCTTCCCACTTGCGGCCCGTGACCAGTTGGAACGGGCGCGTACTGATCTCGGCGCCGGCTTCGGCCACGCCGATGATGATGGAGCGGCCCCAGCCCTTGTGCGTGCACTCCAGTGCCTGGCGCATCACCGTGGTATTGCCGATGCACTCAAAGCTGTAGTCGGCACCGCCATCGGTGAGCTGCACGATCGCATCCACGAGCGTGCCACCAGCAGCCTCGATGTCTTTCGGGTTTAAGAAATGCGTCATGCCAAACTTGCGCGCCATCGCTTCACGTGCCGGGTTCAGGTCCACCCCGATGATCTTGTCGGCGCCCACCATCCGGGCGCCCTGGATGACGTTCAGGCCAATGCCGCCCAGGCCGAACACCACCACGTTGGCGCCGACTTCCACCTTGGCCGTGAAGATCACAGCCCCGATGCCGGTGGTCACGCCGCAGCCGATGTAGCAGACCTTGTCGAAAGGCGCGTCCTCACGGATTTTGGCGAGTGCGATTTCGGGCACCACGGTGTAGTTGCTGAAGGTCGACGTTCCCATGTAATGGAGAATCGGCTTGCCGTCCAGGCTGAAGCGGCTGGTGGCGTCGGGCATCAGGCCCTGGCCCTGCGTGCCGCGAATCAGCTGGCACAAGTTGGTCTTGCGCGAGAGGCAATATTTGCACTGGCGGCATTCAGGCGTGTAGAGCGGAATGACATGGTCGCCCTTTTTAAGCGTCGTGACCCCTGGGCCGACATCGACCACGATGCCCGCGCCCTCGTGGCCCAGAATGGCCGGGAAAATGCCCTCCGGGTCCGCGCCTGAGAGCGTGTAGTAGTCGGTGTGGCAGATGCCGGAGGCCTTGATCTCGACCAGGACCTCGCCAAACTTCGGGCCTTCGAGATCGACGGTTTCAATGGTCAGGGGTTCGCCTGCTTTCCAGGCCACGGCGGCTTTTGTTTTCATAAGGTTCTCCGGGCGATGGGGCCAGTCGGGGGGTTGTGGTGCGTACAACTCTGATTGTAGGAATTCAATGTCATGCGAGCTGGGGGAAATATCAAAGCAGCTTGCTCTATGCCGTCAGCGCGTCGGGCCTCGCACGCCAGCACCCCTTGGCGCAGCAGCGCTTCCATAGCAACTCGCTTGGGCGAACACTCGAGGTCCGTGCTAGATCGGGTAAATATATACAAAACAAGGCTGTAGCCCACGTGCAATATGGTTATGCCGCTATGAATGTAATAGTTTGTTCTGACGCGATTCAGCCCGGTCCGGGCAACAGAAAATTGCCGTGTGGCGCCGCTGTTGCCAGCCCGGTCAGCGGATCCGTCTCGTCCTTCAGCGCCACGCCCGAGCATTGGCGCAACCGGGCCTGCTCAAGCAGGTAATGCAGTTTGGTGGCGGCCGCATCGATCGACAAGCCAGCCGGGCGGATGTTGGAGATGCAGTTGCGGTTGGCGTCGCTCAGCCCGACGCGCGGCGCCCAGCTCAGGTAGGCGCCCAGGCTGTCGGGCGAGCTCAGGCCGGGGCGCTCGCCGATCAGCACGACCACCGCTTGTGCGCTCAGGGACTGGCCGATTGCATCGCCCACCGCGACGCGCCCTTGTTCGACCAGCGCGATCGGCGCCACCGTCCAGGCCGCGGCCACGTCTTGTCGCAGGCGTTGCATGGTGGCGGCCACCAGTGCCACGGCGTTTTGGTGCACGGCGTGGGCCGACAGGCCGTCGGCAATGACCCAGGCGAGGTCAAACGCCGGTGCTACGCCGCGGGCTGGGTGTGGCTGGCTGACCCAGCGCGCCAGCGTTTGGCGCGAGGCCGCATCAAGCTGGCGGCCCAGGTCGGGGCGTTGCAGGTAGGTGGCACGATCAAGCGCCGCGCTGTGCAGCAGCAGCGACTCAAGCCCCAGCGCCTGCAACTCAGCGTCGATGCCCATCAGATCGAAGGGCAAATGAACGGCGTCGCGCGCTTGCGCATGCGCCAGTTGAAACGCCAGGTGCGCGGCGGTCGGCAGGCTGTGGCCGGCACGACCCAGCGCCAGGCGCGCATCGGTGAACTGGCGCAAGGCGGCCCAGGGCGAGGCCGTCTCCGGGGCTGACGAAAACGGCGACGCCAGAGGCTGCAACAGAGGTGGCGACACGGGTGGCTCTGCGCTCATCACGCGCCGCCCAGTCGCTGACGTACGGCGTCAAAGCCGACCGGCAGTCCCGTCGCCAGACGAGATTGTTCGCCAGCCTCAAAAATGCCCATGGCTTGCAGCCAGGCTTCAAACTCGGGCGCGGCGCGCAAGCCCATGATCTGGCGCATCGCCAGCGCATCGTGGAACGAAGTGCTCTGGTAGTTCAGCATGATGTCGTCGGCCCCCGGCACCCCCATGACGAAGTTGCAGCCCGCCGCGCACAGCATGGTCAAAAGCGCATCCATGTCATCGCCATCCGCCTCGGCGTGGTTGGTGTAACAGACGTCGCAGCCCATCGGCAGGCCCAACAGCTTGCCGCAAAAGTGGTCTTCCAGGCCGGCGCGCAGGATCTGCTTGCCGTCAAACAGGTACTCGGGGCCGATGAAGCCAACCACCGTGTTGACCAGCAGCGGTTTGAACTGCCGCGCCACGCCGTAGGCGCGCGCCTCCAAGGTTTGCTGGTCGCAGCCATGCTGCGCGCCAGCACTCAAGGCGCTGCCCTGGCCGGTTTCAAAGTACATCACATGCTCACCGCGCTGGCCATCGGCAAACAGCGTGCCGCGCTGCAGCGACAAGGCCGCCTCTTGTGCCTGGCGCAGCAGCGCCAGATCGATGCCAAAGCTGGTGTTCGTGGCCTGGGTGCCGCCAATCGATTGAAACACCAGGTCCACCGGCGCACCGCGCTCGATCGCCTGCAAGGTGTTGGTGACGTGGCTCAGCACGCAGGATTGCGTCGGAATCTGGTAGCGCTCAATTACCTCGGCCAGCATCTGCAGCAGCCGCACCGCCTGCGCCACGTTGTCGCTGGCCGGGTTGATGCCGATCACGGCGTCGCCGCTGCCGAGCAACAGGCCGTCAAGTAGGCTGGCGGCGATGCCCGCTAGGTCATCGGTCGGGTGATTCGGTTGCAGCCGGGTCGCCAGGCGCGCGTTTAAACCCAGGGTGTTGCGAAAGCGGGTCACAACCCGGCATTTGCGCGCAATCAGGACCAGATCCTGCAGGCGACACAGCTTGCTGACGGCTGCCACCATCTCGGGCGTCAAGCCCGGCGCCAGCGCGGCCATCGTGTCGGTGCTGGCCGCGTCGCTGAGCAGCCAGTTGCGAAAGTCACCGACGCTGAGGTGGCTGACCGGCGCAAAGGCCGCCGCGTTGTGCGTGTCGATTATCAGGCGCGTGACTTCGTCGATCTCGTAGGGGATCAGTGCCTCGCTCAAAAAGCGCGTCAGCGGCAGCTCGGCCAGCGCCATTTGGGCCGCAACGCGCTCTTGTGCCGTGGCCGCCATGATGCCGGCCAGGCGGTCGCCCGAGCGCGCCGGGCTGGCACGCGCCAGCAAGGTACGCAGATCATCAAACTGGTAACGCCGCAGGCCGATGGTGTGGGCGTAAGGCATGGCAGGCGGCGCTGGGCGCGGATAGCGGCTTGGCTGGCGGCTTGCAGCGTGACAGGCGCTCGGCTCAGTCAGCGCTTGTCGGGCAGCTCAATCTTGACTTCGAGCACTTCCAGGTTGTCCTGGCGCTCCAGGTTGACTTTGATGTCGGCCAGATTGATCTTAACGTACTTGCTGATCACCGCCATCAGCTCGCGCTGTAAGGCCGGCAGGTAGTCAGGCTCGGCGGCGTTGCGACCGCTGCGCTCGTGCGCCAGAATGATCTGCAGCCGCTCCCGGGCAACGCTGGCCGATTTCTTTTTTTCACCGGCAAAAAATGAGAAAAAAGACATGGTTCTATTTCCCCCCGAAGAGCCGCTTCAGAAACCCTTGTTTGGGTGGATCGATAAAGCGCATGGGCTTGTCTTCACCCAGAAAACGATCAATCACGTCCTTGTAGGCTTCTGACACGTCGCTGCCCTTCATGTGCACCGCCGGCACACCTTGGTTGGAAGCCTGCAGCACTGCTTCACTTTCGGGAATGACGCCGATGAGCTTGATGCGCAGAATATCCTGAATGTCTTCCAGCGACAGCATGTGGCCTTGGTCAACCCGGGCCGGGTTGTAGCGGGTAATGAGCAGGTGCTCCTTGATCGGCTCCAAGCCCTGCATGGCACGGCGGGTCTTGCTCGACAGCATACCCAGAATGCGGTCGGAGTCGCGCACGGACGAGACTTCGGGATTGGTGACCACCAGCGCTTCGTCGGCAAAGTGCATCGCCATCAGCGCACCAGTTTCAATGCCTGCGGGTGAATCGCAGATGATGTATTCAAAGTCCATCGCGGCCAGGCCATTAAGCACTTTCTCAACACCGTCTTGCGTCAACGCGTCTTTGTCGCGGGTTTGCGAGGCCGCCAGCACATAAAGGTTGTCGGACTGCTTGTCCTTGATCAGCGCCTGGTTCAGGTTGGCTTCGCCGTGAATGACGTTGATCAGGTCGTACACCACGCGGCGCTCGCAACCCATGATCAGGTCCAGATTGCGCAGTCCCACGTCAAAGTCGATCACAGCCGTCTTGTGCCCACGCAAGGCCAAGCCCGCTGCGAAGCTGGCACTGGTAGTGGTCTTACCCACGCCACCCTTGCCGGAAGTCACCACAATAATTTTTGCCATGGGAAAACTGTCTTTCACGTTAATTCAAAAAAATAGGAGCGCTGCGGTCACGCGGGTGGCGGCGCTGCTCTCAGGGGTTCAGTGCTTCAAACAGCAACTTATCCTGCCCATCATCGCTCAAGCGCACTTGCGCTGGCTTGCCCTGGATGTCAGCTGCCAGCGGATTTTCACTGGTGCGGTAGACGCCGGCAATCGAGATCAACTCGGGCTCCAGACACAAAGAAAAGATGCGGGCCTGGGTGTTGCCGCTGGCGCCTGCCATGGCTTTGCCCCGCAAAGGTGCATAGACATGAATATTGCCATCAGCGACGACTTCGGCGCCTTGATTGACCATGGCCAGCACCACCAGGTCAGCGCCGCGGGCATAAATTTTTTGACCGGAGCGCAACGGCTTGTCAATCACCAGGGTCGCAGCACCTGGCAGGGCACGGCGTTCTTGCGTGGCAACCGGTTGCGGGAGGGCCTCCACCGGCACCGGGCGCACCCGAGGCAGATCAAGCGGCGCCTCAACCAAACCCACCGCCAACGCAGCTTGCATCCAGACGGCGCTGGCACCGCGCACCGCCACTGCCACCAGGCAACAGGCCCGAAGCGTCTGTAGCAGGGGTTTCAAGTCCTGCACGGGGCTGTCTGTGGGCAGGGGTGAGAAATCGAGCACCAGCGGGTCATGGTCAAAAAACGCCGGATTTTCACCCTCGGGGCCAAATTGCCTCAATAGGTCAGCCGCCAGCAAGTCCCAGTCAGTGGTCTTGAGCAGCAAGGCCACGAGCGGGAGCTGAGCGCTCTTTATTTCAAAAGACACCAGTGCTTGGTTGGACGGAGGGGCTGCAGGAGAAACAGACATGGAAAAAACAAAGGCTGAAGGACTAGAACTGTTAAAGCAAGGGAGAACGATTTCAAAAGCAGCTTGGGTAGCTCAGCGTTTGATTGAGAAACCGGGTGAGGCGCGGATGAATTTTACTTGATTGGTTTTTTTCGGCCTTTACTTCTTGCGCCGTGACGGCGGTGGCGCTGGATCAAGCCGGTTTTTTTTCAATGGCCGCAATTTTCTTCTTTCACTTTATCTTCTATCTTTCTACTGTTTATAAATAGTAGTAGTAGATAGAGGCGGCGTCGGTCTGTGGACAAGCCGATTTATATAAATTAAATCAATCACTTGAATCGCTTTGATAGATGTGCGTGACTGCGCTTTTGCGCTGTACCCAAAATCTGAACAACTCAAGCAAGGTGAAAAATGCTGTGGATAACTTGATCGTTATGCCAATATTGTGCACAGCTTTATCCTTTGACAGAACGTGCGAATGCCAGGCTGGTTGGTGTTGAAGATGAAAGGGATTTGTCGCGCGGCCTCAGACGACTAAAGTGGCTGCCCATTGCTTGATGTGCAATGACTGCGCGACGCCATGGGTGAATTGGCATCAAGGCCGGGTTGGCATGGCGCCAACCGACCTGTCGCCTTGAACTTATGGCGGCCAGCTTGGGCCTGGCGGCCAGGTTGCACCGCCATTTTTTTTAAGGATACTCATAGCCTGATCTGAATCGGCAGACGCTCGCCGCACAGCTCATCAGCTGTTGCTGGACGAGAATTAATAAAAAAAAAAGCTGCTAGCCCAGGTGCATCCTGGGCTAGCAGCTACATTTTTTATAGTGATTAAGGTTTAGCTTGCAGGCCTAACCCCCCTTTGGCCCGCGCGTCAGCAATTTCCGATTGCACCATTGCTGCATCATTGGACCCGGGTGGCAGCACGGTGAGTACCTTTTCCCAATGGGACACGGCTTGGGCGTAGTCGGCACGCCGGTACGCAGCGGTACCGGCCATCATCAGAGCGGTCGGGTGATTGGGGTCCAGTGCCAATGCCTTGTTCACCAAGGTCAGCGTACGGCCTTCAATCTTGTTATCAGCGCGCATGGCCAATACATCGGCGTACTGGGTTAACAGGTCGGGGTCGCCATCCACCAACTTGCCGGCCTTGGCATACGCTTGCTCAGCCTCGACCAGACGCCCCTGTGTCTTGTATGTACGCGCCAGTCGAGCCCAACCCGTTAAGTCATCCGGTGTGCTCTTGAGACGTTCGGCGAGGCGGTCCACCATCTGGTTGACCATTTCCGGCGTCATGGCGGCGGCGGCGGCAGGATCGACGGGAGGCAGTTCGCCCGCTCGGGTATCTTGGGTGCCCGGGTTGGTGGCTGGCATTGGTGCGGATGTTTCTGCCGCGGGCAAACCGGCCCGCACCCGCGCTTCGGAGATGTCGGTGGCCACTTGCAACGCATCGGGTGAACCAGGCTCCAGTAGTGTTAGTAAGGTTTCCCAATACACGACGGCCTCTTTGTAGTCGAACCTGCGATAGGCGGCCACGCCGGCCATCATCAGACCCATGGGGTGCTGCGGGTCCAGGCTCAAGGCTTTGTTGACGAGTTCAAGCGGTCTACCTTCTATGTTGTTGTTCGCTCGAACGGCCAACAGGTCGGCGTAGTCCACCATCAGATCTGGCTCCGTGTTGAGCAAGTCGCCGGCTTTCAAAAAGGCCTGCTCGGCCTCGGCAAAGCGGCCCATGACCTTGTAGGAGCGCGCTAGCATGGCCCAACCCGTGGGGTTGTCAGGATTGGCCCTCAAGCGATCGGCCAGGATGTCGACCATCTTCATGGCCTGGTCTTCGTTGCTTTTTTGCGCGGCCACCGGATCAATGGCCGCAGGTTCACCCAGCCACCAGTACATGCCGCCTGCCCCTATTGGCATCAGCAACACGATGACGGCTGCTGTAAATCGACCGGCCCAGAAACTGGCGCCGCTGGTGTGGTGCACTGGCGCGGGCGCCTCGGTGTCATCCAACAGGCGCAACTGTAGTTCGTCGCGGGTCGCCTCACAGTCCTCCTGACTGATGGCGCCGCGTGCCAGGTCACGGTCCAGCGCTTCCAGTTGATCGCGGTAGATGGCTGCGTTCAGGCGCTGGCTCGAGACACCGGCTGGTGGCGGCGGGCGCAGCAACGGGCGCACCACCCATACCAATGCCAACAGTGTCAACAACACTGCGATGGAAATAAAGACGCTCATGAGGGAAGTTCCGTATCTTTGAGAAGAGACTGTGCTTTGGCGCGCTGGGCTGGGTCAAGCGCCGCGGGCTGATTGCTGGCCTGGCTGCTGCGGCGCACCATGCGCACCACCACGACCAGAGCGCCAATGAGCAGCACGAAAGGACCGAACCACAGCAGCCAGGTGGTCGCGTTGACTGGCGGGCGGTAACGAACAAAGTCGCCGTAGCGGCTGACCATGAACTCCATGATTTCGGCGTCGGTCTTGCCGTCTTTGATCAGCGTACGGATTTCACGTCGCAAATCCAGCGCCAACTCAGCGCGCGAGCCGGCCAATGATTCATTCTGACAAACCAGACAACGCAATTCTTCCGAGATGCCAATCAGGCGTTGTTCGACCACCGGGTCTTCGGCCAGGGGTATCGCTTCGCCAGCGTAGGAGGACAGCGCACATTGCAGCGCCAGTAAAAATGCCAGCCAGAATTTCATTTTTGCAGTTCCTGTATCAGCGGCAGAATGGTGTCGCGCAAGGCTTCTTCGGTGACGGGACCGATCTGCTTGTGGCGAATCATTCCGGCCTTGTCGATCACAAAGGTCTCAGGCACGCCGTAGACGCCGAAGTCAATGCCGATGCGCCCGTCCCGGTCGGTCACCGAGAGGTCGTAGGGGTCGCCAAAGCGGGCCAGCCATTTCAGGCCATCGGCCATCTGGTCCTTGTAGTCCAGCCCGATCAGGGGAACGGTCTTGGTCTTGGCAAATTCCATCAGTATCGGATGCTCCTGCCGACAGGCCACGCACCAGGACGCCCATACATTGAGCAGCCAGACCTTACCCAGCATGTCCTTGGAAGAAAATTGCTGGCTTGCATCATGCAGACGAGGCGCTGTAAATATGGGAGCGGCTTTTCCGATCAGGGGAGAGGGAACCTGGCTTGGATCACGCGTCAAGCCAATGGCGAGAAACACCACCAGGACGATGAAAAGACCCAATGGAATAAGCGTCTTCTTCATGCCGCAACACCCTTGCCGCCTACCGCTGCCTGGCGGGCCGTGACTCTTTTGCGATAGCGCCGGTCAAGGGCCGCCATGGTGCCGCCCAGGGCCATTAGCAGGCAGCCGCCCCAGATCCAGTTAATAAATGGTTTGTGATAGACGCGCATCGCCCAGGCCGGGCTGGTTCCACCTTCGAGCGCCTCACCCATGGCTACATAAACGTCGCGGGTGATACCGCTGTCAATGGCGGCTTCCGTCATCGGCATGGTGGACGAGAAATAGCTTCGCTTCTCCGGATGCAGGATCTTCAGGACCTTGTCGTCTTTGATCAGTTCTACATCGCCGACTTCGGCGTTGTAGTTGGGTCCTGGCGCGGCACGTATGCCAGTCAGGCGAAAGGTGTAGCCGCCGACCGATACCGTGTCGCCAATCACCATGCGCACGTCTTTTTCGGTCTCGTAACCATTGACCATGGTGATACCGACAACCGTGACGGCAATACCGATGTGCGCCACGTGCATGCCCCAGAATGACACCGGTGTAACTTTCCAGTTGACCGTGTCCTTGATCTGGCGATAAATCTGGGCAATCGACCCCAGGATAATCCAGAATGCCAGCGTCAGCCCCATCGCAACCAGTGGGAACCATTCACCGGCCAGCAGCGGTGCGCTGCAACCCAGCAGCACCGAAAGAATAGCCACCGGACGTAGTTTTTTGGTCAGTTCTGCGATGCTGTCGTTTTTCCAGCGCGCATAGGAACCCAGCACCATAAAAAACAGGACCGGAACCATGATGGGTCCAAAGACGGCATTGAAATACGGTGGCCCGACCGATAACTTGCCTAAGCCGAGTGCATCCACGATCAGCGGATACAGGGTGCCGAGCAAGACGCTGGCTGCGGCGGTTGCCAGCAACACGTTATTGATCAGCAGAAAAGTTTCACGCGACACCAGTGCAAAGGAGCCACCCGCACGCACCTTGCTGGCGCGCATGGCAAACAAGATCAGCGAACCACCGACGACCACGGATAGAAAAAGCAGGATGAACACGCCGCGCTTGGGGTCGGTCGCAAACGCATGCACCGAGGTCAGCACGCCTGAACGCACCAAAAATGTGCCCAGCAGGCTCAGAGAGAACGCGGTGATGGCCAGAATGATGGTCCAGTTGCGAAACAGGCCACGCTTCTCCGTGACAGCGAGCGAGTGAATCAGCGCAGTGCCGACCAGCCAGGGAAGGAAGGAGGCGTTTTCCACCGGGTCCCAAAACCACCAGCCACCCCAGCCCAATTCGTAGTAAGCCCACCATGAGCCTAGTGCAATGCCCAGCGTCAAAAATATCCAGGCTGCAGTCGCCCAGGGCCGCGACCAGCGCGCCCACGCGGCATCGAGCCGACCGTTAAGCAGCGCCGCAATCGCGAAGGCAAAGGGCACGGCGAGACCGACATAGCCCATGTACAGCAAAGGTGGGTGAAACACCAGACCGGGGTCCTGCAGCAGGGGATTCAATTCTTTGCCATCGAGCGGAATGTCACTCAGGCGCACGAAAGGATTCGAGGTGACCAGCATGAACAGCAGGAAACCGACCGCCACCAGCCCAAGAATCCCCAATACCCGCGACACCATCGCATCGGGCAACTGACGGGAAAAAATGGAGACTGCCAGCATCCAGGAGGTCAACATCAGCAACCACAGCAGTAGTGAGCCTTCATGACCGCCCCAGACCCCGGCTATGCGGTAGATATCGGGCAAGCGGGAGTTGGAGTGTTGCGCCACATACATGACAGAGAAGTCATTGGTATAGAAGGCATAGGTCAGGCAGCCAAAGGAGAAGGCAGAGAGTAGCCACAGTGCCTGCGCACCGGGGCGCGCCAGCGCCATCCAGTTGGCTCGACCCTGTTGACCACCGACAACGCCCAGGATGCCCAGCGCCAGCGCGACAAACAGCGACAGGATGAGAGAGAAATGACCAATTTCTGGAATCATGATGGACCTCTTTACTTCAGCGTTTGTGCGGCTTTTTGCATCTGGGCCTGATCCATGGCCTGCTGGGCCTCGGGCGGCATGTAGTTCTCGTCATGTTTGGCCAGCACCTCGGAGGCGGTGAAGTGACCGTCCGCGCCCAACTTGCCCTGCGCGACCACGCCTTTGCCTTCGCGAAACAGGTCTGGCAGGATGCCGGTGTAGGACACGGGGATGTCCTGGGCCGAATCGGTAACCACAAAGGCCACGGTCAGGTTGTCGCGTTTGACGGAACCTTCCTTGACCAGACCACCCACCCGAAAGGTCCGGTCCTTGGGAGCCTCGCCGGCCGCCACCTGGGTAGGGGAGAAAAAGAAGACCAGATTACTCTGAAAGGCATTGAGCACGAGATAGGACGCCAGGCTTAAAGCGGCGAGCCCGCCCACAATAATGGCGGCGCGTTTGTGACGAGGTTTCATGAAGAAGCTCCTTCGGAAAGTAATTCGTTGCGAAGACTGCGCCGCATTTCCTGGCGCTGACGGCGGACATGAAGCATCTCAAGCAGCATCACGGCTGCCGTTGCCCCAAAACTGCCCCAGACATAGAAGGCGTAGCCTCCCATGGCGAAAAATTCGGAAACACTATTCCACTGCATTTTTGACCCACTCCGTATGACGTTCACGATCGAGAATAATGGTGCGCACGCGTGCCAGCGTCACCGCAATGGTGTACATCCAGAACGCCACAACCATGATCAGCATGCCCCACAGCATCGGGGCTGCCATGGACGGCGATTTGGACAGAGACACCGAGGCCCCCTGGTGCAGGGTGTTCCACCAATTGACTGAAAAATAGATGATGGGCACGTTGACGACGCCCACCAGCGCCAGCACGGCGCAGGCTTTGTCGGCGCGACGCGCGTCGTCGATGCTCGATTGCAGCGCCAGAAAACCCAAATAGAGAAACAGCAGTATCAGGGTGGAGGTAAGACGTGCGTCCCACACCCACCAGGTGCCCCACATCGGCTTGCCCCACAAGGCCCCGGTCAGTAACGACAAGAACGCGAATAAGGCGCCCGTGGGCGCCAGCGCCGAGGCCATCATGCCCGACAGGCGGGTGTTGAAGGCCAGTCCAAACCCAGCCCAGGCGGCCATGACCAGGTAAATGAACATGGCCATTTGGGACGCTGGCACATGCACAAAAATGATGCGGTAGCCCTGACCCTGCTGCGCATCGATGGGGGCGACGAAGAACGCAATCCAGAGTCCTATCAGCGTCAGTGTGGCGGCAAGCGTGGCAAACCATGGCCACATGCGGCCAGCGAGCCAATAGAAGTTGGGTGGCGAGGAAAATTTGAACCAATGAATATCGGATGTTTTCATTCCAGGGAAATCCTCAAGGCAGTCGTGGTGGCGATGGGTGCAAAAAATATCGAGAGCACCAGCATTGCGGCCAGCAATGACAAGTGGCCGCCGGCACCCATGCCAGCAGCATCAGATTCCACTGCGCCGGCGCCAAATATAAGCACCGGAATGTACAGCGGCAAGATTAACAACGACAACAATACCCCTGCACCCCGCACGCCCAGGGTCAGGGCAGCACCAATGCTGCCAATCAGGCTCAGGGTGGGGGTGCCCAGCAAGAGAGTCAACATCAACAGGCCCAGCGCCCGTCCGTCCAGTCCGAACTGCAAGCCCAATACTGGTGCCATGAGCACCAGTGGAAGGCCCGAGAGCAGGAAGTGAGAAATAGCCTTGGCCACCACCAGCAGGCCCAGTGGCGTGCTTGAAAGGGCCATTTGTTCGAGCGAGCCATCGGCGTAGTCGGTGGCAAACAAACGTTGCAGC
This sequence comes from Rhodoferax sp., assembly GCA_013791765.1. GTDB lineage: Bacteria > Pseudomonadota > Gammaproteobacteria > Burkholderiales > Burkholderiaceae_C > Rhodoferax. Next base: position 37,352 of record VMTC01000136.1, read on the forward strand.
GACAGCATGGCCGCCAGCAGTGCGCTGACCCAGAGAACCCCGGGTGCCATGCGCTGCAGCAGCGCCGACTCCGGCCCGACACCCAGCGGGAACAGGCTGGCGATGACGACAAAGAACACCAGCGGTGTCAGCACTTCGCCTTTTTGCCGCAGCGCCAGAGAAACTTCACGCCGCAGCACCGCGAGCAGCACCGAGCCCAGACCAAGCGTCTTCATGCGCGCAGCTCCAACATCTGGGCCGGGATGGTGCCGATGTCCACTTGCTGGTGGCTGGTTAGTACGGCCAAGCCGCCTTGGGTCAAATGTGCCGCGATCAAGTCGGCCAGCATCCGCACGCCGGCCTCGTCCATGGCGACAAAAGGCTCATCGAGCACCCACAAGCGAGCTGGGCTCAAAGCCAGCCGCGACAGCGCAACCCGCCGCTTCTGCCCTTGCGACAGATGCCGCACCAACTGGTGTTCGCGCCCAGGGACACCAAATTGCTTTAGCACTGCCCGGGTTTGTGCTGCATCCGGCGCCAAGCCGCCCAGCGCCGCGGTAAATACCAGATTTTCCTGAACGGTCATCGACTCTTGCAGGGCGTTGAGGTGACCCAGATAGCACAGGTCTTGCCGGTAGGCATCGGCTTGGGCGTGAATGGGGGTGCCGTTCCAGAGAATGTCGCCGGCTTCGATCGGTGCCAGACCGCAGACCATGCGCAGCAGGCTGGTCTTGCCGACCCCGTTGGCCCCGGCCACATACAGCCAGCGTCCCGCTTCCAGCACGCAGTCAACATTTTGAAAGAGCTGGCGTCCACCCCGGTTGCAGCCGAGCTTGGAAAAGGACAGTGTCGATGCGGGTTTCAAATCGAAAGGTTGATTGAACGAATGGGCGGATATTACGTCACGCCATGTGCATAAGCGACTCCTTATAAAGCGAGCATGGTCCCTTGGAAAAAGCGTTTTCTCGAGTGGAAAGACGGTTTCAACCGGGAAACAAAACAAAAATTATTAAAGAATTCTTTATAAAACTTTACGGTCTATAAGGACATTCGATGGACTTAATAACGCAACTCGGGTGGGCTGCCGGGCTACACCCGCATTGCGCGGGGGGGGCTCCTTGTTTTGCGTTATTTGAGCAGGCCTTCGGCACGCATGGCCGCCTGCACGCCGGGGCGGGCGCCAATCCGGGCCACGAAGGCGCTTAAGTTTGCCAGCCCCGCAATGTCAATGCCCACATGCTTGCCCCAACTGGCCACCACGAACAGGTAGGCATCGGCCACCGTGAAGGTGTCACCCAGCAAGTAGGTCTTAGCAGCGAGTTCGCCGTCTACCCAGTTCAGGCGCGAGATCAGTCGGGTCTTGGCCATTTCCTTGGCCTGTTCCGGCATGCCCGGCGTGAACAGCGGCGAAAAGCCTTTGTGCAGTTCGGTGCTAATGGTGTTGAGCCACTCTTGCAACTTGTAGCGTTCCCAACTGCCGTTGGCTGGTGCCAGCTCTTTTTCTGGCACCTGATCGGCAATGTACTGCACGATGGCCGGGCCCTCGTGCAGGGTGCGGCCGTCGTCAAGCACCAGAAAAGGGACATAGCCCAGCGGGTTGATGGTGTAGTAGTCGGTGCCGTCCGCCAGCTTATGGGTTTTGGTCGGTGCGGCAATGGCTTCAAAAGCCAGGCCAGACTCCTTCAAGACAATGTGGGGCGAGAGGGAGCAGGCGCCGGGGGAGTAGTAAAGCTTCATGCAAGGTCCTTCTAGGTGCTTTGGGGGAATGGATTGAAATGACGAGAAAGAAGCCGATGCTAGCCGCTCCAGCCCAGCGGCGCAGGCGGGGCTTATCTGACTCAAGCGCGGTATCAGTGCGGCGCGCGCAGTCGGATTTCGCCCGCGGCCCGAGCGAGGCTTGATCAGCGGGTCAGGAATTCGAGGTAGGTACTGGCGAATTTGCCGTAAGGCGGCCACAGGAACTTGATCGCACTGAACGGAGCCTGGTAGAACACGGGGCGCATTTTGGAGAAGGTGACGAAGCCCTCGTAGCCATGGTAATGGCCCATGCCGCTTTCACCGACGCCACCAAACGGCAGGTCATGCTGGCCAACATGCATCAAAGCATCATTGACGCTGACGCCGCCCGACATGACGCGCTCGATCAACATCTGGATCGTGTATTTGTCGTTGCTGAAGGGGTACAGAGCCAGCGGCCGCGGCCCCTGGTTGATGGCGGCGATCGGCTCCTCCAGCGAGCTGTATTCGATGATCGGCAGAATCGGCCCAAATATTTCGCGGGTGCGCAAAATGCTGTCTGCCGGGGCATTGATAACCAGGTGCGGGGCGATCTTGCGCGTTGCAGCGTCCCATTTCTTGCCCGGGGTCAGTTTGATCAGCTTGGCGCCGGCGGCTTTGGCTTCTTCCAGGGCACTGGTGAGTCGCTTGAAGGCGCGCTCGTCGATGATGGCGGTGTAGTCGGGTGAAGTTATCGAGGGGTAGCGCTCGGCCACAATTTGCTTGGCCGCCGCTACGAACTCGGCTGTCTTGCCTTCGGGCAGGTACAGGTGATCCACGGTAGTGCATATTTGGCCAGCGTTGAGCAGCTTGACGAACAACAGACGTTCGGCTGCCTTGTGCACCGGGTAGTCCTCGCACAAGATCGCAGGCGACTTGCCGCCGAGTTCCAGCGTGACCGGGCACAGATTGCGCGCCGCCGCCGCCATGACGGCGCGACCGGTTTGCCCTGAGCCGGTAAACAGCAGGTGGTCGAATTTGAGCTTGGAAAATTCAATGCCGACGCCGCCGGTTTCATCGAAAAAAGCCAGCTTGTCTGGCGGAAAGTAGGCAGGTATTTCATCGATCAGCAAACGCGCCAGGTGACGCGAGTTCTCCGACATTTTCACCATCGCGCGGTTGCCCGCGGCAAAAGTGTAGATCAGGCCAGTGAAACTGAGGTTGATGGGGAAGTTCCAGGGCACGATGGCGCCGACCACACCCAGGGGTTGCGGGATGACGCGGTTGCTTGCGCCCAAAAAATTGCGCTTGTCCACGTCCCGACTCTGTGGCTCCATCCATTTTTTAAGGTGTTTGAGCACATGGTCGACGCCGTCCACCACTGGAAAAATTTCGGTGAACAGGGTCTCATGGCGCGAGCGGCTGCCGTAGTCGGCATTGACGGCCTGCACCAGCGCCTCGCGTTTGTCCCGGATGAAGGCTTGCAGCTGGCGCAGGTCGGCACGGCGCTCGTTGTAGCTGGGGTTAGGGTGGGCCAGGTAGGCCTCACGCTGCAACTCGAGCGTGGCCTCCAGTTCATTGTTAACGGCGCTGACCAAAGTGAGCGGCGCGCGGCTGCGCAGGGTATTGGCGTTCATTCGAAGCTTTCTAAGAAGGGGTGGCGGGCGCGAAGGGTGTCAGCGCATTTCACAGGCATCAAGCGTACGCCATGATGGGCGTTGCAGTTGGAGAAACCGCAACTATTAAGGGTATTCACTAGGCGCGAATAGGGAGAGCGTTCCAACTTGGCGGGTCAGGCCAGTTTCATGGTGTCGCGCCGTTTTTTTGGCTGGCCGGTAAAATGCCCGGCTGAGTTTCATCAGGCGTTAGGGCGCGCGCCATCTCTGTTTGCCCCCCTTTTTTTGAGTCATAGCCATGCTTTATCCCCAATTTTTCGATGTGATTGTTGTCGGCGGCGGCCATGCCGGAACCGAGGCCGCGCTGGCGGCTGCTCGCATGGGTTGCAAGACGCTGCTGCTCAGTCACAACATTGAAACGCTGGGACAGATGAGTTGCAACCCGTCGATTGGCGGTATCGGAAAAGGCCATCTGGTCAAGGAGGTCGACGCTTTGGGCGGCGCGATGGCGGCGGCGACCGATGAGGCGGGCATCCAGTTCCGCATACTCAACTCCAGCAAAGGTCCGGCGGTGCGTGCCACGCGCGCGCAGGCGGATCGGGTGCTGTATAAGGCGGCGATTCGCCACCGGCTGGAAAACCAGCCCAAGCTGTGGCTGTTCCAGCAGGCGGTGGATGACTTGATGGTTGAGGGTGATCGCGTGGTCGGTGCGGTGACGCAGGTCGGCATCAAGTTTCGCGCCAAAGCCGTGGTGCTCACTGCGGGCACCTTTCTGGACGGCAAGATCCATGTGGGCTTGAACAACTACGCGGCGGGGCGCGCAGGGGACCCCCCGGCAGTTTCTCTGAGCGCACGGCTGAAGGAGTTGAAGCTGCCGCAAGGGCGGCTGAAGACCGGTACGCCGCCACGTCTGGACGGCCGTTCGATTGACTTCACTCAATGTATTGAACAGCCCGGAGATGGCATGCCGGGCGGGATGAGCCCGGTGGTGCCGGTGTTCAGCTTCATGGGCCGGGTGGCGCAACACCCAGCGCAAATGTCGTGCTGGATGACGCACACCAACGAGCGCACCCATGACATCATCCGCAGCGGCTTTGACCGCAGCCCGATGTTCACCGGAAAGATCGAAGGCGTGGGGCCGCGCTATTGCCCCAGCGTGGAAGACAAAATCAACCGCTTTGCCGACAAGGACAGCCACCAGATTTTTCTAGAACCCGAAGGGCTGACGACGAACGAGTATTACCCCAACGGCATCTCCACCAGCTTGCCCTTTGACATTCAGTACGCGCTGGTGCGCTCCATGCCCGGGCTGCAGAACGCCCATATCCTGCGGCCCGGGTATGCCATCGAGTACGACTACTTCGATCCGCAGCAGCTCAAAAGCAGTTTCGAGACCAAGGCCATCAAGGGTCTGTTCTTTGCGGGTCAGATCAACGGAACCACCGGCTATGAAGAAGCGGCGGCGCAAGGCTTGTTCGCGGGTGTCAATGCGGCGCTGCAGGCTGGTGCCAGGACCGCCTGGCAACAAGACACCTGGTTGCCGGCACGTGACGAGGCCTATCTGGGCGTGCTGGTGGACGACCTAATCACCAAAGGCGTGAGCGAGCCCTATCGCATGTTCACCAGCCGGGCCGAGTTCCGGCTGCAACTGCGCGAAGACAATGCCGATATGCGTTTGACCGAGATGGGGCGCCAACTGGGCTTGGTCGATGACCTGCGCTGGCAAGCCTTCAACCGCAAGCGCGACGCTGTTTCACGTGAAACAGAGCGTCTGCGCTCACTCTGGGTCAGCCCCAAGAATCTGGCGGCGCCTGAGTCGGAGCGGGTCTTGGGTAAGGTGATTGAGCATGAATACAGTCTGGCGGATTTGTTGCGCCGACCGGATGTGAACTACGCAGGCCTGATGTCGCTGGACGGTGGCAAGTATGTCAGTGCAGAGTTGAATGCGGCTGTTTCACGTGAAACACAGGCTTCTGCGCTGCCAGATGCCGAAGCTGTTTTTGCCGCCGTGGTGATTGAGCAGGTCGAGATTGTGGCCAAGTACTCGGGCTACATTGACCGACAAAAAGAAGAGGTCGGCCGAGCCGCACACTATGAAAATCTAAAATTGCCGCTGGAGCTGGACTATTTGCAGGTGTCGGCCTTAAGTTTTGAAGCTCGGCAAATGCTGAGCAAGTACCGGCCAGAAACACTGGGTCAGGCCTCGCGCATGTCGGGCATCACGCCTGCGGCAATCTCTTTGCTGCTGGTGCACTTGAAAAAGAGTAACTTCAAGGGCTTTGCTGAAGTGGGCCGAGTTGCCGCGACCGCTGTGTCGGGTTCAGTTGAGCAGGTGTCCATCTGATGCGTGAGCTGGAATCGGCTTTGCGCAATGGCTTGGCGGATCTTTCGCTGGCGTTGGACGATCGGCAAATTGGTCTGTTGCTCGACTATCTGGCGTTGATTGGAAAATGGACCCAAGTCTACAACCTGACATCGGTGCGTGACCCGGTTGAAATGCTGACGCACCACTTGCTGGACAGTCTGGCGGTGGTGCCTGCGCTGCGCCGGCAGTTGGCCGAGTTGCCAGTGCCGGCGCCGGGTGAGGATGCCGCCAAGTTGCGATTGCTCGATGTGGGTTCCGGCGCCGGCTTGCCTGGGGTGGTGATAGCCATTTGCTGCCCCGAGATCATGGTTGACTGTGTCGATACCGTGGCAAAGAAAGTAGCGTTTATTCGCCAGGCTGCGGCCACCCTGAGGCTGGCCAATCTGCACGGCCTGCATGCCCGGGTGGAAAGCTTGACGGAGCCGTACCAGGTGATCGGCGCGCGCGCCTTTGCGTCGCTGGTGGACTTCACCCGGCTGTCCATGGCTGCGCTGGCGCCGCAGGGCATCTGGTTGGCCATGAAGGCCAAGAACCCTGCGGATGAGATTGCTGGACTGCCCGCGCAGGTGCAGGTGTTTCACGTGGAACGGCTTTTGGTTCCCGGCCTGCATGCCGAGCGCTGCATTGTCTGGATGCGGGCTGTAGCGGCCTGATGGTTTTCGGGGGTGGTCGGGGTGCGATTCAAAATGATGTGGGCTTCA
>VMTC01000002.1 GCA_013791765.1 Rhodoferax sp.
ATGTGCACAGCGTGCACCTGCCCGATGTCTCCCATGTGGGGAACCTCAAACGTATCGGCAGCATCTGGAAATTCAAGGCCGTTGGCTATGACGCCGCGGGCAACGTGCTTGCCGGTGGCGGACCGCTCACTGAACAGCACAACACCGAGTGCGCAGCGCCTGACGCCGCTGAACTCAGCGCCAAGCTGGGCTTGCTGGCGCAGTAACTTCAGGCGCTTTGAACACCAGAGGGTTGACTAATAACCCCGACCGCGCCGGTCGTTGCGCATCGCCCGTTCGACATCTTGACGCAATTTCGTCAGTTGGCTTTGCAGTTGGCGGCGTTCTTGCGGAGTCACCACACCGTCCCGCTTGTAGCGCGCCTCCATACGCGCAATGTCGCGCTCGCGGCTGTGCAAGCGGCGCGCTTCACGCCGGTTGATGAGACCAGAGCTCACTCCTTCGTCAATGCGCTGGCCGATATTGACCTGCCGGTTGTCGATGCCCGGGGTGCTGCCGGGTTGAGTAACAACAGCGCGGTTGGCGATTAGGCGTTCAACCTCGGCGCTCAAGGCATTCACATCCGAGCGCAACTGCTGACGCTCCTGCTCTGTGGCCCGGCCATCCGATTTGAAGCGGCTTTCGCGCACATCAATGTCGCGGTCCCGGCGATAAAGCTCACGCGCCTCGGACGGCGTGATGTGACCGGATGCCAGGCCTTGCTGGATGCGGGCGCTGATGGCTTGCTGTGCCTGGTCAATGCGCGGCGTGTTGGTGCCTTGCGCCATGGCCACGGACGGCGCCAAGCCTGCGAACAGGGCTGAAGCCAATAGAGAGGTGGTGAAGAATTTGGATTTCATAGGGTTTCCTGACTTGCAAAAAGACTCAGAGCGGTCATTGTTGCGCCTCATCGGCGAATGTGGTGTAGGACAAACAGAGGCTTAAACGGTAATGAGGTCGCGCCTCCAGGGACGGCTGCACGGAGCATGCCGCTCAGCGCCGTTAGCGCCGACCGTCATTGCGGCCATCGCGTCGACCGTCATTGCGGTGCTCGCTGCGGCCCTCGCGCTGGTAAACCACCGGTGATACCGGCGCATAGCCCCGGTCGTAATAACTGCCACCGTAACCTGGACGGACGGCCTGCACCTGCTGCCTGCCGTGGCGCTGATTCCAGCGATAGGGGCGACCGTAATAGACCGGCAGCGCTTGCACATAAATCGGCGCCGGCCTGACATACACCGGACTCGGCCGATAGTAAATTGGCTCAAAATAGTAAGGCTGTGTCTGCACATACACCGGGCCTGCATTGCCGACATTCAATGACACGCCAGGCGCGCCAAGGCCCACCGACCAGTAAACGTTGTCCCTGGCCTGAGCCGAATCGGCAAAAACCAAGGCAGAAATGGCCAACGTGGCTGTGGCACCGGCCAGAAAGACGGACCGGCTGGGCATGGTGGCTATCTTCATAATTTTCTCCTTAACAGGGCGCGAAGTACCCATCTGCCCATTAAAAGCAATTCTTGGGCTTAGGTCTACCGCTTGCGCTAAGAAGAGAGTAGCAAAACGTAACCCGTAGCGGGCGCCGGCTCGCCAGTGCCAGAGCCCCCGATTGATAATGGAGCGGAATAATTCATTCCCTTTGGCACCACTCGACAAGGACGCACCATGAGCCTGCTTAACATCATCAAGAATCAGTTGATTGAGGTCATCGAATGGAACGATGACTCGCGCGACACGCTGTCGTACCGCTGGCCCGATGACGACAAGGAAATCAAGAACGGCGCGCAGCTCATCGTGCGCGAGTCGCAACTGGTGCAATTTGTCGCCGCCGGCCGGTACGCCGACCTGTTTCAGCCCGGCAAGCACACCTTGAGCACTGAAAACGTGCCGGTGCTGTCCACCATTCTGGGCTGGAAGTACGGCTTTCAGTCGCCCTTCAAGTGTGACATTTACTACTTGAACACGCGCCTGTTCACCGGCAACAAGTGGGGCACGGCCAACCCCATCATGATGCGCGACCGTGACTTTGGCGTGGTGCGGCTGCGGGCCTTTGGCACCTATGACTTTCGCATTGTGGAGCCGGCCCGGTTCCTGCGCGAGGTGGCCGGCACCGACCAGAACTTCCGCCTGGACGAATTTGCCGACACCATGCGCTCACGCCTGGTCAGCGTGTTCACCGAAGCGTTGGCGCGCGCCAGTGTGCCGGCGCTGGACGTGGCGCAGCGCTACGGCGAACTGGGCGACGCGCTGTTGCCGATCATCAACCCCGCAATGCGCGAGAAATACGGACTGGAGATCACCACCTTCATCCTCGAAAACGTGTCGGTGCCGCCCGAGGTGGAACAAGCCATCGACAAGCGATCGAGCATGAGCGTGATCGGCAACCTGAATGACTATGTGAAGTACCAGATGGGTGTGGCCATGGGCCAGGGCGGCGAAGCGGGCGCAGCCGCCACCCTGCCCGCGCAAATGGCGATGGGTTTTGGCATGGCGCAGGAGATGGTGCGCAACATGCAGGCCGGTGCAACGGCCCCGTCAACAGCAGCTGCTGGCGTTGCCAGCAGCGCGTTACCCGCAGCCAACACCCTGGAAGTGCTGACGCCCGAGCAGGCGGCGCAAGTTCTGGGTGTGTCGCTGGAAGATGTGATGGCGTCCATCCACGCGGGCGACCTGAAGGCGCGCAAGATGGGCAGTGCCTGGCGCATTGCCAAAAGCGCACTGGAAGAATTCCTGCGCGGCTGACACACCGCCACAACATGACAGTTGCCGCAACGCCCGCCACGGTGGGCAAACACCCTTGCCCGGAGTGCGGCGGGGACTTGCAGTGGAATGCCGCCAAGCAGGCGCTCGTCTGCCCTTACTGCGGCACGGTGGTGCCCTGGGCGGCCGGCCAAGCGCCCGATCCCGGCGCCGGCATGGTCGAAAACGATTTGCAGGCGGCCTTGAGCCACCCGGACAGCGGGCGCGGCTGGGGCGAGGCCCCCGGCGACGAGCGGCGCGAAGTGCAGTGCCAGAGTTGCCACGCCATCTCAACGTTCAGCGACGGCAAGGTCGCCAAGCGCTGCGACTTTTGCGGCTCACCGTCCATCATTGAGCACCAGGCCCTGAGCGAGGCGATCACACCGCAGAGCCTGCTGCCCTTCAAGATCAGCGACGGCCAGATGCGCGAGAGCCTGCGCAAGTGGTACAGCTCGCGCTGGTTTGCGCCCAACAAACTCAAGACTGCTGCGCTGACGGACACGCTGCACGGGGTGTACCTGCCTTACTGGACTTTTGACGCGCAGGTCAGCGCGCGCTGGCGCGCTGACGCGGGCCACCATTACTATGAAACCGAAAGCTACCGCGACGGTCAGGGCAGGCTGCAAAGCCGCCAGGTCCAGCGCGTGCGCTGGGTGCCTGCGGCAGGCAGTCTGGAGCACTTCTTTGACGACGAACTGGTGCCCGGAACCGCTGGCGTGCGACCCAAGCTGCTGCGCCAGATCGAGCCGTTTCCGACGCTCACCGACCTCAAGCCCTATTCGCCCGAGTTTGTGCGCGGCTGGACCGTGGAGCGCTACCAGCTTGACCTGCGCCAGGCCGAAAAAATCAATGAGCAGGACCTGCTACAGCAGATGCAGGCGCTTTGCGGGCGCCAAGTGCCGGGCGACACCTACCGCAACCTGCAGGTGGATGCGCGCGTGCAGGGCCGCACCTTCAAGCACATTCTGGTGCCGGTCTGGCTGGTCAATTACACCTACGGTTCGCGCAATTTACAGGTGGTGGCCAATGGGTACACCGGATCAATTGCGGGTGAGCAGCCTTACAGTTGGGTGAAAATCACCTTCGCTGTGCTGGGCGTCTTGCTGCTGCTCATGCTCGCGGCTTTGGTGATGGGCGGCAATGCTGCGTAGGTTCATGGAGCTTGGCACCCTGCACCCTGACCCATCAGCTCATCATTGGTGACACCAAGTTCAGTGCCATACACCCTTGCATGCTCAAGCGATAATTCAGCGCTATGGACCTATTGCTTTCTCTCTTTCCCCTGGGTTGGCAACATTACCTGCTGGGCGGGCTGCTCATTGGAACAGGTGCGGCGCTGCTGTTCCTGCTGACCGGGCGCATCGGCGGCATGAGCACGGTGTTTTCAAGCACATGGTCTTTTGTGGTGAGCAGGCCGTTTTTTCAGCAAGGGCGTTTTGTTGACTCACGCGGATGGCGGCTGGTCTACGCACTTGGCCTGGTGCTGGGTGCGCTGGTCTGGTGGCTTGGCTTTGCGGGAGGAGTGCGCGAGGCCACGACTGTGCCGGTATGGCAGTTGTTGGTCGGCGGCTTCTTGGTCGGTTATGGGGCACGGCTGGGTAACGGCTGCACCTCGGGTCACGGCATTTGCGGACTGGGCTCGCTGCAGTGGCCCTCGCTGCTGGCCGTGCTGACTTTCATGGCAACCGCATTTTTGACCGCCAACCTGATGGCAAGGTGGCTGGCATGAGCGCCGCCCACCAAACCCTGCCCCGCATGTTCGCTACGCTGGTGGCGGGTGCACTGTTCGGCTTTGGCCTGTCTTACGCCACCATGATCCGCCCCGAGGTGGTGCTGAGCTTTTTGCGCTTTGAAGACTTTGGGCTGACGCTGGTCATGGGCGGCGCGGTACTGGTGGTGCTGCTGGCCTACAAGCTGGTGCCCCGCGTGCTGGCCCGCCCGCTGCTGGGCGAGAGCTTCCACAAGCACCCGAGTGTCTGGAATCGTGACACCTTGCTAGGGTCGGCGCTGTTTGGCGTGGGTTGGGGTCTGTGCGGCGTCTGCCCCGGCCCGGCCATTGCCGGTCTGGGAGCGGGCAACTGGAGCCTGCTTTGGGCTTTGGGCGGCATCGCGCTGGGCGCGCTGGCGCAAGGCTTGCGCGCAAAGTGACGGGCCAACTGCCACGGCAGTGAGAGCACAGCCCGCTGCGCGAAATAGCGTCCAAAGCAAGGCTGAATATAAAAAGGGCAGAAGAAAACTTCTGCCCTTTGGTCAACGCACGGCTTCAGCCCTGCGGCTGCAGCGCTAGACGGTCGCAGCTGCGTCGGTATAGTCCTTCACCTTATCGAAGTTCAAATACTGGTACACCGTGTCGCTGACCGCAGCCAGTACGCCCACGCTGTCCATGTACTCGGCCTTGGTCGGAATGCGCCCGAGCTTGGCGCAAATGGCCGCCAGTTCGGCACTGCCCAGATAGACGTTGCTGTTCTTGCCCAAGCGGTTGGGGAAGTTGCGCGTTGAGGTGGAGAACACCACAGCACCTTCCTTGACCTGCGCCTGGTTGCCCATGCACAGGCTGCAACCCGGCATTTCCATGCGCGCACCGGCCGAACCGAGCACACCGTAATGGCCTTCTTCGCTGAGCTGCTTGGCATCCATCTTGGTTGGTGGCGCGACCCATAATTTGACCGGAATATCACGCTTGTTTTCCAGCAACTTAGACGCGGCGCGGAAGTGACCGATATTGGTCATGCACGAGCCGATAAAGACTTCTTCAATCTTGGCGCCGGCTACTTCAGACAATGTTTTCACATCATCGGGGTCGTTCGGGCAGGCGACGATGGGCTCATGAATGTCGGCCAGGTCAATCTCGATGACGGCGGTATATTCGGCATCCGCATCACGCTCGAGCAGCTGCGGATTGGCAAGCCAGTCCTGCATGGCCTTGATGCGGCGGCTGATCGTGCGAGTGTCTTGGTAGCCGGTTGCAATCATCCATTTCAGCATCGTGATGTTGCTGTTGATGTATTCGATGATGGGCTCTTTGTTGAGCTTGACGGTGCAGCCGCCAGCACTGCGCTCGGCAGACGCGTCGCTGAGCTCAAAGGCTTGTTCTACCTTGAGATCCGGCAGGCCTTCGATTTCCAGAATGCGGCCTGAGAAGATGTTCTTCTTGCCCTGCTTGGCCACGGTCAAAAGCCCGGCCTTGATGGCATAGAGCGGAATGGCATTGACCAAATCGCGCAGTGTGACGCCCGGCTGCATCACACCTTTGAAGCGCACCAACACGCTTTCGGGCATGTCCAGCGGCATGACGCCGGTGGCGGCGCCAAACGCCACCAATCCGGAGCCAGCGGGGAAGCTGATGCCGATTGGGAAACGGGTGTGGCTGTCGCCGCCTGTACCCACGGTGTCAGGCAACAACATGCGGTTGAGCCAGGAGTGAATGATGCCGTCGCCCGGGCGCAGCGCAATGCCGCCGCGGTTGTTCATGAACGCGGGCAGTTCATGGTGCATCTTCACGTCCACCGGCTTCGGGTAAGCCGCAGTGTGGCAGAAGGACTGCATCACCAGGTCGGCGCTGAAGCCCAGGCAGGCCAGGTCTTTCAGCTCGTCGCGCGTCATCGGGCCGGTGGTGTCTTGCGAACCCACGCTGGTCATCCTGGGTTCACAGTAAGTGCCCGGGCGCACGCCTTGACCTTCTGGCAGACCGCAGGCACGACCGACAATCTTTTGCGCCAGGCTAAAGCCCTTGCCGGTATCAACCGGGTTTAGCGGCAGACGGAACAAGGTGCTCACAGGCAGGCCCAGCGCTTCACGCGCCTTGGCGGTCAGGCCGCGGCCAATGATCAATGGAATGCGGCCACCGGCGCGCACCTCATCAAACAACACGTCGCTCTTGAGTTTGAACTGCGCCACAACTTTGCCGTCTTTGAGGGCTTGACCGTCATAAGGGCGCAGTTCGATGACATCGCCCATCTCCATCTGGCTCACATCAAGTTCGATCGGCAGCGCGCCCGAGTCTTCCATGGTGTTGTAGAAAATAGGAGCAATTTTGCTGCCAAGACAGACGCCACCAAAGCGTTTGTTCGGCACAAAGGGAATGTCCTGGCCGGTGAACCAGAGCACCGAGTTGGTGGCTGATTTGCGGCTCGAGCCGGTGCCCACCACGTCGCCGACATAGGCCACCAGATTGCCCTTGGCTTTGAGTTCATCAAAAAACTTGACCGGCCCGCGCTTGCCGTCTTCTTCGGGAACGATGCCAGGACGCGCATTTTTGTGCATCGCCAGAGCGTGCAGGGGAATGTCGGGGCGACTGAAGGCGTCGGGCGCCGGCGACAGGTCATCGGTGTTGATTTCACCGGCCACCTTGAAGACGGTGAGCTTGATTGACTGCGGCACTTCCGGGCGCGAAGTAAACCATTCAGCGTCAGCCCAGCTTTGCAGCACGGCCTTGGCCTGGGCGTTGCCTTTGTCGGCCTTTTCTTTGACATCGTGAAACTGATCAAACATCAGCAAGGTCTTTTTCAAGCCGTTGGCCGCGACCTGGGCCACCGCCGGGTGATCCAGCAAGTCGATCAACGGGCTGATGTTGTAGCCGCCCAGCATGGTGCCCAGCAGTTCAGTTGCCTTTTCAGGAGAAATCAGCGGACATTTTTCAGTGCCATGCGCCACCGCTGCCAAATAAGAGGCCTTGACCTTGGCTGCGTCATCCACACCGGCAGGCACGCGGTGCGTGATCAGGTCCAACAAAGTTGCTTCTTCACCCTGGGGAGGATTTTTTAGCAGCTCGATGAGCTGGGCGGTCTGCTGGGCCGACAAGGGCAAAGGGGGAATGCCGAGGGCGGCGCGTTCGGCCACATGGGCGCGGTAGGTTTGCAACATAATTTACTCCTTTTTTATGAAAAAATGGCTCTAGCCCTTGTCGGGCTTGCGTCAGCCGCTATCTATTTAACAGTAGTTTCGAGAGGCGAAACGGTCGACTTGGGGGATGAATCCGGCACGGCGGCAGGCGGCGTTGAATCTGGGACAACAGAAACCGGAGCCTCAAGCAGAATTGGGACCGTAGTTGGCATGGCGGCAGGCAGCATTGGCTTTTGGGCGACGACGAGAGGTGCATCGAGCAGGCCTGGAGCCGGACTCTTGATCAGCCGCTCGGCCACGATCACCTGTTCCGGATTCATGCAGACATCGGCCAAGCGCTGCCCAAGTTTCTGATTCATCAGCATGGACTTGTTGGACAACTGCAGCCATACGGCGCCAGCGTGCTGATCTTCCAGCCGGATGGCCCCGGTACTCGTGACGACGGGAGCCATGCGGAATTTGACGTTCTTGATTTGCAGATCGAAGAAACCCGGTACCTTGGCGTCTGCCGTCACGGTAACCGAAGCGCCCAGTTCGCAGGGCATGGTTCCTTGATAGATCTTGGCCGCGATGGCCAGTTCGGCAGGACTCAAGGCCGCCTCTGCGGCACGGATGCCCGAGGCCATCTGAACCGCCGTCGATTTGATTTCTATCTGACTCGGCGCAACCCGCTTGGCCTTTTTGGCCACCTTTTTTGGCGCTTGTGCCAGTAGTGTCAAAGGCAGGGCGAGCAACAAAACCGATGCAACAATTTTCATTTTCAATGCAGTGACCTCAATTAGTTAATCGCGCGGCGTCGGAACAGAATCCGAAAAATAAGCATCGGCGGATGGCGGCAGCACACAACCGGTCTGGAAGGCCCGCTGCAGGACTTGCCAAAAATAACGGTAACTGGCACGGTCGTGCAATTTACCTTCAAAAGAGATTGGTGCCCAGTCCGATTGTCCACCAGCTTGCATGATATTCGCAGCCAGTTCAATCTCTTGTGCCGCGGGTGCAAAAGCCAGCAGGATCGGCCGGATTTGTGCCGGATGAATACTCCACATCCGGGTGTAACCAAAGGCGCGCGCCGCTTGCCGGGCAGCCGAGCGCAACAGCGCGGGGTCTCTGAATTCGGTTACCACACAATGCGCGGGCACTTTGCCGTGGGCATGGCAGGCCGCGCTGATTTCCAATTTGGCCCGTCGTACCAAGGGATGGGTAAACTGATCGAGGCTGTGACCATTGGGGTCAGCATCGACGCCCATGGCACTGGCAGGAATGGCACCGCCGTGGCTTGACACAAAGTCCATCAGTCCAAAACTGATTGACTGAACCCGCGGGTGCGCCGCAATCTCGAAAGCATGGTGCACTGCTGCAGCAGACTCCAACAAGACATGCAAAGGCAGTGGGTCGCGTCGCCCCGACCGGGCCGCCGCCTGATCCACCCAGTGCGCGGCCTGATCCACATCAAAGCGTGTCTCCACCTTGGGAATCATCAAGTGACACAAGCCAGTAGCCGCGCCACCGACAATGATGTCCACATCTTGCTTAAACGCAGGGTGGTCGACAGGATGAACCCGAATCGCAATCCGTGGGGCTTTATCAGCCGCTACATTTTTTGTAGCTATTTGTGATTGATTGACAAGGGCTACGACCCGATTGGCATGATTTTTTTCATCACCGATCGCAGCGCCGTCCTCGCAGTCCAGCGTGACATCAAAGACGCAAGCGCCAAACTCTGCAGACATTTCAGCCTGCAAAGCAAGACTCTTGACCATGAGTGATTCCACGCCACAGTAATGATCACACACCGGCAAAGGTGCGCTGACCTGGGTTGCGTGAAAGATGTCGCGAGGATGTTGCATTTAGTCAGCTTGCCCTGCCAGGCTGCATCTGCAACCCAGGCGGCGAGATCCCGACTGGGGTCTCACCGCCATGGATGACGATCCAACTGCCGCGACGGCAGACTGCATTACAGCAGGTGAGCCACACCCGCTTGTTCGTCCTGCAACTCTTTGAGCGTCTTGTTAATGCATTCTTGACTGAAGGCATCAATCGGCAGGTCTTGCACTACCTTGTATTCGCCGCCTTCACAGGTCACCGGGAAGCCAAACATGGTCTCTTTCGGAATGCCATATTGACCATCCGACGGGATGCCCATGGTGACCCATTTGCCGTTGGTGCCCAGCGCCCAATCGCGCATGTGGTCAATGGCTGCATTCGCTGCCGATGCTGCCGATGACACGCCGCGAGCAGCGATGATGGCCGCGCCGCGCTTGCCCACGGTGGGCAAGAAGGTGTTGGCATTCCAGTCCTGGTCATTGATCATGTCTTTGACGCTTTCGCCATTGATGGTGGCAAATCGGTAGTCAGCGTACATGGTCGGTGAGTGGTTGCCCCAAACCGCCATTTTTTCAATATCTGCAACCGCTTTACCGGTTTTGGTGGCGAGTTGGCTCAAGGCGCGGTTGTGGTCCAGACGCAGCATGGCGGTGAAGTTCTTGGCAGGAAGATCAGGCGCGCTCTTCATCGCAATATAAGCATTGGTGTTGGCAGGGTTGCCAACCACCAGCACCTTGACATTGCGGCTGGCAACGGCGTTGAGGGCCTTGCCCTGCGCGGTGAAAATGGCACCGTTGACAGCCAGCAATTCTGCACGTTCCATGCCAGGGCCGCGCGGACGCGAACCAATCAGCAAGGCGTAGTCAGCGTCTTTGAACGCTGTCATGGGGTCACTGTGCGCATCCATACCCACGAGCAAAGGGAACGCGCAATCTTGCAATTCCATCATGACGCCCTGCAACGCTTGCTGCGGCTTCTCCACTGGAACCTCCAGCAATTGCAGAATCACGGGTTGGTCCTTGCCCAACATTTCGCCGGAGGCGATGCGGAACAGGATGGCGTAACCAATTTGACCAGCGGCGCCGGTAACGGCAATGCGAACGGGTTTTTTGCTCATGGTGAGAACTCCAGTGTTGTGAAACGGGACCTGGTGGCCGCTCAAACCGGTTGCTTGAGCCCCTCAGAATGACACCAAGTTTACTCTGGAAAATCCGGTATCGTCAATTTTGTCTTATGTCTTATATAAGATAAGATGCAATCCAATATGCTCCCCACTCTTAACTCCATGACGGACAACATCTCTGCTGGCGCTGGCAGCACGGTGGCGGTTGCGGCGCCCCTCGCACCGGCGTTCAGCCCGCTTTACCAACAAATCAAAAACCTGATCCTGAACTCCTTGCGCTCGGGCGAATGGAAGCCCGGTGAGGTCATTCCCAGTGAGATGGAGCTGGCGGCACGCTTTCGGGTCAGTCAAGGGACGGTACGCAAAGCCATCGATGAGCTGGCTTCTGAGAATTTGCTGTTGCGCCGCCAAGGCAAGGGGACTTACGTGGCCACTCATGCCGAGCAACACGTGCAATTCCGATTCCTGAATCTCGTCCCCGACAGCGGCCTGCCGGGCAGCGAGGGCCCGGCGCAGCGCGACATCATCGAGTGCCGACGTGCGCGCGCCAGCGCGGACATCGCGCGGGCGCTGGCGTTGCACACCGGCGATCCGGTTTTGCAGGTGCGGCGCGTGTTGAGCTTTGCCGGCACACCGACAATTTTGGAAGACATCTGGCTGCCAGCCGTCCCGTTCAAAGGATTGACCGCAGAACGACTGGCCAACTACCAGGGTCCGATGTACGCTTTATTTGAGACCGAGTTCAATGTCCGCATGGTCCGTGCCAAAGAAAAAATTCGCGCCGAACCGGCCTTCCAAGGCCGGGAAAGTTTATTGAAAGTGGCACGTGGTACGCCCTTGTTGAGCGTGGAGCGAATTGCCTACACGTACCAGGACGAACCGATGGAATTGCGCCGCGGCTATTACCGCACCGACACGCATCACTACCTCAACACCCTGGGATGACTTCTAAATGGGACCTCATCGGCGCAACCCTCACGTGTTCAACCATGATTAACATTCGTACTTACTTATAAACAAATAAATCATTTTTTGTCACAGATCAATCTGTGGTCAGCTTGGGTCAAGTTGGCCTCAACATTGCAATAGAATGTTTAGAGCTGCCAAGATTGGTTACAAAGCAGTTACCCAAAAACATAGAAAGCAAAGTATGTCTGAATCAGCGACAAGCCCAGCAAAAAAACGCCCCGAGTTCTACAACATTGGCGGCAGTGACCTCATCAGTTACCGATGGCCACTGGCATCCATCGTGTCGGGCATGCATCGCGTCAGTGGTGCCATCATGTTCTTCTTGATGCCTTTTGTCATCTGGATGTTTGACAACTCGATTTCATCCGAAATTTCATTTGCGAAATTCACATCCGCCTTCAACGTGGGCATGCTCGGTTTGCCCGGTTTCATCTGGAAGCTGGTCGCTCTTGGGCTAATCTGGGCTTACCTGCATCACTTCATCGCCGGTATACGCCACCTGTGGATGGACACCCATCACGAAGCCACCACCAAAGAATTCGGCAAGTCTTCCGCCGCTTTCGTCATGGCTGCGACCCTGGGCTTAACTGCCATTCTGGGCGCCAAGCTTTTCGGTCTCTATTAAATTTTAGGGGCCTGTGTTTCGGCACTATCCCTAATCCACCAGGAAACTCATCATGTCCGTTAATTTTGGTTCTCATCGCCTCGTTGTAGGCGCGCACTACGGTATGCGCGACTGGCTTTCCCAACGCGTAACCGCTGTCCTGATAGCGCTGTTTACCGTGCTGGTTCTGGCCCAGCTGGTCCTTACCAAGGGCCCTATAGGTTATGCCTTATGGGCCGGTATTTTTTCTCCCCAGTGGATGAAGGCCTTGACCTTCACGGTCATCCTGTCTTTGCTTTACCACGTGTGGGTTGGCATGCGCAACATTTTTCAGGACTACGTTCATCCCTATGGCCTTCGTTTCGTCTTGGACGTATTCGCCATCGTCTGGCTAGTCAGCTGCGCGGGTTGGGGCATTCAAGTCTTGTGGCGCCTGTAACAAGCGTTCAAAAACTCGCACCCTTAGTGTTCGTAGAAATGGCTTGCAAGCTGTGGCTTGTTGCATCCAAAAACCGAGATTCAATATAAATCATGACTGCTACTTCCAAAATTACCAAGCGCAAATTTGACGTCGTCATCGTCGGCGCGGGCGGCGCTGGCATGAGTGCGTCGCTTCAACTCGCCAATGCCGGCCTGAACGTCGCTGTGCTGTCCAAGGTATTCCCGACACGATCTCACACCGTTGCAGCACAGGGCGGTATCGGCGCCGCCCTAGGCAACATGGCCGAGGATAACTGGCATTATCACTTTTACGACACCATCAAGGGGTCGGACTGGTTGGGCGACCAAGATGCGATTGAATTCATGTGCCGCGAGGCGCCCAAAGTGGTTTATGAACTCGAACACTTCGGCATGCCGTTTGACCGCAATCCTGATGGCACCATTTACCAGCGTCCTTTTGGGGGGCATTCCAGCAACTATGGCGAAAAACCAGTGGGGCGCGCCTGCGCAGCGGCGGACCGCACAGGCCATGCCATGCTGCACACGCTGTATCAGCAAAACGTCAAGGCGCGAACCAATTTCTTTGTCGAGTGGATGGCTCTGGATCTGATTCGCGACGCCGATGGCGATGTCGTTGGCGTCACGGCACTCGAGATGGAAACCGGTGAAATCTACATTTTGCAGGCGAAGACCGTCATGATAGCGTCAGGTGGCGCCGGGCGGATTTTTGCCGCATCGACCAACGCCTACATCAATACGGGTGATGGGTTGGGGATGGCGGCTCGCGCCAACATCCCTTTGCAAGACATGGAGTTCTGGCAGTTTCACCCTACGGGCGTGGCTGGCGCAGGCGTCCTGCTCACCGAAGGCTGTCGTGGTGAAGGCGCGATTCTGCGCAACAGCAATGGAGAGCGCTTCATGGAACGTTATGCACCCACCATGAAGGACTTGGCGCCCCGCGACTTCGTGTCGCGCTGCATGGACCAGGAAATCAAGGAAGGACGCGGTTGCGGCCCGAATAAGAACTACATCAACCTGGACATGACGCACCTGGGTGCCGAGACGATCGCGCTGCGCTTGCCCAGCGTGTTTGAAATCGGCCACAACTTTGCCAATGTCGACATCACCAAAGAGCCGATCCCGGTGATTCCGACGAACCATTACCAGATGGGCGGCATTCCCAGCAATATCAGCGGTCAGGTCGTTGTGCCCAACAGCAATGGGGCGCAGGAAGTCGTCAACGGTCTGTACGCTGTGGGCGAATGTGCCTGTGTCAGCGTGCACGGCGCAAATCGGCTAGGCACCAACTCCTTGCTTGACATCGTGGTTTTTGGTCGTGCTGCAGGCCTGCACATCATCGATTTCAACAACAAGAACACGGAACACAAACCGCTGCCGGCCAATGCCGCGGATATTTCCCTCGAACGCCTTGACCGGCTCAACACGGCCACGACAGGAGAATACGCGCAGGTTGTCGCTGGCGACATGCGCGACATCATGCAGCAGCACGCCAGCGTGTTCCGTACCCAGGCGAGCATGGACGAAGGCGTCGTAAAGATTGCCCGACTGCGCCAACGCGTCACCGATATCAAGCTAACCGACAAGTCACAAATCTTCAACACTGAGCGCATCGAGGCACTCGAAGTGGAAAACATGATTGAAGTGGCTCAGTCAACCATGGTGTCGGCAGCGGCACGTCATGAATGCCGTGGTGCTCACAGCGTGATGGATTACGACCGTCCCGCTGACGACGCTACATGTCCGTTGGGCCGAGACGATGTCAATTGGCTCAAACACACCTTGTGGGACAAAGCTACCAACAGTCTGAGCTACAAGCCAGTCAACCTCAAACCCCTGACTGTTGCCTCCGTACCGCCCAAGATCCGAACCTTTTGATAACTTGCAGTACAGACCACAAGCGCTGCCTCCAACTGAACAAGAAAGCAAATCATGGCTAAACGTACTATACAGATTTACCGCTATAACCCTGACACCGATACCAAGCCCTACATGCAGACTATCGAGGTCGAGCTTGATGGCAGCGAACGCATGTTGCTTGACGTTTTGACTAAACTAAAGGAAACGGACCCCACCATTTCTTACCGGCGTTCATGCCGCGAAGGCATTTGCGGCTCGGACGCGATGAATATCAACGGTAAGAACGGTTTGGCTTGCCTTGTCAATATGCTGACTTTGCCCGACAAAATTGTGCTGAAACCATTGCCCGGTCTGCCCGTGGTGCGTGACCTGATCGTCGACATGACGCTGTTTTTCAAACAGTACCACTCGATCAAGCCCTATTTGATCAATGAAACTCGCCCACCAGAAAAAGAACGTCTGCAAAGCCCTGAAGAGCGCGACGAACTCAATGGCTTGTATGAGTGCATTTTGTGCGCAAGCTGCACCACCAGTTGCCCGGTTTTCTGGTGGAATCCGGACAAATTTGTCGGCCCGGCAGGTCTGCTGCAAGCCTACCGATTTCTGTCTGACAGTCGCGATGAAGCGACCAGCGAACGGCTCGACAACCTTGAAGACCCCTATCGCCTGTTCCGTTGCACCAGCATCATGAACTGCGTAGACGTCTGTCCCAAGAGCCTCAATCCGACCAAGGCCATTGGCAAGATCAAGGAAATGATGGTTCGTCGGGCGCTTTGACCCGGCATGGAAACCAGCGCGATGACACCGGATAAAGAACTGATCGATGAACGTGCTCTGAGCAAGTTGAAATGGCGTTGTCGCCGCGGTCTGCTTGAGAACGACATCTTCATTGAACGTTTTTTTCGGCGGTTTCAATCGAGCTTGACGGTCGGACAAGGGCAGGCCTTAAGCGC
Source organism: Rhodoferax sp. (assembly GCA_013791765.1). GTDB lineage: Bacteria > Pseudomonadota > Gammaproteobacteria > Burkholderiales > Burkholderiaceae_C > Rhodoferax. The sequence goes on from VMTC01000002.1 coordinate 15,353, forward strand.
CCTGATGGAACTTAGCGACAGCGATCTTCTGGATCTGCATTTGGAGCGCAAGTCGCTAGACCAAGTGATCGCTAGCGCGCAACTCAGTACCGACCTGAACCGTGATGATGTGCGTGAAGTTTTGTGTATGTTGAAAAAACCCCTTGAAAGGTAAAAAATGAAACTAGCTGACAACAAAGCCACTCTGTCCTTCAGTGACGGCAAACCCAGCATTGACTTGCCGGTATACCAAGGCACCGTGGGACCGGATGTCATCGACATCCGCAAGTTATACGGTCAGACCGGCATGTTTACCTACGACCCGGGTTTCTTGTCGACCGCTTCATGCCAGTCGGCCATCACTTATATTGATGGCGACAAGGGTGAGTTACTGTACCGTGGCTACCCCATTGAGCAGTTGGCCACCAACTGCGATTTCATGGAGACCTGTCACTTGCTGCTGTACGGAAACCTGCCAAACGCTGAAGGCAAGGAATCTTTCGCCAAACGTGTCACCAACCACACCATGGTGAACGAGCAGATGCAGTTTTTCCTGCGCGGCTTTCGCCGTGATGCCCATCCGATGGCCATCATGACCGGCTTGGTTGGTGCCCTGTCTGCCTTCTATCACGACAGCACTGACATCAACAACCCGGAGCATCGCGAAATTTCAGCGCTCAGGCTGATTGCCAAGATGCCCACATTGGTAGCCATGGCCTACAAGTACAGCATGGGCCAGCCCTACATGTATCCAAAAAATAATCTGAGCTACGCTGGCAATTTCATGCACATGATGTTCGCCACGCCGTGCGGAGAATACGTTGTCAATCCGGTCATTGAACGCGCCATGGATCGCATCTTTATCCTGCATGCCGACCACGAGCAAAACGCATCCACTTCGACCGTTCGCCTGTGCGGCAGTTCCGGCACCAACCCGTTTGCAGCCATTGCGGCTGGCGTTGCTTGTTTATGGGGCCCAGCCCACGGCGGCGCCAACGAAGCTTGCCTGAACATGCTTGAAGATATCCAGAGGACCGGTGGCATCGCCAAGGTCGGCGAGTTCATGGAACAGGTCAAGGACAAAAATTCCGGCGTCAAACTGATGGGCTTTGGACACCGGGTTTACAAGAACTACGATCCACGCGCCAAACTGATGCAGGAAACTTGCAAGGAAGTTTTGGCTGAACTCGGCCTGGAAAACGACCCTCTGTTCAAACTCGCGATGGCCCTGGAAAAAATTGCACTTGAAGACGAATACTTCGTCTCGCGCAAGCTCTATCCCAATGTCGACTTCTACTCGGGCATTGTGCAGCGCGCCATCGGCATTCCAGTCAACATGTTCACCGGTGTGTTCGCACTGGCGCGCACGGTCGGCTGGATTGCTCAACTCAATGAAATGATCAGCGACCCTGAATACAAGATTGGCCGCCCGCGCCAACTGTTTACAGGTTCTGTCAAACGGGATGTTCTGCCGATTTCCCAGCGCTGATACCTCGTCATCCGAAACGCCCGCCGGATGGCAACATCGGCGGGCTTTTCTTTTGTTGAGAGCACCGGATTTGCCGTGCCGTTTAAAATTGCAAATAGCCTAGGAAAGAGTCGATGGACCGCAACACTATTGATACGCACGGACGCACACTGTATGACAAGCTCTGGGACGAGCATGTCGTTCACACAGAGGACGACGGCACCGCCATTTTGTACATTGATCGCCATCTGGTGCATGAAGTTACCAGTCCGCAGGCCTTTGAAGGCCTGCGCCAGGCTGGCCGCAAGGTGTGGCGTGTCAGTTCCATCGTCGCCACGGCTGACCACAACACGCCGACCACGGGTTGGGAACTGGGCTACGACGGCATCACAGACCCGACCAGCAAAGAACAAGTTATCACGCTGGACAAGAACATCCAAGAGTATGGCGCCGCCGCTTATTTCCCGTTCATGTCAAAGCGCCAAGGGATCGTTCACGTTATCGGGCCAGAAAATGGTGCCACCTTGCCCGGCATGACGGTCGTTTGTGGCGACTCGCACACCTCCACTCACGGCGCCTTTGGTTCCCTGGCCCACGGCATTGGCACCAGCGAGGTCGAACACGTGATGGCAACGCAAACCCTGCTCGCCAAGAAAGCAAAAAATATGCTGGTACGGGTTGATGGCACCCTGCCCCGCGGTTGCAGCGGCAAAGATATTGTGCTGGCCATCATCGGCAAAATCGGTACCGCTGGCGGCACGGGTTACACCATTGAGTTTGGCGGCGCAGCCATTTGTGCCTTGAGCATGGAAGGCCGCATGACTGTATGCAATATGGCCATTGAAGCCGGTGCCCGCGCCGGACTGGTCGCCGTAGACGAGAAGACCATCGAATATGTCAAGGGCCGCCCACTGGCGCCTGGGCACAGTGCGGCCAATGGCACTGCGGCCGCCGTTGAATGGGATCAGGCCGTGGCGTATTGGAGCACCCTGCAATCTGATGTAAACGCCCGTTTCGATACCGTTGTTGTTCTGGACGCTGCGCAGATCATCCCGCAGGTGACCTGGGGAACTTCACCCGAAATGGTGCTTGGCATTGACGACCGCGTGCCAGACCCTGACAAAGAAAAGGATGCCAACAAGCGCAGCGCCATCGAACGGGCCTTGGTCTATATGGGACTGGAGCCCGGCAAGGCACTTAGCGATCTGTACGTGGACAAGGTGTTTATCGGCTCTTGCACCAACAGCCGGATTGAAGACATGCGTGAAGCGGCTGCACTGGTCAAGAAGCTGGGGCAAAAAGTGGCTGCAAACGTCAAGCTCGCCTTGGTGGTGCCAGGCTCTGGACTGGTCAAGGCGCAGGCGGAGCACGAGGGCCTGCACGAGATTTTCAAGGGGGCCGGCTTCGAGTGGCGCGAACCGGGATGTTCCATGTGCCTGGCCATGAACGCCGACCGACTGGAGCCCGGAGAGCGCTGCGCCTCCACCAGCAACCGAAATTTTGAAGGACGCCAGGGTGCCGGTGGACGCACCCATTTGGTGAGTCCGGCCATGGCCGCAGCGGCCGCCATCTACGGCCATTTTGTCGACGTCAGGACATTGGCCTGAGCCCCTGGGCTAAGGAAATCACTATGCAAAAATTCGACCTGCACAAAGGGCTGGTGGCCCCAATGGACCGCGACAACGTCGATACCGACGCCATCATTCCCAAGCAGTTTCTCAAGTCCATTCGTAAGACCGGCTTCGGTGAGAATTTGTTCGATGAGTGGCGCTACCTGGATTCGGGCTTTCCTGGCCAAGACCCCCAAAGCCGTAAACCGAACCCTGACTTTGTGCTCAATCAGCCGCGCTACCAAGGTGCGTCGATCCTGCTGGCGCGCAAGAATTTTGGCTGCGGCTCGTCACGCGAGCACGCACCTTGGGCGCTGGAGCAGTTCGGCTTTCGGGTCATCATTGCGCCAAGCTACGCCGACATTTTTTTCAACAACAGCTTCAAGAACGGCCTGCTGCCCATCGTGATCGGTGAGCACCAGGTCAACAAGTTGTTTGACGAGGCGCTCGCCTTCCCCGGCTATGCTTTGACGATTGACCTGGAGCGCCAGGTCATCATCAAACCCGACGGCGAAGAACTTCCGTTCGAAGTACAGGCCTTTCGCAAGTACTGCCTGCTCAATGGCTTTGACGACATTGGCCTGACGCTGCGCCATGCCGACAAGATCAAGGCTTTTGAAGCCCAGCGTTTAGCACAAAAACCATGGCTAGCCCACACCCTGCTTACTTAAGCAGCTCCACATTTAATAGTAAATTAATTCATTATGAAAATTGCAGTTTTGCCCGGTGATGGCATTGGTACCGAGATTGTGGCCGAGGCAGTGAAGGTCTTGAATGCGCTTGAACTCCGGTTCGAGATGGAAACCGCACTGGTCGGCGGTGCCGCTTATGAGGCGCACGGCCACCCACTGCCAGAGTCCACCCTGAAACTTGCCAGAGAGGCTGACGCTATCTTGTTCGGCGCCGTCGGTGACTGGAAATACGACAAGCTCGATCGCCCACTGCGCCCTGAGCAGGCGATTTTGGGCTTGCGCAAAAACCTCGGCCTGTTTGCCAATTTCCGCCCCGCCATTTGTTACCCGGAGTTGGTCGGCGCGTCCAGCCTCAAGCCCGAGTTGATCGCTGGTCTGGACATCCTGATCATTCGCGAGTTGACTGGTGACATCTACTTTGGCCAACCACGCGGTCGGCGTGTCGCCACCGACGGGCACTTCCCTGGCGCTGAAGAAGCTTTTGACACCATGCGATACAGTCGCCCCGAAATTGAGCGCATTGCCCATGTGGCATTTCAAGCGGCGCGCAAACGCGGCAAGCGTGTCACCAGCATCGACAAAGCCAACGTGCTGGAGACTTTTCAATTCTGGCGCGACGTGGTTAGCGAAGTAGGCCAACAATACCCTGATGTCGAGCTTGACCACATGTACGTGGACAACGCCGCCATGCAACTGGTGCGTGCGCCCAAGAAATTTGATGTGGTGGTCACTGGCAACCTGTTTGGCGACATTCTGAGCGATGAAGCTGCGATGCTGACCGGTTCGATTGGCATGCTCCCCTCGGCTTCCCTGAATTCAAGCAACCAGGGCCTGTATGAGCCCAGCCACGGCAGCGCACCCGACATCGCAGGCAAGGGCATCGCCAACCCGCTGGCCACCATCCTGAGCGCGGCCATGATGCTGCGCTTCAGCCTGAATCAGGAAGCCGCCGCCCAGCGCATTGAAGCCGCTGTCAAAAAAGTGCTGGCTCTGGGCTTGCGCACCGCAGACATTTACAGCGAAGGCACCAGGCGAGTCAGCACGCATGAGATGGGCGCCGCAGTGGTCAAGGCTTTGTAATGACCCGTGCAGAGCGCCTCCTAAGGTGATGCAGTCTGGGTGAAGTGTTCTGATGTTTTTAATTCAACTCTAAATGGGCAAGATGATGAAAATTGGCAATCTGGTGGGTCTGGTTGGTTGGCGTGGCATGGTCGGTTCGGTGTTGATCGACCGCATGCAGACCGAAGGCGATTTCGATCTGATCGAGCCGGTCTTCTTTTCAACCTCGAATGCAGGTGGCCAAGCCCCGGCGCTGGCCAAGAACGAAAGCACTCTGAAAGACGCTTTTGACATTGAAGCGCTGCAGAAATGCGACATCATCATCAGCGCCCAGGGAGGTGACTACACCACCGAGGTGTTTCCCAAACTGCGTGCGGCCGGCTGGAGCGGCCACTGGATCGATGCTGCATCCACCCTGCGCATGAAGGATGACGCTGTCATTATCCTGGACCCGGTCAACCTGAACGTCATCAAGAATGCACTGGCCAAAGGCGGCAACAACTGGATTGGTGGCAATTGCACCGTCAGTTGCATGTTGATGGGTGTCGGTGCGCTATATAAGGCGGGCTTGGTCGAGTGGATGACCAGCATGACCTACCAGGCCGCATCTGGTGGCGGCGCGCAGCATATGCGTGAATTGTTGACACAGTTCGGTACGCTCAACGCCGAAGTCAAGAGCCTGCTGGACGATCCCAAATCAGCCATCCTGGAAATTGACCGCAAGGTTCTGGCCAGACAACAAGCCCTGAGCCCGGCGGAAACCGCCAATTTTGGTGTTCCACTGGGTGGCAGCCTGATCCCCTGGATCGACAAGGACTTGGGACTTGGCAAGCAATCGGATGAGCCCGGTTGGGGTATGTCCCGCGAAGAGTGGAAAGGCGGCGCCGAAGCCAACAAGATACTGGGTCAGGGTGCTGCTTTTGGGACCACCGAGACACCGGTGGATGGCTTTTGCGTGCGCGTGGGCGCCATGCGTTGCCACAGCCAGGCACTCACATTCAAGCTCAACAAGGATATTCCCAGCGCTGACATTGAGGCCCTGATTGCAGCCGATAACGAATGGGTCAAGGTCGTGCCCAACACGCGCGAGGCCACGGTGCAACAGCTCACGCCGGTGGCCGTCACCGGCACGCTGGACATCCCGGTTGGGCGCATCCGCAAACTCGCGATGGGACCGCAGTACGTGGGAGCATTCACCATTGGGGACCAGTTGTTGTGGGGCGCCGCAGAACCGCTGCGCCGCATGCTGCGCATTTTGCTGGCTGCTTAGGCAGTTGTCGAAGACGGCCCAAGGGTTTGCCCTAGCGGTGAAGGGGCTCGGTCGTGGTCGATCGGCAACATAGAATCAAGCAGTGCTCATCTTGCCTGCCAACGATTCAAAGTTAACAGCGGTCCTGGCTTGTCAGGCCAAGGCAATAATGCTATGGTGCTTTTGAAGCTCTGAGCACCGATGCATTTGTTCGCATCATGAAGACAAATTTTTCAGCCGCCCGAACACCGGAGTCTACAAATTGATTTCTAAGTCACATCGCTGGCAGCAGACTGCCGTGGCAGTTGCGGCTGCTGCACTTTTCGGCCTTTGGGGATCGAATGCAGCAGCACTGTCACTGGGTCGAATCTCGGTTCAATCGGCGCTCGGGGAGCCTTTGCGTGCGGAAATTGAAGTTCCGGAAATCAGCTCCGAAGAGGCCGCTTCGCTCAAAGCATCGGTTGCGTCGCCAGAATCCTTCCGCACTGCCGGACTCGACTACAACCCTGCCATGTCGAGCCTGCAAGCCACGCTTCAGCGGCGCGCCGATGGGCGAGCCTACATCCGCTTGAGCAGTGACCGGGCCATCAATGACCCTTTCGTGGACATGATTCTGGTGGCCAATTGGGCGACCGGGCGCATCGTGCGCGACTACACCCTGCTGTTTGACCCTCCCAGTTTGCGGCAAGCGGCAAGCACCGCACCAACCTCGCCGCAGGTTCCTGCACAAGCTCCGGCGCAAGTGCCAGCCCCAACGCCGGCCAATCGGGCTGCTCCAGTTGTGCCCGCGCCTTCAGCGCCAACAGCAATTCCCGCAAGGCCCGCGCCTGAGCCAGTTCAACGCAGAGTCCAACCGACACCCCCCCCCACCAGCCCAGTGAGGGCGCCAGACGCACGAGCCAGCTCGGTGACGGTCAAGCTCGGGGACACCGCCAGCAAAATAGCAATTGCTGCCAAACCAGCCAATGTCTCCCTCGACCAAATGTTGGTGGCTTTGCTACGCGCCAACCCGCAAGCCTTCATAGGCGACAACGTCAATCGCGTCAAGGCCGGATCGGTCGTGAATATCCCCAGCGCAGAGCAAGCCCAAGCTACGCCAGCGGCACAGGCCAGCCAGATCATCGTTGCCCAAAGCAAGGATTTCAACGACTTCCGAAGAAGGCTGGCGGGCGCCGCACCCAGCGCCCAAGTTGCAAGCGCAGACCGCAAGGCCAGTGGCGCGGTGCAGGCTCAGGTCGAGGACAAAAAACCTCTCACCGCAGCGCCTGACAAATTGACTCTTTCAAAGGGCGCAGTTCAAGGCGTTTCCAAGGAAGCCCAACTTGCCCAAGAGCGCAACGCCAAGGAGGCAGCTGACCGGGCCGCTGAAATCGCCAAGAACATCAGCGACCTTGGCAAATTGGGTGCGGCGTCGAGTGCCGTAACGTCGGCTCAGCCGGCATCTGCCGCAGTGGGTGCCGAACCCAGCGCTGCGCCCGGCGCCCCCGCAGCACCAGTAGTTAGCGCTGCCGCTTCTGCAGCGCAAGTTGCCGTGCTTACCGCGCCGCTGCCTAGCCCCTTGGCAGCAGCATCGACACCCACGCCAGTTGCTGCAGCCACGCCACCCGTTTCTCTGCCCGAGCCGAGTCTGATAGATGATCTATCAGAAAGCCCTCTGGCCGTCTCCGGCGCCCTTGGCCTGATCGCCCTGCTGCTTGGATTTGGGCTCTACCGTGCGAGGCAGCGGAAAAAAGCCTCCTCGGCTGACAGCTCTTTCCTGGACAGTCATTTGCAGCCCGATTCCTTCTTTGGTGCCAGTGGTGGCGAAAATGTTGACACCAGCGACAATGGGGCCACAGGCTCCTCCATGGTTTACTCGCCGAGCCAGCTTGATGCAGTGGACGATGTTGACCCCGTCGCTGAAGCTGATGTCTACCTTGCCTACGGACGTGATTTGCAGGCTGAGGAAATCTTGAAAGACGCCCTGGCCAGCAACCCCGGACGCCTTGCGATTCATCAGAAGTTACTTGAAATTTTCGCTAAACGCCATGACACCAAAGGCTTTGAGAACGTTGCTACCCAGGCCTTTCGGGTAACCAAGGGTGTAGGCGCAGAATGGGACCGTGTTTGCCTGCTGGGTCTGAGCATTGATCCGGCCAATGCCCTGTACCAACCCGGCGGCCAGCCCAACAACCCCGATGGCACACCGTCCAGACCCATGGAGCTCGACCAGGCCGGCCACCTTGCGGGTGGTATGGACCCCATGGCAACACAAGTCATTGCCCCGCCGCCTGGCGCGGCGGTCGACCTTGATCTAGACCTCGATTTTTCGCTGGACGAAGAACCCGTCAGCGCCATCAGCGAGGCTAAATCAAGCTCCACCGAACCCACTGTCAGTCTGCAAGCACTCGACTTACCCCCGACGCTGGATCTGGACTTCGGCATGGACGAAGCCACTGCGCCCTTGGTGGTGCCAGTGGCAGCTGAAAAAGATGGTGCCCTCGATGAAATCGAATTCACCTTACCCGACCGGGATCAGGCAAACGATATCGGGCGCCAGCAACTGACCGAAAGCGAGGACTTGAAGTTGCAAGCCGCCAACAGTTTTGGCTTCACCAGTCCGCTGCCCTTGGCCGACACTGACCGGGCGGCCCCTGCCGCTCCTGATCTGGGCATGCTTGAGTTTGACCTGGGCTCGTTGTCGCTGGACTTGGGGGACGAAGCACCAACGGATAGCGCTGCAAGCCCGATTGCCGACGAGTATGAGGACCCGCTGGTCACCAAACTGGCACTGGCGGAAGAGTTCCGGGCGATCGGCGACGAAGACGGTGCACGCGCGCTGATTGAAGAAGTGATCTCTGAAGCCTCCGGCGACATGAAGATCAAGGCGCAGCGCGCGCTGAGCAACCTCTGATCTGCCTTCGCCACAGAGCAGTCGCTGGGAACCGCGCGATGAATCCACTGTGAGACTGGCACTGGGCATCAGCTATAACGGGCAGGCCTACCAAGGATGGCAGAGCCAGTTGTCCCGCCAAACGGTGCAGGACAAGCTCGAACTGGCCTTGGGCAAGTTCACCGCCCAGCGAGTTTCGACACTGTGTGCGGGCCGCACCGACGCTGGCGTCCATGGTCTGATGCAGGTGGTCCATTTCGATACGTTGCTTGAGCGCGCCACCTCATCCTGGGTGCGCGGCACCAATGCCTTGCTGCCGCGCGACATTGCCGTGGAATGGGCGCAGGTGGTGCCCCTCGAGTTTCATTGCCGTGCCAATGCGATCTCGCGTCGCTATGCCTACATCGTGATGGAATCCCCGGTTCGCCCCAGCGTGGACGTGGGGCGTGTCGGCTGGGTCTTCAAACCACTGGACTTGGGCGCGATGCAACAGGCCGTCAAACACCTGCTCGGCGAACAGGACTTCAGCTCGTTTCGGGCGTCGGCCTGCCAGGCGCTGTCGCCGATCAAAACGCTGCGGCGCATCGACATCTCAAAACGGGGTTCCTACTGGCGCTTTGAATTTGAAGCCAACGCCTTTCTGCACCACATGATTCGCAACATCATGGGCTGCCTGGTGACGGTGGGTCAGGGCAAGCAAACCCCGCAATGGGTCAGGCACGTCCTTCTTGAGCGCGACCGAGATGCCGCCGCACCGACATTTTCACCCGACGGACTGTACTTTCTCGGGCCCTGTTATGCCCCCCATTGGGGTTTGCCGGACCGCACGCCCGCCTTTGATGCATTGCCATGACCACTGCCCCACCTACTACCCAGCGCACCCGGATCAAGATCTGCGGCCTCACGCGAGAACAGGACGTCGACGCTGCCGTGGCGGCCGGTGCGGATGCCATCGGCTTTGTGCTCTATGCCAGGAGCCCGCGCTATGTCACACCAAAGCGGGCAGCTGAACTGGCGCGGCGACTGCCGCCTTTTGTCACACCCGTACTGTTGTTTGTCAATGAGACGACTGAAAATATCATAGCTGCCTACGCAAGCACGGCGGGGGCTACAGCCCAATTTCATGGTGAAGAGACACCGGAACAGTGTTGGCAGGCAGCCCAATCGGGCGCGCGGCCCTATGTGCGTGCGGCGCGCATTCCGCTGGGTGACACTGGTGGTGGCTTCGATCTCGTAAAATTCGCGCTTGATTACTCTCAGGCCCAGGCCATTTTGCTCGACGCCCATGTACCGGGCTACGGCGGTGGCGGTCAAACATTCAATTGGTCACTGCTGCCTCCAAACGTCAACGCTCACCTCGTCTTGAGTGGTGGGCTGAGCGCTGCCAACGTCACCGCAGGCATTCTGCAGGTACGCCCGCGCTGTAAATCGCTCGCGGTCGATGTCAGCTCGGGGGTGGAAGTGTCCGGCCCCGGCAACAAGGGCATCAAAGACTTTGAGAAGATCAACCAGTTTGTCGCCGCCGTTCGCGCCGCCGACAAGCAATTCGAATACCTTGCGGGACAGACCGAATCCTGAAGTTTTGCGGGACAGACCGCAGTTACGTGAAACGAACCAGCTCTGTCCTCAACATTTTTAAGAACCAGCTCTGTCCCCAACTGATTAGAAAACGATGTATCAATACCAACAACCCGACCCACGTGGCCACTTCGGCATTTTCGGCGGCAGCTTTGTGTCCGAGACGCTGACGCATGCCATCAACGAGCTCAAAGCGGCCTACGCCAAGTACCAGTTCGACCCCGCCTTTGTGGCCGAATTCGAGTACGAACTCAAGCACTTTGTCGGTCGCCCCTCTCCCGTTTACCACGCCGCACGCATGAGCCGCGAACAAGGCGGCGCGCAGATTTTTCTCAAACGCGAAGACCTGAACCATACCGGCGCCCACAAGATCAACAACACCATCGGCCAGGCGATGCTGGCCCAACGCATGGGCAAGCCGCGCGTGATTGCCGAAACCGGCGCCGGCCAGCATGGCGTGGCCACCGCCACCATCTGCGCCCGCTACGGGCTGGAATGCGTGGTCTACATGGGCAGCGAAGACGTCAAGCGCCAAAGCCCCAATGTGTACCGCATGAATCTGCTCGGCGCCACGGTGGTGCCGGTCGAGAGCGGCAGCCGCACCCTCAAAGATGCCCTGAACGAGGCCATGCGCGATTGGGTGGCCAACGTGGACAACACCTTCTACATTATTGGAACCGTCGCCGGGCCGCACCCGTACCCGATGATGGTGCGCGATTTTCAGAGCGTGATCGGTAAGGAATGCCTGGTGCAAATGCCTGAAATGCTGCAAGCCGCAGGCTGCACCAATGCCCAGCCGGATGTGGTCACGGCCTGTGTCGGCGGTGGCTCCAACGCCATGGGCATCTTTCATCCCTACATTGCACATGGAGCCACGCGTCTGATCGGTGTCGAGGCGGCGGGCGAAGGCATGGACAGCGGCAAACACTCGGCCTCTCTGCAACGCGGCAGCCCGGGTGTGCTGCATGGCAACCGCACCTATGTGCTGCAAGACGACAACGGCCAGGTCACCGAGACCCACAGCATCAGCGCTGGCCTGGACTACCCCGGCGTGGGCCCGGAACACGCCTTTCTGAAAGACATTGGCCGCGCCGAATACGTGGGCATCACCGACAGCGAGGCGCTCGCCGCCTTCCACTATCTGTGCCGCACCGAAGGCATCATTCCAGCGCTCGAATCGAGTCACGCGCTGGCTTACGCCATGAAGCTGGCCAAAACCATGCGCCCGGACCAGTCGATTCTGGTGAATTTGTCCGGTCGCGGTGACAAGGACATCGGCACCGTGGCCGATCTCTCCAACGCCGATTTTTTCTGCCGCCCCAGTTGCACCGGGCAGTCGGTCAAGGGAAATTCACTAAAAAAACAGCCTGCATCCCTTGTGCAGACTGCACAAGCAGCTATTTTTTCAGGAGCATCCCAATGAGCCGCATCGCCAGCACCTTTGCCGCGCTCAAGGCACAGGGGCGCAAGGCGCTGATTCCCTATGTCACGGCGGGCTTCCCGTTTGCCGATGTCACGCCTGAGTTGATGCACGCATTTGTCGCGGGTGGCGCTGATGTGATTGAACTGGGCGTGCCCTTTTCTGACCCCAGTGCCGATGGCCCGGTGATCCAGAAAGCCGGCGACAAAGCACTGGCCGCTGGCATTGGCATGGTGCAGGTGCTCGCTATGGTGCGCAGCTTCCGACAGCAGGACAACAGCACGCCGGTGGTGCTGATGGGCTACGCAAACCCGGTGGAGCGCTACAACCAGAAACACGACCGGGGGGACGGCAAGAGCGCTTTCGTGCTGGACGCAGCGGCTGCCGGTGTTGACGGCGTGCTGATCGTTGATTACCCGCCTGAAGAGTGCGAAGGCTTTGCCGCCGAGCTCAAAAGTGCGGGGATGGACCTGATTTTTTTACTCGCCCCCACCAGTACCGACGAGCGCATGCAGCAAGTCGCGCGGGTGGCCAGCGGCTATGTCTACTACGTCTCGCTCAAGGGCGTCACCGGGTCCGGCGCGCTCGACACGGGCGCCGTCGAGGCAATGCTGCCGCGCATTCGGGCCCATGTGAACGTGCCGGTCGGCGTCGGTTTTGGCATTCGTGACGCGGCCACCGCCCGTACCATCGGGCAGGTGGCTGATGCGGTCGTGATCGGCAGCAGAATCATCGAGTTGATTGATGCACAGCCGAGGGACCAAGTGGCCCCGGTGGCACAAAAATTCCTGCGTGAAATCCGGACCGCGCTGGATTCATAATCCACTGCATGCCGTTTGGCTTTTACATTTCTGATTAGCGGAGAAACGCCATGAGCTGGCTCGAAAAACTACTTCCCCCAAAAATTCAGCAAACCAACCCAGCTGACCGGCGCAGCGTGCCCACGGGCCTGTGGATCAAATGCCCGAGTTGCGACAACGTGCTGTACAAAACCGACCTGGAACAAAACCAGAACGTCTGCCCCAGCTGTAGCCACCACCACCGCATTGGCGCGCGCGCCCGGCTCAATGTCTTTCTGGACAATGAAGGCCGCTATGAAATCGGCCAGGAGGTGCTGCCGGTCGATGCCCTCAAGTTCAAGGACAGCCGCAAGTACCCGGAGCGCCTCAAAGAAGCGCTGGAACACACCGGCGAGACAGACGCACTGGTGGTCATTGGCGGCGCCGTGATGGGTATTGGCGTGGTGGCGGCCTGCTTTGAATTCGAATTCATGGGCGGCAGCATGGGCTCGGTGGTGGGCGAGCGCTTTGTGCGCGGCGTGCATACCGCGATCGAACAAAAAGTGCCCTTTGTCTGTTTCTCGTCGACCGGCGGCGCGCGCATGCAGGAAGGGCTGCTGAGCCTGATGCAAATGGCCAAAACCAACGCGTCGTTGACTCATTTGGCCAAGAAGGGTTTGCCGTTCATCAGCGTGCTGACCGACCCCACCATGGGCGGCGTGAGCGCCGGCTTTGCCTTCCTTGGCGACGTGGTAATTGCAGAACCCAAAGCCCTGATCGGCTTTGCCGGCCCGCGCGTGATTGAATCCACCATGCGCGTGACGCTGCCCGAAGGCTTTCAGCGCGCCGAATTTTTACAGACCAAAGGCGCGATCGACCTCATTTGTGACCGCCGGGAACTGCGCAAGACCATCGCCGAGACCTTGGCGATGTTGACGCGCCAATCCGCAGATGCGGTGAGCTAAATCGGGTGACAACTGGCGACGCTTGTCGCCCGCCGGCGACAAGCGTCAGACTCAGACCGCCAGCAACGCCCAGCCCTGCAAGTGCCCC
>VMTC01000080.1 GCA_013791765.1 Rhodoferax sp.
CAAGCCCAGTGCCTGCTGCAGCAGCGGCCAATCGAAGCCGCTGCCCGGGTCGGTTTTTCGACCTGGTGCGATGTGTTCGTGGCCTGCAACTCGCGTGATGGGGTAGTGTTGCAGGAGGGCCGCACACAGGCTCGTCAGCGTTTCATACTGACGCTCATCGAAGGGGCCGTCGTCAACCCCCTCAAGCTCGATGCCAATGGAATTGTCATTGCAGTTGCTGCGGCCCCGGTAACTGGACGCGCCGGCATGCCAGGCGCGCTGGTCGCAACTGACAAATTGCTGCAATTCCCCCTGGCGGCGAATGTAGAAGTGGGAGGATACTTCCATGCCCTCAATGCTTTTGAAGTAAGGGTGCGCGTTCCAGTCGAGCTGGTTGGTGAACAGGCGCTGCACCTCGTCGCCACCATATTGGCCGGGCGGCAGGCTGATGCAATGCAGCACGATCAGGTCAATCTCGGCTTGGGCGGGCCGGGGGCCGAAATTGGGCGACGCCACTGGTGCGGCAAACTGGTACCAACCTGCGCGCCACAGCCGCGTGTCGTTACCTTCTTTACAGGGACTCATCGGACAGTTCACCGCCTTGCGGCAAATCAATATGCAACCTGGCGATGCGATACCGTATTTGACGCAGACTCAAGCCGAGTCGGGCCGCAGCGGCGGTGCGATTGAACCCGGTTTCACGCAGGGCTTGGATCAGTATGTCGCGCTCCTGGTTGTCAAGATGACCTTGCAGGTCGCTTGGGAGGGAAGCCTGTTCGTCGTCGTCCTGTATTGCCGGCGGGCTGTCTGGGGAAGACGATTCCTGCGTTGACGCTTGGCGCACGGCGAGCTCCAGCGGAAGTTCGTCGCCATCACGCAGGGCCACAGCGCGCTGCAGCAGATTCTCCAACTCGCGCACATTACCGAATAGCGGGTTTTGGCAGAGTTGCGCCAAGCCTGCGGCTGAGAGTGTTGGCACCGCAATGCCCGCCTCAGACGCAATCCGGCGCAAGAGCGCCTGGCACAACGCTGGCAAGTCCTCCCGGCGCTCGCGCAAGGGTGTAATTTCAATTTCGATCACATCGAGGCGGTAATACAAATCCTGCCGAAAGCGCCCCGCCAACACTTCCAGGCGCAGGTCTTTGTGCGTGGCGCTGATGATTCGCACGTCGACCGGTTCTTCCTGGGGTGAGCCGATCGGGCGCACGCAGCGCTCCTGAATGGCGCGCAGCAGCTTGGACTGCATCGGCAGGGGCAGGTCGCCAATTTCGTCCAGAAACAAAGTGCCACCGCTTGCGGCCTGGAAGAAGCCTTCGCGGTCTTGGGTCGAGCCGGTATAAGCGCCTTTTTTGGAACCAAAAAACTCGGCCTCAAGCAGGCTCTCGGGGATCGCGCTGCAATTGACCGCGACCCAGGCACTGCCGGTGCGGTGACTGTGGGCATGGATGGCGCGCGCCACCAGTTCCTTGCCGGTGCCCGACTCACCATGCACCAAAACCGGTGCCATGCTGCGTGCCACCTTGAGGATGCGCTCCTTGACTCGCTGCATGCTCTCTGATTCACCGACCAGCCGCTGCATCACGGCCTCGCTGTTTTGGATGTGTGTTGAGCCGGGTCGATTGACCAAGCTTGCCGGTGCCGCCGGAGCTTGCACTGCAGAGGCGATAACAGCGCGAAACTGTTTGAGATCGACCGGTTTGGTCAAATAGTCAAAAGCGCCCGCCTTGAGCGCCTCGACGGCATTTTCTGCCGAGCCATAGGCCGTGATGACGACGCAGCGCTCCGGTCGCTGCTGTGCCCGCAGTTGCTCGATCAGCGCCATTCCAAGCCCGTCGGGCAGGCGCATATCGGTGATCACGACGTCAAAGTGCTGCTCGCCTATCTGTTGCAGGGCTTGAGCCAGGTTAGCGGCTGCCTCCACCCGGTAACCTTCGCGCAACAGGGTCAGCTCATACAGCGTGCGCAAATCGGGTTCGTCATCGACGACCAGAATCCGGGCGCTGCTCAGTGGGGTGTTCGATGCCATGGCGTGTCAGGTGTGTTGGCCCGCCGACTGGCTGCAATCCATGGCTGTGTGGGTTCGCAAGGTCACCAAAAACTCGTTGCCATCCACCTGCTTGCCGGCCATGTTGCGCCGGACCCGGCTGTAGCCGATGGCGGCGCCGTGCCCCTCGCATAACTCCCGGCAAATATAAAGGCCCAGACCGCTGGAGCGGCTCTCCGAAGAAAAAAAAGGCTCAAACAAATGTCGCTCCACAGATTGATCCATCGGCTGACCATCGCTCCAGACGCTCAAGGCGCAGTGCTCGAGGGTCATTGGCTTGATCAGCACCTGAATCGCGTTCAGCTGATGACTGGCGTAGCGCCGGGCATTGTCCAGCAAGTTCACCAGAATCCGGCGCAGGTGTTCCGGCTCGAATGTTACTTCGATCAAGCCGGGGGGCAGTTGGACGCTCAGCTGGTGCTCGCTGGCGGTCTGGCTTTGCCAGTCACGGCAAATTCTCTCAACCGATTCATTCAAGTCCAGCGCCGCCGCTGCCTGGCCGCTTTCCAGTCGCTGCACTCGCGAGACATCGAGGATGTCTTCGACAATTTTGTCCAGCCGCTTGGCGTTTTGCTGCACCATTCGGGTCAGCTGCTTGTGTCTGGGGTCGACCAGGTCTTCATCGAGCAGCGCATTGGCCTGCGCGATGGCCGCCAGCGGATTGCGTATTTCATGGGCAACCGCGGTCGACAGACGGCCCATACTGGCCAGCTTTTCTGTGCGCATCCGCGCTTGCATCTCGCGCTGATCCTGGAGAAACATCACACACAGCCGCTCGTCGTCTCCCGCTTGAGCGGCGGTCAATTGGGTGCGTACCTGGATGCGTCTGGGGCCTTGCCCGGTGGGGTGAATGGTGACGTCGGCAGGCCCGAGCGAATTCCCGGCAAAGCTGTTTTTCATTAAATCCACCAGGCCTTGCCATTCGATCATCGCGTTGAGATTGAAAGCGTTGGCCCCTGGTGTGCCCGCGAACCCCAGCATCGACCACGCGGCAGGGTTGGCGGCGCGCACGATGCCGCGCTGGTCTACCACCAGGATACCTTCGGTCAAGGACTCAATCACCAGTTCGTTGACGCGGCGTTGTACCTGTGCGGCCAACTGGCTGCGTTGCGCCCGCAATTCGACGTTGACTAGGCGGCTTGCAATCTGGCTGGCCAGAAATGAAATCACAAAACAGCCGGCGCCGGTCAGCGCGGCCTGCAAAAAATGAGCGGTTATGTCTCCGGGGCCCTGGATTGACATCCAGGTTGCATAAGCAAACAACAACAAGGTCACGCCTGCGGCCGTTCCCATCGCCACCAGCAGAGAGCCCAAAATGGAAGCCATCAGAATCGGCAGGGCGAACAAGGGTGCGTAGTTGATGCTGCTGCCTTGCACCAACTGCAAAGCGCTGAAGGCGAGCATGTCAACGCCAATTGTGCTGAGCCACTGGAGGTCAAAGGTGCGGCCCAGCTGGCGCGGGTGCGCCAGCAGGCGAACCCCCATTGCAGCGACAAAATAGCCGCTGCAAATCAGCAGCAAGGTGCTGTCCTGGGCGGTCCCCAGCAAAAGGATAGTGCCCTGCAGTGACAATAACACTGCACCGAGCGTGGCGCGTGCGGTCATGAAGCCGCGCCAGAGCCGCTCAAACTCTTCGGGCTTGTCTACCTGTTCCAGGCTCGGCTCAAGCAGTGATGGACCAAACCAGGAGGGCGCGTCTGGCGGCGGCTTCACTCAAGGCTCCGCGCGATGCAGATGGTCCGCGCTACAGTACCAACCCTTTTTGCCTTGAACACCATCAGCCGACGGAAAATGAACGCAGCACAGCGTACAGCGCAGCATGTCCAGTGGCGGTGGCTCCACCTTTTTATTCTCACGATGCAGCCGGGGGTCTGATTCCCGACGCGAGCGCCAGAGCCAAACGCCAACCAACGCCACCGCCAGGATAAGCAAAAGCCTGATCATGTGGTGCGCCCCAGCACAACTTCAAGGACAAAACGCGTGCCCACATAGGCCAGCAGCAGCCAGGCGGTGCCGATGTACAAGACCCGCACCGCCTGCCGACCGCGCCAGCCAAAGCGTGCCCGCCCAATCAGCAAAACGGCAAAGGTCAGCCAGGACAACACTGAAAACGCCGTCTTGTGGTTGAATTTGAGAGGGGTCGCAGAGTCATAAAACAGGTTGCCAAACACCAGGCCCAACAGCAAGGTGGCCGAGAGCAGCAAGAAGCCGGCACCCACAAAGCGGAAGGTCAGGCGCTCCATGGTCAGCAGCGGCATGCCCAGCCCGGTGTCAGTAGCCAGGCGAATGCGCTCTTCGGTGCGGGTCATGAACCAGGCGTGCACCACGGCAGCTCCGAACAGGCCATAGGACGCGATGCCAAGTATCCTATGCAGCGGCACCCAGGGCGAGGCACTGGCCGGCAACTGGCTGCCCGGAAAAAAAAGTGCCAACAGGACCACGACAGCGCCCAGCGCCGACAGGGCCCAACGCGTTTGCAACAAGGGGTAAAGACGGCTCTCAACTGCATAAACGGCCGCCACCAGCCAGGCAGTGACGGATAAAGCCGGTGCAAAACCAAAGCGCGGAGCCTCGCCAAACATGCTCCAGAGAAGCACCAGACCATGCAACAACCAGCCCAGCCGCACGGCCGCCCGTGCGGTGGTGCTGCCCAGCCGGGCCGCACCCACGGCGGACACGCCATAGGCCACGGCGGCACCAATTGCCAAAGTAACACTCAACGGGGAAGCACTGGCTAAAATCATGGCTACAGTTTAGCGTTTTGCATCGGGCCCTTGTTCAGCGGCCCCCAACCTAGGTTCCGTCTACCGGAATACCCCATATGGCCTCCGCTCTCTCCGACAAACTCTCGCGCCTCGTCAAGGAAATTCGAGGCCAGGCGCGCATCACCGAAGCCAATGTGACCGACATGCTGCGTGAAGTGCGCATGGCCCTGCTGGAGGCCGACGTTGCCTTGCCCGTGGTGCGCGACTTCATTGCCCGCGTCCGGACAAAGGCGCTGGGCCAGGACGTGCTGGGCTCGCTCTCGCCGGGTCAGGCGCTGGTCAGCATCGTCAATCGGGAGCTGTCGGCCACCATGGGCGAGGGAGTCAGCGACATCAATCTGGCAGCACAACCGCCGGCGGTCATCCTGATGGCAGGCCTGCAGGGCGCCGGCAAGACCACCACCACCGCCAAGCTGGCCAAGCACCTGATCGAGAAGCGCAAGAAGAAGGTGCTGACGGTCTCGGGCGACGTCTACCGCCCCGCGGCGATTGAACAGTTGAAAGTGGTGACGGCCCAGGCCGGCGCGGAGTGGTTCCCGAGCTCGCCAGATCAGAAGCCAGTGGACATTGCCCTGGCCGCGCTCGACTATGCGCGCAAGCATTTCTTTGACGTGTTGCTGGTCGATACCGCCGGTCGCCTGGCCATTGACGAAGCTTTGATGCAGGAAATCAAGGCGCTGCACGCCGCCCTGAACCCGGTAGAAACCTTGTTTGTGGTCGATGCCATGCAGGGTCAGGACGCGGTCAACACCGCCCGCGCCTTCAAGGAGGCGCTACCTCTGACCGGCATCATCCTCACCAAGCTTGACGGTGACTCACGTGGCGGCGCGGCGCTGTCGGTGCGCCAGGTTACCGGTGCCCCCATCAAATTTGCAGGCACCAGCGAAAAGCTCGACGGCCTGGAGGTGTTTGACGCCGAGCGCCATGCCGGGCGCATTTTGGGCATGGGCGACATCCTGGCGCTGGTCGAGCAGGTCACCTCCGGCGTTGATATGGCAGCAGCGCAAAAGCTCGCGGCCAAGGTCAAAAGCGGCGGTGGCTTTGATTTAAATGACTTTCTGGCCCAGATTCAACAAATGAAGCAGATGGGCGGGCTGTCCAGCCTGATGGACAAACTGCCCGCGGCCATGTCTGCCAAAGCCGGTCAAATGGACATGGGCAAGGTGGAAAAGGATATTCAGAGAAAACAAGGCATCATCCACAGCATGACGCCGCTGGAGCGGCGCAAGCCCGAGCTCATCAAGGCCACGCGCAAGCGCCGCATTGCCGCCGGTGCAGGCGTGCATGTGCAAGAGGTAAACCGCATGCTCAAGGAGTTTGAGCAAATGCAGGACATGATGAAGAAAATGAAGGGCGGGGGCATGATGAAAATGATGAAGCGCATGGGCGGCATGAAAGGCATGCCGAAGATGCCATTCTGAAACATTGTGGGACAGACCGCAGTTACGCGAAGCGAACAAGCTCTGTCCCCAACACTTCAAGATTGTGGGACGGGCCAAGGCGAAAGGATCGAGGCGATGAAGTTACCTCGGTTTTCATCTGTTATTTAAGCCTTTTAGCCCTCTAGCCCTCGTGTATATTGCACAATTAGCTATTAAATATATAGTGGTAACAAGCCTTTGACCGTCATGAAGCTACCGCCAACTCCGTCAGCAGCCAGGCCTTGGGCAGCCTGCGTTGGCGCGCGTCAGCGTGGTTTCACGCTGATTGAGCTGATCATGGTGCTGGTGCTGCTCGGGGTGCTGGCGGTGTTTGCCGCGCCGCGCCTGTTCAACTCAAGCGATGTGTACGCGCGCGGTTTTCATGATGAAACACTGGCCTATCTGCGCTACGCGCAGAAAGCGGCGATTGCGCAGCGGCGCATGGTGTGCGCCACATTTGATACCACCGCCACCCCCAACACGCTGACATTGACGATGGAGAGTCCTCCCAACGCGCCCGCGGCGGTGGTCTGCAATGTCAACCTCACGGGGCCTAAAGGTGAAAGCCCCGCCAAGGTCGCAGCCAAGAGCGGCGTGGCTTACAGCAGCGCCACCAGCCTTATTTTTAACGGACTGGGTCAACCGGTCAGCAGCGCGCGCGCGCCATTTAGCACCAGCACGACCATCCAGATCGCCACGGTTTCCAGCACCATCACGGTCGAAGCCGCCACGGGCTATGTGCATGACTAAGCCGCACCGCAGAGCCGACGCACGCGGCTTCACCCTGATCGAACTCATCATCTTCATCGTGGTGGTGGGCGCAGGGCTGGCGGGCATACTTGCGGTGTCAACCAACGTCGTCAAATCCAGCGCCGACCCGATGGTGCGCAAGCAGGCGATGGCGCTGGCGGATTCGATTCTGGAAGAAATCGTTCAGAAGGAATACCAGGACCCCGATGGCGTCAGCGGCGAGACCACCCGCGACACCATGGACGATGTGGAAGACTACAACGGCAAAACCAAGGCGCTGTTTACCGACTGGCCCGCCACGCTGGGTAGCTATAGCGTGGCCATTGTTGTCGCGCCCGCAACACTTGGCGCCATTGCTGTCAAGAAGGTCACGGTGACAGTGACTGGCGGGGACAATGAGATCACCATGACTGGCTACCGCAGCAACTATTAGCGTTTAGATGACTATTTTAGGCATTTAATTTAGACTTAAATAGTCATATCACAGGAGGTTTATCCATGCGAAGTGTTTCGGTCGCAGATGCCAAGGCCCATTTTTCAGAGATTCTCTCAGTCGTTGAAAAGGGGCAAGAACTGAAAATTTCCCGACGCGGGCGCGCCATTGCGCGGCTGATACCCGAACCGGCGCACGTCGCCCGTGCGCCCTTTGATTTCGATGCGCTTGCTGCCTTTGTTGACGCCCAGGTCGCCACGCCCGACCACAGCGTTGTCAGCATGCGCTCCCAAGATAGCTATTGATGGCCGCTTATTTCGACACCTCGGTGTTGATCCCCCTTTTTTTCAGTGAAGCCGGCACGCAAGCAGCTCGCCATCAAATGGTGTTGGAGGCAGATGTATGGGTCAGCCACTGGACGCTGGCTGAATTTTCAAGTGCCGTCGCGTTCAAGTTGCGCAGTGCTCAGGTCACTGAGGCCACTGCCAGCGCGGCGCGGCGTTGGTTTCATGAACTGGTGGCATCGCGGCTGACGGTCGTCGATGTACTGCGAGAAGATTTTGTCAATGCCGCCGGTTTGTGTGAGTCCTTGCCTGCGCCGGGTTTGCGCACGCCCGATGCACTTCATCTGGCGATTGCACAGCGATTGGGCCTGGTGATGGTGAGCTTTGACCAGAGCTTGATCAATGCCTGCCGCGCCTGCGCGCTGGTCTGCCGGGGAGGCGAATGAGGATGCGCACTCACCACCGCCAACGTGGCTTCACCCTGGTTGAACTGATCATGGTGATCGTCATCATGGGCGTGATTGGCGCCACGGTGGCCGTGTTCATGAAAAGCCCGATCGACGCCTACTTTGACACCGCCCGGCGCAGCGGCATTGCCGACGTTGCGGACACCACGGTACGGCGCATGGCGCGCGACATCCGCAAAGCCTTGCCCAACAGCATCCGCCTGTCTGGAACATCTTGCATTGAGTTCATTCCCACCCGCACCGGTGGGCGCTACCGAGCACAAGACATAGCGGCAGGAGATGAAACCAGTTTGAAGTTCGACGCGGCAGACCTGAGCTTCAACATGCTGGGCCTGAACTCGGCTTTGCCTACAGATCAGCAAATCAAGCCCAGCGATGTGGTGGCCGTCTACAACCTGGGCATTGTTGGCTCGGACGCCTACGCGGGTGACAACACGGCGGTGCTCACCGGCGTTAATGTCAGTGCGTTCGCTGCCACTGAAACCGAGTTGAAAATGGTCGGCAACAGCACCAAGTTTCCACTGGAATCAGGCAGCAAGCGCTTTCATGTGATCCCGGGCGATGAAAAAATAGTCGCTTACTTGTGCAGCGGCGGCAAGCTGTACCGCAATGCCAACTACGCCTACAGCCCGTCCTGCCCAGCGCCCACGGTGGGCACAACACCCCTCATTGCGAATGAAGCGACCTGCAACTTTGCCTACAGCGCAGCCGATATCCGCAACGGCCTGGTGCAGTTGCAGCTGACCTTCTCCAGTTCAGGTGAGAGCGTCAGCATTTACCACGAAGTACACGTGAACAACACGCCATGAGCGCAGCCTGGTCTTTGCGGTTTAATGGGCGATGCAGGGCAAATCAGGTACCCGTTCACCGGTCACGCCCCAAGGAGAAATGACATGAGAAATCGCCTTGAAATCGAACATTACACGGTTGACGACTACCGTCAGTGGGAGGGCGACTGGGAACTGATTGATGGCGTGGCGTATGCCATGTCACCGTCACCCGCGTTTGCACATCAATCGGTGGCCATGCAGATTGCACTTCAGCTCGGCGATGGGCTTGAAGACTGCCCGCACTGCCAGGCGCTGTATGAGATTGATGTCGAGTTTTCGCAAGACACCGTTGTGCGCCCGGATGTGCTGGTGATTGGCTACCAGCCGCAAAACGACCGTCTCACGCGCGCGCCTGATCTGATCTTCGAGATTGTCTCGGGCCATGATGCCCGCGCTGCCCGGCGTGATGAAGTCATCAAGTTCCAGCTTTACCGCGATGAAGGTGTGGGCCATTACGTGCTGGTTTATCCCCAGTCGCACAAGGCCAAGGTGTATCGGCTGATCGATGGTGACTATCGCAAGGTCGGTGATTTCAGCGCTGAGACGCACCGCTTCGACCTGTCCAAATGCAGCATTGACTTTGATTTTTCACGGCTGTGGCGGCGCAAGGATCAAGCCAACATAGACAATGCGTCATGAATTTTTTCTATCATTTTCGGATAGATCGAGGAGTAAAACATGCAGCCCATTCGGCAGATAGTAGAAAACATGCCTGCGTTTTTCCAGGTTCCGCCTGAGGTTCAACACCAGCGCGTGGAAATCATCATGTGGCCGTTGGAGAGCGATGCAGAAAAACCTGCTGTGAGAAAAAAAGTTTCCATTGCTTCACTCGTCGGTGCGGCTGGCTATACCGGGGCGCGCATCTCGATTGAGGATATGGATGTAGCCAGATTCGCGGAAGACACCAAGTGATTGCGCTTGATACCAACATTCTTGTTCGCGTTTTAATCAACGATGACAAGCTGCAGGCGGCTCAAGCCACTCAACTGATCGAAGCGAATGCTTGTTTTGTGCCCCTGACAGTCGCTGATGCTGTGCACCTTGCCGCGGCAGAAGGTTGTGAGGCGCTTTATACCTTCGACAAGAAGTTGATCGCCTTGGCAATCAACTTGACACCTGCGTGTCGCTCCCCGGAGCTACTGTCATGAGTCTTCCTTCATCGATTTTTTGAAAATGCGCATTACAGTTAAGCGTTGTCCTCAGAAAGGCTTTGCCGCCATTGCCGCCGTATTTCTGGTGGTGGTGCTGGCTGCGTTTGGTGCGTTCATGGTGAGCTTTTCGAATACGCAGCAGCTCAATTCCGCCCGCGACGTGCAAGGCTCGCGCGCTTATTGGGCGGCGCGGGCCGGATTGGAATGGGCGATTGCCAGTCTGCCCGCAGGCGCGACCGCTTGCTGGGCGACGACGCCACCGGCTTCTGTGGATGGCTTTGGCTTGACTGTCTCCTGCGCGGTGTCGAGCTTTACAGAGGGTGCGGCGACGGTCTACATATTCCAACTCACCGCAGTGGCTTCTTCGGGCGCTGTCGGCAGTGTGGGATTCGTTGAGCGCAGCGTATCGGCAGCGCTGGAGCAATAAATTGAATTCGCGCGGAATGAATATGAAGGGGCATTCATGAATAAACTTTGGCCGCATCTTCCGCGCCAGTGGGACCAATGGATCCGACTGCTGGCGCGCTTTCTTGCGCTCTGGGCTTGCCTCATGGCCGGACAAAGCCTCCACGCTCAAACTTATGCCTATCGCAACGACGTGTTTGCCTACGACACGCCCTCGGGCTCAGCTTCCACCGTAACTTGGCATACGTCCGGTACTTCTCCTGCTTGCACTGGCTATCCCAATGGCGACGATGATTGGGCGGACGTTGTGTTTCCGTCCGGTTTTTCTTTTACCTTTGGGGGGGTGAATTACAGCGGGGTGCGGGTGTATTCCAATGGCGTTTTGGCCCTCGGGAACGATGTGTCGGGCTTTCATCGCGACTATACGTCCCAGTCCTTGCCAGCTCCTGCGGATGGGACTTACGCGGGCTGTCCAACAGCCGCGCCAGTCAACACCATGTTTGCCTATTGGATTGACATTGTTGCGGGTACAGCGAATAGCACATCAGGCGCCTCAGTCAAATACGAATTGCTCGGTGCCGCACCCAATCGGCGTTTTGTCATTTCCTGGGTCAACGTGAAGTTATATAACACAACCACGCGTTACAACTTCCAGGTTAACTTGTATGAGAGTTCGGCTGGTCTGAATGGTAATTTTCGCTACCAATACACCTCAGGCTCCAGTAATGGCAGCAACGCCACTGTCGGCGTGCAGTTAAGCCAGAGCGACTACACCCAATATTCGTACAACCAGCAGTTCATCGACACCACGAATGGCACCGCCATCCTCTGGTATCCGGCCAATCAGTTGGCGACCAAGATGGCCGAGTATCGTTTTGACGAAAGTGCCTGGACCGGCACGACGGGGCAGGTGAAGGACACGTCAGGCAATAATTTGGACGCATCGCGCGTGGGTGCCGCTGCCAACGTCCCGGATGGCAAGCTGTGTCGCGGCGGCAGTTTTACCAACAATACGTCGAATAGCACCATTCACGCAGTGGCAACGCCCATCGTGCCGGGCAATGTGGGAGCGCTTGACTTCTGGTACTACGCCAACAAAAAGTGGGACACCGCTGACACCATGCTTTTTGACGCCAGTGCAGTCGCAAATAGGCCATTTTTTCTGATGAAACGCAGTACTGGTGCCTTGCGTTTTGTGGTGACCGACAGTGCGGGCAATTCAGTGACGGCCAACAGCCCTTCTAAAAATTTTGCCGCCAACACCTGGCACCACATCGGCGTCGCCTGGAGTGTGCGTGTTGGCACCAATCAGACCACTGTGCAGATATTCCTTGATGGCGTGTTACAAAACGGGGACCCCTCGCGCGGCACCACCAATGGCAGCTTGCCCGCGCTGAACACGATCCATATCGGTGATAACAGGACCTCTGGCGTCACGCCAGCCAATGGAACCGGCAACGGCGCGGACGGCATCATCGACGAGGTCTATGTTTATCCGATCGAGATTAGTGCGCCCCAGGTGATGGCCGACATGAATCTGACGCGGCCGACTTGCACCACGCTGGATCATTTTCATATTGTTCACGATGGAGCGGTCTCGAACTGCAGTTCCCCCGCCAGCATCACCATCGAGGCGCATGATGCGGACCATGCCTTGTTTTCGCTGGCGGGCACATCCCTGAATCTGGCGACCGATTTGGGGCGGGGCACCTGGTCGAACGTGGCGGGCGGCGCGATCAATTCGCTCACGGCGATTGGCGTGGGCACCGGTAGCGCGAGCTATACATTTTCCGGCGAGAGCAGTGTCACCTTTGGATTGAGCCACAACTTGTCCGAGGCGCTGAACATCAACGTGGGATCGGGCGGCATCACTGAGTACACCGGTACCGCCGCCACTTGCGTTGCCGATGACTTCACATTTCCGGGTGGGGCCTGCGATGTGAGCCGCACCTTCGTGTGCGCCAAGCCGTTCGGTTTCAACTGCATGGAGAGTGGCGCAGCCGCCTTGAGCGGGCACCTCTATACCAAATTGGCCGGTACCGCGTTCAGCGTCGATGTGGTCGCACTCAAGGATGCAGACAGCGATGGCATCGCCGATGCGGTAGAAGCGGCTTACGCCTCCGATGCTGACAAAAGCGTCACAGTGGAACTGGTGGAAGGATCAGGGGCCACGGCGTGTTCGGCGCGCGCGGCGATCAGCCCGGCCGTCAGCCAGACGCTGACCTTTAGCAAGGTCAATCAACCGACCGAACTGGGGCGCAAGAGCACTGCCGCGATGACAGTGGGCAATGCCTATGCCGATTTACGTTGCCGTGTGACGGATGCCAATCAGTCACCGAGCATCGTCGGTTGTTCATCGGACAGCTTTGCGGTGCGCCCCCCACAATTGACAGTGACTGCGCCGGTCTTGAGCAATGCCACGCTCACGGGAGATCCCAAAGCAGTCGCGGGTGCGGACTTCACGCTGGACGCGGCCAGCGGGGTGGCTAGCGGCTACACGGGCACGCCCGTACTCAATACCACCCAAGTCCAGGATCATGCCAACGCCGCGATTGCCGCGGGTACCTTGTCCGGCGCATTCTCGGCGGGTAACGGCACCAAGGCCAGCGGCGCCGTGTTCAAGTACCTGGACGTTGGCAACATCAAGTTGCTGGCCGATGCCGTGCTGGACAGCGGCTTCACCGTTGTGGACCAAATTGGCGATTGTGTGGCAGATAGCACTGCCAACACGCTGACTGGCGGCAAATACGGCTGCAACATCGGCAGTGCAGCGTCTGCCACCATGGGGCGCTGGCATCCCAGTCACTATTCATTCGTGGGTACCCTGACGCCCGCCTGCGGGCCCGGTGGCATGACCTATATGGACCAGGATGCGCTGGGCGTTGCCTTGACCTTGAAAGCGCATGCGTCTACCGGGGCCACTGCCTCCGCCTCAGACCCCGTGGTGAGCCGTTACACCACGGGCTACACCAATCTTGCGCCCGTCACCATCAGCGGCGACAACGGGGGCACGCCAGTGGCCGTGACCCGCCTGGGCAGCCCCGTGTTCCCGGCCATGCCCAGCACCGCGTCGTGGAGTGCCGGGCTGTTCCAGATCAATAACACCTTTGCGTTCAGCAAGCTGGGCGCACCAGACGGCGCCTATGACCTGTTCAAGCTCAAAGCGGCATTGGCGGACCCCGATGGCAGCACCTTAATTGGCCTGCCCGCTGCACAGGAGACCAACACGAGCAAAATTCGCTATGGTCGGGTTCAGCTGCAAAACGCCTATGGCTCGGAGTACCTGGCTCTGCCGGTTCCGCTGACGCTCCAGTACTGGAACGGCAACTGGCAGAAGAACACGCTGGACACCTGCACCAGTCTTCAAGCTAACCAGTTCGCGTGGAGCTCTCCGGCCGGTAGCGCCACCCGCCCCAACAACCTGGCAGCTTGCGAGTCAGCCGCCACGGTCGCCGGTGTGAGCCCCAATTACACGGTGACTTTGAGTGCGCCGGGTGTCAACAACGCTGGCTGGGCCGATCTGAGCCTGAATCTCGCTGCGACTGCCGTCGGCAGCACCTGCACCACCGCCAACGCGGGCACAGGGAATTCAGGTCTTGCCAGCACCGTCAATGCGCCCTGGCTGCAATACAACTGGACCGGCGCGCTTGGCAATCCCAAAGCCCGCGCCACTTTCGGCGTCTTCAAGAGCCCCTTGATCTACCGCCGGGAAAACTATTGAAATTGTTGAAAATTTACATGATTTTTACCTCTAGCCCACGTCCATATTGACTTAGTAGCTATTAATTTCTAAGTGAAATAGCTTCGTGTATTCTTGACCTATGTTTGAATTTCAGCCCATCATGACAAAGCCTCTGCGGCACAAGCGCGCCTGACCATGCGCTGGCCCTGGCAGCGCAAGAGTTCGGGTGACCAACTGGTCGTTTCTTGGTCGGGCCAGACCCTGGCCTATGTGCTGGCGCGCGCGCGTCAGGACGGCATTTATCAAGTACTCAAATTGGGTGTGGCGCGCCAGGGCGCGGACAGCATGGACGCCTTTGTGCACCGGCTGCAGGGCCTGGGCCTGAAGGGTTTTGAGGCGTGCATCATGCTGCGGCCCGAGCAATACCAGTTGTTGCAAATCGACACCCCGGCTGTGCCACCGGAAGAGCTGCGCGCGGCGGCCCGGTATCAGATACGGGACATGATCAACAGCCATGTCGACGATGTCACGCTGGATGTGATGCGGGTCGGGGATGCGCAGCAAAAAGGCAAGAGCCATCTGTTTGTGGTGGCTGCCGCCAATGCAGTGGTGCGCTCGGTGCTGGCGCTGGGCGACGCGATGCATTGGGCGGTGTCGGTGATCGACATTCAGGAAACTGCCCAGCGCAATTTGCAAAATGCCCTGGCCGCGCGCGATGGGCAGGCAGACCAGGTCAACGCGTCGCTGCTGGTGGTCAACGGGCAAGAGGCGGTACTCACCATCAGCGCCAATGAAGAGTTGTTTTACTCGCGCAGTTTTGACCTGCCCGAGGGCTTCTTTGAAGCCTCCTGGCGCCCGCCGATTGCAGGCATGGTTGCCACCGAGGTGGATGCCTTCACCCCGGTGCAGGACTACGTGCCCGAGCACGCCGGGCAGGCCGGTGCCTATAGCCAGGACTATTCGGGCGCGTCGGCAGCGGCGCTCTCATCCGTGTCGGTCGCCACCGCGCATGAGGCACCGGTGCAACGTTTCTTGGTGGAAGTGCAGCGTTCGCTCGATGTGTGGGACCGCACTTGGACGAGCCATGCCGCTGCATGGCCTGCGCCTTTATGCCGGTGAGCGCAGCGATGAGTTGGCGCAGTGGCTGGCTGATCAATTGGGGCAGCCGGTGATTGCGCTGGACGTGCGTGCCTTGTTCCCAGGTTGTGAAGGGGCGCCAAGCGATGTTCAGGCGCTGTGTCTGCCTCTGCTGGGCGTCTTGCTGCGCACCGAGAGCCGCAAGCTCTGAGTCGCGTCAATCTCATTCCTATTACGATCAGAACAACGCCTGCCAATCGCCCATTGCCACGCCAACTTCCTCATGCCCCAACAAATCAACCTTTGCACTCCGATTCTGCTGACGCAAAAGCGTTACTTTTCGGCGCAAACCATGGCGCAGGCCCTGGCGGTTTTTGTGCTGCTGGGCGGCGGGCTGTGTGCTTACTGGGTCTGGAGTCTCAACAGCGCCAGCGACGGGTTCAGGCTGACGCTGGCAACCCAGGCGCAAGAGTTGGCGAGCTTGCAGGCCGCCATTGCCCAGGGCAAGGTCAGTAGCGCCCCGCTTGAAGCTGCCCTGGCGCAGCAGTTGCAGGGTTACAAGCTCGATTTGCAGCAGCGCCAGAGCCTGATGGACGCGCTGCAACGCGGTTTGTTTCGCCCCGGTTGGGGTCATGCGGCGCGATTGCTGCTGGTGGCGCGCAGCATTCCTGCACAGGTCTGGGTCACCGACCTGATGGCCGATGAGCATCAACTCACGTTATCCGGCTTTACGCTGGAGCCCGCTGCCCTCAATGACTGGGTCAGCCGTTTGGCAGCCAGTGCGCTGCTGCAAGGGCAGCAGTTGTCTACCGTCAAGGTGGAGCAAGCCAGCGCTGCCGCGCTGAAAGCCCTGGGCGGCACACCAACGCCCGCAGGGTCTGCCGCAACCCCGGCTACGGCTGCCACGGCGCGGCCAATGTGGTCATTTACCCTGGTCAGTGCACTGGGCAAGCCCGGTCTTGTCGCGGGGGTCAAACCATGAAGCTGTGGTGGAAGAATTGGTGGGGCCTGCAGTCTGGGCGCATCAATGCCTTGAGTCTGCGAGAGCGGGTGTTCCTGTTTCTGGCCATCATTGCCGCTTGCATGGCTTTGGCCGATGTGCTGTGGCTGTCGCCCGCGCAAGTGGCGCACAGGCAATTGACGCAGCGCTTTGAGAAGCAAAGTGCCGAGTTGCAGCGAGCGCGTGAAGAGTTGAAAGCGCTGGCCCAGCCCGTTGATGCCGGTCAGGCCACGCGCGCTGAAATCGCGGCCCTCAACACCGAGTTGGAGTCCGTCAACCTCAGCATCAAAGAGGCGCTGCCCGACACCGCGCGGGCCACCCCGCTGGCGCAGGCATTGGGCCATTTGCTGCGCCGCCACCCTGGTTTGACCTTGGTGCACACGGCGGCCATGCCGCCTGAAATTGTGAAGGTCGAGCCGGGGCAAGTTGCCAACGCGCCCGCGCTGCCATTGAGCTTGACGCGTCAAGGCATTGAACTGACGGTGGCGGGTGCTTACCCGGATTTGACGCAATACGTTCAGACGCTTGAAAACTCGATGCCGCAGGTGCGTTGGGGCTCAATGACGCTCAAGAGCGACACTTTGCCGCCGCAGCTGACGCTTCAATTGTTCTTGCTGGGGGTGCAACCATGAAGCGTGCGCTGTTCTGCCTGATTGGCCCGCTGCTTGCTGCGGCGCTTGGCGTGGCCGGCGCCCAGAGCCTGCGCGACCCGACGCAGCCACCGCTTGATGCGGGCGTGTCCAGCGCACCCAGTGCACCCAGTGCTGCGCGCTCGCTCAGCTTCGACTCAAACGCCACCACTGTGATTGTGCGCAATGGGCACAGGTACCTGGCGGTGGGCACGCGTCTGTACGCAACCGGTGAAAAATTTGTCCTGGCGCGAATCGAGCCTACCACCGAGACCGAGCTCTGGCTGCGCGAAGGCGGTGTGCTGCGCAAACTGCCCTTCTTTGAGGCATTGAACGCCATGCGGTCTCCGTGCCTGCTGCCAACGCACGCAAGTCGCGCACTCAGCCCCGCACCCCATCGCCTGGCGTCGCTCCTGCCCTTGATGTTCGACCCTGAGCCCTATCTAGAAAAGCCGACCCATGATGACTATTTTTCAACCCACCCGACCAGGCCCGCCCGCTTGTGCGCCCGCAGCGGCCTTGTCAAGCTTGTGTCTGGCGCTGGGCGTGAGCTTGCTGGCGGGCTGCGCGGCTGAGCGGCCCTTGCGCATGCCCAACGTGGGCGACACGATTCGTGCCGACCTGGCCGCGCTGCCCAAGCCGGTGTTTGTGCCCGCGCGCATCAGTGACGCCCTGGCCGAGCCGGCGCCGCCACCGGTGGCCTTGGCACCGGAGCCACGGTTGGACTTGCTGGTCAACAACGCCCAGGCGCGCGAGGTGTTTTTGGCGATCGTGGCCGACACGCGCTACAGCATGATGATGCATCCCGATGTGGCCGGCACCTTGTCGGTTACGCTGCGCGGCGTGACCGTGCTGGAGGCCTTAGAGGCGATTCGTGATGTCTACGGTTACGACTTCAAGATGGACGGCCGACGCATCACCGTCTATGGGCCAGCGCTGCAGACCAGGATTTTTACAATCAATTACCCGCATTCACAGCGGGTTGGTAGCAGCGACTTGCGGGTCTCGCCAGGGGCGGCGCTGCAGGCCAGCACATCGGGTGGAACGACATCCGGCTCCACGCAGCCCACGGCGAGCAGCCAGCAAGGCGAAGGCAGCCGCGTCACCACGACGTCCAAAACTGATTTTTGGGCAGAACTGTCGGGCGCTGTCAAAGGCTTGGTGGGCGCAGGGCCCGGGCGCAGCGTGGTCACCAGCCCGCAGGCCGGCATCATGGCGGTGCATGCCATGCCCGACGAACTGCGCCAGGTCGACAAATTCCTGAAGGCGGCGCAGATAGCGGTCGAGCGGCAAGTGATGCTGGAGGCCAAGATTGTGGAGGTCGAACTGCGTGATGGTTACCAGAGTGGCATCGATTGGTCGGCCTTGAAGAACGGCGGAGGCTCGACCGGTGCCATGGGTGTGATTGGTGGCAATGCCAATAGCCCGATCAGCAGTTCTGCGTCCACCATCACCTCGACCAATACCCTGGTACGCGGTGTGCAGTCCAATCTGCCCGGTTTTTCCGGCGGGTCGTCGCTCTTGGCCGACGCGATCTCGTTGCCCGCGGCTGGCGCCGGCCTGTTTGGTCTGGCATTTGCCACCGATGGCTTTCAGGCGGTGCTCGGTTTTCTGGAAACGCAGGGCGACGTACAGATACTCTCGAGCCCGCGCATAGCGACCCTGAACAACCAGAAGGCCGTGCTCAAGGTTGGGGCAGAAGATTTTTTTGTGACCAATGTGTCGGGGGGCACGACGACGAGCACGACCAGCAACTCCAACGCGACCGCGACCATGCCGTCCATCACCTTGACGCCGTTTTTCTCCGGCATATCGCTTGATGTGACACCCCAGATCGATGACGGTAACAAGATCATGCTGCATGTGCATCCGTCGGTGACCACCGTGACCGAAAAAGCCAAGCAGATTGATCTGGGCAGCGCGGGCAATTATGTGTTGCCCTTGGCGTCGAGCAGCATGAACGAGACCGACACCCTGGTGCGTATCCAGGACGGCAACATTGTGGCCATTGGCGGCCTGATGCAGATCGAGTCCAACCGAAAATCCTCGGGCTTGCCCGGCACCAGCGATGTGCCTTTTCTTTCGGCCATCTTTGGCAACCGCGCCAACACCGGCCGCAAAAAAGAAGTGGTGGTGCTGATCAAGCCCACCATCATCCGCACCGCGCAGGACTGGGAAGCACAGACCCGGCGCACCCGCGCCGCGCTGGAAGACATTGAAATCGTGCGCGCCCGCGTGATCCGCATTGACGGCACGGTGCAAGAGGGCGCAGTCAAAACTCCCATGCAGTGATGTATCTGCGGCACTTTTCACTGCGTGAGGCGCCGTTTTCCATCACGCCCGACAGTGCCTTCTTCTACGCCCATGACGGCGCGCAGGCCGCGCTCAACACGCTGCTGGTGGCGCTGCGCAGTGGCGAAGGCTTTCTGAAGATTGTTGGTGAGGTGGGTTGCGGCAAGACAGTGCTGTGCCGCCAGTTGCTCAAGACGCTCCAGGGCGAGTGTGTGACGGCCTACATCCCGAACCCCGACATGGGGCCCGATGATCTGCTGATGGCCTTGATCCATGAGTTGGGTGTCGAACTGTCACCGCCGCTGGGTCGCCACAAAGTTTTCAACGCGCTGCGTGACTGCCTGTTGAAACACGCTGAGGCGGGTCATCGCGTGGTGGTGTGCATTGATGAAGCGCAGGCCATTCCCCTGCGCACAGTGGAGAGCCTTCGTCTGCTGTCCAATCTGGAGACGGAAAAACGCAAATTGCTGCAAATCGTTTTGCTGGGGCAGCCTGAACTGGATCAAAAGCTGTCGCGCCCCGAGATTCGTCAGTTGTTGCAACGCATCACCTTCAGCGAGTACCTCGGGCCGATGATGGCCCACCGCGTACCCGGCTATCTGGCGCATCGTCTGGCAACGGCCGCATTGAGCGATGCCACCGATACCCAGGTGTTTGAGCCGGAGGCGGCGCAAGCCATCGCCCGCTTGAGTGGTGGTGTGCCAAGACTGGTGAATATTCTGGCGCATAAATGTTTGATGCTGGCCTATGGTGAGAACACGCACCGCGTGAACAGGCAACATGTACGTCTGGCCGGCGTCGACACACCCGGTGTGCGCGCGCTGGCGAAGACGTCCTGGTTATCGCGCTGGCTGATCTGGCGCAAATATCGGCCCGGTCAGGAAATTGCGCAAGACCAGCAGGGAGCAGCACTTTGAGCGTGATCAACAAAATGTTGCGTGACCTGGACAGCCGCCAGACCGGCGGCCCGGCACCAAATTCGGACCCGGCTCAAGGGGTAGACCCGCGCAGCGCCTTGACGCGCCATACCCTGAGCGTTCAACGTACTGAGCCGCCGGGGCGTCAGGCGTTCTCTTTCGCTCGCACGCTGCAACTTGTGACGATGGTGCTGACCGTGCTGGGCGTGGCAGCGTGGTTGTATCTGAATCAAAGCGCTGCGCCGCAGCCGGCGGCTGCGCCCACAGGGCAAGTCGCCATCAGCAAAACACCACCGGTGGCGCCAGCGGCGCCAAGCGCGGCCCCGCAAGCGACGAGCAGCGTGATGGGCGCGTCGCCGCCAGCGTCGCCAACGCGCACCGCGTCGCCCACTGTGCTTGCCAAGCCGGCTGTTGTGCCTCGCCCCGTGCCCGCCACCTTGCCTGCAGCAGTCGCAGTGCCTGCGCCCATGCCCGCTGCGACCCACCTTGATTTTTCGCTCAAGATGGACAACTTCCTGCAGCACACGCCTAGTCCAACGGCGCCGGCACGGCCCCCGGCCGCTGTCACAGCCCGCGCCGGGGCTGCGCCGGCCTTAGCCCCGGCCGCCCCGAATGTGCCAGCGCCAGCCCCGGCTGCTGTGACCCAAGCGACCCCATCAGCCGCATCCGCCGCATCCACCGCATCCACCGCATCCACCACGCAGCAGGCCCCGGCCCGAGCACCCGCCGCGCAGGAAGCCCTGGCGCAAGCCCAACAACTGTGGAACGCCGGTTCGCGCTCTGCGGCCATTGACCTGTTGCACCAAGCGTTGACGCTGGCCGAACGTGCCAGCCAAGCCGGCGCGCCATCGGGCTCTGCGTCGGTAGTGGCTGCCCTTGCCCGCGAACTGGCGCGCATGGAGCTGGCTGAAGGCCGGGTCAGTCAGGCGCTGGCGATGCTGACCCGGCTGGAGCCGGTGCTCTCAAGCGTGGCTGACATCTGGGCGATTCGAGGCAACGCGGCACAGCGTCTCGGCCAGCACGCAGCGTCGGCCTCCGCCTATCTGATGGCTCTGAAGTTTCGTCCGAGTGAGCCACGCTGGATGCTGGGCGCGGCCGTTTCGCTCGCAGCCCAGGGCCAAACGGCCGCTGCCGCCGAATTGGCGGAGAAGGCACGGGACGGTGGCGCGCTCACGCCCGAAGTCGCCAACTACTTGCGTCAATTGGGTGTGCCGTTGCGCGAGCGCTGAGGTCTATACTTAGTTCTGGTTACCAGGGATCTGTTTGTGCTCAAAAAAATCAATGTCCAGCAGCTTCGCCCCGGGATGCATCTGCAAGAGTTCTGTGGCTCCTGGATGGAGCATCCCTTTTTTCGCAGCAGTTTTGTCCTGAGCTCTGCCGAAGAAATTGCCGCCATTCTGGCGAGCAGCATCACGCAAGTGTGGATCGATTGCGACAAGGGCCTGGATGTCCTCGCAGGTGAAGCCGTCGTGTCCGAGGCCCAGTCGCAAGCCAAGGTGGACGACGAAGTCAAACAGGTGGCCGCAGGGAAACGCCAGATCGCACCGGTCGGTGCGGCGCAAGAACTTGAACGCGCCGCCAAGATCTGTCAGCGTTCCAAGCAGGCGGTGCTGTTCATGTTTGAAGAAGCGCGCATGGGCAACGCGGTGGATGTGGGTGGCGCCAAACTGCTGGTCGAAGAAATATCTGACTCGGTGGCGCGCAACCCCGGTGCGCTCATCAGCCTGGCCCGACTCAAGACGGCCGACGACTACACCTACATGCATTCGGTGGCGGTGTGCGCCATGATGGTGGCCTTGGCCAAACAATTGGGCCTGGATGAAGCGCAGACCCGTTCGGCCGGCTTGGCCGGACTGCTGCACGATCTGGGCAAGGCCGTGATGCCGGTGGACGTGCTCAACAAGCCCGGAAAGCTCACCGACGCCGAGTTCACCCTCATCAAAAGCCATCCGGTGGAGGGGCACAAGATGCTGCTGTGCGGCGACAACGCGGACCCGATTGCGCTGGAGGTTGGCCTGCATCACCATGAAAAGATGGATGGTTCGGGCTACCCGGATCAGCTGGCCGGCGATCAGATCAGCTTGTGGGCGCGCATGGGCGCAGTCTGTGATGTCTATGACGCCATCACCTCCAACCGGCCGTACAAATCGGGCTGGGACCCGGCCGAATCCCTGCGCAAGATGGCCGAGTGGACCAAGGGCCATTTTGACCCCCATGTATTTCAGGCCTTCGTGAAAAGCATGGGCATCTACCCGGTCGGCTCGCTGGTGCGGCTGACGTCCGGCCGCCTTGGCGTGGTGATGGAGCAAACGGCGAAGTCGCTGACCACGCCCTGCGTCAAGGTCTTTTTCTCGACCAAGTCCAACATGCGCATCGCGCCGCAGTTGATTGACCTGTCCAGGGCGGACACCCGCGAAAAAATCGCTGCGCGGGAAGATCCAGCCCAGTGGAACTTTCCGGATATCAATGAATTGTGGTCAGGCTTACCGAGCGCGCCCTGGTGAAATTTAGATCAAATACGGCTCTAGCCCTCGTAAATTAAGCCTGTGTAGCTATCAAAATAATACCAGAATCAAGAGCAAGCAGGACATCGTCGTCGCAGCTCAGGAATGCGGCGTCAGCTCAATCTCAGCACCGCATTGGGAACAGCGATGTTTTCATCTTGCCCCACGCAGGCAGTGCCGGTGCGGAAATTCCCGGTCGCTACGTTGCCGTCGTCGGCGGCGCGATCGATTTGCAGCGCCACGTCGCAGTCAATGTTTTGAATGCGAATGATGTTGACCCAGTTGGCTGGCAGTCCTGCCAGACCCGATTGGGAGATTCACTCAAAGGCCAACCGCGTAGAACGGCACTGGATCATTGGCACCGCCAGGCAAGCAGCTTGCGACCGATGCACGGACGTTTCCCGTGTTGATAACGCCATCATCGATTTTTAGATCAATTTCCATGGCGACATCGCATGGCAAGTTGGCCAGCTCAATGACGTTCTGGATGGAAGTCGGCAAGGTTGCCACGTTTGAAGTGGCACGCGAAATGATGCGCACGTTGCCGTATTTAGTTCGGATTTGTAGGCCATCGCCATGGATAAATCCTGCATTGACCAAGTGGTTGGGTACAAGGGGAACCTCGGTGGCGCCGGCAATCAGACCATTACCATTGCCCCCGGCCGCTACGTTTGGAATCTCGTTGGCGCTAAAAACCCAGTCGCCAGGCAGGTAGTGATACCGTTCTCTAAAGTATTGGGATGAAGTTTGCAGATCCTTGATGATGGCCATCACGTCCTTGACCTGCATGCCGCGAATCAGCGATTGCC
This sequence comes from Rhodoferax sp., assembly GCA_013791765.1. GTDB lineage: Bacteria > Pseudomonadota > Gammaproteobacteria > Burkholderiales > Burkholderiaceae_C > Rhodoferax. Next base: position 23,440 of record VMTC01000080.1, read on the forward strand.
CTTGAAGAATTCCCCCAAGAATCAACCCGATGATGACCAGCACAATGGACACCTCGACTAAGGTGAAGCCCTTCGTTGATTCCCTGGACGTCTTGAGCCCTTTAAGGTAGTTTGGCATCAATAGTGCCTTTCGATGCAAAGTCCACTAAATCGTCAAAACCAAGGACAGGAGAGAAACCCGATTGAGGAGACGGAATTACGATTGGCTTCATCTCAAAGACTCCGGTGGCGGCTCGATTGGCTAGCTCTCGGGTTCCCAGGCAATTGGGCGCCAGTGGTGGGCTTGGCGAGGCTGGAGCCAGTGCGGTGCACAGTGCGTTGTTGCCGGCCGCGTTGACATAGTAGGCGACATTGTCACGGCCATAGCTATAGACCACAAAGGGGGCATTAACAATCGTGGTGAGCGTTGTTTCACTTGCGTTGCGTGTGTTGACGGTGATGGTTCCCGGGGCTGCAATAAATGCCGCCTTGGTGACTGTACTGGTCAGCGCGTTCGTGACACTGTATTTGTACCGTGATCCCCACGGGTCGGTGGCAGGCACACCCAAAAGTGCCCATGGAATATTGCCGGTCAGACAAAGTGCTTCCGGATTTCCATCGTTAGCACCCGCTGCGCCGCAGTTCACCTTGCCGGAGTTGTCACTGTCGGCCCTGGGCAATTGATTGAGGCGTATCACATACCCAATCAGCGCGCTCTTAATTGCCTCAATATCTTGCTGCGCCTGGGCAACCTCCTCCTCGAAAGACTTCGCTCCCTTTCGCTGAAGCAGGGGTGAAATCAGGTCACCCGGCTGCAAAGACATCACCACGTCGTCAAACAGCCCGCCCGTTGCGGCTGCACTGTCGGTGAACTCGCGTTTCCATTTGGTGGCAGGAAGGTTTCCGTTGGTGTTCGCCCATTCGTCCGTTCCCGCAGTTGGGAGCGCGTTGCGAGTTCCCTTTACCGTGTAAGCGCCACTGCCATTGCGACCGTGAGAAATGATCACTGCCACGGCATTGCCAGCAATTTGCGTCACCACGCCGGCAGCGTCCCTGCTGTTGGAAATAATTCCGCCAGTGCTTCCGGCGTTAAAACTGCTGGTTAATGTCCAGTTATTTGGTGTTACCGACACTTGGTAGGAGAAGAAGTTATCCCACCCGTCCAATGCCATCTCCCGTGTCAAGCCAAGATTTGCAAACGGGATCAATCCAAATGCCCCGGCGCAGCGCGTTGTTGTATTGCCCGGCGTTAGTCGGTCATCATCTCCGCTACCGTCTGGCGCGGCAAAATCCAGGTCAGGACACGGCAGTCTTTTGTTCTGGCCCAAGTAGGTGACCAAGGCCTCCTGGATAAGAGCCTCGCGTTGTTTGGTAACACTGATTGCCGCCTGGTCACGTTGAGCATTCAACATACCCAAACCCATCGTGAGCATGATCCCAATTAGCAGAACGACGATCGCCATTTCGGCCAAAGTGAAGCCCGCAGCACGACCCCAAGTGGGGTGATTCACGCGAGAGGACTGTTTGCGCTGGTTCATGGTTGGCCGATTTAATACTGCTTTGTAAGAAACAGTGTTCGACTGAATGGAAAAAGGAACATGCCTGGATTTTGCTCTTAATGCTTTCGGCTCGTCAGGGAGTCTTTTGGAGTCAAAAACACCCGCCGAGGCGGGTGATTTGCCCTTCGTTCACCCATCAGACTTGGCACCTGCCACTGTCCGGGCAAGTGCCCGATTACAGGGTCCGGCAGACGGTATAGATGTTGTCGTCGTTGTAGACGCCGCCTACAACCGCAGCTAAGGGATTTGTATTTACCCCAACAGCGCCGACCGTTGCCAAGACCGCACCGCCATTGGCTATGCCATCGTCAAGCTGGGTGTCGAGCGCGCGCGCTGCCTTGCCTGGTACCTGTGATAGGCAGACCGATAGTCTGGCCGCGCCGGTCGTTGGCGTGACACCAAGTCCAACACCAGTTAGTCCGTTAAAGGCGTTGCGTGGCAGTGCGGCTGCGGCTGCATCGGCCGGATTGCCAGCAACGAATCCTGCCGCCTTGAGGGCTTGCCATAAAGCGGTCCCCTCGCCACCCCCGGTGAAGACCTGGTTCTGGGCGATGGCGATCAAGCCATTATTGTTGCCTGCAGCAGTGATAGTTGCCCAAGAGCCACCGCGGGCCTGTAGCAAGGCTAGGCCACCGGCAGCGGCACCGTCATCGCCAGGCAATCTGTGGAAGCGGTCAATGTAGGACTGGTAGGCCGCCGAGACGCCATTCATGTCATTGACGCCGTTCTTCACCTTGGCATTCTCAATCATCTCCTGCCCCTTGAGCACGCCGCCCAGCAGCAGCCCGATGATGACCAGCACAATGGCAATTTCAACCAGTGTGAAGCCCGATTGACGGGCCAAATTGCGATGTTTCATTAAATTTCCTTTCGGTGAAAACAAGAACCGGACCCAACAGAAGGTTGATGCCCATGACTGCAATGTAGGGCAAGACCGGGAGATCAGGAGTCTGAAAAATTTACGGTGTGCTGGCCGGCATGCGCAGCAAGAAGCTCAAACCGGTTTCGCCGGGCTCTGCGCTCAATTCGCCGCCGGCTTCGCGCAGGCTCTTGCGCGCCTGGTACAAGCCCAGCCCCAAGCCACCGGGGCGGCCACTGGCAAAGGGTTCAAATAGTTTTCCGGCTTCAATCCGCCCACCTGGTTCGGGCCAGGGGCTGAAGAACTCGATTTCTGCCATGGCAGGTGCTTCAGGCGTGGCCGCGATGCTCCGTAAGTGCAGGGTCGGTTTAACGGCGGTGACGTCTCGCCAGTTGGGTGCCAGGTTGGAAAACAGGTTGTCCAGCGCGCGCGAGAGCAGGCCGCGCGCGATCCAGGCGTGCGCCTGGCCGCTCAAGTTGAGCTCAATGCCCGCCAGATGGGCCGCCTTGGCAATGGCCAGACGCAAATCAATTTCACGCGCACTGTCACTCATGGGCCTATTTCCCAAGGCGGCGATCAGGCGGTAGGCCCGCTCTTGCGCCAAGGGCGCGTTCTCCTGCAGGCGCCGGGCTGCCGCAAGCAAGGCCGGTGCGTCGGCGCCCTCGGCAAAGTCGCTGCAGACCCAGCTCACCCATTGGGCCAGGTTACGCATGTCATGCTGCAGGTAGAGGGTCAGCCGAGCCCGTTCGGCCAGCGCGACCGACAGGGCTTCGGTACGTGCGCGCAAGCCGGTCTCCAATAGCAGCACAAAGACCTGTGCCAGTTGTTCGGCCAATAGCCGCGTGCCGCCACGGGAGGCGCTGTGGGTCATCTTGAGCGCCAGACGGACGTCGTTGCCGCTGGTGATTTCGCCTTGCATCAGGTTCGTGTTTTCCGGGTCGCTCGATGGGCGGGGTGCGGCCGTCGTGCTTGCTACCCCCAGTTCAATATGCACGGGCTGGCCAAACCAGCTGCCGTCCAGGCTCAGGTGTCGCCAGCCTGCCTCATGCAGCACTGGCCAGGCGGCGGCAGGAATAGCCAGGGGCTCGTGGTTTTGGCTGCCCAACTTCAGCAGTGCTTGCATGCGGCGGCGATAACGCCGGGCGCGCCGCGACAGCATGACGCCCGTGACCAGCAATACCAGCCCTGTGACCACGATAACCAGCGCCAGGCTACTGAGGGCGTTGGATGCCATATTTGTTCAAGTAGTAGTAAACATGTTCGCGCGCCAGACCAAGCCGGCGCCCGGTTTCCGCGACGTTGTAGCCGGTGGCGGCCAGCACCCGGCGCAGCAACTGCTCTTCGGCATTGGCGGCGGCCTCTTTGGGGCCATCGTGGAGCCGGGCCGTGAGCTGCAGGCGCGCTTCGCCGCCTTGGCTCAAAAGACTGTCCTGGCGCGCAAACAGTTCGGCCCGACGCAAGGCAGCATAGATGGTGCTCAAGGCGACCGGCTTGACCAAGAAGTCAAAGGCGCCGCGCCGTACGGCCTGGAACGCAGCGGCTTCTTCATCCTGCCCGGTCAGCACAATGACCTTGCTGCCGGGTGCCAGGCGCAAAGCGTCGTCCAGCAGCGCCAGACCTTCGGTCATGGTGCTGGGGTGCGGTGGCAGGCCGAGGTCCAGCAGCATCAGGGCAGGCGCGTGGGGTGCGGCCAAGACCTTGATCGCCTGCGGGCGGTCATGGGCGGTTTGCACGGCATAGCCCGCGTCCCGCAGGCTTGACGCCAGGTAGGCACTGAGCGCGGGGTCGTCTTCGACCAGTAACACCGCGCGTGCCGCTTCGCCTGCCGCAGGGACCGTGTCAGTCGTCACCACCGGTAATCCTGGACAGGAGGGGCAGGACCGCAACGCCAAAACCGATGAACAGCAAGGCAAAACCGGCGAAAACGCGGAACAAGACCCAGTCGGACGGCGTATCCGGGCTGACCGCCAAAAGAGCATAGCCCGCCAGCAACAGCAGCAGACCGACGGCGATCGTCAAACGACGTCGCACGGTGCGTGCCCGGTAGCGGGTGCGCAGTTGATCGAAGCCGCTTTCAGTCATGACTGCTTTCAAGCGTGAACAAAGGGGCCGGCGAAGATGCCCTTGGGCAAAAACGCATCAAAACCAGTGCCCGCTGCTGCGTCATTTTGACCGCCTGATCGTCACGGCGCCCGGTGCCACAATGTCAGTTCGTTCCAGGGTGCTGAGGTCCAGCGTTTCACCGACGCGCACCGGCCTGCCGTCCAGGTTGGCGCCGCGTCCGGTGCTCGTCACGCGGTTGGCGGGCGGGGCCGACAGGCCGTCCTGGACGGCCTGGCCGTTCACCCAGGCGGTGCTGTTGCCGTCTTGGCGCTTGACCACGCCATTGACCGTCACCAGGCTGCTGATGGGGGCCGCCGACTCTGCCTGCCCTTGCCCGAGCCCTTGCCGTGCCCGTGTGATCACTGCGCGCTCGGCGGGGGAGTAGAACAAGGTGCCCAAGCGCTCGCCCGGCTGCACAGTGACTTCACTGGCCAAAACTGAAGCTGCAAGCATCGCAGTCATCGCTGTCAGCCCGGTGCAGCGCCGCACAAATCCCGGAAAAGCCCCAGGTACCAGGCGACCCCGTGGCTTTGACGGCGACGAATCAAGCGGGAGGTCGGGTTTGTCGGGGGCGTTCATGGGGCAACATCTGGCATGGTAAAGAAGCGCAGCGTGCAACGCGCTGTCAAGCCGGTCTCGGTGCGCTCTGACAGCATGCAGGCATTGACCCTGAAGCGCCCCTTGACTTGCGCCTGGTAGTGGCGCAATAAGGCCAGCAGTTCTTCTTCATGAATGCTGAGCACGGCAAAGTCGAGGTCGTGAAAAACCGGGGCAATTATCTCGGTGGTGGCTTCGGCTGATGCAGGTGTGGCCTCACTGCCAGCCGCATCCATGGCTTGCAGGGCCAGCGGCCTGGGCGCTTGCAGGGTATAGACCAGCGTGTCGGGCAGCCCGGTGCGCTGGCGGCTGGCCAGCAATTGCTCGACCCAGCCTTCGCGCTCGGGCGTGCCCACCATGCCCTGCTGACGCAAGCGCTGAAAGCGACTGATTTCGGCCTGCATATTGGCCAGATCCGACTGCATTTCAGCCAGACTGGCCTGGTTGGCACTTTCGGACTGCTGCGCCTGGGTTAACTGGGTTTGCCCCCGGCCCTTGAAATAGCTCGAACCCAGATAAAGTGCCAAGCCGATCAGCAGCGCAGCGGCCAGCACCATCAGGCAGCGCCGCGCCAAGGACAGAATCTGAAGCTGATCTTTCATGGTCGGGTCGTCGCCAGGGCGTTCGCCGCGTCGGCTGGCTGGCCCGGCAGGCTCAGGCACCAAGACAGGGCCTGCTCGGCTTGCGGGCGCGCGCTGCCACCACCGCTCAGCGTTGCCTGCGCCAGCGCTTTGGCGGGATCCTGGATCAGGGTGACGCCCGGGATTTTTGCCAGCAAGGCGGACAGGTTGCGCACTGACTGAGAACGGGCCCTGGCGGGCTGGCTCTGGGGCAGGCTAATGTCAAAGCTGATTTCGACCTGACGCGTGGGCGTGGCGGGTTCGGTGGTGGGCATCTCGGCGCTGGCTGCTGGCGCCGGTGCACCACGGGTGCACACGGCTTGTTCGGGCTGCAGAATGCGCCACTCGAATTGGCTGACCCGTAACTCAGGGCGCTGGACAAGGACCTGAGCGATTTGCTGCATTTGGGTTGCCAGCGACGGCGCGGATGCCAATTCTTCCCGGTCCAGCTTGGCAGCCTGGTGCACCAATTCCGGTGGAACGCCAAAACCTGCCATCTTTTGCGCCACTTCGTTCAATTGTTGCTCAAGCTGCTGCGTGCGCTGGTCTGTCTGGTTGCGGCTGTTATGGCTGGTCATGATCTCGCGCAGGTTGCCGGCCGACGCCCACAGTGCCAGACCCAGGCTGATGCCGGCCACGGCATAAGCGGGCAGGCGCAGGCGCGTGGCAATGTAGCTGGTGCGACGAGACAAGGGTGCCAACTGGCCCACGGGTGAGGTGAGTGCCAAATCAAAAAGTGCAAAACGCCAGTCCAGCGGTGCTGCGCTGGTCCAGGGCGCTGGGGGCGCCACCAGTGGCAGTTGATCGATGGCAAGCAAAGGTGCCAAGCTCTCGCTGTCGCCCAGCAGCAGCACGCCAGGCTTGCGCCCGGATCGCTCCAGCACGCGGGTGTTTTCCAGGTGCCGCAACGTGCGAACAATTTCCGCAGCCTGATCTGCGGCTTGGGTGATGCCGGGAATCAGACGGCTCAAGACCGGAACCCGGTTCTTGATGAAGACGATGCGCAAGGCCTGGGCCGCCGGAAACACCACGAACAACTCTGTGGGCAAGCCCTTCTTGATGCCCATAAGAGCGAGCAGCATGGACGTGGCCCAGACGCCGGCAATCGGTGCAGGCAGCGCGTCCAGCGTCGAATTCACACGCTGGGCCGCATCCACACCCAGTAGCGTCAGGCGCGGCGGGGCGATGCGATCCATCAAGCCGCCGCTGGCTGCGGTGGGCAGCGTGGTGCGAAACAGCGTATCGGGGAAGCGGCTGGCCAGTTGCCGGGCGATAAAGGCTTGGCGGTCGCGTCCGAAGATGCGGGGAATCTGGATTTCGGCAAAGCTCTCTTCGGCCAGGTCCGTGACAAGCCAGACGGGTCCGTCGGCGGGGCCGTCATGGGCCTGCCAGCCCGCGCGGCTTCTCTTCCAGAGTTGGGGCCCTGCGGGGGCGAGATGGAGCACGAACTTCATGGCAGGCTCAAGTTTTCATCTTGGCGATGGTGTCGTAGATTGGGCCCAGCACGGCCAGCATGATCCAGCCCAAAATCAGCCCCATCACGACGGTGAGCGCGGGCTCAATCATGGCCTGCACCTTGCCGACCGATTCGTCAATATCACGGGTATAAAAATAACTGATGTTGCTTAATGCCGAGTCCAGCGCACCGGTGGACTCGCCGACTTTGAGCATGCGAATCACGAGCGATGGAAACAGCGCTTCAGCGGCAAAGCTTTCTGACAGTGACGCGCCGTTGATGACCCGTTCACGGGCTCGCCGAATGGCTTGCTGAATGACGACGTTGCTGGATATTTCCTGGCAATAGACCAGGCCTTCTATCAATGGAATGCCGGTGCGGTACATCAGCGCAAAGGTATCGGCAAAGCGCGCCAGGATCATTTTCTTGAGCACCGGGCCCACATAAGGAATGCTCAATTGCATTTGGTGCAGCTTGTAACGCACTGCCGGAAATGCCGCCGATAAAGACAAAGTCAGCATCACCAGCGCCGGCGGGACCGACAGAATCAACCACCAATAGTTCACGAAGAAGCTTGACAAGCCAATAAGCAGGCGGGTTTGCAGCGGTATCGCCTGTCCCATGTTATTGAGAAAACCCACCAACTGGGGCACCAGATAAATCATCAGGAAGAAGACCACGCCGCCAATGACCACCAGCACGAAACTGGGGTACATCAGGAGCTTCTTGGTGGTGGAGGCCATTTCGTCCTGCCACTTGAGCGAGCGCACAATTTCCTTGAGCACGTCGGGCAGTTGGCCGGTGACTTCGCCCGATCGGATCAGGCTGACGATGGTCGGTGAAAAAACACCCGGGTAAGCGGCAACGGCTTCGCCAAAGGTTGAGCCCGCTTCGATCTTCTCAAACAAGCCGCTGGACAGGTCGCGGCTGGACGGCGACTCGGCCTCGTCGCGCATATCACCCAAGGCGGTGAGCAGGGGTACGCCGGCACGCACCAGCATCTCGATCTGGAAAAAGAAATCGATGACCTCGCGCCTTGGCATGCTTTTGACAATGCGCTGGCGCGACTTCAGTGCTTTGGCTGATACCAGCAGCAGGTCAATGCGTTTGAGCTGGGCCTCCAGATCAAACTCATTGAGCGCCTCAATCTGGCCCTTGTTGATATGGCCTTCGGCGCTGGCGGCGCGGTATTGGTAAAGCGCCATCAGCCGATCAGCTCCGTCAGGTCGACCACGCGGCCTATTTCCTCAAGGGTGGTGAAGCCCTCGCGCACGCGGCGCATGCCATCTTCAGCCATCGAAATAAAGCCGCGTTGGCGCAGGTGATCGCTCATGGTCTTGAGGCTGGCGCGCTGGGTCACCAGTTCATCCAGATCGGCGTCGAACTTGAGCAGTTCCATGATCGACATACGGCCTTTGTAGCCCTGCTGCTCACAGGCGGGGCAACCGACCGGCCGGTAAATGCGGGCGGCTTCGCCCGCCGCGAGCCTGAGCAGTTGCACCTCAATCGGGCTGGGCGTGTGCGGCGCTTTGCAAGCCGGGCATAGCGTTCGGATGAGCCGCTGCGCAATGATGCCGATGACGTTGCCGGCCAGCACGTCGGGCTTGATCCCCAGGTCAATCAAGCGCGGAATGGAGCGAATGGCGGAGTTGGTGTGCAAGGTGGTAAACACCTGATGACCGGTCATGGCGGCGCGAAAGGCCATCTCGGCGGTGTCCTTGTCGCGCACTTCGCCCACCAGGATGATGTCCGGGTCCTGGCGCATCATGGAGCGAATGCCTTCGGCAAAATCCATCTTGACTGCGTCTGAAAGCGAGGTCTGGCGAATCACCGGCATCGGGTACTCGACCGGGTCTTCCAGCGTCATGATATTGACGGCCTCGCTGTTGAGGTGGCCCAGCACGGAGTACAGCGTGGTGGTCTTGCCCGAGCCGGTGGGACCGGTGACCAGCAAAATACCCTCGGGCCGCGACAGCATCAGTTGCAGTAAATTGAGCTGCGGCTCCGACAAGCCCAGGCCCGTGATGGCCACGATGCCGCGCTTGCGGTCCAGAATGCGCAGCACAAAGTTTTCGCCATGAATGGTGGGCTGCACGGCCGAGCGAAAATCAACCGGCCGACCCGAAATGGTGAGCGAAATGCGGCCGTCCTGGGGCGCACGGGTTTCGGCGATGTTCATGCCCGCCATCACCTTCAGGCGCACCACCATGGCTGACCAATAGCGCAGGTGCAGCACGCGCACCTGGCGCAGAACACCGTCAATGCGGTAGCGAATGCGCAGAAACTGCGTCTCAGGCTCAAAGTGCACGTCCGAGGCGCCGCGCAAGGTGGCGTCTGCCAGCAGCGCGTCAATCAGACGCACTACCGGGTGGCTGTAGCCTTCGGATTCCTGGATCAGACTGGCCATGTCAATGGTGCCAGTCTCCAATTCCTGCAAGATGCCATCAATCGACAGCTCATGGCCGTAAAACTGCTCAATCGCACTGAGCACCTCGGCGCTGCTGGCCAGGCGCCAGCGCGGTTGCGGCCCGTCGGCAAGCAGCGCGTTGATCTGGTCACCCGCCACAATGTTGTTCGGGTCGGCACTGGCGATGATCAGTTCGTTATCAAGCAGATTCAGGCTGACCGGAAACAGCGCATGGCGCTTGGCCAGGGTCTTGGGAATCAAGGCCAGCGCACTCGGATCGGCCACAATGCCCTTGAGGCTGATGGCCTGCTCCCCCAGTTTGTCCGCCAGCGCGTTGCGCATGTCGTCTTCAGTGACAAAGCCCAGTACCAGCAGGGCCTCACCCAACTGTTTGCCGGTACTTTTTTGCTCCTGCAGGGCAATGCGAAGCTGATCCTGGGTGATCAAGCCCAATTCGACGAGCCTGTCGCCTATCCGGACCGGCGGCTTGCTGGGCTGGTTGGCCATGATGTTTGCGCTACTGCTCATGAGGGGATTCGGTCGGGGTGGCGGCTTGTAATTGAACTAACCTCTCTTGCACCTCAGCCAATGGCACGCCACTGCCGCGTTCGCCGCCGGATTGGGCGGACAGCGCCAAGGTCAGCTCGTAGTAGTGGCGCGCTGCCGGGTATTGGCGCAAGCGGTCCAGCGCGACCGCGAGATTGAAGGCATGCAGCGCCACCCCCGGCGACAGCAGGTGGGCACGCTGAAACGCCAGTTGGGCTTGCGCCAATCGACCTTGGCGCACCAGGCTGTGTCCCAACACCGACTGCGCTGGCGCAGAGTCGGGATTCTGCTCTGCAACATCGCGCGATTGGGCGCCGAGCTCTCGTGTGTCTTCAGCGGGGCTCAAGGTCAACAAACCGGCCCGTGCGACCGGGTTGCCCGGCTCTTGGCGCAACACGCGCTGGTAGTAGGACCGGGCTTCTTCTGTGCGGCCCTGTTGATGGGCAATGTAGGCCAAACCCAACAGGGCGTCGCGCTCCTGCGGGTTATCAGCCAATGCTTGGGCGTAGGCTTGTTTGGCCTCTGGCAGGCGGCCCTGGGTTAAGGCCGCATAGCCTGATTCAAGCGCAGACGCACCGCTGCGTCGGCTTTGCAGCATGGGCTCAATGGTCTTGGCGGGCGCAGCCGCTGACTGGGGCCGTGCGGGCGACCTGAGCGCATTGGACGACCTTGCCGGTGTCCGCGGCGCGGTCGGGGCCGCCACGGTGGGGGGCGGCTGCAGTGCGGGCGCGGGTGCGGCCTCAATCGCGGTTGTTGGTGCCAGCGCAGGTGCGATGGCAACGGCTGGGGTGGCAGGCGGCGTGACCGCGGCACTCTGGAACCAGCTCATGGGGTCGCCCCACAATCCCAATAAAACACTCCCCAGCCCGGCGGCCAGCAGGACGGCGATGCTCAGCAGTGCGATCAAACGGGTAGGTCGCGCCGCTTTCGGGCCTGCGGCCTTGGCTCGCACAATACTTTGCGCCACGCGCGGGGCGTCCTTGGGCTGCGGACGATTGCTCAAAGGCGCTGCAGGCGGCTCGAATTTGGGCAGTGGTACGGCCATCGGCGGCTCAGCGCGGCGCTCTGGCATGCTCGGTGGCTGATGGGTCGGTAGCGGTGCCGGCCCGGCCACCGGTGGTTCCGGCTGGGGGGGCGACTTCAGCCCCAAGCCAACTGAATCTGTCATGGCAGCTGCGCCGGATTGGTCTGCGGGTGGCTTCGTCGGGGGGGTGACGTTTGTAGGAGTCAATTCCAGCCCCAATGTGGGCCAGTCGTTGCCGGGCGCTGCATTCGGCGCTGTCGCGGGGGAATGCGGTCCAGGTGCGGGAGCGGCTTGTGGCCCAGGCGTCGGCAAATCAAATGTCATCTCGCCGGGTTTTGGCGCTGCGGCCTCAGCGCTGGCTGCCGCCGCGGCTTTGTCCTGGCTGGCGCGGTTCAGGGCGTCAAGAAGCAGACTCATGCTCAGTTCCGCAGCGACGGCAGCGGCGCTCGACTCGGCCCCGCATTGATGCGCACCGCGTCAATGGCCTGCGGCAAGAGCGCACGGTAATCGCGCAGGTCCGCGTCCAGGCTGGCATCGCGCAGCACCGTTGGCCGCAGGAAAATAACCAGCTCCGACTTGCTGCTGCTGTCGTTGCGGTACTTGAACAGGTCGCCCAAGAAGGAGACCCGATTGAGGCCCGGCACCTCATCGGAGTTGTTGTCGCGGCTGTCTTGCATCAAGCCGCCCAAAATGGCAATGTCACCCGATTGCACCCGCAGCACTGATTCCATCTCGCGCGTTTGAACCTCGGGGATGCGATTGATCAGGTTGTTTTGCGCCAGCACCGGGTTGGGGTCGGTGGCATAACCCGTGATGCGGCTGATGGTTGGACGCAGGTTGAGCGTCACTTCGTTGGCTTCACTGATCTGCGGCACCACGGTCATGAGGAAACCAATCGGCACGGTGTTGATGGTCGTGGTGTAGGTGGCTGGCGTGGCCGCCACGCCCAGCGACGCGGCTGTACCCGGCGTGACCGTGATCGAGAAGTAGACTTTGTTGTCCACCACCTTGAGCACGCTGCTCTGGTTGTTGAGCACCGACACTTTGGGACTCGACAGCACGCGCAAGGTGCCAAAAGACTCCAGCAGGCTCAACATGGCCGACAGGTCGGTATCGCCATCCCACAGGCGAAACTGTTTGAAGCTCAGCGATGCGATGGAACTGACCAGGCCACCAGTTTGCAGGCCGCCGCTACCCCCCGCAGGACGCACCGTGATGCCGGAGCCGGCGTTGGCACCGCCCGTTTGCAGTAGCGACCAATCAATGCCCTGCTGGTAGCGGCTGGAGAGATCAACCTCGACAACAGTGGCTTCAATCAAAACCTGACGCCGCGCTGAGCTGAGCACCCGGTCCAGAAACTCGCGCACCTTGGCGTGCTGGTTTTGGGTTGCGCGCACGCTGATGTTGCCGGTTTCGGGGTTGGCGATAACGGAGGCCGCCTCGCGAAATGTGGTGCGCGGCAGCGCAACTGCGGCTGCTGGCGCGGCGACGACGCCCGTGCCCGTGCCCGTGCCCGTGTTACCAGGATTGAGCGCTGGCTGCGGCACAGCTGCCGTGGCAACCTCCGGCAGCACTTTGTCTGTCTCCCGCAGCAGGTCCACCAGGTTGCCGTAGAGCGTGGTCCAGAAACGGTTGTTCGAGGTGTTTTCGATCGACGAGGTCGACGCATTGCTGCCGCCACCGCCGCCGGTACTGCCAGCCCCGCCGCCAGTGGAGGCGACGTTGGTCGACGTACTGATGCTGGTCTTGGCGTCGCGCTGGATGTTGGGGTAGTCCACCCGGTAGTGCTTGAGGTAGGGTGAATCCGGCTGGATCGAGAGATTCTTGCCCTCCATCTCGTAGCGCAGATCGACCTGGCGCGCCACCCGATCGAGAATCTCTGTGAGCGTTTGGTCGTGCACGTTCATGGTGACGGTGCCCGCTATGCTTGGGTGAATGTCAACATTGAGCTTGGCATCACGCGCCAATGCGAACAACAGGTCCTGCACATTGACGTTGTTCATGACTACGCTGTACAGCTCCTGGCGAACACTGGGGCGCGGTGGTGGAGGCAATGGCGGCGCCACGGCAAAATCCGGCGCCCGGCCTGCCACTTGCGGTCCCGGTACCAGGTGCTGCTTTGCTGGCGGTGGCGCGGGGGGCGTCGCACAGGCGGTCAAAATCCCGATGCAACTGCTCAGCAATAGGCGGCTTGTCAAGCAGGGGCGGCTGGGCAGCCTGTAGTTTGATGGTGAAAATGTCACGGTGTCTGTTCTTGTTGGATCTTGGCCCAGGATCTCACCATGGGACGGTTGTTCTTGAAAACTGCCGGTAGCTCATTCATGGCCAACGCGGCAGCCCGGAACGACTCAAAACGACCTGAATACAAAGACAAATAAGTTCGTCCCTGGTAGACACTGTAACGCGCAAAGAGCTGCGTTGGATCGATTTGTGTGGTAGCTAGGCCCAAGTCGCGGTCCGGGCTGGTGCTTGAGTCCAGTGCCGCCAGCTGGATGGTGTAGCCGCCCAAGTCTGCTTGCTGCAACAAGGTCTGGGTGCGTGCCAGGAGTGCGTCAAGGCGCTGGTCCGACGCCGTGACCCGCGCTGGGGCTACGCGCGTCGCAGCGGGCTTGACTGCTGCCGCAGGTGCAGCAACTGTCGCAGGTGCAGCAGCGGGCGCCACTGCAGGCCTGGCGGCCAAGACCTGGGGCTCACTCGCTGGTGTCGCCACTGCAGTGGGAGCCATGCGCCACCAACCCAGTAGACCGATGACGCCAGCGCTGATGACGCTGGCCATGGCAAAGCTCAAGCCAGCCAGGCGCCAACGAGAGCCCAAGGCTTTGGCTTTTGGCGCAAGGGTCAGCGGCAGCTCTCGCACCGCGCTGTCGACATGCTGCGCCTCCACACTGGTCGCGCCTTGGGCGTAGGCGGCCAGCAAGGCCTTGTCGGCCAGTAAATTGATGCGCCGTGCACGCCCGTCAGAGGCATTGACCAGACGTGTCAAGGCTGCCGCTGAAAATAGCCGGGCGCCATGCCAGCCGGCGGCTCGCAGCCGATGATCGATGTACGCACTGGCCTCGTCGGCCAGCAGCGCAGGCAGCTCGAAGCGGTGAATAACCCGGTCGCGGACCTGGCGCAGGCGTGGGTCGCTTAGCAGGGCATCGAGTTCGGGCTGGCCAAACAGCATGATGTTGATCAG